>JBOFLX010000001.1:0-11428 GCA_051658085.1 Waterburya sp.
TAGCAGGTAGAATGCCAGGACACATGAATGTACTCTTAGCAGAAGCCAATGTACCCTACGACATTGTGTTGGAGATGGAAGAAATCAATGATGATTTTTCTGATACTGACGTAGTGTTAGTAATTGGCGCAAACGATACAGTTAATCCTAGTGCCTTAGATGATCCTAATAGTCCGATTGCAGGTATGCCCGTCATGGAAGTTTGGCACGCTCAAAATGTGGTGGTGCTGAAGCGTAGTTTGGGTATTGGTTATGCAGGGGTTGATAATCCTTTGTTTTATATGGATAATAATCAGATGCTTTATGGTGACGCGAAGCAAAATGTTAGTGCGTTATTGAATGAGTTGTCTAAGACTGATAATGAATTTGTTACTGCTTAGTGTTTATACAAGTTATTTTTGAATTCTCCTAAAACTAGGAGAATTTTTTTGTCTCACGCAAAGACGCAAAGAAAGAAACACGAAGGGGTTATCTGTGAGGGAGAATGATGTTGCAAAGGAGATTGTGGATGCTGCGTAAAATAAATAGTTTGAATAATAGTAATTTAATTAATCATCTAATAACGCGCTGTTCTTTCAAACAGCATACTATGTAGAAATAAATTCTTACTGATGTTAAATATCCCGTATAGTGAATATAGTTTGAAGGAAATTTCACATTAAATTCATATTCAATCTGTTCGATAATATACAAACTTCCAAATCTTGGATCTGGAAAACTAGTTTTAAGATTTACATTATCTTCTGGTTCATCTAGAAACTCAGCTATTATATTAATAATTTTTCTGAATATTTCTTCTCTAGACTTTAAAAAATTATTAAATATATTTCGATCCAAGCTGTATTGAGGTTTATATGTTTCCGTTGCCTTTTTTATAACTTCTTCAAATAAAGTTATCTGACGTTCGTGTATGTCATCAAGGATATTCCCCCAAATTTTATATCTAGCTTCTTCTTCTCTTTTTATTTCAGCAGGTGTCCTTTTTTTAGCTTCAGCCTCTATACGGGCTTGTTCAATTTTCCTAGCTTCTTCTTCTGCTTTCCTTTTTGCTTCAGCTTCTGCTATTCTACGAGCTTCTTCAATTTTTCTTTTCTTTTCTTCCAAAGGTTTTTGTCTTGCTTCTTCTGCTTGTCTTGCTGCAAGCATTCTCAAAGATTCAATTCGATCATTAGCAAGATCGCGTACCAAAGAAAAGTCAACTTTATAACCACTTTGACTATGAATTGATGTAGCTATATTCCAAACAAAATCGTCGATTTGATATTGAATTAAATACAATGCCTGGTTAGCATCTGAGGGCAAAGTTCGATCTAAATAATTGTTTATCGCTGCTTTGAGTATATTTAATTCGTAATTAATATTAGATGCATTCATGTTTATTTTCTTTCTGTAGATGTCTATTGATATTTAAGACTTCCATCTTCATAACTCCGTTCACTGATTACTTATCCGTCAATTTTCACAGGAATACGTACTTGAAAGTTAGTTTTGCCTGGCTGAGATTCAAAACGCAGATTACCTTTATGTTTTTGTACCACAATCCGACGAGCAATATCCAGACCTAAACCGCTACCCTTGCCAACTGCTTTACTAGTAAAAAAAGGTTCAAAAATACGAGATTGAATTTCAGGAGGGATACCTGTACCATTATCGATAATTTCTACTAAAACACAATTATTTTCCATAGCAGTACGAATAGTTAATTCTCCCTTACCATTCATCCCGTCGATCGCGTTATCGATTAAGTTTGTCCAAACTTGATTAAGTTCACTGCCATATACTGATAACTTGGGAATATTGCTGCTATATTCTTTGTGAACTGTTACCCCATACTTGAGCTTGTGATGGAGGATTTTTAGAGTATTATCTAACCCCTCATGGAGATCTACTTCTTGTATGGCAGCTTGATCCATATAAGAATAATTTTTAATTGCCCCTACTAAGTCAGAAATCCTACTAGTACTTTGCTCAACCTCATTAACTAATCCGTTCATAGTTAAAGTTGCTTCTAGCCAAATCAAAGCTTCGGTGAAGGCTTCCGCTTCCATGTCGTTAGCTAAAGGTTCTAATTGCGATCGCTCTATACCTGCATGAACTAAACTCGGAGATAATTCCCAAGCATCTTCTACACCAAGAGATTCCAGCCAGTCAGCTAACTCATCTTCGCGATCGCTTTGTTCTAGAGGCGATAAAGATGATTTACAATTCATCTGACTAATTGCCTGTTGCTGCAATTGAGCTAAAAGTTGTCGGTGATTAGTAGAAAAATGTTTTCCCCGAAGCGAGAGCATATTCTTTTGTAGAGACGCGATCGCGCTTCCCAGTTGTTTAGCTGCTCTTCTACCTGCTGCTGCGGGATTATTTAATTCATGAGCTAATCCTGCCGATAATTTACCTAATGCTGCTAATTTCTCTTGTTGGCGTAGTTTTATTTCTAAATCCTTTGATCTTTCCGCCAAGGCAGGCACAAACATATCGATACTACTAGGACAACCTTTAAGTAATTCCTTAAAATCGTCAAACTCGATCACCCGACTAATACCAACACTTCTACCAGTAACTTGAGATATTCCCCCAGTTAGCATACTCAAATCACCTGTAAACTCACCCCGTTGATGAACAGTAATTACTAATTCTTCAGCACCAAGTTGTTTGGTAATTTTAATTTGCCCCTCTAAAACAACATAAAAACTATTGGCTATATCGCCTTCGCTAAACAAAACTTGGTCGGGCATCAGTTTTAAAATTGTGCCACAGGTTTCTAATTTTTGTAATTGTTCTGTCTCCATGACGGGGAAAAGAACTGAGTCAGATAATGTGGTATTCATGATTGGTGACTGGGGATTGGGGATTAGTGATTGGTAATAGGTAATAGGCTTTTTTTAAGTAGCAGATAGCAGATAGCAGATAGCAGATAGCAAAAAAGTTATAGGTTATAGGTTATAGGATTGTTTATATGTTAACGAACTTCTGTTCGCGCTGAAAACCACCAGCAGAAATTTATTGTTAATCTCATCAAATAATAATCATTTTGTAAATGGTAAATAAAGTTGCGATCAAGATTATTCCACCTGAAATTATTCCCATGATTTCTATTGAACGAGAAACTTGTTTCATAGGAATGGTGAAATTTTGGTGGGAAACTAGTTTTTCTCCTAAAAATATACCTCCTAAAAAACCACCAAGATGGGCTGGGTTATCAATCACTTGATGGGCTAGTAAGCCTGCTAAAAAAGTATATATAGTAGCTTTAATTAACATCTGTTGATGATTTGCGGGGAAAAAATGCTTATGTTTTCTACCTAAAATAAATAAAAATCCCAATAAGCCCATGATCCCTCCAGATACACCAACGGAAGAAGTATTAGGTATTAACAACAGACTGAATACACTACCACACAAAGCAGTTATTAAAAATACTAGAGGAACATAGGCGCGATGAGTAATTACTTCGATTAATTTACTAAGAATGAAAAGAGCCGTAATGTTAAACATGAAATGGATAGGATTACCATGTAATAATGTTCCTGTTAAAATTCTCCAGGGTTCTCCTTGCCAGACTGCTGATTTGATAATACCTGCGGTTTCAATTGATGAATTGATTTTCGGCAGAAAAAAGACTATCGCTTGTACTATAGCCACTATAGATATACAACCAGTTAATAATCTCGTCCAAGGCGCGTCAGAATTTTTAATCCATGCAGTATAGCGATTTTCTTGACTGTTTTCGGCAAGACGTTGAGGAGTTTTAATTCTCGACTGATACAATTTCCAACTGTCTTCTATAGCTGGAATAATCGCGATCGCTATCCAATTAAACAATGTAATTTGTCTAATTGCTGCTGATTCATTGAAATTCGCCAAAAATATAATTCCCCAAAACAAACAGTTAATTAAATTTCCTGAAAATTTCTGTTTTAAATGAGTTTTTTCCCTAGTATATAAACTATCAATTAACCAAGGGACTTCTTCTGGAGATACTAAATTAGAGGTTTCAGGAGTCCAAACCAGATTAATTAATTTTTTGCTATCGGATTTAATATTTTCAATTAAAGATGAACGAGAACAAGTAAACAGTTGGTTTCCAGTACAATAACCATAAGTATTTGCTTCTGGTGGAATAGAAAATATACTTTGTTCCATCCAAGGGGAAATGGTTTTATTTTCTGTCTGAAATATTGAACTTAATTTCAAGTAATTCTTGCTCTTATTTTGTTGCTGTTTTTGTTTGATTTCTAGTCTATTTTTCGCTTTGCCATGAAAAGGTATTTTGTAAAATAATTCATCTATATTTAATAAAGCAATATGTAACGGATTATTTTGAGGACTATATTCAATTACTGTTTGATTAAACTGTTTTTGATTGACTAAAAATAAAGGTATCCATAGAGGAACTGTGGAGTTATAAAAAAATAAACGCAGATATCGGCAACCAAAAAAAGAATATGGTTCGATTTTGTCTATTTCATCCCAAGCTACAAAACTACCATTGCTCAGAATATTGTAACCATAAATTCCTGTTTTATTTACAGTAATCTGAAAAGCATATACGCCATAAATACTAAAACAAATAAAAGAAATTAGGAATATAAATAGGAATATAGCAGAAACAAACATAACTGAATATTTAAAATTGCCAAAACTAGCAAGCCACATCACCAAAAATGGTGTTAAAACAAAAAAATATAAATTAGGTGTAATAGTAATCCAAATTGATACCCATAAAGACGGGCGAAATCTTAAATCTGACATAAATAATTAATTTTAATAAAATAGATCATTCAATAATCTAAATTACGTCTAGTTTAATTAGCTGTGATTTACGAGCTTTGTCAGTAAACCCTATTTAGGTAATAAATTTTTAGATTCAAGAAATTTAGTAACTACTTGCTCAACTGCTAGAGATTGATTATCGACTTGATAGTTCAGCTTTTGCATTTCCTGTGCAGAGATAACACCAGTTAGTTGAGCGATCGCTGGTCGTAATTGGGGATATTTTTCTAAAGTTTGGCGATTAAAAATTGGTACAGCTTCATAGGGAGGAAAATATTTTTTATCGTCTTTTAATACGGTTAAATTAAGAACAGAAATTAAACCATCGGTAGAATTTCCAGCTACCATATCTACTTGTTTATCAGCTAGAGCTTTATAAATTAAACCTAAATCCATTTCTTGTGGAGGCTGGGCAAATTTTAGATTATAAACTTGAGCTAATTTCGGATATCCATCTTCCCGATTCATAAATTCATAACCAAATCCTGCTTGCCATTGAGGAGTATATTGAGCAGCATCAGAAAGAGTTTTAATCCCCAAGTGATCGGCATCTTCACGACGAATAACCATAGCAAAAGTATTTTCAAAGCCTAAAGATTTCATCACCTCTAGTTGAAATTTTTGCTCGTATTTTTGTTTGACTTGTTGATAAACGGCTTGAGGATCGGTAATCGGTTTTTCTTTAAGAACAGAAGTGAAAGCAGTTCCAGTATATTCTACATAACCATCAATTTTTCCTGCTTTGACAGCTTCATGACAGATAAAAGTTCCACCCAAATTAAGACGACGATCAACTTTGATATTAGTTTGTGCTTCAATTTGTTGCGCTAATAGTTCCCCTAAAACTACTTGTTCTGTAAAATCTTTAGAGCCAATGATAATTTTCTGATTACTCGTTGCCCATAATAGATTCGAGCGATAAGCAACAAGTAACGAACCAACGATTAAAAAAGCGCATATTCCCAAACGCCAAGCCAATTGACGATTAAATATATGCGTCTGTTTATTTTGACTTAATAGTTTCTCTAACCAACCAAGAACAAAATCAAAAAATAAGGCGATCGCAGCTGCTGGAATCGCACCAGCTAAAATGAGTTGATTATTGACTGTCGCAATTCCCCGAAAAATAAAGACACCCAAACCACCACCGCCAATTGCCGAGGCGATCGTCGCAATACCAACACAAATGACTGTTGCTACCCGTACCCCAGACATAATAACGCTCAATGATAAAGGAAGCTCTACCATAAATAGCAATTGTCTATCTGTCATTCCCATACTTTTACCTGCCTCGCGAATAGCAGGATCGATACTAGTAATCCCTGTATATGTATTACGAATCAGAGGTAATAAAGCATAGAGAGTCAAGGCAATAATCGCGGGGATTTTGCCAATTCCTCCCAAAAACGGCACAGAAATCAAAAAGCCAAAGATAGCCAGACTGGGAATAGTTTGCATAGCGTTAGCCAAACCCAGAATAGGTTGCACTAGTTTTGGTTGGCGAGTAATTAAAATACCTAGAGGAATACCTATTAAAATAGCAATAGCGATCGCGATGGTAACTAAAACTAGGTGTTCCCCCGTGCGATATAAAATTTCTGGGGCGTAGGAGACAAAAGACAAACTGCTAAACAATATTTTTGGTTATTAAGGTCATTGACTTAAAATAAAATACGAGTTTAGTAGGGTGGGCAACACTCAGGTTGAACTTGATAACGTGCTTAACAATACTTTTGCCCACCTTACCAGATTGAATTTCAATAATTTAAACTTCTCAGACAAGCTACAAATCTTTGTGCTTCTGGATGTTGAGATTGCAGAAATTCTGACGGTGAACTTAATGTTACCAATTTTCCTTCAAACATTAAACCAATCCTCGTAGCAAGAACTAAAGCTTCTTGAATATCATGGGTGACAAAAATAACTGTTTTGCCTAGTTGTGCTTGTAAGTTGCGAAACTGCTGTTGTAAATCTAAACGTGTAATCGGATCGAGTGCGCCAAAAGGTTCGTCCATTAATAATATGGGTGGATCGGCAGCCAAGGCTCTTGCTACACCAACACGCTGTCTTTGTCCTCCAGAAAGTTGTTCAGGATAGCGATGGGCAAATTGTTTGGGTTCTAGACCGACTAAATATAATAATTCATAGACACGCGATCGCACTTGCTTGGGCTTCCAAGCTTCTAAATAAGGAACTAACCCGACATTTGCTTCAACTGTAAAATGAGGAAATAAACCAATTTCTTGGATGACATACCCAATCTTTCTACGCAATTGAATAACATCCCAATCAACTGTTGAATTTCCTGCTACTATTACTTGTCCAGATGTTGGCACTAACAGATGATTGATGAGCTTAAGAATACTAGTTTTACCACTGCCACTACGACCTAACAATACTAAAACTTCACGTTGATTAATAGTCAAATTTAGATCTTGCAATATAGAGCGTCGCTCTATCTGATAACTAACATTTTTAAACTCAACAGCAATTTCTTTTTGTTTCATTAATTCATTAATTTATACTTAAAATTTATTAATAGTCCAAACAATCAATATTTACTATTAAATAATAATTTGTTTAAATCTAATACTGTTATAAAATGTATACTCTATGACCTACATCTCGCCTAAACTTCTAACTTTCGAGGAATTTATCGCCTCATATGGAAATAACCCTCGCTACGAACTGATTGATGGAGAACTGCGTGATATGCAACCCACAGGCCCTCATGAAGAAGTTTCAGGAAGTATTGCAGGTAGAATCTATTCAGAAATTTTTCGCTCTAATTTAAACTGGTTAATCCCCAAAAATTGCTTGATTAAACCTCCTGCTGCTTCAGCTACAGCACTGCGTCCAGATGTAATTGTTTTGGATAAAGTTCAACTAAACACTGAACCATTTTGGCAAACAGAACCAATTATTTGTAATGGTAGTACTATTAAACTTGTTGTCGAGGTTGTTAGTACAAATTGGCAAGATGACTATGCTCGAAAAGTAGAAGAATATGCTTTTCTTGATATCCCAGAATATTGGATTGTAGACTTTCGTGTTCTAGGTGGCTTACAATTCATCGGTAATCCTAAACAACCCACTTTTACTGTCTGTCAACTGATTAATAGCGTATATCAACAGCAACAATATCGCTTAAAAGATACAATTACCTCTAATCTTTTTCCCAATTTACAACTTAAACTTGAAGATTTAATAGGGTAACAAATTAACTATACAATACTCAATTTTTAGATCAGATGTCAGATGTAGGGGCGCAAGGTTTGCGCCCTCGAAGTAGCAAGTAGCAAAAAAGGTAGTAAGTAGTAGGTAGTAGGTAGTAGGTTTTTTTACTGCGATCGCGAATAATTTAACTTGTAAGTTTTTAAACTAAAAACTTCATAATAAGTAGAGATAAATTTATATTCTCACTGTTCCAGCACGACAGTCTCTTAACCAAAGTTCAACCCCTTGACCAATGATGCCATCAGTAGATTCTATCGGCGGTGCAGGCGGAGATTGCTCGTTAGAACTACCAAAACGAGAAAACATCATGACCATATGCCAACCGTCATTTGTTTGAACTAAAAATAACCAATGATAGGTTTGAATATCAATTATTTTGTTATTTTGATATTGTCTTTCTAAGACTGTAAAAAAGATTTGTTGTGGTTCTTCAGACTCAGAAGAATGATATTTGATTTTAGGTAGATTTAGAGGTTGAAGTTCGGCATTGCTGGCAGTAATAATATAATTTTCAAACCCTGCTTCTCTATTATTATCTTGAGTTCTACTAATAACTCGATTGCTATATTGTGGTAAATCTTTTAGTAATAAAGAAGATAATTTTTTGAGATCATTAGGACAACTAAATGTATTATCTGCTGAGTTGTTCGTCTGACTATCAACTAACTGGATGGGCATAATCAAAAAGACAATTAATGCTAATATGCCCGCTCGCCTGATTCTCAAAAACTTAACCTTCACTATTAATTTTTACTTAATTACTATTTATAAAACTAGGCGAATAAACTTTTTCTTGCCTACTTGTAACACTTTTCCTGCCAAATCATCAGGAGAAGTAAAAGTAAGATTAACATCAGTCAGGCGAGCGCCCTCTAAACGAACAGCACCTCCCTGTACTTGTCTTCTACCTTCACCACTACTTTGACATAAGCCACTAGCACCTAAGATATAGAATAGTTTGGCAGGAAATTCTACTGCTGACAAAGAATATTCGGGAATGTTATCACCACCTGCGGTATTACCTTGCAGGACAATCTGTTCTGCTGTTTGCTGTGCTTGTAAGGCTGCATCTCGACCGTGAAATTGGGAGGTAATAGCGATCGCTAGTAATTTTTGTAATTCTCTAGGATTATCAGGTAGTTTGGTTAAATCTAAATCAGTTAACAGTTCAAAATAATCTGACAGTAAATTATCGGGTGTTTTCTCCAGTTTAGAATACATGGACAAAGCATCTTCCTGTAGTCCAACGTAGTTATTTAAGGACTTAGACATTTTTTGTATCCCGTCTGTCCCCAATAAAATTGGCAGAAGTAAACCAAATTGAGTCTGTTTACCAAAGTGCCTTTGTAAATCTCGTCCAACAGCAATATTAAACTTCTGATCCGTCCCTCCCAACTCTACATCTGCTTCAACAACTACCGAATCATAACCCTGCATCAAAGGGTATAAAAATTCATGGAGGAAAATGGGCTTTTCTTGGCTGTAACGTTCAGCAAAACCTTCTTTAGCTAGCATCTGTCCGACGGTCATCGTTGCTAGTAATTCCTGAATTTTTGCCAAGTTTAATTTACCTAGCCATTCAGAGTTATAACGAATTTCTAAGCGTCCAGGGGTATCAAAATCTAAAATTGGGCGTAATTGGTCTAAATAGCTTTGTGCGTTGGCTTTGACTTCTTCAGGGGTTAATTGACGGCGGACTTCTGATTTCCCTGTAGGATCGCCAATTTGGGCAGTAAAGTCCCCAATAATTACTACGGCAATATGTCCTGCATCTTGAAATGCCCGTAACTTACGGAAGGCAATACTATGTCCCAAGTGAATATCTGTACCTGTCGGATCGATACCCAACTTGACCCTTAACGGGCGATTGGGCGCAGCCCACGCTTCGCGATCGCTTTTTATTATTCGTTGACTTAAATTTTCATTGGGATTATCCGAGTCTGGTCGGTCTGGGAAGATTTCGCTTGTACCTCGGTGTAGCCAATCTAAATTGTTATTTGAATCTGAAGAAGACATTGCCAATTACCCGTCCGACAAGATTTAATTTTGCTTTGCAGTTGATATTTGCGATATTTCATTTGTCATTGATCATTTAACATTTATCAACGGTGCTGAATCTTTAATGTTTAATGTTCAATGAATGGTCAGATTACCAAGGTATCAGACTATCTGCTCTAAATCTAGTATCGCTTCGCGGAAGTCAAATTTAGGGGCGCAAGACTTGCGCCCTCCAAGTAGCTTGTCTTACAACGTGAGTTCGACGGATTAAAAAACAGCAGGAGGAAGAGCAGACAAAGCTTTGGGTTCTAAATCAAGAGAGGGTTTATGAGGTAAATAAGAGTAAGCAATCAATCCAGCCATCAGATTGACGAGAAAATTCCAAATACTTCGATGCAAGAGATGTTCAATTTGAAACATATTTTTGAGTTGGTCATTAACAGTCTCGATTAAGACTCTTTTACGCAAGAGAATTTTATCTATTAGCTTGACTAGTTTTTGTTTCATGTTCTTTTTATATCGAGTAATTAGCTTGAGTTGTTGCTCATAAAGCTTCTCAAACAGGTCTTGAGAAATATAGCCGCGATCGCCAGTTAAATAAGCTATTTGAGCATCGGGAAATATTTGAGAGAATCGGTCGAGTAAATCCATTCGTTCATCGCTATTAGAGTTGCCTTTTTTATCCAACATTTTCCAAACCACAGGATATGCAACGCCCTCATGAACTACACCTAGGAGCAGAATATTAAATCTAGTTGTGCCAAATGACCACTCGGTTCTATCTGTACTGAGAACCCAAGGTGGCGGTATGTCCATAATGCTTACTATTGCCAAAGCAATCACGGCATAATCTAGATCGAAATTGCGTACATAACCTTTGTAAACGTTTATAGCTAGAATCTGTTTGCGCCTGGGTACGAAAACCTGTCGCTAGTTCCATTAGATTAATTGTTTTCACTCTTGGCAAAGCAATTAAAAACAAGGCAATGAAAAATCCTCCCTAGAAAACTAGAGAGGATTTAAAAATAACTCAAGCCACATTAAGCAGCAACCAATTCTTTTTCACTTTTAGACAACTCATTCAACAACGCGCTAACATTCTGCTTCGCGTCACCATAAAGCATCTGATTGTTATCCATATAGAACAAAGGATTATCAACCCCTGCATAACCAATACCCAAACTACGCTTCAGCACTACCACATTTTGAGCGTGCCAAACTTCCATGACGGGCATACCTGCGATCGGACTATTGGGATCATCTAAGGCACTAGGATTAACAGTATCGTTTGCGCCAATTACTAACACTACGTCAGTATCAGAAAAATCATCATTGATTTCTTCCATCTCCAACACAATGTCGTAGGGTACATTGGCTTCTGCTAAGAGTACATTCATGTGTCCTGGCATTCTACCTGCTA
>JBOFLX010000002.1:0-6684 GCA_051658085.1 Waterburya sp.
TTAGTATTATGCCGTCATAGATGGAATTGATGCCAGAGCAGAGGCTGGTAAATATGTTGCAGAGCGATTCAGATTTCCGTCAAAACTAGATACTTCATAAAGCTTTACATACCTGAACTTTTTAACCCCTGTCTACTTAGTATCTAGTTCAGAAGCCGAGATTGCACCGTCTTTATAAAGTTGATCATAGCGACGGTATTCCACCTCAGCATTGTTTAATTGAGCTTGTAAACGGGAAATGGTGGCTTGTTGAGCCGAAATCTGACCATCTAATTCAGCTTCTAAGCGAGCGATCGCTTCTTTTTGAGCGTTGATGTCTCCTGTCTTGGCTCCCGCTTTGATTTTGGCAAGGTTGGCTTGAGCAATTTGGACATCGGTTTTGGCTCTTTGTAAAGCAGCCTGACGAGGGCTGTTACTATCCAGAATAGCGATCGTCTGTCCTTTACGCACCTGATCGCCTCGTTCGACTAAAAGCTGGTCTACTTTAGAAGCTTCAGCAGCACTAGAAGCGGAAACTTGAATAACCTCTCCTTCTGGCTCGATACGTCCTAAAGCGGAAACAGCAGTGGGTTCGGGATTAGCTGGGACAGGAGGTGGTGGTGGGGGAGGAGGACTAGAAAACTGAGCAGAAAGACTAGGCAATAACTTGGCGATCGCCAAAGCCATAATTGTTAAGGTAGTGAGAACAATCATTATCCAGACAATAGCTCGTGATTTTGCTGGTTTATAAGGTATAGGAAGTTGCTCTGACTCCTCATTTCTATATCAATCAGAGCAATGTCTGGTTGCAATTTTTCGGTTAGCTCGATCGCGGTTTTGCCATTGTCTGCCATGGCAACTATTTCAAAATCAGGTTCGTACTGTAATAGTAATTTAAGTCCTTCGCGAATCATTTGGCTATCATCGACAATCAGAATTGAAATCATCTCAATTTGATTTAAGTTAAGAGAATTGGCATCTTGATAGGTAGAGTGATTACCCTGAGTCTTACGGACTTGCTTCGCATGTGGGTACGCATTGCGATCGCCATTATTATTTTGTGTCGTCGTCATGATTAACACCTCTAATTTTTAGTCTGCGAGTCGGCTGGGGTGATTTTGCCTATGTTTAAAATACTGATCTTTAGCGAGGATTAAATCTTGCACTAATAAATATTCCAGACCTCTTAATTGCTGAAACATACTTAAGTAACAGCAGATTTGCTCGTACCAAGATAATGAAGCTTTTTGCACACTCAGCCAGTATTCCCAAAAAATGCGCCAGTGAGGGAAGAAAATTTTTCCTTGTTTAGTAGGGTTAAACCACACTGTATAGGAGTAGTGATCAGGTATATCTGTAATTGATTTAGAAGCATCTTGGCTCGCCAGGGAAAGATAATTAGGAAAATACAAACTCATCGACTGTTGGGGATGATTTCTGGCAAAAAACAAATATTCGGGGATTTGATGAAATCGACCTAATAAAGCTAGTCTCGATAGTAAAAGACCATCTGCATGACCGTAATCGCCCATGAGAGGTGTTTGTAGTAAAGCGTCAACACGGATTACACCAAAAATTTGGTAGCACAGATGCAGATTCAAAAGTTCGTGAAATCGTTGGTGTGGCTTGGCAGAATCAGTTCGTAGCTTCAGATCATAGTTTTGGAGAAAATTACCCTGGCGGTCAATTATGGTGACTTGGGAGTGACACAAAATTACAGAAGAATCTTTTTCTAATACCTCAACGCATTTAGCTAGAAAACTCGGAGCGTGCAGATCATCGTGAGCTATCCACTTAAAATACTTACCCGAAGCTAGTTGAAATACACGATTGAAGTTGTAAGCAGCACCACGATTTTGTGCGTGGCGATAGTAACGTAGGCGTTGGTCTTTAGCTGCATATCTTTGACAAATTTCTTGAGTTTTGTCAGTTGAAGCGTTATCAGAAATAATCAACTCAAAATCTTGATAAGTCTGGGCTAATATGGAATCTAAAGCTTGTTCGAGAAATGCTTCGCCATTGAATACGGGTAAACCAAGGCTGAGTTGTGGTGTTTGTTGTTTTGTTTGATTTCGCTTTAAAATCATTAATAAACAATCTCTTAGAGAGATTTAAGGGATTTAGCAGTAGTTGACTTAGTTAAATGCTGATATGGAAGATCTTTAATTAAACGAATATCCCAAGGCCCCTCAATTTGATATTTAATACCGCGCCATTCAACTGTTCGGGTTAATAAAGCCTGAGCGATCGCTTTGATGCAGACCAATTGAGTCAAAGGCAGAGCAATCAACAGTTTAAAGATTATTTGAACAGAAAACTGGGGCAGAAATTCTGGGCGTATTTTAAGTCGGCGACGTATTTCTAGTTCCCAAATTGCCATCAGTAACAGTGTCAAAATTGTATAGATAGCTAATCCGCTACTAATTCCTATCGCCAACTGCCATTGTGCAGTAAGTAAGTAAGCTTACCAGCAACAAGACTATTGCCAGCAGGGGAATCACAGTAGTCACAGCCCCATAGATAGTGATTGGCTGCCAGCCTGGATGATAAAGCCGAACATTTAATAGTTGACGGCTGACCCAACGCCCAAAGCTTTGTAGGTCGCATTCTTCGCGGTTGACCATGATTAAAGAAGGCACAGTTTCCAGCTTTAATCCCAGTTTTTGCAAAGCGGTGAGTAGCATCGTATCTTCACAAAAAGCGTGTTCCCATTGTTTGAGTAGTGGAGTTTGGCGCAAAAGTTCGGTTTTCATTGCTAACGAACCACCCCAGGGAATTTGATAAAGATACATCTGTCCCACCGCCACCACGTTCCAGATATAGCGACATAAAGTACCCCAATGATTTCCGGCGTTGCTGAATCTAGGTATGACAGCAAATTAATCTAAGAAATGAAAGTTAGTTAAAAGCTTATAGCTTATAACTTATAGCTACGAACAGTTTGATCATCAGTTTCATACTTAAAATCACCAACTTCAAAAAAGTTTTTGCCGTAACCCAACACCGTTGATAGATTTAAACGTTGGGTTTCGTTCCTCAACCCAACCTACTGGGCTAAAAACCAAGAAATCTCAACAAAGCCAATTCACATCAAACGTTATACACATTTATCGAGAGTTATTTGATGGAAGCTCAAGCAATAACTAATCAACAACTAGCTATTGTCGGCATGGATATCTATTCTGATACCTGTGAATCATTAGCTGCTTTTGAACGTAGCATTTATGAGGGATCGCAGATTGCTGCTTTACACGCAGATAAAAAAACGTTTTCAGCCTCATCACAATTAAAATCGATTTTTCAGGTAGCTAGTAATGCTCTTCAAGATGCCCGTATCAGTAAAGGAACAAAAATAACGGTCATTGTTGCTACTGAACAAGACAGTTTAGTTAATAGTATCGTTAATCAGATTGGCGATTACTTGAATCATTCTACTCCTATTCTCCAAGCAGATTCTGTATTTAAAGCTATCGACAAGGCTCAAAAGCTTCTAGTTAGCAAAAAAGTAGATACGGTGCTGATTATTGCCAGCACGGACAACGAAACTGTTGGGGCATTGGTGGTAAAGTTATCAAAAACCGCCAAACAGGAACAGAATCGCATCTATGCAATGATTGCTGCGATCGCCTTTAGTTCAGAAGGGGTACAAGCGTGTCAAGAAGCTTTTGAACGAGCGCAAATTGAACCACAGGCAATCAGTTATTTAGATATTTGCAGTAATTCAACAGCAGATAATTCGGAAATCCGAGGTGCGATCGCTGCTTATCAAACTTCTGAAGCTACTCTTAATTGCGCTCTGGGTAAAGTAACTAATATCGGTGTTGTCTCGGAAATCGCTAGCATCATTAAAACGTCTCTCTGTCTTTATTTCCGCTATATTCCTGCCTTTCCTGATTGGTCTACCCCTGAAGACTTAGAGCTTTGGCAAATCAGTCCTTTTTATATTGCTAGCCAGTCGAAGCCTTGGTTTTTGGAAGCAGGTGCTACTGAAAGGGTTGCTGCGATTAATAGTACTAATCAAGATGGAATTTATGTCCACTCTATCTTAGTAGAAGATTCAGAATGCCAAGAGTATTACAACTCTGATTTAGAACAAAAGTTTTTTTATCTATTACCTCTGGCTGCTAGCGATCGCACCTCTTTAGAGCAAGAGCTTTACAGACTACAAAAATCAATTACAGATAGCGATTCTCTTTTTTCTCTTGTTAAGGAAAACTTAAATAACTATCAGCAATCTGGTGATCTGCCATATGCGATCGTTATTCTGGGAAAAAATAAACAAGATTTACTGCGAGAAATAGACCGCGCTTGGAAAGGAGTGGCTCAAGCTTTTGAGACTGGACAAGATTGGCAAACGCCTTTAGGTAGTTGCTTTACCGTTAATCCTCAAGGCAAGAAGGGCAAGATTGCTTATGTTTATCCTGGAGCTTACAATGCTCATCTTGGACTAGGAAGAAATTTATTTCGCTTATTTCCTCAACTTTTTGACGATGCGATCGTTCAAAGTACCCGCAACCGTCTAGCTAAACTAGAAAAACTTCTCTACCCCAGAAGTTTGACCAAACTATCCAGGAAACAGTTAGAGACAAAAGAGCAAGAATTGCTGGACGATCCTCTGGCGATGCTGGAATCTGAAACTGGTTTTGCTGGATTAATGACCACAGTGTTCAGAGATTATTTCCAAGTCAAACCTCAAGGTAGCTTCGGGTACAGTCTCGGAGAAATCAGTGCGATGTATTCTCAGGGAGTTTGGACTGATGTTGGACAGAGTAGCGAGCAATTAAACGCATCTTCTCTGTTTAAAGACCGTTTAGCTGGGGCTAAAAATGCGGTGCGGGAATACTGGCAATTGCCTCCAACTATAGGCAAAGATGGAGAAATATGGGGAACATATGTTTTGATGACTTCAGCTACCGCAGTCCAAGCACAAATACAACACACCAGTCGAGTTTACTTAACCCAAATTAGTACCCCCAAAGAAGTAGTAATCGCTGGCGATCCTCAAGCCTGCCAACAGTTAATTAAAGACCTTAATTGCGACTCTTTTCGCGCACCTTTCAACCACGTTATTCATTGTGAGGCGATGGCTTCAGAATATCACGAACTAGTAAGACTTCATTCTTTACCAGTGCAAAATCAGCCAGCTAGTAAATTCTATTCCGCTGCCCAATATCAACCAATTAATTACGACAGTCAAGCGATCGCTCAAAACCTCAGTCAGACTCTCTGTCAACAACTTGATTTTCCTCGTTTAGTTAACCAAGTTTACCAAGATAACTTTCGCATCTTTATTGAAGTGGGTGCAGGAAGTAACTGTTCTCGTTGGATTGGCGAAATTCTTAAGTCTCAAGAGCATTTAACAGTCTCTCTCAATCGCAGAGGTATTGATGATCATGTTTCTTTGCTTAAAGCTTTAGCCAAGTTGGTTGCTCATCGTGTTGAGTTAGATTTGTCACCTTTATATGGTCAGGTTCAAACAAATTCTAATAATTCTATCAATACGACTTCTTCTAACTCAAATCAGAACAGTTTTGTACCTCAACCTAGTTTAGAAAATCAATTTATGTTTAGTGAAAAGCTGTCCAAAAATAACTCAAAAATGGTTAAGGTTCATACTCATTTTTTGCAATCTCGTCAAGCATATATTAGCGAGTCTAGCGAACTTATGATGCTACAAATGTCCCTATTACAAAAGCAATATGCCCAAGAAGGAGACTAATTAGGTAGTAGGTAGTAGGTAGTAGGTAGTAGGTAATGGGTAAAGAAGAAGCTTAATACCTAATATCTCAAACGAAGTACCAATAACTAAGAACTAAGAACTAAGAACTAAGAACTAAGAACTAAGAACTAAAAACAATAATACTTTCACTTCCATACTTTAATTAACAACATTAATAATGATTGCAACTAATAGTTTAAAAGCTAATACTACAGGTTACGGTGAACCGAATTTTAATACTATTGCCTTTGATGAAGTAGGTATCAAAACTAAACTATAGCAATCAGGAATGATTCATGAGAAAAAACCATACATTTGTAGTTTAGAAAAGTCAAATAAATCTTGGCTAATTGTCCACTCGAACAACCACTTGACTACTTTAAAGTTTTTGCAGAGATTCCAATATTTTCTTAACATTTCTTTCCCTTGTAACCACACATCCTCTATCGGATTTTGTTCGGGTGCATTTGCTGCTAATTTAATACATCTAACTAGCCATTCTTCTGGTGATTTTCCCTGGTTTAGTTTCTCTAAATATTCTCTAAATTCCTGACTGTAATGATAGGTTGCTCCATCCCCAGACATATCCGCCAATATCACCCCAGAGTAAATGACATTCGTCTACAAATAAAATTATTAATTTTTCTGATTCAATTTCAATGCGGTGTTCGGCTAAAAATTGTTCAATCTCTTTTTTTTTTCGGCTACTGCAATCAGGTCTTTGCCTGGATTTCTCTTCTGGGATTTTTTCCATGATATTCCAGCATGGTGAAACCAATCGTAGTAACTTGATTTGGCCGCAAACGTTACCTCAAATTCTTGGGCAAGATGGTACTCGAGTTCGTTGAGATTCCAATCATTTTTTTGTTCTAGCCACACCAGCACCTGTTGTTTTTCAGACTGGCTTAGATACCCTTTTGAACCTTGATGCTTCAGTTTTAACCCCTCTATTCCATTAAGTATATACTCTTGTTTCCATTTACTAA
>JBOFLX010000003.1:0-23363 GCA_051658085.1 Waterburya sp.
TGTATATCAACAGTACGAACTTCTGCCGTTTCCTCCAGCGTAGCTTGAGCTTGAGCTAGCCTGGCATTAAGAGTACGTTCAGTGCGCTCTAAGCTGGCTCTGGCTTCGTTTAATTGTTCTTGAGCAGTTTTAAAAGTTAATTTTTTACTATCTAATTCTGAGGCTGAAATTGCTCCCTGATTAAAAAGTTGTTGATTACGCTGGAATTCTGTTTGAGCATTATCTAATTCTGCAGTTAGTTTAGCAATGGTAGCTTTTTGAGTTTGTGCTTCTCCAGCTAATTGAGCCTCAATATTAGCGATCGCAGCTTCTCTTGCCCCAATTGCCCCTTGTTTAGCTCCAGCTTTGACTTTCTCCAGACGAAATTGAGCCACTGTCAACCTTGTTTTTGCTTCATCTAGTGTCGCTTGCTGACGTTGACGACCATCAAGAATAGCAATTATCTGTCTTTTTTTAACGCGATCGCCTGTTTGTACTAATATTTGTTCTACCTGTACTGCTTCTAAGGAGGTAGGAGCGGATAAAGACATTATTTCTCCTTGAGGTTCAATCCTTCCTAAAGCTGCTACTTTTTTTATTTCAGGTAGTTTGGCACGAACAGGTGTAGAAGCTGAAGTCGGTTTTGGTTTGGGTCGATTCCAAAAGCGAACCAAAGCTATTGCCATTATCAATAAAATAGGAATAACTATCAATCCCCAAATCCAATATTTCAACAGCTTTAACGATATTGCTTTTTTTGGCTGTTGCTGTTCTCGCTTAGTCGAGTCTTGTTGAATGAAAGGCTTTTTACTCGCTTGCTCTTTTGGCGATTTTTTAGTGCTTAATGTTTCTTTACTCTGATTTGGTGGTTTTTCTGTTTCAATTTTAGAGCGTTCAAAAACGGGTTTGACGCTAAGGGAGCTAGTTTTTGACGAAGTCGAAGCAGGCTTCGCCGTTTCACGGCGGAGTACCTTCGACGAAGTCGAAGCAGGCTTCGCCGTTTCACGGCGGAGTACCTTCGACGAAGTCGAAGCAGGCTTCGCCGTTTCACGGCGGAGTACCTTCGACAGCGAGCCATTTTGACTACTTTTTATGCTTTCTCCTACTTTTTTTTGCTGTTTATTATTAGTATCTAATACTTTATTAGCATTACTCTGTAATTTATATGATGTCTCCTGTAGTGATTGTTCCTCAACCACATTAGACTCGCCTGGCTCTATAGAGTTAATTGATTGCGAAATTGGTTCTTTAGCTAATACTTTTTTAAGCAATCTCGATTCTATCTGCGAGTGACCTCGATATACTGACCAAATTGCCTGTTCTAAATCTTCGGCTGAAGTATTTTTAAGTAGGTAACCTGACGCCCCTGCCTGTAAAGCTTCTGCGACATATTTTGGATTTTCATGACTACTACTCCCATCCCACCCAAAGATTACCGAACTAAATCACAGATATGACGAATGGTATTTTTAATCTGTTGTGGTGTCTGAAGTTGCTCAGACAAAAAATAATTGCTCAATTTCTGTTCGATTTGTTCAATTGTCACATTTAAAGGCAAATGATGTAGAAATTTTAGTCTCAATAAATGAATAATATACTCGGCTAAATTAAAGTTAGGGGAGTAAGGTGGAGTATGAATAAACTCGACTTCAATTTTATCTTTAATTTCTAAGGCAGACATGAGAGTATCTAACTGAGACTTCATTTTATCTTTGTGAGTCGAATTATTATCGAGAATAATTATGACCTTGCGATAACCTTGACTTGATAAATCATCGCATAACAAACCAAAATAGCTGGCAATGTCTTCGCTCTTAGCCTTTGATTTTAATTGTAGATATTCTTCTCCACTTATGGCATCTACACTGATTAGTCCATTGACTTTGTGACGTTTCCTTTTCTCATTACTTTTAATTTCGGGTCGAGTATTTTTCTCTGCCCATCCATAAAACAAACTAGGACGGTCGTACACCGCGAATTCATCGAAAAATAGAATTTTTTCGTTTTGGTTGTTAATTTTCAGTTTTTTTTAACAACTCTACAAATTGTATCTGTCGAGTTTTGTCTGCATTAGCATAATCTCTATGGCTTTTTTGATATGAGAGATTTAATTCTCGAATGATTTCATAAATCCGACTATCTTGAAGCGTAACATTCCACTTTTGTTGGATAATCTGAATCATAATTTTAGCTGTCCACAAATTTCTGTCGATGCCATAATTAATTGGTGTTTGTTGCAAAAGCATCTGTTTGAACTCCTGCTTTTGAGATGGGCTTAATCGTTGTGCAACTTGATGTTTAATTGGCTCGGTTAGTTTTTCTAATCCGCCTTCTAAATATTTATCAATCCAACTGCTGAGAGTTTTATAAGTACAGTTAACTAACTGTGAGACTTCGCTTCTGGTTTTTCCCTCTTCTAAGAATTTGATGGCTAGCAATCTGGCTCTCAAATAACTTTGTTGATTTTGGTAGTACAGTTTTTGCCACTGCTCCAAGTTTAATTGTTGTTTTTTGAGGTCTTGTGTTCTACTTATCATTTCTACCGCTTTGTTTCGACTCTCCTTATTTTAGGTAATCTTATAGCGGGATGGGAGTATCTTGTCCTTTTGCTAATGCACCGTTAGGGTTATGTTCTCTTCTGACTACTCGCACAAAGTAATCACCAAAATCACCCACGTCTTCATTCTTAAGCCCCAGAAGTTCGCCTTTTCGCATTCCTGTTCCGTTAAACATCAGAATCATTAATTTGTCCCTGAGATGGTCGCAAGCATCGACAAGGGTTTCTATCTCCTCATCAGTCAAACAACCTGGAAATTTGGTTGTTTCTTTGAGCTTGACTAACTTCTCTCTGGTAGGTTTAGCTTTGGCAATTCCAGTCAAGATACCTGTAGTACCAACTCTGCTATTACCAGTCTTATAAACTGCGTGAAACCTCTCAAACTTGCTAAAATCCACTGTCTTATTACACAGGTGATAGTCATAAAAAGTCGAAACGGCGGTGATGGCTCGATTAATGCTTTTCTCCGACCTAATTGCTTCTACTGGCTGTAAGGAAATTACTTTAGATGTATCTCCTATTCTGAGCCAATAAGCGAAATCTTCTAAATCCTGATGCAGATTGACATTACGCCAATCCAAGCATTTGTGATGGAGAAATTCCCACCATCGCTTCAAATCAGTTCCGTATGCCTTCACCGTATTTGGCGATCTAGTGGCACTTAAAGAAGTCAAGTAACGCTGTATGGATTCGACTACCTGATAGTCTTCGTCGAGCATTACCCAGATGGGTTTATTAGTGTTAGGGTCAATTCCTTTCTGTAATGTGAGCATCATGCACTTAACAGTACAGTGTATTACTCATTAAATAAAGTATTAAATGGGTAACTGTAATTTTATTTAACAGAAAAAAAATGAGCCATTGTTGTTGTTGTTTATTATAATTTTTATAGGTAATATAAGCTGTGTCTCTACTTGCTTGGGGTACGCTTTCATGGGGTTTGCCAGCTAAATCTGAGACTATGAGGACTAATCGCTTATTCCTGCGTAGATCTCCCAAATCTGCTCTTGCTAGCTCTTCTTTTGCCCAACTCATTGCCTCTTCCTCCCCAGCTCAGATTGGGTTTTTTCTGGCACTTGATTTCTTATCTTGACTTCATTTTTGATCTAGACTCGATTTTTAGCTCTTTACTTAACTTTAGTAGTTACTTAGATCTTGTTTAATTTTTGTTTCTTTTTCTGGCTTTTTAATTCGCTAATACCTTATTTTATAAACACTTTAGCTTCTTTAAGCTTCTATTTGCTTCTCTTCGTTTTTCTCAATTTACTGTTACTTATTATTCTTTTTTCTTTAGATATTTTTTTATTTTTGTAAATTATTTGCTTCGTTTTTCTTCATATTTAATTCCTTTTTATCTGCATTTTATTTCTCTATACATCTTTCACAGATTATTTAATTATTACGATATATGTGACTAAAGGATAGCTTATAGCGAAGCGGTGTCAGTTGCCTGCCTGCTTACTTTCAACCCGTAGCCCTCAAACTAGATTCAGGCGACTGACATCCTTGTGGTTTGGGGGTCTGGGGAACTCCCCAGCATGGGTTTGACAATTTTACAGAGTTTTTACTTTATAGTAACCATTTGATTAGGCTCAACAGCAATCTGGAGAGCGTTCGTCAGTTATTTAGCTCACTACCAAAATAAAGTCCTTTATTTTCCTACGTAGAAAAGCTAATCGGCTTGATTCTAGTTTTGCCCTGGTTTTACCTCTTACAGTAAATGGGATACACCTAGTAACTTGCCTAATTCTGAATTCTTTAAATAAGCCTGACGTTCGGAGTGGGTCATTACCTTAGATCTACCCACCATTACTTGTTGGGGGGTCAATAATTGTTCCTCTTCCCCATTGATTTTCGTGTTTTTGGGTGTATGTGATTGCTTGTCTTTTTGTGAATCTAAAGGCATATCCATCTTCACCAGGGGCTAAGGTTGTATCTCCGACATATTCCATCTCTATTGTATCGCGATAATACTCAAAGGCATCTTCTACAGATACCAAGATTACTAAAGGAGCATTGTCTAAAACTTTACAAGTCGAACACGCCCCACAGATTGCATACCAAATTAGCCATTTTCCTATAGGACTAACTAAACGATGTAATCGTTGTCCTTGGCTCATTGGATTAGCTTCTAAATGTTCGATTTCTACAAATTTAGGTGTACCTGGATAGGGATAAATTCCATAACGCATTAATCCCCAAATCTGATTTTGATAGTCCAGTTTGATAATAGCTTGACAGTCACTATCCATTCTTTGCCAAATATTTAACCAGTCACAACTCCACTCTTCGGGCATATCCGATTGAGTTGCTGGTGTGAGTATCGCTAATTCTCCTTCACTGCTATTGGTTTTAATTATTACTTGGTAACTATTTGAAAACATGGCGGAAAACATTTCGTTAATTATCCCTGTTTATTTAGTTCGGTGACTAACAGCGATAGCATCAACTCTTTAATAGTCATACCTTTTTGGGCAGCGAGTATTTTGGTTGCTTGATGCTGTTCTTGTGATACCTCGAAGGTAATTCGTTTAGTCTTACCTTTAGATTCTGACTGGTTAGCTAGATCATTGTCACCGTTGCGACTCTCTACCCCACTATCGGCTTTTACTGGTTGAGAATTTTTTCCTGGTTTGTTACTAAGCCTCGATGGTTTCTTCTGTGGCATGGCGAACTTCAATAGTTTTAGTAATCTTCAGCTAGTTTATTTACATTTGTAATTATGTATATCTGAAAAAATGTAATTTTGTAAAGTAAAAGCTCAGATAGCTGATATAACTTTATTTTTTGTAAGTATTCAAGTGAGATATAAAATTGAAAAAGAAGCTTTCCGACTGTATATCTGTAAAGCGAACCTTGTTTTTCAACCTATCGCTTATTATACCAATGACTAACAGTAACCGAAACAACAAAGAGCGCGTAATCGCGCTTTGTTGTTCAATTCAACAAAACTCTCTGGTTTGTTGAACTATGAATACTAATATCCTAACCAACGGTCACCCGCAAGCCGAAGGCGGGGAACGGGTGACCGCGGAAGGCGTAAGAGCGCAAGCCCTGCCGTTGAACGGCAGGGAACGCTTGACTCGCGCCCAATGCGAGCGCTCACTGGTCTATATCTGGCTCGGAGATAAAAGTAGAACCACACAGGTAAGTTACAGCAGCATTGTCACGGGGTTTAGAGCCTTCATCAATAAACCTTTAGCCCAAGTGCAGATTGAAGATTTGCAGCTATGGCACAGACGACTTGAGTTAACAGATTCGCCCTCTACCGTCGCCAATAAGATTAGAGCGATTAAGTCACTCTTTAGCTATGGGGTCAAGGTAGGGTATTTAGAAATTAATGTCGGCAGCTATATTAAATGCCCCAGAGTCAAGGAAAAGTTAGCCCAACGCATCCTATCAGAAGCAGATTGTTTGAAACTGATTGAGGCTACTAAAAACGAAGGCGATCGCCCTAATATGCTGTACGCGGAGCGTAATCGCGCCCTCTTGTGTCTGATGTATGGCTGTGGTTTAAGAGTATCGGAGGTGTGTAGTTTAACCTGGGGAGACTTACAACCAACGGACAATGGAGGTAAATGTACCGTCTTGGGTAAAGGTGGTAAAACCCGCGTGGTGTTGATTCCTGCTCGGGTTTGGGAACTGTTGATGAGGCTACCTAAACTTATTGAGGCGGTGTTTGTCTCTCGGACTGGTAAACCACTAGAAAGGACGATGGTGTTTAGGATTGTTAAGGATTGTGCGAAACGCTCTGGTGTATCGGAGAAAGCATCCTGTCACTGGTTGAGACATTCCCATGCTTCCCATGCCATTAATGCTGGTTGTAATTTGAGACTGTTACAGCAATCTCTTGGTCATAGTAAGTTGGAGACGACAGAACGTTATCTCCATATCAATCCTAATAGCGGTTCGAGTCAGTTTATTAATATCTAAAGGGTGCGATCACTTTATTTATCTGCTAGCGAACGCCAAAAATTGTAAACACTTGAAATTAAAATGGGTTAATCCTAAGATACGCGATGCCCTATCCAAACTACAATAACTAAGATGTCTGTACCAGGATAAGCGGTATATAGTTTGAGCAGTGGGGCGATTCAGTTTATAGTTCAAAGCATTTTTGTGGGTAAGTGGGTAATACCCACAAATTATGCTAACCTATAAAAAACAAGTCTTAGCAGCTTTTGGGTTACTACAATTGTTTAAGTAAGAAAATGACTCCAAACACTCCTATAGCCAACTCAAATTTTCAAGAAATCAAACACTCATCTCGTGCTGATGATAGAGGGCGTTTAACATTAGGTGCAGTAGCTAAGAAAAAGAATTACAGAGTAATGATTAACGAATTGGGACAAATTCTACTAGACCCAATTGTCAACATACCAGAAAAGGAAATTTGGCTCTGGAAAAATCAATCTGCTCTCTCATCTTTAAAACGCGGATTAAAAGAAGCTGAAGCAGGAGAAACAGAAGCTCTAGGTTCTTTTGCTGAATATGCAGATTTAGATATTACAGATTGAAGCGTGAAATTTAAATTAAAGTTTACCTCCGAAGCCAAAAAATCTTTGGAAAACCTCAAAAGAACCGACCCGAAAAAGCACAAAAAAATTTTGAAAACCCTGGGATTGATGGAGGTTAACTTACGTCATCCCAGTTTAAATACTCATAAATACGATAGTATATCGGGACTCAATGATGAAGAAGTTTTTGAAGCTTACGTAGAAAACCAAACTCCTGCTGCCTTTCGAGTTTTTTGGTACTATGGTCCCAATCGCGATGAGTTAACGATCTTAGCAATTACGCCTCACCCATAATCTAGCTCCTTTGTTCTATACAGTAAGGCGATATCACATCATTAATTTTTCTAGCTTTTTGAGCGAGCTAAGATTACTCTAGATGAGGTTTACCAAAAAACTTAGATGAGCAAAATCCTCGCACTGTTTAACCAAGCTGGAGGGGTGGCAAAGACGACCCTAACCATGAATCTTGGCTATCACTTGTCACAACTTAAATCGCCCCAAAAAAAACCAAACTATCGTGTACTGCTTATCGATATAGACCCTCAAGCCACCTTGACCAATTTTATGGGTCTCGAACCAAATGAGTTGTCACAAACTATCTATGACGGGATTATCGACCAACAAGAACTCCCGATTCACACCAATATTCACGGACTAGATTTAGTTCCCGCTTCTGTCGATCTCAGTTCGGCAGAATTAGAGTTAGTTGTAGCTGATATGCGAGATCTGCGTCTTAAGTACGTCCTAGAACCAATTCAAGCGTCTTACCGATAAAGAAACTAGAAAACAATTACTAGAAGATGCGCTCGTATCTTCCCTATCTCTCAGTCAAATCCGCGAACTGATTAAAGCAGAACAAGCACCCAAGCAAGAATCAGAATTAAAAACTCGTTTTGACACTACCTATAAGCAAGCCAAGAAAGCCAAAAAACTCTGGAGTGATGCCAAGAAGCGAAAACAATTGGAATCGTTATTGGCAAAGTTAGAAAAGTTGATTGAGTAGAGAAAACTAATCGCCAATTCAATAATCACTGTAAAATCTCAATAATCTTATTGGTTACTTCCTTTTGGCTTGGCTTAAGTCTAAGAAGGGGAAAGGAACAATAACTACGTCTCCCTTTACAAATGTTGCCATGCTTCATCTTCCTCTGGGGTTGACCAATCCTTAGCCAATGCTGATTCACTAAGTAAAACAGTTTCTAGTTTCTCATTCTGATGTTTGTATTTGATGTATTGAACATAGTTCAACACCTCTGGTATTAATGATTCGGGAATTGCTTCAATTTCAGTTAAGAGAGATTCTTTAGCATTCATGGCTTTAGCTGCTCGCTCAAAAAGACTTCTAGATTAAGTTTATACAGATATGGACATAACTAAAGAAAGTGCGATCGCTATGCCTACGGCAGCTACGCAACGGCGTAGCCCTTCGGGCTAATCGCCATACCTAAGTTGAATTTGCCAAGCTGTGTCAAATTCGCCAACAAAAATCAAAATAACAGTAAAAAAGTTAACCAAACTTAACTAATTTCAATTTTTTCGTCCTCTTTTTCACGAACTCAACTGTAAAAAGTTATCCTAAATTTAGTCAAACATCTAAGTATTAAACGATCAACTTATGAACAGTAGCCAAGATGGCACAATTAACTTAGAAAAATTGGCAATGAAGCATTATCAGCCTGATGAGATCTTGAGAATAGATAGACCAACCACAGGCGACCCAGAACATCCAGCTTTTTATCTTACAGGGGCAAAAATCGGAGATTTAATTAGAGCCAGACTTTACAATACGATATATGTGACTAAAGGATAGCTAGTACTGCTGTTACAAACAGGATGAAGGAAAACAATTACTCACAGTTTCCCTAGCCCTAACAACACGTTCTAGATAATCGGGACATGTCTCCAGCAATTGGTCGTAACAATTTTTAGCTCGTTGTTCTAACTCATTGAACAAATTTTCTAACTGTTCTAGAGAAGTAAATCTTCTATGTGGTGCAGGAGTTGATTCTAAGTCGGCTAAAAATTGAAGTAGCCAGTTTAAATTTTGTTGATGCTCTGAAGGAAATTTATCATTTGATGATCTAGATGAATTCAAATTACTTTTTTCTGCCTCCACTGTTTCTGGAGAATCGGTAGATGTCACTGGTGACACATCTATGGAGGTTGACGATTCTAAGTGTTGTGAGTGATTGCTTTGAGGGTCTGTCACATCTGTCACTGACTTAGAAAATTTATCGTTTGAATCTTGATTACTTGGTGCTATCGATAAATCAGATTCATTTTGAATGGTCGAGGTTGGGGTTGGATTATTCGGTGGGTCAAAAAGAGCAAAAAAGCGAATTGAACGTCCATTTTTTTCCAATGTTCCTTTACCCATTTGCACTAGTTTGGTTATCAATTCAACCGTGTATGTACTTGCGCTTTGACCGACTTGTTGGGCGCGACGACTAATTGCTTTGATACTCCGATAAATGTCTCTGGGAGTCACACCGTCGGTTTTTATGGTTGCCAGATCCCAGATCTTGAGCAAAATTGAACTGATATTATCAGAATCTGCTGTCTTTTCTTGAACCACGGTAAAAGCACTACGGTAATAACGACATATTTCTACTGCTCGTTCTAAAGTAGCTAGCTGTAGTTCTGCAAAGGAAAAAGAGCGATTGTAATAACATTCCACTAAATGCAACCCTAAAGCTATTCTCAGCATTTGAGTAGGCAGTTTACGCATCCAAGCGCGAACTGCTGGGCAGGAACTTTGTTCTGCTTGTAATCCGATTTGCTCTATTAAGTTGCTATAACGACAGTCTGCTTCCTTCGATAGTTTAATTGTCCCTACAGGGCATCGGTCAAGCCAATCATAAAGTGGAGGCAGAATATCGCTTAACTGACAGTAACCTTTGACTCGTTTGGCTGGAAATACTTGAGGAATAGCATAAAGAAACCGTGCTTGAAGTCCTTGAGCGTCGTGGGGATCTTTAAAAGCAGTGCGAAAAGCCCCAGGCTGAATTCCCCCAGCTATGCTTAAACGGGTTTCTGGAACTGCATAAGAATCGGTTTCTGCGTTAACTCGGTCAACAAATGAACCAGAACCATCCCACATTTTTAGTAGACACTCCAGCCCCTCGTTATCGCCCTTTTTCGCCTGGAATTGACCCAGAGACTTGAATAGTCCAGCTATCTCATCTCTAGCCCAAATAGAGCCATTTTCGTGCTGCTCGGACAATCTTCGCATTACTGCTTGAATAGTAGCTACTTCAAACAGATATTTTCGTTCGGGAGCAGGAGGTTGTATTTCTAGATCATCATTCTTGCTTTTACTCTGGCAAATTTGTTTATACTCCTGCATTTGTTCTAGCCAGCGTTTTTTTTCTCGGTGTTGTTTTTGTTTGAGATTGCCGAGGATCAGGGATTCGGCGCGACTTTTCCCTGTACCAGATTCTCCGACAATACAAGTCCAGGCGATCGCTGGAATCTTATGGGATTCTACGTCTAAGCTAACTCGTTTTCCAGTTAATGAAAGCACAGTGGGGAGAAAATACTGCCACAAGCTAACGGGGTCGATATTCAAAATAGCAGCATCGCGATTGAAAGCATCAGCTAAGGGTTGAGGAAGAACTTGCTTAAAATCTAGAGTCGCGTTGTGCCAATCAATTAACCGATTAAATTGCTCCGTATCTTCTGGTTGAATTTCATCAAGGTTGGTGCGAATTGCTGCTACCATTTGCCAGAAAGCAGCTTTACTAATTACCGAACGAGCTTGAATAGAATCTAATTCGGCGCGTTCTGCGTAGTCTGTCAATCCAGCTTTGAGAACATCGGTGACAATAGTGACAATAGCTTCAAGGCTTAGTAATTCTACTTTTGAGCTGTCACCAATTGGCGAAGTGTCACTGGTGACAGTTGTTTTTTTCCTAGTCCCAGAAAGAAAATTATTACGGTTACTAAAGTAATTACTTTGGTCAGTAAAGGGGCTTTGCCATCCGTCCTGTTTTGCCATGTGTGCCAAAGTTCCTAAAGTTACACCACCACCTGTAGAAAATGAGTGCCATTTTCTTTCGCATTCACCTGGAAAGTATTTAGCCGATTGAGAAGACCATTTGTCCCATGAACTCAGTAATGAATCATCGAGGCTATGAAGTGCCATTCCCACTGACAACCATTCGTCATAGTTATCGGCTCGATAGCAAGAGATGGCATCGAGATAGGACAGAGCATAGTCTCTTTCTGTCCACTTACTTTGCCCTGGTGCAGAGGTGAAATTAGCAGTAGTTACTCCCCTGCTTTCTAGTGAAGCGAAGTTCTCCTGCACCCCAACTTCCTTGCTCCCTTGCTTAAGAGGTTCGATTAACATCTGCTCAATAATCCAATCAGGAGCGAGCGCGATTTCCGTTTCATCTATGGCGCAACCTTCAACCCAGCGATACGCTCCAGTAGTAGGATGAACTGAAGGTGGAAGTACTGATTGCAGATTAGACCAGCGAAATTCTAATTGTTCTCCTTTGCCATCGTCCCCGATTACGCCTGTTTTAATTTTTTTGGTTTTAATCGCATTTTGGTACTGTTCGGGAATCAAAAACAAGTATTGGCAGCGTCCAGGGCGATCACTAGTAAAAGCCACGGTTTTTGGTAAAGGTTTACCTTCAGACAGTTCATCAATTTTACGACACGCAGAAGCCCCATCTTGGTCTAGTGCCATCAGAAAATGGTGATTACCATCGATGGTCAAGGAACGACCCGTAATTACCCCAAATCCGAGGGGCTGAATTTTTTTAGTCTTACCTTGGATAGGAATTTTGACTCCCCCCCCCTCGATTGCCTCGATTAATTTGGTGGCAGTAAACGGACGTTGTTGCCAGCGATCGCCTAGAGGTTGTTTTTTGTTCCCTATTGGTACAAGAGGAAGAGCGAGGGACTTAGCAACAATACGTTTTAGTCCGCCGATGAGTTTTTGTTTTGTTGAAATGAAATTTACTGATTGAAAGGTAGTCATCTAGCATTACAAAGATTCAGTAACTATTGCATCATGCCAGAGATTGAAAATTCGTGTTTTGAATTGGATCTATATTGATCTAAATATATATATTTATCAGGCTTGTTTTAAAACGCTGAAATAGTTGCTGTATATAAATTGTAAAAATGAGTTTGTGGCAGTACTCTAGAGAAGTTTGTGGCAGTACTCTAGAGAGTTTGTGGCAGTACTCTAGAGAGCTTGTTTTAAAGCTTTGATTCATATATAGCAAGGTTTTGAGGTCGATTTTTTCAAGTTTTTCTTTTAAAACAAAAATTTCTTTTTTAAAACATAAATTACTTGTGAAACCGATCGCCACCACGAAGAAAAAAAATGCTTTTAGCTTTTATTACATAAAAATTTTAGGTAATAAATAGGTAGCAAAAACTTTGTTGCACCACTCTAGAAAGTTTGTTTTAAAGCTATAACTTATATATATCAAAGTTTTGAGATCGATTTTTTGTCAAATTTGTTTTAAAACCAAAATCTTGTTTTAAACTTCGAGAAGCTTGCCTACTTTTGTTCTAAGCTTTTTATTGATAGACCGTTTATCTCGTTCAATGAGAGAAACTAAGTTTTGAGATACTCCCAGAAAACCAGCAAGTTGTCCCTGACTCCAGCCTTTTGCTTGTCGAGCGTTTTTGATTTGAGTCCCTGTTAGTGTAATGGTTTGTCTTGTTGGCTCTTTGACATTTTTTGGCGATGAGCCAATTTTGGGTTTGACCTGTTTTCGTTGAGTTTTAGCAGCTAATAACTCTGGAATCGGGGCTGGAGGATGAATAGTAATTTTAGCTGCCAGTAACTGCTCGAAGTAACCTCGTGGTTTTCTTATTTTGCTACTAGGACGTAATTCTTCTGGATAAGTAGCTGCGTCAAACTCAATTTGAAATGCTCTTGTTAGCTCAGATAATACTTTTAAAGCATAATTCCAGCGATTGGTAAGTTTACGAGCTTTGTCTCGGTCATCCAAAGCTTCGTTGATCGTTGTTTTTGGTAAAAGTGCTTCGAGTAGAGTTTGTACTTTATAAGTTCCACTGATATGAAATCTGCTTTCTACCGTTAGATGAAGTCCCAATCGCAACGCTAAATCGTCTTGATAAGGATCGATTTTGAGAATATCTTGAGCTAAATAACCAAATTGGTATAGAGCTTTTTTCGCTTCGCACCCAGCTTTGTTTAGAAAAGCATCTGTCCAAAGTCCAGGTCTGATTGTAATGTAAACGTCGGTAGACTTATCTATCTTTTTTTCTAAGTTAAGCTGCTCGCTTTGAACATCTATATAGGTCTCCCAGATGCGAGAAGTTTGTACGCTACATGAAATTTTATTGTTACTGTGTCCTTCAACCCAAGTAGCTTGAATAGTCAGACATCCCAAAGCAAATGCTAACTTTGCTATTTCTTTGAGTTTTTGAGTTTTCTTTAAGTCCGTGCGCTTGTCCCAACCTAGTTCAGTAATTAGGTCATTAGCAGAAAGCGTAAATTTGCTCTCCCAAGGGAGTTCCTGTCTCATAGTATGAGCAGCAAAGATTAGGTGCAGTTTGGCGGTATTTGTGCCAAATTTATCAATAATTTGTAAAGCTTCATCCCAAGGGAGAAGTGAGATATCACCAGGATTGGTAATGTAATGCTCGATAATGTTGCTGGATTTTCCTTTAGCCCGATGTAGAAAAAAGGCTAGTCCTGAAGGGTCTTGATCCCATAAATCTTTTCTTAACTGGGCGCGGAGACTAGACACCATTGGAGCAGAAGTAGCAGCAGGAGTAAAATATTCGTCTTTTCGATATAAAGGCGGTTCTGTATTCGGTAAATCAGCAACTTTGCTTATTTCCATTATATCTACAGGAGCGATATTTTTTTTCTTTTGGTTTGTTTTAATGGAAGTAGTCTTTTTTCTTTCCATCTTGTTTTAATCTCAAGTTGAAGTGCGGTCAACTACTAAACACTCGTATATTAAGAGTAATTTACTCGGTGATTTTGACTAATTATTCAAGTTTAACTTCTCTCTTAATCAGAGTTAACAGAACGCCTTAAACAAATCTCTCAGCAGCTTGCTTGCTATCCCACTGAAGATTTTTACACTCGTTTTCCACAAGAGTATGGATAAATTCTGTTTCTACTACCCTTTAATCTCGGAGAGTGACAGAAGAGGGGCATAGAACATTCAAAGTGTTCCTAAAACATCTATAGCCGTCATAATTATTGAACCTGTTATGACAGCTATAATATTTTCAATAGAACTATTTCGATAAATATTGGGTAAAATTTCGTTTACGAGAACAAACAGCATTGTACCTGCTGCAAAAGCCATACTACAAGGTAAGATAAATTGATTTGATGTAATAAGACTAGTTCCAACCAAGCTACCAATTGGCTCTACTAAACCCGACAAAAATGAAGCAGCTATTGCATAGGGAGCAGGATAATTTAAAGTTTTTAGAGATAAAGCAATAACCAACCCTTCTGGTATATTCTGCAAGCTAATTCCCAAAACTAATCCAAAATCTCCAGAAAAATTTTCTGAACTTACGCCTACACCTACAATTAACCCTTCTGGAAAATTATGGAATGTGATTGCAATAATAAATAACCAAATCTGATTTACCGTGTGTAGTTGGGGTGTCTGTTCGGGTTTTAAATTGAGCCAACGCGAAAAATAAAGCTCAACAATCCATAAAAAAGACCAGCCTAAAAAAATACCGAAAATTATAATTATGATAGCTATATATGCAGAATATCTTAGAAAAATAGTAGCTTGTATACTAGGAATAAGTAGTGAAAATATTGTTGCAGCTAACATTACTCCAGCGCTAAATCCGATTAATAAGCACTGAAATCTGTTGATTAATTGCGGTGAAAGTAATATGGGCAGAGAACCAATGCCAGTAGCTAATCCAGCTAATAAACTGAGAGTAAAACTTCTAAATATCATTTAAATTATTGGAAATATAAACCAAAGTATATGAATATTCAAACAGTAAAAAAGCCAATCCAAAGAAATAAAAAAAACTCGATAAACAAAAAATTAAATATAAAAGAAAGAATTAGCCAACGATAAACTCCAAGTAAGGTTTTTTGACCAAACCAATAAAAAGAATGAATATTCCCGTTTTCAACATCTATAAAAAGCTGGAAGTCAAGCACATATCGATGGAGTTTTAGCCGTCGTTAGAAGGAATCAAATTGATGAATTAACTAGAGCTATTGAATCACTAAAATAGAGTTGGTTAGATTTGTATAGCAATGAAGAAAACGTTGGTCATCGGGTTGAATAAATTATTTCTCTTCATAGAGTTTTTTCTAATAGTTATTAGTAGTTCAAATTATTTAATAGAGAACAACCTAAAACACTCTATTTATCATCACTCCAGCTATTACTCAACACATCAACTTTTCTTGGTGCAAGATCTGAGTATAGAGAAATTATTGATAAACAAGTACGCAAAAAAACTGGTTATTAGTATTATGCTTTGTCTCGGAGGAATAACGCGCTCAGTATAAGAACCAGATATATTAGTAATGCGAATTATATGATAAATATCAAAATACTAATACTTTTTCTCTTTTCAATTTTGCTGGCAAGTGCTTTTTGGGCGTTGCTGATTTGAGTAATGATGCATAAATATTGCTGCTCGTAGGTTTTGGATTCTGGTTGGTAACTTTATAAACAGTCTTTATTTATGAATTAACATGCGACAAATCGCTTTATCATTACACTTTCAGCAACACTGTTTTTCGAACATTTTTAAACAATATATACAGAGAGTTTAGGTTCAACAGCCTGATTTTAGATGCTTAAAGATACATATGGGTAACTATTATGTTAAAAGTCTCCTTCAAGAAGTTCTAACACAGTTCCATCTGGATCTGTAAAACAAGCAATAGTGACATCTGTACCTGGTAATCGTTGTGGCTCTGAAAAGAAGTTTACTCCTTTAGTTTTGAGATCCTCATAAACCCGATTGATGTCTTTAGCTAATAGACAAATCCTAGCTACTCCAGTGTTATGCAGATGAGAATAAGGTTTACCTTCAGTTTTAGGTTTCTGAAACTCAACTAAATCAATTCGAGGCGCATTAGCACTATCTTCTAAAACAAGATGAACTCCTCGCAACTCAGCTTGAGGCAGGTTAAATGCTTTTGCCATGGCCTCGCTGCTCATTCCATTCTTAAAATCGAGTATGACTTTAAAGCCGATCATCTTATAGAATTCCAATGATCTCTCTAGATTGGTGCAATTAATATTACAGTGAAAAATTCTTTCAATCATGATTAACGTATCGCTAAATTGTTATTAAGTATCTGTTTTTAGATGTCTAAATTGCCGCAGCCCCTGCTTCGGCCACGGATTGATCTTGCTCGCCAGAACCACCACTGACTCCAATTGCACCTACTATTAGATCTTCTCGCTTCAAAGGAATACCCCCAGCAAAAACCATAATCCGACCATTGTTGGAAGCATGTATCCCGAAAAACTGCCCTCCAGACTGGCTATGAGTTGCCAAGTCTTTAGTCTCTATGTCAAATGCTCTGGCAGTGTAAGCTTTATTAATCGAAATATCAATGCTGCCGACCCAAGCCTCATCCATGCGTACATGGGAAACTAGGTTACCACCACTGTCTGTTACAGCAATGTTCATTGGTTGACCAATTGCGATCGCTTTTTGTTCTGCCGCAGCAATTACTCTACGAGCATCATCGAGAGTAACTGTGTTTGTACGTACTGAATTATCTAATGCAACCATATCTAATATTAAGCCTCAACTATAAATTAACTACAAATCAATCTTTAATGGATACAGTAAAGTGATCTGTCACTTACCAGCTTTCGAGCAAAGCCGTTAATCCACCATCAACAAATAGCTCTGTTCCAGTAATAAAAGAAGCTTCGTCGCTAACTAAGAAAGCCGCTGCATTACCGATATCTTGAGGAGTTCCAATTCGCTTCATAACTTGTCTATCTTCAATCAATTTTTGTTGTGCTTTAGGATCGTCATAGGTATTAAAAAGCTGTTCAATCAAAGGTGTCATTACCCATCCGGGTGAAATAGTATTAACTCGAATAGTTGGAGCATAGTCAATTGCCATACTGCGAGTTAATGCTGTGGTACCACCTTTAGCTGCCGCATAAGGTCCAGTACCATTTGCTGTCGCTTGAGAATGAACGGAAGAAATATTGACAATTGCACCTTTCCCTATCGTCTGCATATGAGGAATGACATATTTAGAACAGAGAAATACTCCCTTAAGATCGATATTGAGACAGCGATCCCAATCATCGCTGGTTGCTTCCACCACGGATTTATAGACTCCTACACCCGCATTATTGACTAAAACATCAATTTGTCCATAAGCATCAAGAGTGGCTTTAACCATTGCTTGAACTTCTGCTTCACTAGAAATATCACAAGGGACGAAAATAGCATCTCCGCCGAGATTGAGAATTTCTTCCACTGTTTGCATACCAGTTTTTTTGTTACGAGCAACCACCACGACTTTTGCTCCTCGTTGAGCAAAAACATGGGCAATTCCCGAACCAATACCTTTGGAACCACCAGTGACGATGGCTACTTTATTATTCAATTGCATGTTTAAATTCCTTCAAAAATACTGCCGATTAAAACCAAGTTGCGACCCTTCAACACTTTCTTTACTGATAACTTCTTTAGATTTATTCCACTATGCCGCTGAGATTAATCCGCTTTATCTCTGGTTGTTGATAAGCAACAGCGACAATTTCCGTATCAATGATTTCACCAGGCTGCATAATCCTAGCTGAACCATTTTTAATAGCATTGTTAATTCCTGTTGGTGGATAACTAGTAAAAGGTTCGAGGGCGCAAGTATATGTTCGCCCATACCAAGGATAATCAGTATGACCACCGTAAACCTGCCACATCCAAAGATATTTAAATAGCTCTATATCCCATGCCATTCCGAACCCGACACCTAATCGATGATTGGTAATGCCATACCAGCCCTCGGCTAATTCTTTGAGAAAGAGTACATCTACAGAGCGAGTTGTTTGAGGCAGAATACGAGTAATATCTTCTAGCTGATTAGTACGTCTGTTTGTTACCTTGGGAAAATCATAATTATCACCTGGCTGCCATAGACCATTGGGATGATATTCCATAACTTCGACTTTAGAAGCTGGAGTTTGTACTACGCAACTATCATCCAAAAACGGTTCGCCCAAAGCAGGATGATGCCCCCACATAATAGCAAACTCACCAGAAGATTCATTGACTAGCCGTTCCCGAATAAATAATGCTGCTATTCCCCGTTTCAGAGAAAAAGTGCGTTCTAACTTTAATGGTGAGCGATAAAGATTAACTTTGGTTACAAGAGCAACTTCCTCTTCTGTGTCTCTCAACAGATGTGCTTCTACTGGTAACAGCGAAACTTCGCCGTGTAAACCTTGATAAGTTCCTTGATAAGGAGAATCTGACCATCCAGCAGAAGGCAAAATCTCTTGCCATCCACCATAATAGTAGTCGTGGAAAGCCCCTTCAGGCAGTGCGTTAGTAGCAGCAAATGGACGACGCAAAGATAAAGGAGATTGCCAAATAAAATCTAGGTCAAAAGGCTTATAGGTAAATTCAAAAATGTCTGCGCCTTTATCTAGTAACAGACCAACCCTAAGCAACTCGTTTTCAAAGTAGGCAATCTGTAATCCTTTATAGGTATAGTCCAAACTGATGCGACAACCTTGTTTTCTGCCGTGCGTGTACATGATTGCGTTCCCTGTCGTTACTTTCAGAAATGTTTTTGCGGTCTTAAACTTCGACTAGAGTAAATCTAGCGGGTATTTTTGACCATTTAGGTGCATTACCATTACTTGCCCTTTTTTGCCCTTCAGGATTATTAATAAAATAATTTTTCATGACTTCTGGTGAAGTATATCTTCTGCCCCCACTTAAAGTCATGACGGATGATGTATTGGGAATAGGAATTGTGGAGTCGCCTACAGGATTAGCATCCATGAAAATACGTAATTCTGAGAACTTTCCATCTTTTAAGCGGAAGATATCACAGCAAGGAAGGTTAACTACAGAGCCATCCTTACGCCAGTAAGTAACATCCATTTCCACGAATAAAGTGTCACCAACTTCCCACATCATCTTAATATCGTGATATAGAGCCGTAACCTGACTGAAAAAGGCTTTGATCGATTGTTCGATTTCAGCTTTACTAAAACAAGGCGGATAATTACCAAATTGATACAAAGGCGTATCGGTGAAAAATTCGATAAATCCTTGGGCATCAAAGGCTTCCCCTCGGGCAAATAAACGCTGGGCTAGCTCCGAAGCAGTCCCTGGAAGTGTTTCTAACATAGTTGTTTCTCCTTGTGTATTGGAAACTAAAAATTGAGAATTAGAACTAGATAAATTGATAGTGCCTCCTTGACCCTCATTGCTCTTATAAGTCTGACCGCTCATTAAAGCAACAATGTTTTCCTGTAGTTGATTGAGCGCTCCTGCCTCTGTAATTAACTCGGCAACAGTGGAACTTCGTTGACCCGCTAAAGTCATTGCGCCAGCGTAGACAAAAGTATAGGCAGTCCGTTCGGGAAAAGGGCTGATTTGTTTGACGTATTGGCTAATGTTTTCAGTTGCAGCTTTATAGTCCGTTGAAGCAAAAAACTTTTCCCTTTCCAAAGTATTAGAGAAAGCAATTTCAAAGGCTGCATGATATTGCTTTTCTGAAGGCTCTAAATGTACTACTCCACCTGCATCTGGACGAGAATTATCGACTTCTTCAAATAAATGCAGTCGAAATTTTAGCACTGAATTACTTTGAACAATCGCTGTAGCAAAACGAGCGCTCATGTACTCGCGAAAGGCACTTAGGCTAACACGATCGGCTTTTCTAACCATAACGTGCAGTTTGAGACAATCAATTTTTCCGTTTGGATCTCCAGCAGTCAAGCGATCGACATATGTTTGGGAATTATTCGAGCTGGTATTATAACCAATAGCTTTGTTAAATAGGTTATGTTCGTCATCCATTAAGATGGCTGCTGCTTGAAACCAAGTTTGACGTTCTTTTTCGCCAGTAAAGGTTAATTCGGCAATGCCGTCGAACTGGTCTTCAGGGGGGAGGTTATATTCAATACCTGGATGAATTGGCCACAAATCGTTTTGACTATGTTCTACATGAAACTGCCAGTATTGATATTGACCTGGTAGACGAGCGCAGACTGGTCCATGAACGTTTCTCCAGTAGTCATCAAATAGTTTTAATGTAATTCCAGGACGTTTCTTGAGTAAAACGTAGAATGCTGTTGTTCCTTTGCGATCTCGGATCGCATAGTTTGACATGGGAATAACTGAAAGCATATTACAACACCACCTGACTAATAGAGTTGTTTGATTTTAGAGTCGAGATATACTTGTACGGGTTAGTCTTTGCCATTTTTAGGGGCAACCAGAGATTTGAGCAATTTAGCAGGAGCAAAAACATCGCGATAAAAGGTTAGCTGTTCGGTTTTGAGGTAACATGCTCCTCGATGTCCACGACGCACCCAAGTTACATTTCCCTTAGCAATTGTTTCGTAAGTTTTATCGTCTAAACAATTCCATTCAAAATAGACGAATTCTCCATGAAACATGACAATCGGCCAGACCATAGTTACTCCAGGTTGGGAAATTAAGGCCCACCAGTGTTTCTCTCGTTCTTTTTGTTGCTCTAAGCCATAATAAGGACCGTCTTGGCATAAATAGACTAAGTCGTCGCGATATTCATCAGTCAGAATATCACCTCTACCCTGTCGTAATGCTTCACAGTGTGTCGGCCACCATTCTCGATTTTCTTGTTCTATTTGTTCAATCGGATAGTCGAGGCTGTTCGAGGGTAATGTCTCCTCTTTGATCTTTACAATGGCTTCAGCTTGTTCGATTAGTTGCCGAGCCATATCATCTGTAACCAGTCCAGGTCTGGAATAATCTGCTACTAAATCTTGGTAATAGTTAGCTTTCATTCGTGTTTGAATCTGATTATTAGAGATTAGGTTATTAGAATCTAAACTCTTTGGTTTAACAATAGCGTTTTTGGGTTTATGCATAAGAGTAAAGAGCTATTCATTAGACTCATCAATTGACCAAAAGCAAATGCAGGCTAAAATTGTCCTCGTAAGGCTTAGTTAGTGGCTGCTGTTGTGGAATACTGAGGTTGAGAATTAAAAATCTCGTTGAGCGTTCCGAAGCTACCTGCTGCTTTGTTAAAGCCGGCATAAACACACATGAATAATAGAAGTTCTTCAATTTCTTCGCGTGTTGCTCCTTGTTGCAAAGCCATTTGTACGTGCGCGCCAAAAGGATTACCTGCACCTGTATGATCTTGGTTGACAACATCAACGGCGATCGTAATTAAAGCTTTCGTTTTCTGATCGATTAACGGTAAACCCCAGACTTCACCTGCCACTCTGGTAACAAAGTCACCGAATTTGGGATTGATTTTTGCTAATCCTGTTTGAAGATTGTAGTCATCTAAAACCGCATTTTCATATGACATTTTACTCACCACTAAGAAATAAACAAAAAATGACAAAACAATCTTGATAAATATTCAATTTGACTCCATAATCCTGGCAATATCAAACCTACCTTTGTAAATCTGTAAGTTGCGAAGTAAGCTTCACTTATTGAGTTGAACTTAATAACTGGGTGCCAATATTGATGGATTTTGCTGTAGTCGCAGATTGTTGTGTTTGAGTAATCTTGATAGCTAGTGAGATCTAAAACAGACTTTCAATTATCAAGCTATTAGCTTGTCAAGATTTAATTGAGAGATAATCTTTATCTGCTTCCTTTGCCTCAACTAACCATTTTTTAGTTGACAAAGTACTAGAATAGAAGAGTCAAGAAGTCGGATTGTCTTTAAATTCAAGAATCTGCAAAGACTTATCTGCACAGATTGCTCAATAATTTCAGTTGCTTTTAATCAGAAGAAATTTAATGTTTGTTTGACCCTTCTAAGCATTGCTGGTTTCTTTAATTTCAGTATCTTACGTTTACTCGATTTTTTCCAGTTAAAATTGAGAAGTTAAACAGAAACTTAAGTTCTAGAATCAAATATAAAATAGATTCAAAAATTTGTTGGTGATGTTATTTAACTCGGTAAACACCTACTGCAGCAAAAATCACAGCCAAAAAAGCGAAACCAGTTCTCAGCCAATGCCAAGATGACCAAGTTACTAATTCTTGAGAGACTTCAGCGAATTGAATGGTTCGCTCTAAAAATAAATTGTTAGCTGAAGCAAAATATATAGGATAGGTAATAGAGGAGAGAATAATCCACAAAACTGCAATGCCCCATACTGTTCGAGTTGTTGTTTCCATCTTCCAAGAACAGACCAAAGCAATTACAGTAGCCAGAAATGCTATGAGATTCAAAGGCACCATTAACGTGGGGAATCTAAAGAAATTCTCTGTAAACCAATTAATCAAATAATTTGGTTCTGACGATTGCCAGAAAGGAACAATCACAGCAGCGATCAATAAAAATGCTCCTGTAAAAACACTGAGCATTATGAGAGAGAAAATTTGCAGAGTTTTGGCGATTTTCATACTTTTTAGTAAATTTAAATGTGAAATTTTAGAGTTATTAGCCTTGCTACCATTTAATCTTCAACAGAATCAATTAAGCTAGTGCTTTGTCAATCAAAAAAAAGAGCGATTAAGCTTAATACAGCAATTTCTTCGCCCTTCCGTGTCAGCCTCAACCCATCAATCTTCTTAATTAGCTATTTTGGAAATTGATATCCCCCAAGTATAGATGTTGCATTTAAGGCAAGGTTACATTACTCAGCAGCCCTTTCTGCTGAATCAAAACCTATTTTCGCGTGCGTTCCATCACAGAAAGGTTTATTAGTCGAAGCGGTACAACGACACAGAGCGATCGCATTTTTTTGGGTGCTGAAAGTTTGTCCTTCCGCATCTACAATAGCAACATCTCCTTTAACTAAAAATGGGCCGTTATCTTTAACTTGAATGGTTGTATCAGACATTTATTTTTCCCTAAGAAATAGTAAGTGTATAAGAAGTGAAAGTTTGTCTTTAATTATGAACAGGCGATCGCGATATAGTTCCATAACTATTACACCTGTAGCTTTAATGAGTTCTGGATTTTGACCATACTCTTGTTCCTAATTTTTTACTTAGTGATTAAGGCATTATGTAAAAATAACTTGAACAATTCCTGGAAAAGTTAGATGATGAGAACGTAACTAAATAAAAGTCTTAGATGTCCGAGTATCAGGTAATCGAAAAGATTCAAAACAAGTATGAAAAGTTATTGCCTT
>JBOFLX010000004.1:0-33847 GCA_051658085.1 Waterburya sp.
CAACTCGAATAAAGTGCGTTTTTCTTCATTGGTCAGAAAGATTCTCAATCGAGCACCCACCTGAGATAGCCTCCACGCTTCAACTCTCTAACTTAATTTATCGTTATATAGCTGATTATTTCAACCCCTATCTACTTAGATTTAATTCTTTTACCCCTGAATAGACTTTTTCCAAACTCTCCAAAAAATGAGCGAACCGTGAGTAATAAGTGACCTTAAAAGGAAAAGTTTGCCAGCGATCGCCTGATGGGAAAATCAAGTTATTTATTGTGCGATCGCTCCCCTAAAACTCTTCACTAATGCGATCGCCCTTTTGAATCTTCAAGTTACTTGCGATCGCATTACTTTAATTCCCTATTGATGCGATCGCTCGACAGAAATAACAATTATTGATTCAGGTGGGCAATAATTGTTATCTGGACTTTAGGAAAAAAGAGAGAGATAATCACTGAACTCTAAATAGGGCAGTAACTTCACTTGATTTCATCCCCAGACAAATCCTCGATTGGCTTTATGCTCAGCAAACACTTTCATATTATTTTGTAGCCAGCTAAAGAAATTGTAAGAAATACCAGTTAAAAAGGCTTCTAAAGTTTCAGCAAAAGTTGTTAAAGATTTATTAGCATAGCGTTTTCTTAGCCCCCCCATTAATTGCTGATAAATAATGAAGGTATAGGCAGTAAATACTAAAATAAAGTGACGAATTAGACTTGATTTCTTTCTCATTTGATATTCTTTTAAGCCTAGCCAGCCTTTCGCTTCCCTATAGAACTTTTCAATATAATTTCTATTTGAAAATGTTTTAACTATCCATTCTCCTGTTACTCGCTCACTTGTTTGATTAGTAATCAAATAATCGATTTCAGTTCCAATATATTGTCTTCCTACTCCCGAGCGTAAAATTGCCACTTTTTCTGTGTCCAGAATCATCAATTATTAGTGCAAAATTATTCCTGATTCTAGTCTGATTGCACTTATTCATAAGTTCTAAACGACGCTCATTTACCTTGGAGGCTGACCATTTAGATTTGCTAATAAAATGATGGACATTATGATAAGAAGAACCGATTATATTATCAGTCATTTGAGCAATATTTTTGCGCTTAGTTTCTCCCAGCAATCCAGCTAAATAGTAACGAAATCCCTTTTTTTGACCTTGGTTTTTCCATAAATCATCAAACTTGGCGCACCATTTTTCAAAGCAAGGTGGCATTGCCGATAGGGTTGTTTCTTTCATAATGAAGCGAACAGCTTGACTTCAAGTATATACCCTACTATATCAGGATTATAGCTGATTATTTTGGCTTTTTTCCCTAAAGTCCAGTTATATGAAAATCTTTTATTTTTGCCCACCCTAGGTCGACGCGATCGCCGTTAGCGTTTTAGGAAAATTTTCAAAAGAGTCAAATTGCCCATACTGCATTAAATGCAAAACAGCTTTCCAAGAATCCTCTTCCCAATCCATTGAAGGCATTTCTCCCATAGGCAAAGGAACTAAGTGCTTCATATGATTTGGAGGGGGTACATGAAATGTTGTAACCGACTCTACATTCCAGTTATCTCTGAGATCATATGGTTCATCTGCTAAACCTGCGAACAAAAAATGAGCTTGAATATCAGGATACTTTTGGAAAATCAAGTTTCGTAACTCTAGTGCTTTTTTTGGAGTCCAATTGTACTCTATCCTAGCAAATAATATTTTTTTTCCTGTGCATAAAGTAGAAAACCATCGATTTTTTAAAAACTTATATTTTTCTATACAATCAGGAATATAAGATTGCCAGTTTTCTATAACTGAACCACCACCATAAGAAATTAAACTTTGATCATCCTTGTTTTTTCTAGGAAAGTCATGATTATAAAAATGACCATATTTACTGTCGAATATTAGAGAAATTTTGCCATTGTATGCAGCAGGTTTTACCTGTAAATTGTCTAAACTAAATAAATCATTAAAATCTTTACCTATTAGTTCCAAAATAGATTCGTGAGAGGTTACCCACCAATCCAAAATATAAGCTTCAGATTGTTCAAGTTGTCTTCTTATTTGTGAAGCAGTCATGCAAAAACTGCCAAGACTTATAACTTTATCGAAGTTTTTTTTTTGTTGCTGTCGTAAATTTAAGACACTTCCTAGTTTTTCTACAATAAACTTCTCATCAGCTGAATTAGATTTTACTGCGATAAAATACCAAGGCACATTTGGATTGTACCAATCTGAAGGAGAAAAAATATTACCGAATATGTCAAATACTTTGTAGTCAATCGATTTAAAAAAATTAGACCACTCCTCCAAAGTATAGTTATAGTTTTGAGCAGAAGCTTTTCTACCATTTTCAAATATAATTAAAGGACAAAACTTTCTGATAGATTTAAATGCCCCTTGAAGTGCGTGAAACTCGCCACCTTCTAAATCTAGCTTGCAAAAACGCCAAGACTTTTCTGAACAAATAAACTCATCTATTTGTGTTACCTTTACATTGATTTCTTCTATTTCCAGTTTTTGTTGAGTATAGTTTGTGCGTTTCTTAAGTCCACTTAAACCTAGATAATTAGTCACACAAAAAAAACTTGAGTCAGTGTTGATTGCACCAAGAGCTTTCTGAACAACACGAGTGTTATTCAATTTGTTTTGTTCAACTTTTTTCTTTAACTGTTTTGCTAAATCAGGTAATGGTTCAAAAGCATAAACCTTACCATATTGACCTACTAACTTTGATAGCGGTAGTGTATGCAATCCCCTATTAGCACCACCATCAACACAAATATCACCAATTTTAACAATATTAGAGTATATTGTTTTGATGATGTCTTCAAAAACATATATATCCTTTCTGCAAAACTCAGAAAAATTGCTTTTGTCCTTGTGTATTAAGATACTCCATTCACTCAAAGCCTCAGCAAATCGATGATGATCCATTAAGTATCTGACAAAACTCACACAGTATGACAACAAATCAACATTAAAGTTTTCTTCTATATCTGACAATAAATTATTCTCTAGACTTATATATTTCTGCTTATAACCATCATTATCAAAAATCCACTTAGAGAAATTTCCGTTTTTTAGTCGAAAAAGAACTTCATAACCATCATCGATTTTTCTAGCAACCAAAAATCTGTGAATACTAGGAAACTTCTCGAATGTTATACTGCCTTTTTCACACTTAAGCAACACTTTTTGATTGTTTTCTTCTTGAATACAAAATTCATTAGAATCGTTCAAGTGTATTATTTTTAAAGGAGGCTTGTGTTTTGCAGTAATTGTTGCGCTTACTGAGCTTGTCATGTTCAAGTTATATTTAATGTGTATTTAAAAGTTTATAGTGATTCTACTGAACCAATTGTGGTCATTGTGTTATGTTTTTTAATTAACCAAAAGACTACACAACATCTAATTCACTTAACATCTGTTCGTCATTGTATTTATTAAAAAATACAGACAGTTTACTCACAACTTCTGAATCGATTGATTCATTATATTCGCCTACATTTTTCATGTCTTTTTCAAATATTTCGTAACTTGATACGTCAAGAAATTCATATATTCTGTTGAGTGCAAAGTTAACTCGTGAAGATAAAGTTTTTGCGTTTACAATCAGAATTTTATCTTTACCAAAAAGCTCTACCCAGTTTTTAATATAAAATGAGTATAAGCTAGAAGTTATAATTCCTATCTTTCCATCTATACCATTATTTATATCCTTCATGTTATCTATTTCTATTATACTTTCTTTAATCAGATCTTCAAAGGGTGGAATATTGTAACCCAGCTTTTTCATAAAAAAATAGTGGGATATGCTTCTAGCAACAGGATCTCTAATAACAATAATAATTTTAGTATTTGGGAAATATTTATATAACCGTTCGGCTGCACTTTTATACTGTACATATAATGTACTGGCTTCACCAGTTATATAACCAGAATTATCTGGAATATAAGGAAAATTAGCTTGATACCAATCTATGTCTAACTTATTTAGTATTTTGTTATTAAAATACATAATTTCTTTGCGACAGGCAGGCAAAATCTTAGGGTGTTGAGAAATATAATCATACAAAGATGTAGTACCACATTTCATAAACCCAACAATAACAAAATTAGGTTTACCTAAATTACTTTGATTTTTATCCCAATAGTTTTTTACAAACTCAGAATCTTTTATTAAATTATTTTTGTATGTTATTTTTTGGCATACTTCTTTAGCTTCTTCACTTTTTTCTAAACAACTTAAAGCATATATTAATGTAGTTTGATTTTGAGTATTATCAGGATCATCTTCTAAAGATTTTTTAACAATTTCAACAATTTGTTCTAATTGATATTTTGAAATATTTTGACTTTCTACTAATCTTTCAAGTCTAGAGTATACTTGCCAATAACCTGGCTTCAAGTTCATTAGTTGATTATAAATTTTTATTGCACCATCAAAATCTTCTTTATGTCTCAAACAATCTCCTAAGTTTAAATAAGCATCATAAAGTTTAGGTTCTTTGATAGCAGATTTATAATTTATGGCAGATTTATAATGAAAAATTGCTTCATCCCATTCTTTTTCATTCTTTTTTTCTTCAGCTTTTTGTAAATATGACTCTATAATTTTATTCATGAATTATTTTTATTATTTGTTTATATTAAACTATTTTACAACGTCTTTAAAAATGTCTTTCCAAATATTGCACCATCCACTGTCTTGAGCATAGGTAATACCAGCATTATCAACAACTTTAAGTTTTAAATCATTTTTATATTCACATTCTCCATTTATCTTTATTAAAATTTCAAGTAATTGCTTGATTGAATTAGGTTTTAAATTTGAACTATTTCTAATTAAATCATGCCATTGAGCATTTGGATGTCCATCTGGTTCAATAATAATAATTCCTAATCGTTTTAAAGTTTCTCGATAAAAAGCAAAACTCAGATCGTTAGAAGATAAATCTATAACCAACGATGGTCTTTTATCCCAAGCATACATGTCAGAAGATAAATCTAATACTGAACAAATATGTTTTTTAAATTGACTTTCAAGTTGAACTTCTTTAATTGCCAGTTGTTCTCCCATAACTGCTAAAGGTTTATGAACACTTTTAATTACTTTTGTACAGAGTTGCCAGACTAAATAAGCGAAAAGTATCGATTGAGAATTAGCCAGGATTATTACTCTTGTTTCATCATTATTAGCTGAAGACCAATAATTCCTAAGTTGTTCAGGTGGTTGTTTCCAAAAAGGTACAATTAGGGTTTTTAAATTATTGGTTAAATTACTTTCTTGACTGAGAGCAGATAAACTACAGTTAACTATAGTTAAATTCTTAATATCTGAAAAAGATTGAATGTCTAATTGAAGTTTATCATTATTAGGGTAATAATTTCTAATTACATCGGTACGCAAATAGAAAGCAAGATTTTTTAACGAATCTGGCACTCCATTTCTTAACTCTAGTGGAATATTAAACATCCAAATACAAATGACATTTCTTCGCTGGCAAATTGACTCTAAAGAAGATATAGAATAAGAAATTCCCAAAGAAGAATCTGTATGATCGATCAAGTTTAGAATTGATGCTGCATGAGGGGATAAAACAACTTTACCAATAGCATCATGCCATTCAAATACAGTAGCTTGTTGGGCATTAATTGGTGTATCTACATAATAAATAATTTCAGTTAAATGTTTTAAATAATAAACAGTTTGTACTGTGTGTTCGTAAATATAAGATTTTTGATTAAAAAAGGCTTCATTTAAAACAATCACAGTATAAGGTTTAGCTTTTGATAGTTTTATAACTGTATTATTGATCGCACCATCGACTTCTTCCCCCATCGCTTGATAGCTTTCATGAGTAGCCTTTGCTAAATCTGGAAGTAAAATAGGATCGAAAGCTATATCTAAGCAGTGTTCAACTATTTCATCGATGCTTTCACATTGATGATAGGGGTGAGTCAGAGGAATACCTTCTAGAGCGTGTTTGTGTGCTATCAATGGTAAACCTGTAGTCAAAGCTTCTACTGCTTTAATTTTTAGTCCAGTGCTAAAAGTCATTGGGACAACAGCAACGTCAATAGCAGCATAAAAGTCTTCTACATTTTCAATCCTTCCCATCAATTGAATTGCTGCTTTTCCTTCGAGATCGCTCAGATCTGCACACATACTACCAGCAAGTTTGATTTTAATGGGTGCTAGATATTTACGAAACTTTGGTATTGCTTGTTCGAGAAAAGCTCTGGTATTGCTTACATTAATACTATTTCTACCTCCAATCATACCTAAAACTAAGTAGTCTGTGTCAGCATCTATATACTTTCTTTGTATGCTTCGCTGTGGTTCGATGTGAGGTACTGTAATTACAGGAGTACTTGCAATAGAACGAAAAAACTCTGCTTCTTGCTCTTTAATTGCCCAAACTAAATCTGCTCTTTCTAAAGCGATCGCTTCTTGTTCGGAAGTAGTATAGAAAAACTCTGGAGATATTCCTTGACTTTCCAATAGTTTTCGGCGATCGCTAAATTGATCGTGAGTATCTAGAATTTTGTAGACATGACTGGGAGCAAATTCTAAAGCCTTACTTAGATAGGTGTAATTAACAATAAAAACATCAAAATAATTTCGTTCAAAAAGATATTTGAGGTAATCTCCAATAGAATAATCCCACCATTCATCAATGGTATGATCTTCTCCTTGGGCAGCTTGATGTAAATAACGGGTAGGAGAGACTAAATGAAATGAATCCCATTGTTGAGCCATTATATGCATGGCATCATATGGAGTCTTAGAACGCCATTCTCCTGGATAATGTAAAAAATGAATTTTTGCACCCCGATCTTTTAACTGCCGACATACATAAAAAATACGTTTACGATTGCCATAGTCGAGAGGGTAGGTAGGAGTGGGCGAGAGAACGAGAATATCTACGCCATCAAGATTAGACTTGTCATTAAGTTGAATCACTATACAAGCCTCCTTATCGCTCTATGCCATTAAAACCAGTTAACATCATCGTCGTTACTGTAGACAAAGCCCATAATTGTTCTCGAAATTGCTGCATATCGTTGGTATCGTAGAATAAACCTCTAACTGTTCTTTCTCTTGGTGGTAAATTAAAGAGATATTCAAAGACAAAATTCCATCCAGACTTAGCATTACTAATAGCAGTTTTTGAATCCATCATGTAGTCAGATATGGCTTGCCAGACAACGCGCTGTCTAAACCAAGAATGAGTCAAACGACGATTTTCTACTAAATGAGAAACCGAAGCTTCAGGAATATAGATAGCTAATTTGCCTTGTGCGCGAATTTTTTCTAGTAGATGGGTTTCTTCATTACTTAAAAGAACAGAACCGCTACCGTTGCGACCTAAATCTAGGTCAAAACCACCATTGTCTAAAATTTCTTTGGTTCTAAAAGAAATATTTGTGCCGGCGAACCACTCATGTTCTTTAGCAATTCTGTTTTCTCCTCCCCAATTGATTACGGAAACATAACACAACAAATCATCATTCAACCAACTAGGACGTTCTGATTCCCAAAGGGGATCTACCCTACCACCTAAAACCGCAGCATTTTCCCCAAACCGATCAAATCCTGCCAAAATGTATTCTAGCCACATGGCTGAGGCGATCGCATCGTCATCCATGTAAGAGATAAATTTTGTACCACACATCATTGCAGCTACATTTCTAGCATTAGAAAGACCTGGTATTTTTTCTACTATATATTCTAAAAATGGTGGATTATGATATTTCTGTTTTATTATTTCGGCATATTCGATATCGGGTGAGTTATCTACAACTATAATTTTGTATTTATCTTTAGTTAAAGATTGTTCTTCAAGACTTTTAATCGCTTTAGATAAAACATCATAGCGATTGTAAGTACAGATAGTAGCTGTGATTAATGGATTCATAAAGTTTTAGAGCAATTTATTGATTATTTTTTTCGGCATTTTTGATTGCTAATTGATAAAAGACAACTCCTAAATTGCGGTTATCTTTTCTATTTGAATCTATTTCACTTGGTTTAATCAATTCTGGAACTACAAAAGAAATTTTCGTATTAGCTATGTTATTATTGGGTAATATAAATGTATTTACTTGACAAATACCTTGATTAAACGTTGTAGTTACTGTCGTTTCAAGATTATCTATAAAACATTTTATTTGAGTAACATTTTTTTCTGATAATGGAGATAATATATCTAGAGTTAATTGTTTTTCTCTATTTCGGTCGAAACATAAATCAAAGAAGAAACTATTATTTAAACCAGTCCACCGCATCGTTTTTCCGCGTTCGTCGTATTCCAATTCATAAAATCCATTTTCTGCTGACAAAGGAAAATCTGCACTAATTATTATTTCGTCCGTGATTCTTTCGGAAAAATAGTTAGGGACTTCAATAGTATTAATTGTTAATTGGCTGTCAATAATATCTAATTTTTGAACAATTTCTTGAAAATAAATTCGATTGGTAGCTATTTCTTCAATAATCCCATCAATAACATTTGTTTGTATTTTACTTTTAATTTCTTTACTCAGATAATTGATTTTCGCTTCAAATTCTTCTTGATTAAGATTAACTATTTTATTCATGATAATGTTAATATTAGTTATTAATTTAGTTCTGGTTGCATAGGTTCTAAGGCGATCGCTTTTTGATAATACTCAATACAATTAGATATATCTGGCTGTTTTTCAGATAAAATCCCGATCACCCGATAAATTTCATCGGATTCAGGATAAATCTTTAAAACTTTTTCTCCTAACTTTAATCCCTCATCTAAACGATTAACTTGAGCCATTAAAGTAATCGCGTTGCCATATACCCATTCAGGTTGATTACTATCTAACTCAATTACTTCTAAATAAAAAGCGATCGCCTCTTCTTTTCTGTTTTCCTTGTGCTTAGCAACTGCTTCAGTAGTTAACTGCTCTATGCCAGAAAAATCAGCCTTTTGTTTTTTTTCTGATACATTCTCTAACCAATCAATCGATTCCATACTTTTAAATTCTACTTACCTAACTTTACCTTTAGTAATAAAATTTTGATTTGAATGCTTATTAGTTTTTAGACAATAGTTGGATTCTGCAAATTTACGTAGTTATAATTTTTAAATATTAAAAATATTACTATTTACTATTATCATTTGTATGATTTAAGTACAAAAAAACTATGATCAAAGATTCTTTATGGCAAACTAGTATGATGAATTAAATCAAGTTTGTATGAAGATAACACAATCTTTTTCATTAAGTAATCAGTATAAACACTGATTACTTAGTTGTTTTTTAGTAAGTGAAAACCCAAGACATAATTTTTAATATGATGTTATTCAATTAATTGTTGTAATTTAACTTTAACTATTTCAGACATAAAAGGCGCGATCGCCTGATACGAATTTAAGGATATTCGATTCCAAAGAACTTCATCTTCAACCAACCGTAATATTTGTCGAGCAAATTCATCTGTATTATTAGCTTCAAGGACATTTTCTTCTGAGATTAAATTCATTCCTTCTGTGCCAATAGCAGTAGAAACTACAGGCAATCTATATTCGAGACTTTGACCTATTTTGCCTTTCATCCCCGCTCCATATCTTAGAGGTGAAACTGATAATTTATGGCTGAGAAAATAAGGATTAAGATCATTTATATATCCTGTAACTGTAATCAAATTATTCGCTAAAGCTTGAACTTCTGAAGTAGGATTATTACCGAGCAAAGTAACCTTAAGATGAGGGTTTGTTTGCCACACTAACGGCATAATTTCTTGGCATAACCATAATACTGCATCAATATTAGGAGGATGATTATAACTACCAATAAACAAGATTCCTTCTCGCTCATTAAAACTGGGAATATTACCTGAATAAGGAGTATGAATGTTGGGAATAACTATTACCTTACCTACTGCTTGTGACTGTAATATTTGTTGTTCAACTGAAGTGACAGTAACAGTTAAATCTGCTTGATGAGCCATTTTTAATTCTTTAGCTTTCATATCAAGCCAGGCTTTCTCCACTTCTGGATTTTGCTCAGAGTCTAATTTCCAGGCTCGTTTTAATCGTAAATAATGTAAATCAATGGTGTCATAAATAATTTTAATGTTTGGATTTTCTCGAATTATAGCTGCATATTTTTCATTAAGTTCAGGACGGCAAATCCAAGCAAAATTGATTAAAGATAGTCGTTCATTTAGTTGTTTTTCGAGAGGTGTTCCATACCCTGCTTGAGTATATAAAACTTCTATTTGTAAATTTTGCAAAATTGAGGTGTAGGGTTCAGCTTTAAAGCCATTGTCTGGGAGAAAAATTACATGACAATTGAGAGTTTTAAAAATTTTTAAGATTTCAAATAAGCGTCGTGAACCAGATTCTCGATCATAACAAGGTAGATAACTATCAATAACTAAAACTGTTGGTTGACCAGAATATTTTTTGGCAGCTAAAGGCACATTAGTCGTACCCAGATTAGGCAGATAATTGTCGCTTTCTAAAATAGCTTGCCATTTTTGTTTAAACTTACTGGCATTGATGGTTTGATATTGCTTTGCGCCTGTGGTGAGGGAAGTACCAGAACTAATTCCTTCGTAATGAATTACCTGAGACTGGGGTTGATACATGACCTTTAACCCCAACTGATGACGAATCGTAAAACAAAGATCAGTATCTTCATAATAGGCAGGAGCAAAATCCTGTTCAAACCCCGCCAAACTCTCGAAAATTTCTTGGCGCACCATTAAACTTGCCCCTGAACAGTAGTCCACCTCTCGTAAATAGTTATACTCAGGAGCATAGGGGTTGTCATTGCGACCATAATTCCAACCTGAAGCATCCTGCCAAATAATGCCACCTGCCTCTTGGAGAGTACCTTGGGGATATATTAGTTTTGAGCCGACTGCACCTACTTGCTCATCTTGGGCTAAAACCTCAATCAGACTTTCGAGACAGTTGGGTTGGATTTCGGTATCGTTGTTGAGGAAATAAAGATATTTACCTTTGGCTACGGATGCGCCTTGGTTACAAGAGTGAATAAAACCTTGATTGGATTGTTGTTTGATTAAAGTGATAGCTGTAATTGTTTCTAAAATCTCTGATGTCTGATCCGTAGAACAATCATCAATAATAATAATTTCAACTAAAGTAGTCTTAGCTAGATTAGTTGCGATCGCTTTAAGACATTTGAGAGTATAGCCTAGTTGATTATATACAGGAATAATTATCGAAACTTCAGGAACATCACTATGAGGTAAAGTCTGCTGTAACTCCGCAGCGATAGGCTTAAAATCCTTCTCATCAGCTATAATTACAGGCTGAGATTCAATAACCTGACTAAGATCACAATTAGCATCTCGCTTTAATAAGGCTGTTTGCAAACAAGCTATAGCTTCAGTACTTTTTGGTTGTATCTGGAGAGCCATTTGATAGATAACAATACCTTCGTCTAATTGCCCTTGTTTTACTAAAAGTTCTCCCAACTTCAAATAAAAATCGAGATTGTTTTTATCAATCGCTAAGGCTTGATGGTAGGGTTGTGGATCACTAGGATCTTGTTCGATGGCTAATTGAAAATGTTTTAAAGCTTGTTCTCGAGCTTGTTGACTTTGGTGATAATAAACATCTCCCAATTTTTGGTGAATTTTGGGTAAATCTACTTGTATTTCGGCTGCCTGTTGATAAAAAGCGATCGCCTCTGACCATTGATCTAGTTTGCTATGAGCTTCTGCTAAATTGTAATATGACCAAGGAAAATCAGGTTTGAGTTTAATTGCTTGATGATAGACAAGGATAGCTTCTGACCATTGCCCTAACTGAATTAAAGCATACCCCAAATTATTATAAGACCAAGAAAAATCAGACCGAAATTTAATCGCCTGACGATAGGCTAAAATAGCATCCGACCAATATTCTTGATGGCTTAACGCTTCTCCCAATTGATGATAGGCTGCACCATGATCGGGAGCATATTGAGTAGCTTTTTGATAACATAGAGCAGCTTGTGACCACTGTTGAGCAGTAATATAAAGATTACCCAGACGATAATATAATTCAGGATGCTGCTGATCGTATTTTAAACCTTGCAGATAGCAATTAATACCTTGTTCTTTTGCGCCTAGTTGGGCTAGTAATTCTCCTAAACCCAGATAAGCTGCCACCAAGTCAGGCTGTCTCTCTATTGCTCGACGATAACAAGTAAGTGCCGACTGTTGTTTTCCCCAGCTAGCCAGATTTTGAGCTAATTCTAAATACTCAGTAACACTAATTCCTTCATTGTCGAGATTAATAGCTTGTAGCCAAGTTTCTGTGGCTGTTGTTTTTTCACCTATTTGAGTTAAAGCCTGAGCTAAATGACGATAAGCTGCTACCATTTCAGGCTTTTTGGCGATCGCCTGCCGATAGTGTTGAATTGCCTGTTGCCAGTCTTGTTGCTCCGCAGCTAAAATCCCTAAATTATAATCATCTTCGGCTGTAGCTGTCGTTGATTGAGATGCGGGAGTTGAATTTTGAACTACATTTGATTCAATAGGAGTGATTGGCTGTGGTGCTGGGGATATAGAAGCGGTGAGCAGCTTAACTGAAGGAGCATCTAAATTACTAGAATTAGTCAATTGCAAAACTACTCGACAATACTTAGCTGCTTCTTCCCATAACTCTAACTGTTCACTAATTTTAATAATTTCTTGATATGTCTCTAGTCTTTGGGGAGCAAGTTCAATAGCCTTTAGATACTCCTGTTGAGCAGCTTCAAGCTGTCCTTGTTGTTGTAATGTTTCTCCCTGACGTAAATAGTCATCTAGAGTGGGAGTAATAACTGGGGATTGGGGATTGGTGACTGGTGATTGGGAAGAAGAGAAAAAATTATGTTTTGAGCTTCCACTCAACTGCGTTTTCAGTTGTTCTGCCTGAGCCAAATAAGCTTGTGCTTTTTCCTCTTGCTGCTGTAATTGACAGACTTTAGCCAGATGTCGATATACTTGGACAAATTCAGGTTTGACCTTTAATGCCTGATGATAAAAGGCGGTAGCTTGATCGTATTGTTGTTGTTGGGCGTAGAGAGTACCCAAGTTGGCATAGACTTCAGCATAATTCGAGTCAAGGGCGATCGCCTGACGATAGTAATCAATAGCTTCTGAGAGTTTACCTGTCTTTTGCAGAGCATCCCCCATCAACTTATAAGCTGGGGGTAACTGCTGATTTAGTGCGATCGCTTGCGTACAGGCTTCAATGGTTTTTTGCCATTGTTGTGCTTGCCCATAAGTTTGTGCTTGAGCTAAACACACTTGGGCTTCATCTACTTCGAGCATTTTTAAATTATCTGTAGACAAGTAAAGATGTTAATAATCAACCGCAAAATGTAACACTAAAATTCCCGAATGACCACTATATCTAAATATTTAATTGAAGTTTAAAGTAATTTAAACTTTTACGAATAAACTTTATCGTAATAACTCTTATACTCATCACTCAATAATGGTTGCCACCAATCACGGTTATTGAGATACCATTCAACAGTACGACGTAAGCCTCCCTCGACAGTTTCTTGAGGACTCCAACCTAGCTCTCGTTTGATTTTACTGGCATCAATAGCATAACGGCGATCGTGTCCTGCACGGTCTTTAACAAAGGTGATTAGTTTGCTCGCAGGACGCACAGGTAACTCAGGAGCAAGTTCATCCATTAGTTTGCATAGTTGTGTTACCAAGTCGATATTTTTCACCTCATTATTGCCACCGACGTTATAGGTTTCCCCTGGTTTACCTTTATGAATAACCACATCTAAAGCGCGACAGTGATCTTCAACATAGAGCCAATCACGAATATTTTGTCCATCGCCATATACGGGTAGAGGTTTGCCCAACAAAATATTAATACACATCAAGGGAATCAACTTTTCGGGGAAATGATAAGGACCATAATTATTCGAGCAATTAGTAATAATTGTGGGCATACCATAGGTGTGAAAATATGCCCTAGCTAGATGGTCACTCCCTGCTTTCGAGGCGGAATAAGGACTATTGGGAGTATAAGGAGTAGTTTCCGTAAAAGCTGGCTCATCTGCTTCTAAACTGCCATAAACCTCATCAGTAGAGACGTGCAAAAATCTGTCCGTTTGAGGTTGCTGTCGTTGATTCCAACGTTGGCGAAAAGCTTCAAGCAGCGTAAACGTGCCGACCACATTAGTTTGCACAAATGCTCCAGGGCCTAAGATAGAACGATCTACATGAGATTCAGCAGCAAAGTGCGCTACGGTATCAATATCTTCCGACTCTAATAATTTATCTACTAAAGTGCGATCGCAAATATCTCCCTGAACAAACTTGAGATTAGGATTACTAGCTAAAGTCGCTAAATTATCCTTATTACCTGCATAGGTTAGAGCATCTAAAACCACTACGCGCTCATCTGGATAACTCTTACACCAATGATGCACAAAGTTAGAGCCGATAAAACCTGCTCCCCCTGTAATCAAAATCCTACGAGACTGTCTATTATCTTGTTCCATTTATATAATTAGTGATTACTGATTAGGCACTAGGTGTTACTTACTACTTGAAGGGTGCAAGCTCTTCGAGTATCTCCTTCGGAGACGCTTCGCGAACGACAGTTTGCTTATGTCGGTGAAACCGCCCACCGCAACTGTCTCACCTTGCGCCCCTACTGCTACTTTCTACTTGTTGATTACTGGTCACTGGTCACTGATGACTGATTAAGTTAATTCAATTGTAGAGTCATCGCCAATCATAAAGCGTAGAGCTTTAGGACGTTGGGGGGCAACTTTGAGATGCGCTCTTTCTCCAACTAAACTATCAACAATGCGATCGCTAATTCCTTCTAAGGTTGCTCCCTTAAGAATTACACTATGTTCAATATCAATATCAATTAAAGTTGTGTTGTCGGCAATACTGCTATAAGGGCCAATAAAGCAGTTTTTAATTTGACAGTTATCGCCAATGGTTACAGGGCCACGAATCATCGAGTTGGTTATCTGAGAGCCTTTACCGATATGAACTCGACCACTAATTTTACTATCTGCATCAATCGAGCCTTCTATGGTTAGCTCTAAACAAGTATCTAAAATAATTTGATTGGCTGCCAAGAGATCGTCTTTTTTCCCTGTATCCAGCCACCAGCCTTCTAATCTAAAAGATGCCACACTTTTTTGTTGATCGATTAAATATTGAATCGCGTCAGTGATTTCCAATTCTCCTCTAGCAGACGGTTGAATATTGGCGATCGCTCGATGAATTTCAGGGGAAAATAAATAAACTCCCACTAATGCTAAATTAGACGGAGGATCTTTGGGTTTTTCAATTAATTCTAAGACTTTGCCATCACTATCTACCTTAGCTACCCCAAAAGCACTAGGATTTTCAACTTTGCACAGTAAGGTTAGAGCGTCTAGATGTTGAGATTTGAATTTATCTAAAAACAAGTCTAATTGACTCTGAACTAAGTTATCCCCTAAATACATTACAAAGGGTGAGTCCCCTAAAAAAGGTAGAGCAACTTTAACGGCATGAGCCAGACCTAAAGGCTGATCCTGTTTAATATAAGTAATCTTAGCTCCAAAGCGATCGCCATTACCTGTTTTAGATTGTACTTCTCTTCCTGTTTCAGGGCTAATAATAATTCCAATTTCGGTAATCCCTGCTGCCACAATCGATTCAATACCATACCAAAGAATCGGTTTATTAGCTACGGGGACGAGTTGCTTCGCACCTGTATAAGTTAGAGGACGTAACCTTGTACCTTTTCCGCCAGAGAGAATAATTGCTTTCATGTTTATCAGTAATTAGTAATCAGTAATCAGTAATTCATCCTTGTAAAGATTGCCATTCTGCTAGCATCTTTCTAAGAGATTCGCGCCAATGGGGAGGATAAACTCCCAGTGTTTCGGTGATTTTGACTTTAGATAAGACTGAATAGGCAGGACGTTGAGTAGGGGTAGGATATTCTGCGGTAGTAATGGGTAAAACTCTGGCAATTTTCAAGGGAAAGCCAAGCTCTTTTGCTTCTTCAAAGATGGCTATAGCAAAATCATACCAACTAGCCACGCCACTATTAGTAAAGTGATAAGTCCCCTGAATATTAGCATCCTGAAGAGATTTATCTAGTAGTTGAGTAATTGCCAACGCAATATCATAAGACCAAGTTGGACTACCGATTTGATCTGCTACTACTTTTAATTCTTCCCTGTCTTTCCCCAGTCTGAGCATAGTTTTGACAAAGTTACCATGTCCTCTAGAGCCGTATACCCAAGCTGTACGCAAAATAATATGGCGATTACCCTTCGGGTACGCTTCGCGATCGCAGTTTTCTCGGACTCCGATTTCTCCTAATAATTTGGATTTTCCATATACCCCCAGAGGATCAGTCTGATCTGTTTCTAAATAAGGAGTATGATGTTGTCCATTAAATACATAATCCGTAGATATATGCATTAAGGTCGCACCGATATCTTGAGCAGCTTGAGCGATCGCTTTTGGTGCAGTCGCATTAATTGCCATTGCTAATTCGGTTTCTGTCTCGGATTTATCGACAGCAGTATAAGCAGCAGCGTTAACAATCACATTCGGCTTAATCTCTGCGATCTTGGCTGTAATTTGTGCAGTTTGACTCAGATCTAAGTCCTGACGACTTACACTGATCACTTCTCCCAAGGTAGCTAGAGTCTGTTGTAATTCTTGACCGACTTGTCCAGTAATTCCTGTTAGCAATATTCTAGTCATGCAAACACCTCAGCTTGTTCTAACGGCAATCCAGACTTATCTTTGACGGATAAAATAGGCTCATCTTTGATCTTCCAGTCGATATTGAGAGCAGGATCGTTCCAAAGAATTGAACGTTCATATTCTGGAGCATAATAATCAGTGGTTTTATATAAAAAATCTGCCGTATCAGATAAGACCACAAACCCATGAGCAAATCCTGGTGGCACCCAAAATTGCTTTTTATTTGCCTCACTGAGAATACAACCTGTCCACTGTCCAAAAGTAGGAGAACTTTTACGGATATCTACCGCCACATCATACACTTCTCCTGATACAACTCTGACTAACTTTCCTTGAGGTTGCTTAATTTGATAATGCAAACCCCGTAAGACATTTTTAGCTGATCGAGAGTGATTATCCTGCACAAATGGCGTTATAACTCCAGTTTTCTCTCTAAAGATTTTTTCATTAAAGCTTTCCATAAAAAAACCGCGATCGTCACCAAATACTTTTGGCTCAATAATTAAAACATCGGGAATTGTTGTTTGAATTACATCCATGAAGCTTTTCTCTGATTTGTAACCACCTTTAAGCGATAACTCTACCGTAAATCTACGTTATCGTTGGACAAAAACAAGATAACACGCACTTCACTAAAATATATTCCGAAAAAACACCGAGAAGTTGGACTAATTTTTTACTTTTTAAAATTTGTTTATTATTAATTAAAAATAATTTTAATTCTTAATTTTATGAGATACAGTAATGTTTCTTATATTTTCTCGCTAAACAGAAACTTTATTTTTACAAACTCATCTATTTGAGAAACGCTATATATATATTTCTAGGCTAATAGGCTATCGCACTACAAGCGACTTCAAGCCACTGTCCCAACCGAGAACCTGAGATAAGCGGTTTCAGTCAATCTATCGTGCTAGGAGCTTAAATTAATTATTCACTTCCTTTCTTATTTCTGCGGAATGTCAGATAGACAATTCAGCAATATATTTTCTAAATCTAATCCGCCCAATAAGGCTAATGTTATAGCTTAGACGGTATAATTGCCCATCGGTGCCCGACACCGCAACGTCAACTTGTAGTCCAGTAAATATTTTGTTGATTGCAGCGTTTGTCATAGTATCTTTACTAACGTCAGAAGGGTTGAGGCGCCAAAGATCGACAGCATAGCCATAATTTACGGCAGAATTACCATGATAGGTCGAGCCGATCGTCGCATGTAGCGCATATTGTTCAACCTGAAATACCGTTTCAGACACCTCGCCACCATATGAAGGTGGAGGAACCGGAATATCATACTGCTGAATTGCAAACCGCATCGCTGAACCGACATCTGGTCTCAAAAGTAATGTTTCACGTAAAAACTGTCCACCAGTGCCTTTCAAATTAACATTAACCACCCCTGTCAAAACTATGTTCCACCTTTGATCGGCTATAGTACTTGGCGTTTTATTTCCTGCTAATCCAACTGGTGTAATAATCCAATTTTGAGTGGCAAAATCTCTAATTTCAAGCACTTTGATACTCCCTGTATATCCTACGTTGTTGATTGCATAACTATACAATATATTATTGCGAGGAAATTTCTGGATTTTAACCCTAATGTAGTAGGTTGGGTTAGTGACAGTGTAACCCAACAAAACTTTACTTTATTATTAAGTTTTATTTTTCAAATTTTACTTATAGCACTACGGAAAAACACTAGGATATTTTCGTTTTCTCTTTCCCTTTTACCTTTAAACCGTCATGTCTTAAGCTAAAGGCGTACTGCTATACTTGATTGCTTTAACTAACAGAAGAAAAATAAACCTTAGATTTAATAGGATCAGGATTCATAGTTTGATCTCCTTCTTCCCATCCCGCAGGGCAAACTTCATCAGGGTTAGATTGTACGTGCTGAATGGCTTTTAAGGTGCGTAAAGTTTCAATTACACTACGACCAAAAGATAAGTTATTGATAGTTGAGTGTTGAATTGTACCTTCTTTATCAATAATAAATAGTCCGCGTAAAGCTACGCCAGCATCAGGATCAAGGACATTGTAGGCGTTACTAATTTCTTTTTTAATATCAGAAACCAAAGGATAAGCAATATCGCCAATACCACCTTCTTTGCGATCAGTTTGCATCCAGGCCAGATGAGAAAATTCACTGTCTACGGATACCCCTAAAATTTCGGTATTCAGGGATTTAAAATCTTCATAGCGATCGCTAAAAGCGATAATTTCAGTCGGACAAACGAAAGTAAAATCTAAAGGATAGAAAAATAAGATCACATATCGACCACGATAATCAGATAGTTTTACAGTCTTAAATTCTTGATCAAATACAGCAGTAGCCGTAAATTCGGGAGCTTGTTGCCCTACTCTTAAACATCCTTCTGTAGTCATAGTTTTATCTCCTCAAATTTAAATGCCAAGCAGGATTGGTTTGCAATTTAGATAATTTTATGAATCTTAATCAATATATCATATAGGACAGTTAGGACAGTTATTTAAAAATTAAGAGCTAATAGCTAATAGTCAATAGCTAATAGCTTCGAGCAGTATTGTTTGCGGTTTCATCCCTGAAATCAGCAACGACCAATTCTAGACCAAGATAAATTTTGTTGTTTTTCATCCCAGTGCCACCGGAGTAAATTAGCAGGTTGCCCGATACTCATACCTGATAAGTTAATTGCTTTTCTGGGAGATTCAGTTGCCATAGCGATCGCTTTTTCCACATTGCAACCCCATTTGACCAAATTTTGTACTCCCACTAACAAAGGTAAAGTTGTTCCTGATAATGTACCGTCGGCTAATCTAGCTGTTCCTTCTTTGACTGTAATTTCTCGTTCATCCCAAGGGTAAATACCATCAGCTAAACCTAGAGGGGATAGAGCATCACTAACTAAAAAGATCCCCTGCTCATAATTACTAGCTTTGAGGATAATTTCTAACATTATCGGCGAGACATGATGACCATCAGCGATGATTCCACAGTAAACATTAGGGTTAACAATCGCTGCACCTAATAATCCTGGTTGACGATGGTGTAAGCTGGGCATAGCGTTAAAGGCATGAGTAACCATTGATGCCCCGTGGTTAAAGGCTTGTTGGGCTTGAGTATCAGTAGCTAGAGAATGTCCCAGACTGACAATAATATCTTGCTGTTTTAAATAGGCGATCGCTGTCTCACTACTATCCAATTCTGGTGCAAGGGTGATAATCTTAATTGTATGATTATAATCGCCTATAACTTGTCTAATATTTTCAAGAGTTAATGGTAGTAAATACTTAGCTGGGTGTGCGCCTCGTTTCTGGTAGTTTAAAAAAGGCCCTTCTAAATGTACTCCTAACACTTTAGCTGTATTTTTTACTTCTACCTGAGTTGCCATAAATTGAGCAATAGTAGAGAGCGATCGCTGTATTTTAGCGATCGAGGTAGTTACGATCGTTGGTAGAAAGCCGTCTACTCCCTGTTGCCATAAGAAATCACAAATTTTTTCAAGTTGCGGTAAATCTTTTAATTCCAAGTCAGGAAACGCCAAACCTAAAGCACCATTAATTTGTAAATCTATTCCTCCCAAAGATAACCAGTCTCCATCGAAGTCAATAATTTCTGTTATTGCTAAATCTAATTGAGGAGCGATTGGGCTACGCCCACACTTCGCGATCGCTATTATTTTTCCTTGTTGTATGGCAACTTGTTGTAAGTCTTGATATCCAATTACACGGGCATTAATAATTAGTTGAATTCCCATGATTAAAGTCATGAAGAGATTATTTAAAATATATCTGATTAAAATAACAAACGCTGTAGATCTTAGTCACACTTAAAAACTAGTTTCAATATTACCTTATTACCTTATTGAATAAAATTTCTAGACGTTACCTATAGGATTATTCCTATCAATAAATTCTAAATATTTTTAATAACCAAAACTAGTCAACGTAAATAATAATGATTCGGATCTTAATAGTCGATGACCTTAATCTCATCTGTAAAGGCTTAGAAATGATGTTTGCTACCGAGACAGACATCAAAATAGTTGGTTTTGCTCATAATGGTCAAGAAGCAATTGAGCAAATTACTAAAACCAAACCCGATATAGTACTAATAGATGTCTTGATGCCCGTGATGGGTGGTATTGAAGCAACTCGTAAAATTACTCAAGAATTTCCTGAAGTTAAAGTAATTGTCCTCAGCACTTTTGAAGATGATCCAACGATTATCGACGCGATTAAAGCGGGAGCAAAAAGCTATCTAATTAAAAATATGAACACCGAAGATATCACTGCTGCTATTCGAGCAGTTAATCGAGGTTCATCCCATTTAGCACCTGGAGTAATTGATAGTTTAGCCAAAAACATTCAGATCAAAACAACTCCTTCCCCAACTCCTAGCCAAAGCCCTGAGAAAAAGAAAACCATCAAGCCAGAACAACTATTATTTAAATACGGTGATTGGGCAACAGTAGTATTGACAGTGGGAGTTTTATCCCAGCTAACAGGGACAGGTCATCATTTAGGTCATGCAGGTTTATTCTTTTTAATGCTGGCTCTAATTGCCCGTTCAATTCGATTCTGGTGGGATACACCCATGAAACATCGTCGTGCTATTGGGATTTTCGCGTTTGCAGCTACTCTAGGTCATGCTATTTACGCCAGTCGGCACGTCTTACACTACAAAATATCCACCATATTTGAAATGAGTTGGCAACATCAATGGGGACTTTGGGCAGGTGTTATTTCTTTAGCAGCCATGACTCCTGCTGCCGTTACTAGTTTTAAATATTGGCAACAAAAATTAGGAAAAAAATGGCGCACAATTCATCTATGGAGTGTTCCTGCTTTGGCTTTAGCTGTCTTACACACGGTCATGATTGGCCCTCACTACATGGCTGAATTAAATTTTAATCCTATAGATTTCCTTCGTAGCTATGGCATTATCTGTGCAGGGTTGCTAGTTTTGGCTATGCGTAGGCAGTTTTTCTGGTCAATGATCATCAAGACGAAACCTCATAAACAGTCAATTGATAAGACTGCATAAAATCATCAACAGAAAGCGATCGCATGATTAACTTTAAAACTTCCACAAGAAAGCAAGTAGCTGAGTACTGCACTTTTCACGGTATTGCTGTCTTAGGTAACAAAAAGAATAAAAAATCATTTGTTGAAGCAGTAGAAAATAATTATTCTTTTTGGAATATTATTTGTGACGTAAAAAAGATGATAAACCAAAGAAAAATAGATTTCATTATCAACTATCATCAAAACTCACATACAATCTACCTGTATTTCACTGCACACGGGCAAGAAATCTTTAATAGTGAAATTAATTACTCTAATTTCCTAGGTTTGCAAAGGAATTTAAGCAATCTTTTTTATGATGGTGTGCTTAATTGCCCAGGATTAATAGTACAAGAATCAGAAGCGTATACTTGCTTGGCGATCGCAGGAGATCTACCTAAACAAATATGGAGTGAGATTCTTCTCTGGGTGGATCGAGAAATAGAAAATAGAAAGTAAGAAATAAGAAATAAGAAATGACAACCAAAGTAAGAAAAATGGTATCTGCTTTGTCAGACCATCAATATATTGTTTTTAAAGAAATCGCGGTCGCTTTTGTCAATAACTGGGATAATCAATCAATAAGTAGTTACTTCTTATCAGGAGAACCAGGCACAGGGAAATCTTTTTTAGTAGCTAATCTAATTAAATGGTTGCTCTTTAACTATGTAGATAAACATGAAATGCAACTTTTGATAGTTGCTCCTTCCCACGAAGCACTCAAAAGTCTTAAATCAACTATTGAAAACTTAGATAAAAATTTAATAAATCACCCACAAATAGATTATCGAACTGTTTGCGCTGGCTTATCACAATACAGTTTAAGTGATGGGCGTTTTTCTAAAGGTAATAGCGATCGCATTCGTAAATTCAATTTTGTAGTTGTTGATGAGGCTTCGATGATTTCAGACAAGAGTTTAAAATTAATTGTCGAGGGATTGACTAACAGAAGTTTTTTACTAATGTCTGGTGATCCCGATCAGCTAGACCCTGTTAAAGCTCAAGTAAATCAAGCTATTAAGAATCTAACAAGTCTTACGGGGACTTCTAATAGTTGTTACAACATTCCTTTTGCAACTATTAGTTTAACTGAGCAACAGCGCATGAATTCAGAGATCAAGCACTATGCTGATCTGATTAAGTATGCACTCAATAGTAGAGCAATTAAAAATACCAAGTTCCCAGAGTACTCAGATAGTTTTGAAAAACTTACAGAAGAAGAATTTTTTCAGGGAGCAATAAGATTTTTTAAAAATAACAATAAAACAGGAAAAACAGGAAAAATAATTACATACACTGCTAAAGAAGCCCTAGGTTGGAATTGGAACATCAAAGATTCTTTATACCCAGGTAGTTTACCGCTTTACGAGGACATGATGATTCGTTGCAGCTTCACAAATAAGAATGTTAAAAATGGTCAAATTCTACAAGTGAGGTCAATTAGAAAGTCTAATATTTTTTGTGAGGAGCAAGAAACATGGTTACACTGTAATGAGTATTATCCATTTTACTTATTAGAAAGCTTAGATGTCTTAACAAATCAAACTCACATTTTTTGTCACATTATACATTTGGAAACACTTAGGAGTCATATAACCTGGACAGAAGAATTAGTAGAAGAAAACAAAGCTTGCCCTAAAAAGGCAAAAGCCTATTATGACCGTCTCATGTACGTGTTAAATAATGCTGTGTTCTTTGAATATAGCTATGCCATTACCGCACATAAAGCCCAAGGACAAACTTATGACACAGTGTTTTTAGATCGTGATTTTTATGAAAGCAAAGGGGGTAATATTAGAAAACTACTTTACGTTGCCATTTCAAGGGCTAAGGAAAAGATTTTTTGGTATTAGAAAAAGTTTGAATAAGCAGATAAAAATGAACAACTTAACCCAGGTAGTTTGATGCTGCTTAGGTTTATTAATTTGAGCAAATAAGATAACACCATCACCTTTAAGCAATAATACTAAATCCTGTTGAGATAGAGTATTTAAAAGTTGAGGTTAGGCACGCTTGCACTAGGCACTAGGCACTAGGCACGCTTAGTTTTAGCCCATTTAAAATTTCTTCCCGAAAAGTAATTTTTCCAAATCGGATTTAGTATAATGCCTAATAATTAGCTGAAGGACAAAGATGAACTAGCTGGCAGATTTCGCATAGGGGTTTACGAGCTTTACATACTGCTCTACCGTGATAAATGGTACGGATTGAATAATTTTCCCATTCTGACTGAGGTAACAAAGCCATGAGATCTTTTTCAATCTGAATTGGGTTGTCAGATTTAGTTAATCCCCAACGGTTACTAAGACGTTTAACATGGGTATCTACTGTTACTCCTTGAATATTTCCATAAGCATGAGCAGAGACGACATTAGCGGTTTTACGTGCCACTCCAGGGAGTTTTAATAGCTGTGTCATTTCGCTAGGGACTTGACCATCAAAGTCGGTGACGATCATTTGACAAGCACCCTGGATATTTTTGGCTTTACTGCGATAAAAACCTGTAGAACGAATCAAAGTTTCTAATAACTCGCGATCGCATCCTGCTAAGGCAGCAGCATCAGGAAATTGGGCAAATAAGGCAGGAGTTACTTTATTTACCCGTTCATCAGTACATTGGGCGGAGAGAATGGTTGCGACTAAAAGTTGTACAGGAGTCTCGTAAGTCAGGCTACAGGTAGCATCAGGATAAAGAGCGGTTAAGAGAGTAAAAATATCAAGCGATCGCTGTTTCAGTGCCTTACTGGGAGACTTGTTGGGAGTTTTAGTTACTTTGGTTTTCCCAGCTTTAACAGTAGTTTTAGAATTGGGCATTTACTGAAATAAATTTTGGAAAAACGCCAAATTAATTGTGTCGCGGACAATAATAAAGACTCCCAAGCTCAGTAACAATACTAAACCAGTCTGCATAATGCCATCTTGTAGCTTACTAGGTAAAGGTTTGCCTGTCACGCCTTCAACTGTCAAAAATGCTAACTGACCACCATCTAAAGCAGGTAAGGGCAGAATATTGATAACTGCCAAGTTAATACTAATTAAAGCTCCAAATTGAAATAGATTATTCAAATCATTACGGGCAAGTTCAGCACCTACGGCTACAATTGCTACAGGCCCTGCTACTTGTTGAGCATTTTCCTGAAAATTACTAAATAATTGCCAAAATCCTTGTAAGGTTAGCTGTACAATTCTTTGAAATTCGTTAGCACCAGCAGTTAAAGCTTCTATAATGTTGCCAGCACGACGACGGATAATATCCCCATTGGGTGCAAGCATTACACCGATTTTACCTTTTCCATCCTGACCGATATCTGGTTTAACGTCTAAAACAATATTTTCTGTGCCACGCTTAATGGTTAAGTTTAAAGGTTTGTTGGGTGATTTTTGAATAGTAGTTCTTAAATTTTCTAAAGCTTTAGCAGAACTGCCTAATTCTAGATTATCTATTTTTAAGATAATGTCTCCAGGTTTTACCCCTGCTTGAGCAGCAGCAGATTCAGCTTCACTTAATAGCTGAGGCACTATTACACCTGGTTTGTAGTTAATATCTTGAAATCCAATGGTTGTGGCTTGACCAACAAGTAAAAAATAAGCAAAAATCAGATTAGCAATTACCCCCGCACTAATCACGATCGCTCGATCTAGAACTGGTCTATTGCGTAACAAATTTGGGTCATCTGGTGGGATAGTGCTGTCGGGATCTTCATCGGGAAACCCAACATAACCCCCCAAAGGAAAAGCTCGAATTGCATATTCTGTTTCTGAACCTTGGTATTTTAAAAGAGTAGGCCCAAATCCGATCGAGAAACGATTAACTCGAATTTTTTGTAACCTCGCTGCTGCGAAATGACCGAATTCATGAACTACGATTAATAGAAGTACGACTGAAATTGCTGCCAATACTGACATATTAAAAATATTGCTTTTATTAGTGTTTTGTACGAATTACTATTTTAGAACATTCTTTTGCTTATCTTGGTAGGATAAGGAGTTTTACTGTGAACAACAATTTAGTTTGGCAACCCAACACCAGTGATCCTAACAATGCTGATAGCCTCAAGGCGATCGCTCAATGGTGGTCTAATTTGAACGAGAAAGAAGTTAGCTGGCAACAACGATTAATCCCTGCTAATGGGGATTTACAGGCAATTGATTGGCAACCACAAAAGTTTGACGAGAAATTGGTTTTACAGACACCTCAGCTAAGAGGAATTACTATCTATTGGCGCAATCAAAAAACCGCAGATGAGCGGAATATTACCCCTAGTAAACTGCAATTAGATTTAACTCGACAACAGCTATACGTCATCCCTCAATCTCAATCCCAGGTAGTAATTAAAATTAGTTTACCTGAGATTGTTTATGAGAAGTTTAATCTCCTCAACCCCCAGGTAGCAGCAACGGTTAGAGATAACCAAGGGGTAATCTTACTGCGAGATGCAGAGCAACAATTAGAAATTACTGTAACTCTAGACAGTGCCAGATTGAATCAATTACTTCAGCGTCTGCAAACCACAAAAGATAATATTAATTAACAATATTTAAACTAAATTAATTATTGTTCTTTTTCTTTTCTGGAGGTTCAATACCTTGGTTGAGTTGCCAAGCGATCGCATTTAAAATTAAGTTACCATGACCTGAGCAAGTTTGCTGATATTCTTCTTGTGCTGCCACTATCTCTCCCAACTTCTCAATTGTTTTGCCATATTTCTTATCTTTGGCTAAATCTTTTTCTTCAGGAGTTAAAGGACGCGATCGCTCTAAAATAACTTGGATAATTGGTACATATTGAGCAGCTTGTTCTGATGCTTCCTGTACTTCCAGTTGCAGCTTGGTCAAATTAATAATTTCTTGCGCTCCCTGAACAATGGGCAATAATTCCTGACTATCTGACACGTTCTTGCTAGATTTTACTTGAGGACTATCTAAAGGTACATAAAAAATATGATCTGGGGTTAGACCATCGGGAAAACGATTGACATCAATCTCTTCTTTTTCCCACATTTCCTGCACTATATCTAAAGCTTTAGCTCTGTTTTTTGCCGTGTCTCCTGTTGTCCCAGGTACTTCAATTAAAATACCTTCTTGTTCTGTTACTGGCTTCGAGAGATCGCTAATTGCCACAAAATGTGAAACTGCTGAGGTTTTTGCCATTTTGAGAAAGATTTGAAATTTTCTAATATTATTGTACTATCCAAGGGCGATAACGTTGAGCATAATAATCTAAGATTTCTTGTACTTGTTGTCTAGCCAATTGATCCGTGTTTTTGGAATAATTAATCTGTAAAGCTGCCACTTGACTTTGATAATAATCAAACTTTTCGGCTGGATCGTGATTGAGAGGACGAATAATTAAACTAGCATCAACCCCTTCTACCTGTCGCAAATGAGCGGAAACTTCACGATATACTGCTAAGGGTAGCTGAGGACAAGTAAGTTGCTGTTGGCTGGAGTTTTCATTAGTTGGTGACTGCATAAAGAAATAGAATATGAAACGATTTTAAGCAAAAAACACCTCGCCTAACTGTACATAGTAGGGAGGTGCGTCAAGCGACATTAAATATTATTAGCTAAAATTTGTTGAGTTTACATATCGCTAGCAACTAACTCAGCTAAATCAACAACACGTTGAGAATAACCCCATTCGTTATCGTACCAAGCAATGACTTTCACCATGTCACCATCCATGACCATAGTTAATAGCCCATCAACCGTAGAGGATACATCAGTACCTCGAAAATCAGAAGATACTAGTGGTAGCTCTGTATAGCCTAAAATACCTTTAAGCTCATTTTCAGAAGCTTTCTTCAAGGCTTCGTTAACTTCTTCAGCGATAGTTTTCTTCTCGACTTGAGCAACTAAATCTACTACAGATACGTTAGGAGTAGGTACACGCAAAGCAATACCGTTCAGTTTACCTTTTAGTTCGGGTAATACTAAAGCTACTGCTTTAGCTGCGCCAGTGGAAGTAGGTACAATATTTTCTGCTGCTGCTCTTGCTCTTCTAAGATCGCGGTGACTAGCATCTAAAATACGTTGATCGCCAGTATAACTATGAGTAGTAGTCATTGTGCCTTTAATAATGCCAAATTGCTCATGAATTACTTTGGCAATAGGAGCTAGACAGTTAGTAGTACAGCTAGCATTACTAACAATGTCATATTCACCAGGTTTGTAGGTTTCGTGGTTCACACCCATAACATAAGTACCGATGTTAGGACCACTACCAGGAGCAGTAATTACTACTTTCTTTGCTCCAGCTTGGATATGTTTACCTGCTCCCTCGGCATCACGAAATACACCAGTAGCTTCAATAACAATATCAATACCCCATTCTTTCCAAGGCAAGTTCAAAGGATTGCGATCAGATACGCATTTAATTGTTTTGCCGTTGACAATTAGAGAATTAGCATCGTGTTGAATATCTGCATCTAAAATACCGAGCATGGTATCATGCTTTAGCAGGTGGGAATTAGTTTTTGGATCGGAAGTATCGTTAATACCAACCAACTCTAAATTGCTGTTTTCTCTGCCTAGTAAACATCTGACAAAGTTCCGCCCAATACGCCCAAAACCGTTAATTGCTACTCTAACCACTATTTCTTACCCTCTATCTTTATTTAGGTTAATAGATTAAAACATTCTTAATAAGACTCATCATATCGTAAAGTAAGCATATTTCAAGACCCTACTGATAATCAATTTGACCCTCTAGAACCGCAAAAATCGGGGCATAAAAGTTTGGGTAATATTAAATAAATTAGGAAAATCCTAAAACCTTGTCTTTCAGACAATTAAATTATTGATTTCCAAGTTGATTTCCTAAAATATATAAATTTAAAAAACGAATTTACTTATTTACCAGTTATCGTTTTTACCTAAATTCAAAAAAATCTTGCTATCATAGCCCGTATTGTTTAGAGCGATGATCCATTTTAGACTACTCCCCATAGAGAATAACGGAGGAGTAAATGACCCTTAATTTCAGAATTATTGTCTTATGGCAGGAGATAAAAGAGTGACGAAAGTAAATTTAAATGGTAAACCATTTCACTTTATTGGTATTGGTGGCATCGGGATGTCCGCTTTAGCCTACATAGTTGCTCAACGCCAACTACCAGTGTCGGGTTCTGATTTGCATTCTAGCCATATTACTAAGCGTCTAGAAGCATTGGGGGTCAAGATTTTTCGCGGACATGAAGCAAATAATTTAGAATGTTGGATTTCATCTCCTAGTAGAGAGCCTCAACCCTTGCCAGTCACAGTAGGAGCGCAATCTGAGAGTTTAGGAGAAGTAGAGGTTATCAGTAATCAAGTTAATTCACTTCCGCAAGTTATTTGTTCTACAGCGATCGCCGAAACTAATCCTGAATATCAAGCAGCAGTTAAACTGGGTTGTCCAATTTTTCATCGCTCCGATCTTTTGGCTGCTCTAATTGAACAGTATCAAAGTATTGCTGTTTCTGGTACACATGGCAAAACGACTACCAGTAGTTTAATTGCCTATATGTTATTTCACAATCAGCTAGATCCAACTATTATTGTGGGTGGAGAAGTAGATGCCTGGGATGGTAACGCTCACAGTGGACAGGGAGAGCATTTAGTAGTGGAGGCGGATGAATCTGATGGCTCTTTGGTTAAGCATCATCCTAGTATTGGCGTGATTACTAATATTGAACTAGATCACCCCGACCACTATCAAGATATTCAAGAAGTTATTAATATTTTTCAAACCTTTGCAGGGCAGTGTAATACCTTAATTGGCTGTATTGACGATCCTATTATTCGGGATGAATTAGCCTTAACTATTAGCTACAGCCTCGATCCAGCTACGGGGGCAGATTATACCGCTAGAAATATTACTTATCATGCCCAAGGCAGTAACTCAGAAATCTGGGAAAGAGGAGTATATTTAGGAAAATTACAACTACCATTATTAGGAGAACATAATTTAAGTAATGCTCTAGCTGCGATCGCTGTTGGGCGACAGATAAATTTAGCATTTGCCGATATTGCTGAGTCTTTAGCCAGTTTCCAGGGGGCAAAAAGACGCTTTGAGCATCGCGGAGAAGCTAACGGTATTGTTTTTATTGATGACTACGCCCATCATCCCAGTGAAATTGAAGCAACCTTAACTGCTGCCAAACAAAGAGTACAAGGTCAAAATTCTTTACAAAGGGTAGTGGCAATATTTCAACCCCATCGTTATAGTCGCACTCAGGCTTTTTTAAATGAGTTTGCTGCTGTTTTTAATGATGCTGATGTTGTAGTTGTCACAGATATCTATAGTGCAGGAGAAACCAATAACTCTGGTATTCAAGGAGAAGATTTAGTTAAAGCGATCGCGTCCAATCATCCCCATGTTCATTATCATGCGTCCGTCGATTCTATTCCTAACTTTCTTCAGGAACAAATATTACAGCCAGGAGATTTAGCAATGTTTTTAGGTGCAGGCAATCTTAATCAAGCTATTTCCAAGGTAATTAGTCTGTATTAGTCATTAGTCATTAGTCATTAGTCATTAGTTATCAGTAATCATGAAATGGATAATTTAATTCAGTCTGGTATATCCTTGGCTAATCAAACCTCTTACAAAGTTGGAGGTAATGCAGAGTGGTATGCTGCACCCAGAAATTGGGCTGAACTAGAGGCTAGTTTTGAATGGTATCAAGCTCAAGATATGCCTTTGACCCTATTAGGGGCTGGTTCAAACTTATTAATAAGCGATCGCGGTGTACCTGGATTGGTTTTGTCTACTCGCCATTTTCGTAGTTATGAATTCGATCCAGAAACGGGATTATTAACTGCGGATGCTGGGGAGGCGATCGCTAAACTTGCTTGGAAAGCTGCTAAACGGGGCTTAAAAGGTCTAGAGTGGGCAGTAGGTATTCCTGGTACAGTCGGGGGTGGAGTGGTGATGAATGCAGGCGCACATTCCTCTTGTATGGCAGATATTTTAGTCAGTGCTACTGTTTTATCTGCTGATGGTACTTTAACTGAATTAAAGCCAGAAGATTTAGCTTATAGTTATCGTACCTCTAATTTACAAGGTGGCGATCGTCTGGTAGTTAGAGCAACCATGCAGTTAGAACCAGGCTACAGCAAAACCGAAATGATCGAACTTTCCAATCAAAATTGGACGCAACGTAAGACTACTCAACCTTATCATCTTCCAAGTTGTGGTAGTGTTTTCCGTAATCCCCAACCCCAGGCAGCAGCCAGACTAATTGAACAGATTGGTCTAAAAGGCTATAAAATTGGTGATGCTCAGATTGCCCACCGCCATGCTAACTTTATTCTCAACTGTGGTGCAGCTACCGCTAAAGATATATTTGAATTAATTCGTTATGCTCAAGAAAAAGTAGAATATCATTGGTCAGTATCTTTAGAGCCAGAAGTAAAACTAATTGGAGAATTCTAGCTCAAGCATCTTTAAGTTAAACTAGTCATTCTAGTTGATTTTGTAACAATTAAATAAATAACTAACTGAATAGATATGGCAGGAAAAGGATTTGGTCCCCTAGGAAAAATGAAAGAACTCGCTGAGGCTTTCAAAAAAGCTCAGGAAGTACAAGCAGGAGCGCAACAACTCCAGAATGAATTAGAACAGTTAGAAATCGAAGGAACTAGCGAAGACGGGTTAGTAAAAGTAGTCATGAGTGGCAACCAAGAACCTCGTCGTGTAGAAATATCTCCTGATGCAATGTCTCAGGGCGCAGAAGCTTTATCTGCATCTGTAACCGCAGCCATGAAATCTGCTTATGAACAGTCTACAGAATTAATGCGCGGACGTATGGAAGAACTAACTAGTGGTTTGAATCTTCCTGGAATGTAAATTTAATTAATTTAATATGAATTATTAATGGGGGTTAGATTTATACCCCTATTTTTTTTATCTATATTTTCTACAATAAATATAAGTGTCTAGATAAAACAATTATGAATTCCGATCAAAAATTTGCCTTGCTAGTTTTAGGATTACCTCTACTTGGTCTAATTTATTGTGGATTAGGAATACTGGCAATGACTTCTAGTATTACTGTGCGATCGCATCCTATTGTTTCGGGAACAATCTTTATTTTATTACCGTTTTGTATTGCTGCTTATATTTGGACTACAGCTTCAGCAAAAGCTTATAAAAAATAAAAAAGTAATTAAATCGATGTGCTTAAGATCACTGCACCAAACCTTGAACTCAATTTATGATGAAACTTATAAATATCATTATAAATACTGCCAGCTAAATTAATCATAAAATTGCTGGTACATAAAGGTCACTTTAAATCTTAAATTTAAACAGGGGGTGTGCTACGGTACATCCCCTAATGTATTTTAAGTAGTTGTTTGAAATATATATTATTTAACTTTATATCACCCAAAAATATTACACAAATACTATCCAACTAACTAATTTTTAACTTTGATATTTTTAATGTAAATAAACATGTCTGTTCGTCCTTAACTATCGGTCGATTGATTAAATAAATTTTTATACAAACATCTAAATATTTTAATCCTTAATAGCTTAGTTGTTAATTTTAAGTGAATATTTGGGAACTATTAAATATAAGACTAAGGAAGTTCTCGTATTTCAGAGTCAATATACCCTTGGTTGCTAAGTATGCCAAAGTACAGTAGTTTAAACCAGCTACGAGCCTGAAAACATAACTTCTTTGATAAGTTAACTTATATTGAACTTACATAAAATGGAATCAGCAAAAATTGTTAATAAAATTCTGCTAAGTTCCCTTGCTTTTGGTGCTACCTTTGGTATAGGAATGTTAGTTACAAATAACGAGAATATAAAAAAAGCTTTAATGGGTACTGGTGCAGCAGGATCTATGGCTTGTGTGGCTGGAGCTTTAGTTGCTAACAAGAAAAAAGATTCTCAGAATCATCAAGACAATGATTCATCAGATATTCAAATATCAGAACTTCGTAGTCAAGAATTACAATTACAACAATCTGTAAATGAAACTACTGCTAAAATGCAGGCAATAGAAGCTGATATTAATTCGCTACAAACTGAACAAAATCAGCTATTAAGTATAATTTCCGATCTAAATAATCAAAAGCTACAATTAGAAACAGAATACAACAATTGGAATGAAGAAATACAATCTCAAAAACAAGAAATAAAAACAGTTAAAAATGAGCTTGTATCAATTCAAAAACAAGAAGAAGAATTAAATAACCACGTATCTAATTTAGAAACTCAAAAACAAAATCTAGAATTAGAAAAAGATAATTTACAAATAAAAGTAGAAGCTTTATCTTTCAAGCATGAGCAATTAGAACAAGTAATAGCACCGATTGAAGAAAGTTTAGCCAATTTTGATGTTGAAGCAGAAAAATATACTTCAAACACAGAGCAAACAACATTAGAATTCGAGTCAGAAACACTTAATAGCGAAGTATTAACTTCTGAAATAGCAGATGAACCAGAACAAAATCTTAGACAAGATATTAATTCATTTACAAATTTTTCGGAACAATCAGAAGTTAATAAGAACGACAAGAATTTAGAGAGCGAATCTGTAGATCAACTAATTGGATCATTTGATGAATCTGAGCTTGTAATGTTTGAACAGAAAGCATCTGAAGACTTAGATAATATAAATGAATCTCAATCAGAAGTAATAATAAATGTCATTGATGAAGAATCTGATTTTGAGTTAAGTGAAGAGCAAACGACATCAAATACAATAGTTGAACAAGTGGAACATTTAATTAGTTCCATAGATGAAACTGAACTAGAAATATTAAACAGCTTAGAAGCAGTTGCTCCAGAAGAAGCTGAACCAGAAAACTTCATGGGTGAATGGAGTGATGAGGATGAATCAGAATCTGAAGAATTGAGTTTAGAAGCAACTTCAATTCAAGAATCTCAATCTGACAGTTTTATTAATGAATTAATAACTGAAGATGAGTCGGAATCGGAAGAATTTAGCTTAGAAGCAGTTGCTCCAGAAGAAGCTGAACCAGAAAACTTCATGGGTGAATGGAGTGATGAGGATGAATCGGCATCTGAAGAATTTAGTTTAGAAGCAGTTACTCCAGAAGAAGCTGAACCA
>JBOFLX010000005.1:0-58429 GCA_051658085.1 Waterburya sp.
AACCAAATTGAGTTAGAGGGCAACTTTCCTGAAGCTAACTACGCCTTTGACAATGGGGTATTGACCTTAGCTTTAACCGAAGCCATTGAACAAGCGGGAAAACATTGGGTGAGTGAAATCGAAAAAAACCGCCATATTAACTGGCAAGGTTCATGGACAAGAGTTGATATGATAGCAGAAGAACTTAGAATAATTAGTCCATCTAGCTTTCGCCATTGTCAAGTCAAAGGTCGCAATGGAACAACAAAGTCTTTTTGGGCTTTTACTAAAGTTGTTCGTCTCAAAAAATATGGCAAAAAGAGATTAGTTATTGCTCATGAAACTGAAGATTTAAGTGACAGTCCTCGGTTTTTACTGTCAGATGCTCTGCATTGGGATATTACACGAATTATTCAAACTTGGAATTATCGTTGGTCGGTCGAAGTCTTTCATGAGTTTGCTAAACAAATAACTGGCTTGGAGTCTTCTCAGGTACGCAAGGAGGAAGCGGTTAAACGTCACTTCCGTTTGAGTTGTGTAGCGCAGTCGCTACTTCAAAGAGTTTCTTGTCTCGGACAGAAATCTGAAAGATTTAAGTTTGCCAAAGAAAAGCAAACCATCGGTCAAGGTGTTTATTCCTTGCATCGTGAGGCTTTGGCTAATTTACTTTCGTGGTCTGAAAATTTACTTGCTCAGGGTCAATCAAGTCAAAATATTCTGGAGTTACTTATGCCTACTTAAAGTTGTTTTTTTTCTTCATTTCAATCTCAATTTTGCCAAGTCGTGTTCTATATCCAAATATAGCACAAATATCCAAATAAAAAATATAATTCCAATTATTTGGATAAAACAGACATCTAGAGTATGAATTTCTTAAACCACAAGTAGAGAAAATGCATTAAATTAATCAGTGTTCACTCAATTACTTGCTCACTAATTCCATTCGTTACTTAATCACTTGCTCACTTGAATCAGTAACCACGTGACTTCATCCATTCTTCTACAGCTTCTCTCAAAATATTATTCATCGGAGATTCACTATCAAATGATGCCCATTTAAGACGCTTATACTGAGAAGCATCCATATCAAAACTGATTCTGTGAGGATAGGTTCTCTTATTTGAGGACACGGAGAACGCCCTCTGCGCCCCGTCAGGTGTCCGTTCCGTTGCTTTCTCGTTTGAAGATGAAACTACTTTCTTTTCTACCTCTTCATTCTTATCCAGTGACGTTTTAATCTCAGGATCTACACCACCTGAGCTTATCCAACTATCAGGATCGGGAAAAGATTGGGTTGGCGGTTTTTTGGCAATCTTGCGTCTTTTTCTATCTACCATTTTTTTAATCCCATCATTTTCAAAACTTCTTTACTGAGGTTTTTTACTTCAGTTGATGCAGTAGAAGTAGGGGCTAACTCCATTACTGAGTACCCTGCTGAGGCTTCTGAGAAGATTACTCTCTGCCCAATTGTTGTCTTGAGCAGGGGAAACTTATAATCACCTAGAGCGGACTCTACCTCGCGACTGATGGCAGTATTAGTGATTCGTCTGTTAATAATAAATGCTGCTTTTAGTTCTGGTTTGAATCCTTGGGCTTCATTAATTAAAGTGACTGTTTCTGATGCTGCCCAAATATCATAGGAAGATGGTTGTACGGGAATTAGAACTAAGTCGGCTGCTAATATTGCTGTTCTGGCTAATGCGGAAACTCTAGGTGGAGTATCTATAACACAGTGATCGTAGCTCTCTAATAGAGGTGGTAGATCTCTGTGTAAAGTATTGCGAGCCATACCTACTACGGGAAAAGGCGGTTTATCCTCACGGGATGCTGCCCAACCTTGAGAACTTCTTTGTGGATCTGCATCTATTAAGATGACCTTCTTTTTAGATAAGGCGATCGCATGAGCGAAATGAACTGCTAAAGTAGTTTTGCCAGAACCACCTTTGAGAGACGAAAAACAGATAATCATTGGATAAGTGAATACGTGGTCACGTAGGCAAGTGAACAATTGTTGACTGATTTATGTAATCAAGTGGTCAAGTGAATACGTAAATCAGTAAGTAAGTGAATGTTAGCTCGAAAATTTCGATATGACAATTTTTTTGAAACATTAGAGAGACAAACTATCACTGTTATAAGTGAGTAAGTGATTACGTATCTACGTAGTTGTGTAAGTACTGATTCAAGTAAAAGTTAGCTTTAAAATTTTAATATGATAATTTTTTGACTTTTTTTCTTGATGAATATTCCCAATGGATACGATCCAATAACTCTAAATCACTGGCTTTGGTATAAATATCAATGTCATGAAGGTTCTGCTACTGAGTTTCAGCGTTTATTTGAGAATATCTTCAAGCGTGCAAAACCAGAATTTATGCAAATACGCCCTTACGGAAGCATTGGAGATCGTAAATGTGACGGACTTTTCTATTCACGAGAAAATTCTACTGTGTTTCAGGTTTATTCACCTGATGAATTAAAACAGGCAGAAGTCCAAAAGAAAGTTGACGAAGATTTGGATGGTGCAGTCGCTCATTGGGGAAACGATCTTAAAAAATGGGTATTTGTTTACAACGTTAGACGGGGACTACCTCCAGATATTCCCAAGACACTAAGAGAAAAGCAACAGCAGTATCCTCATATTGAGTTAGACCATTTAAGCAGCGATCGCCTTTGGGAAATAGCTCGTAGTTTAACTGTTCAACAAAGAACCGAAATATTAGGTGCGCCCACTGGTTACGAGCATTTATTTTTTACTTCATCTCTAACAACATCTGAGCTAGGTAAAATCATGAAAAGCTCGTGGTTTATCCTCATACAGGATAACCTCATGACCATAGATCTTAGTTCGGTTGAAGAAGCATTAAATCCCGATGTATCTTTTGGGTATCCTACAATTATTCGTCCAGAATTGGGGCAATGTCCTTGGACTGAAGCTGCGGAGTATCAAAAACAAATAATTGATGAAGTAGTAGCAAAAAGCAAAGATATATCTCTTGCTCGGTTTGCTGTTTTCAGCTTGACTCCAATACCTTTGGCAATTCATCTAGGTTTTGTACTGTCAGACCATTGGTCACAAGTTAAGCTTGTAAGCTAGTTGTCAAAGAGGGTTTGGGAGAAAATTGAAAGAAAAACTGGTCATCACCTCGCTGTTTGTCTGGAAAGGGAGCAATTATTAACTTTTGATTGGGTTTTCGCTGTCTTTTAATAATCCCTAAACATTTCTGAATATCAGGATGGGCAAAATATTTAACTGGGTCGTGAGCTTCTCCCCGAATTGAGGCACTATGAAAATAATAAAGACCGCGATAAATCATTTCTAAAGAGATGCGGTCAAAAGGAAGAGAGAGTTCATCGGCGACAGCATCTCCTAAATCGACTAAAACAGCGTAAAATAGCCAATTAGCCCAAATCTGCAACTTAATGCCATTAATTGAACCAGTCCAAAGATAACTTAGTCCTAAAAGTCGTTTCACCACATTAAAAGCATCTTCAATTCGCCAACGTTTTTGATACAAATCAATGACTACGTAAGGGGGTAAAACTTCTGGGTCAAGAACTGAAGTTAAGTAAGAATGCCAAACCTTACCTTTTCTCAGTTCAATCAAACGAAGAGTAACAGTAGGAGTCTTTTTTGTTCCAGAGCCTATCTTAACTAGACGATCTCGCAAAGCATAACTATCTGTAAAAACTTTTTGATATTCAATTGAAGCATTAATCTTAATGCGAGTAATAAAGTGAACTCCGCGATCAATTAATTGTTGCCAAAACTGAAAGTGATAAAATCCCCGATCAAGTAGCAACAAAGTCTGAGCTGAAACTAGCTCTAGCAAATTGTCTTCAAACCGAGTGTCCGAGGCACGGGGATTTTCAGACCACCAAATTGTGATAGGCAATCTGGTGACTAAGTTCATGACTACTCCCATCTTTCCCGCTAATTCACCTGGTTTGATATCTTCTAAACTCTTGAGCTTACGAAACAAAGCTTCCAAAGTCGAACCGTCAGCACACCAAATACTCTCAAACTTGGACAAGCTAAATTGAACACTTTCAGGTAAAGGACGGTTCTGACGCTCCGACCATCTAATGTTTAGGTCTGGCAAGATTTGATGAAAGATTCTCTCGAATAAAACGGCAGGAAAGGTCAAAAATCTTTGCGATAAGGCTTGTTGACTGACTTTCGTTCGACCACTCCATAAAAATCCTTCTGTTTCGAGTAATCGACCTAATTCGGTTACTCCAGGAACATCTCGCCATAATAAAGTTAAGACGGCAGCCACCATCAATGGAAGTGTGAGAATTCTATCTCTTAGTCCCAGTTCTCGAAAATGCCGCGACTGAGATTTAATTGTTGGAGTTAGTATGGTGGTTAAATGTTCGGCAATAATTCGATCTTCGACTATTGGTCGTTGAGTTTTTTTCGCGTGGTCTCGGTTCAGCCTTTTGCTCTTACTCATAGAGAAATTAAATCCTTCAACTGCCTATTCTCTCTGAGTTTTACATCATTCTTAAGTTAAGATTGACTTTTTTCTGATTTCCTTAACTTGTGACCACTGCATCTTAACTGATACCAAACTAGATGAATTAAAATTAACTTCACAAATAAGACAAACACTTATTCAACAAAATAAACTGAGTGCTGAGGCTACCAAAACAGTTGTCTTACAGTCCAAGAATTTAACCTTACCTGACATTACTGAGCCACAAAACTATCAAGTTGGGAACGCGATTAAATTCACTCGCTCATCTGCTAGATTTAGTAATCAACGCTTTTATAAGATAGTAGAAGTTGATGAAAAGAATAAGGTTTTAACTTTAGGCGATCGCTTTGGTAATTTACTCAAATTACCTCTGAATCGATATCAAAATCGAGAAGTATTCAAAGTCGAACGACGAGAATCGCGAATTGGTGAGAAAATGCGATTTAATCGCGGTCAATATATTAACGGCAAGCAAGTATCTGCTGGTCAATCGTTTGTCATTACCGACATTAAAGACAAGCAAAAAATTACTATTCAAACTCAAGGAAAACAATATTCTGTTAAAGCCGATCACTTATTTTTATCTGGATACAATTATGTCAACACCCTAAATAAGTATCCAGGTAAAGCGATCAATAACTGTATATACTACCCTTCTACAGATAAATCCAAACAATCATTTCAGCAAGATATATATTCAGTGGCATCAAAAACTAAGGAAAAGCTTACTGTTTATACATCTGATAACCTTTTGAGCCAGAATATAAAAGTGAAAACAAATCTTTATCTAGATATGGAATCTAACCAACAGCCAAATGGCATATCTAAGGTACAAGCATCGCCAGACATACAGAGTGAAAATATTCAGCCTTCGGTGTCGCTCAATGACAATACTTTATTTAACATTGCTAGTTCGGCAAATCACTTGGTAATCGATTTAGGCGTGAGTTCTAATACTGATGAACAAAGAGTTTATCACTCTCCAGATGGAGTAATGATTGAAACAGATCCGCAAAACTTATCCATTTACTATGATGGAAAAACTCTTCAATTTGATCAAGATTTTAATGTCAAGCAAAATCAATTTTCCAATAAAGAATTAGAACATTTATCTCGAATAAACAATCAAAAACTAGAACAACATATTCAGCAAAACCGCCATCAGCAGATTACACAAAATATAGAACTTTCTTGGTAAAATTATATTACAAAAATATCAAAATTAATTGCTAGCAAATTCTCATTTGCATTTGCTTAAAAGTTAAAATTATTAGAATTTTTTAGAATAAAACCATTAAAGAATCTTAGTTTTCTAGATTTTTAATATTAAAATTTTTATTAAATTGCTAGCAAATAAAAATAGCTTTGATAATTTGAATAAATTTTTTTTGTATCTTAACATTGCTGAGTATCGTATTTGAAAAGTATTTGTTAAATGAAGAAAAATACTTCTAATAATTTTAGTGATTTTGACTATTCAAAGCTGTGGTTATTGCTATTGTTCATCTTCAACTTACTTCTCTTTTTATTTTATTGGGGCTTAAAAAATCAAAAAGTCGTTTTATTTATTTATCAGCATCCTATTATTATTATTCCTTATTTGGTTGAAAAACTTGGAATATTCAAATTTTCACTGGCAATAGTAGGAATTGTATTTTTTATCCCTTTTATTTTAGTGTTGCCGTCATCAAATCATCTTAAAAAATCTAAAATTTTGCGAGGTGCAGAAATAATCAGTGCCAAAGAGATGAAAGAATATTTCATTAAAAAAAACCAAAAATCTGGCAATCAACCAAAAATACATATTGCTGGCATACCAGTTCCTGAAAATTTGGAAAATTACGGGTTTTTCTTTTTTGGTTCTCCTGGTACTGGTAAAAGTCAATCTATTTGTCAAGCCTTGTCTGTTCTAAGAGAGCGCGATGATTTTCGAGGAATCATTTTTGATCGTAATGGCGAAATGCTACGCAAATTTTACAATCCTCAACTCGATTTAATTTACAATCCATTTGACGGGCGTAGTGTTGATTGGTGTCATCAATATGAACCCGTCAGGTCTGAAACTATGGCAGAATCACTTATTCCTCTTCCTTTAGATGGTAAACAAGATGCAGCTTCTTACTTCCAATATGCTGGTGGTGCGGTCATGACCGAAATTTTTCGCAAAGCCAAAAACAATCAGCAGGTGTATGATGTGCTACTTTGGGATAATGAAAGGTTACAAAAATTTTTAGCCAACACCAATGCTGCTACTTATGTGGCTGAGCTAAAATTGGCTAGTTCTGTGATTTCAACTCTCAAAAACTATTGTAGATTTTATCGCTATCTTGTTAAATCAAAAGAGAACAAACTTAGTTTTTATGATTGGGCTTACACTGATGATCCTAGATGGATTTTTATAACCTTAAAAGCCAATGACACCTCAGTTTTAAAACCACTCCATAGTGCTTTGTTTGAACTCATGCTCAAAGGTTTAATATCCAATCAAAACAGAAAGTTAAAAACGGCTATTATAATTGATGAACTCGGTTCTTTAAATCGTTTGACTAGCTTGGATGTATTACTTAGTGAAGGTAGAAAGTTCAAGGGGTGTCCTTTTTTGGGAACTCAAACTCAAGCCCAAATGACTAAAATTTACGGCAAAGAAAATACTAGCATTTTACTTCAAGGCATTCGTACTAAATTAATGCTACGCTGTAACGATCCCGATACCGCAGAAACTATGGCAAAAATTATCGGAAAAAACGAAAAACTTCGATATAAAACTAATATTGCTAAAACGGCTGCTAACTTTAAATCTCCCGCCTCTAAAACCAAAACTACAGTTGAAGAAATTACTGAAAGCTTTGCTGTTCTTCCTACCCAAATGCAAGATTTGGAGGATATGCAAGGTTACCTAAAAATGGGTAATAAAACTGCTTTTGTTCAAGTACCTTATATTGATTTTCTTGATAAAAACCAAGATTTTATTGATTGTATTAACTTAGAAAAATAGATTAATTTGCACTCGTTAAACGAGAAGTATTTTTAGTATTACTACCAAAAATTAACGACTTCTTCAGAGGAGAATAATTCTGGAGATAGGGCAATCAATTGCAACAAAGAACCTACAATTACCCAAAAACCAATGCCAAACAATATTAAAGCGAACATTTTGGGTGAGATATTTTCAATTAAATTTCTTAAAAAATTCATCTTTTCTTCAGACCTGATAGACATAGTTCTAAAGGGCAGTTGAGTAAAACCCGCGTTGCGGGAAGGAAACAGAAACCTAAGTCGTGAGTCTTAGGAATCCCTCGGCTCTGCCGATGGGAGGATGTCAAATCGCATAAGTGTAATTAGAAGGAAGCTGGCTAACTTTTTTCTGGAATAGTTTTACTGGCGGTGCAGCAAATCGAGAATAATCTTTACCCCGTACTGGACGAGCAAAATCAGCAGAACGTCTGATTTTCGCTAAGGCATCGCTAATTTTTTTGTCACTTGCAGCAGGTTTAAAATTACGCCTTTCCTTGATAAGTTGCTCAATCAAAATTTCTGTAGTCAACTCGTTGTGCAAATTGTTATAAAATAACTCATCATGCACACGACGAACTGCCCCCGCTAATTCTGATGGCGAACAAAAGCGATATTGAGCAAACAATCTATACCAATCCTCATCCTGAAATTTACCACAAAATCCAGGAAAATGAGTTTCTAGGTGAATTGCCAAAATTTCGTGCATCGCTCCATTGTGTAGATCAATATCAAAAAACCAGATATATTCAAACCGCCTGATCATTTCAGGTGGAAGCATATCAAGCCGATTAATAGTTGCCACCATGATTGAAGGGGATGTATGGTCTTGCATCCAACTTAGAAGCCCTCCTGCTAATTTCGCCATCACACCTCCTCCTTCGCTGCTATCCCATCCGAAAAATGCTTTCTCGAATTCATCAAAAAAGAGTACACAGGCCCCAATACTATCTATAAGTTGGAATAATAGTTCCAAATTTTGCAGAGATTCAGCTAGATTAGTTGATACAAGCTGATTCCAGTCGCATGAAATTAGGGGGACTCCCAAAATTTTCGAGAGCATTTTGGCTATCAATGATTTTCCCGTTCCAGGTAAGCCCCAAAAAAGCGCACCTTTGGGAGGTCTTAAGCCCCTTTCAAATGCTTCGACCGTAAATAGCTTTTTAATTTTGTTTAGGTCTCGCATTAAGAGATTTAGTCCACCGACGAAATCTACATCTGGTTCGGGCGTAATTCGTAATCCTTTTTTAGCTAGTTTTTCAGTTTTATAAGCTAGTATGTTTTCAGAATTTAACCCTCTTTCGGTCAATAATTTTATTTCCCCGTAAGAAAGTCCAATATACTGACTATAATTACCTTGACTGTTGGCATCAATCGCTAAAAAACTTTGGATCTGAGTCAGATTAGGTAGCTTAATTTTTTCAGTAGGAATTATTGCATATAATTTATCGGGGATCGAGATTAGACAGTCAACTATGAGCAATTTACCCCTAAATAATGGGTTAAAATATAAATTTTCTAGTTGATATGCTAATTTACTGTCTGGTGCAATTATTCCAATTCCTTCGAGTATTAAGATTCCATTTAGTGATGATATCTGTTCTATTACTTGTTCATAACTTTCAATTGTACGCTCGCTAATTGCTATTAAATTATTAGTAACCTGCTGTAATTGTCTATAGCCTTTGTTCCAAAAATAAATATTATCAAATTCGTGATGAGCAGAAATTTCATCTATAATTAAATCGCGATCGCACAAAGGAAACTCTATAGCAGCAATCTTGGAATTGTCAATTTTTGCCCAATTAATTATATTCATCTAAATATAATTTTTCCTCACTATTTTTCTGGAAAATTATTTGGTCAGTTAGCTTTTTTATTCTGTATTTTGATTGTTCTACCTTCGTAGAAAAAAGATTCAAGGATTGATAGTAAATTTGATTGAGATTTTCTTTATCTATATTGTTTAGATTTGATATTTCTACTACTTCAGACAAAAAAATTAAATCGACAATTTGCTTATTAAGTTTGTAGTTGTTATTAGGTTGTTCTTTGAGTCTTTCTATAACTATTCCAGAAAGACTATCTCGATCATATCTAATATATAGAACACCTTGATTTTTCTTGTTTTTTGACATTACATTCTTTACAAATTAAATTTGACTAAAATATTACACCAATTGTTTATAGCTGCAATGAGTGGAAAGCTTTTTATTTTTGGATAGTTAATACTTAACCAAGATCTAAGCTGGTTGACGCTAGCATTATTATTTATCTTAGTACTATGTGCTAATTTTAATCCAAATCATCGAATAATAACCTCTTTTCTTGTACCTTGTAAACTATTGTTACAATATTATTCAAAATAATTGCTAGCAAAATCAAGCTCTTGCTAGCAAAAATTAATAATTTCTTTTTAAATATAAAAAAATTCATAAATATTACTAAAAGAAAAATCGCTTTTTTTATATATTTACTGTGCAGAAAATTAAGGCGATCAAATCCTATGATTAGCTTCACTTACCGAATTTCTCGAACGCTCAGTCATATTCGGTGACAGTAATATTCAAATATTTTCAATATTAAAATATTTTCAATATTAAAATTTTTCTAAAATTGCTAGCAAAAATTCTAGTTTAGACAAGCTTGAATTTAAAAATTAGATGCTTTAAACCTTTAACAAGTACTAGTTTTGTTATATTTTTTTCCTGAATAATGACAAGTACTTTACTCAACAATACTTTCTGTCCAGATACGATTTTTTGTAAACTGAATCAATATATTACTCAGGTATTACTACTTGATAATAACCAAGTTTCAAATCTCAAAAAAATCTTATCTAGAACACTGGGAACTATAACTATTTCTGAGAAATCTAAACAAAAAGAAATCGAAATTGTCAAGGATAACTTAGTTTTATATCAGGCAACTAAAGCTGATGATTGGTTAATTGTTGAAAATAACTTAGTAGACGCTCAAATTCAAGCTATTTCTAATTTACCTCAAACTAAAGAGGAAATATTTATTGAGTTTTATGCTCGTCAATTAACTGAAAAACTCAAAAGTATTTTTCAACCAAAACAATATCCTATCGCTCAACCTATTAGCGTTAACAACACTGAAATACCTTTTAATTTTTGCCTTTCTCCTGAATCTACAACAAATAAACTAGTTTTTGTCGGCACTCAAAACAACAACATCATTTTTAAGTCTTCTTTTTCTAGTAATAATCAAGTCGAGTTGCTGGAAAATCAGCTTAGTCTTGAACATTTGAATAGACTGAGCAGTATTGAAGCCTAACTAGATATTTTTTATCCTTCATTCCTTAACTTCAAAATCATTATGACTGACACTGCGAAGCAATCAAGATGGCGTTTCAAATCTGACTCTAATCTTATGTTTAAAAAGTTTGATTTAGGAGTGATTCAATCTTTAACTATTATTGCCACGGCATTGATCTATTACTGTAGTAATAATCCTCAGCTTGGTCTAATCTTTTTGTCTTCTGGAGTTGCAGCTTTTATTACCACCTCTGTACTTAAAAACCCGAAAATCAAGTTACAAGTTTGGTATTTTTTGGGAGTATTGGCTGTTTTAGCCTTAGTTTTGAATTATGAGTCTACTGTTCATGCTCAAATTCTTGATGGCATAGATGGTGCGCTCGGTGACGTTGGTACAGCAGCAGGAGGTAGCTTTGCTACCACAGTCCTTGATGCTGTCATCGATTTGATTCGGATTGCTATCTATATTGTCGTTGCAGGAGCAATCATTGCTGGAATTGCTTTTGGGGTTACTCAAGGACAATGGCAAGCTCCAGTCATGGTTGTGGGTGTCATTATCTCCATCGCCTTATTTTTAGAAATTATGGGGGTTGTTGTCTTTGGATAATGAATGATCCTGACTTAGACAGAGAAATTCTTAACCGCTCAATCAAAACTATCAAAGCTTTAGGCGAAAAATCAAAAATAGCCATTGTTCCCAGAGAATATGTCTTGCCCTGGCTGATAATTGTAACTATCAGTTACTTAGTGTACAAATCTCTGCATTTTTTTTGGAATATTGAGCGTTTTTGGCTATTAGTAGCCATTATTTGGCTTTGTGCTGCTTGGTCTTTGATTGCAGGGCGAAAAAGCCATGATTTTACCGATGAATTCTTTCCTCTACCTAAAGACAACTGGATTGATGTCCCTCAGATTTTTATACCTGCTACAGATAAAATGTTTCGTAAGTCAGTTATCCAAAAATTAAATATAGAAAAGGAAAAAGACTTAGACGGAAAATTATCTGAATATTTTCCGTTTCAAAGTGAATCTGAACTGCATGGCAATATGAGAGTTTCAATTGCGGGTCAGAATTTTGTAGGCATATTACGCTGTAATTCTAGCTTGGAGTGGTCTGCTTCTGTGCCTTTTAATTTGGTTGGTTTACATCCAGGACTGAAGCAGGCTGAGATTATCAATCATTCAAAAGCAATCTCAAATGCCCTCAAGGATATTCCGAGTGGCGAAAGTATCTGCTTTGTTTTGGGCTGTCGTTCGCGATGCGAAGGGCGTAAAAGTCAATTAACCGAATTAATTTCCCAAAAATTCCCGATTATGGGAATTTTGCTCGAATCTGAAAAACTCAAGGTTGAAGAAATTACAAACAAAGGATTACGCCAGGAATGGCATCACTATACCATTGTCAACTGGAGTCAAAAAAACCAAGATCTGAGTCTAAGTTCTGATACTATCTCTGTCTTTATCAACTCGGTAAAAAATCTTTTCGCCCAATCTTTTCGTAAAATGCTAGGGACAGAAGATCATTACTGGCGAAATGTTTATGTATCTTTAGGTAGAGATTTATATAGTAATTGTTTTTTACCTTGGAAGATTCGCTTAGAAAGTAAAGGTAAATTACTTTTATCGAGTTTAAATCATCTAGAAGCCTATGAGCTTTTAGCTCGTAGATTTAATAACCACCTAACCAGAGATTTAGAGCCAGACATTCCGCAAAAAATAAACGTCAGTGACATTGGGAGTAAAGTTAAACATCGTGTCACTGTCGCTAATCCCTACAATTCCAAAGATTTGCTCTCCAAGCTAATCGAAGGAGATGCAGGAATGTCTAGTTGTCCTAACCACGATTCTCGTCGGGATAGAATCAGAATCCGCAATGATGTCGTTGGCATTTTAAAAATGGTAGTTCCCCCTGACGAGGTTCAATTTGGTGAGCAATTTTTTTGGGTTTGGGAGCGCATTAAACATCCTCTTGTTCACGATATTGATGTTTTTGTCGAAATCAGCCCAGGAAATAAACTTGAAAGTCGAACTAATTTACAAAGACTAGTTAGACAAAGCACCTATGCCAATAAATATGCCAAAGACAAAGGTAATATTTTGGATGTTGACGCTACTGAGATGAGCGATGAAGCAATCGAGGCTCAAAAACGTCTCAAACATGGAGCGCAACCTTTACTAGTTTCTTTTAGCATTCATGTCTATCGACAAAACGACATTGAATTAGACACTGCTTGTCAAAGATTAATAGAGCTTTTTGCTCCCGCTAGATTAGTTAGAGAAGATAAGGTTTGCTGGAAAAGATGGCTTGAAAGTACACCTTTGATTAATCAAAAAATTCTTGAATCGACCAAAATGTTTAGCGAAGCCAGAATTACTTCTCTAGACACAGAAAGTGTCCGTTGCTTACTGCCTTTAATTCGTCCTAGAGATATCCATTTCTCAGGGGTAGAATTTATTAATACAGAAGGCGGATATCCCATCTATGTCGATTTGGTTGAAGAGTGCCAACGTGCAATTATTACTGGCGGAACTGGTTCTGGCAAGACCATCATGGCTTTTGCTCATATGAAATCAGCCCTCTGTAGGGCAAACAGGACTATCGTTGGCATAGATATGAGCAATGAGGGAGAAGGAACTTTAAAACCAATTACAGAGCTTTTAGGAGAACAAGGAGCATATATTAATTTAATTGACGAGAGTTTCAATATTCTTCAACCTCCTGATTTGAGCAACCATGAACCTGATATTCGAGAGAGAAGATTTAAAATTTGGTTGGAATCTCGCAAAAAAATTATTACTTCCTTTGCTATCGGCTCTAATCCCCCAAAAGAAATTAATTCGGACATCATCTCTTCAATTGTTACTTTAGCTGTTGATACTTTTTTTTCCGATATTGAAATCGTCCGTCGCTATCAAGCAGCACTCTTAAATGGTTGGCAATCTCGCGAATGGCAAAATATGCCTGTCTTAGAGGATTTCTTGTTTTTCTGCTCAAAAGACAAACTAGACCTATCTGATTTTGGGCAACAACAAAACGAAGCTCTAGATTTAATTATCACTAATATTAAAGCTAAATTGGTAGACCCCAATATAGGTCAGTGCATTTCTCGACCCAGTACTGTCTCTCCTCATGCCAAATTACAATTTTTTGGTTTATCGGGACTTAGCGATGATAACAACGCCTATGTGTTGAGTTTAGTTGCTCACGGAGCTTGCTTAAACGCTTCACTTGAATCTGAAAAAAATCTGGTTGTTATCGACGAATGCCCAGCTTTGTTTGCTAAAGCAGGATTTACTGAATTAGTTGGGATGCAGTTTTCCTTGGGTCGCAAGGAAGGAACTAGCGTTCTACTTATTGGTCAAAATATCGAAGCTATTACTCAGTGTAAAAATTCGTCGCAAATTACTCGTAATACTGACTTTCATTTTGTTGGCAAAATTGCCTGTGATGGTTATGGCATTGAAGAATATTCCAAGATTCTCGATGTTCCTACAAGCGAACTACGTCAGAATGCTGGTGATACTTATAGCATAGACAAAAATAACGGCTGTTCTTACTGGCTGCTCAAATATCTCAATAGATATTGGCGAACTGCTTACTATGCCTCTAAATATGAACTTGCTGCCTTGGCTAATTCCGCCGACGAAAAGAGAGAACGTCAAGAAATTATGAATAAATACCCTAATAATCAAAAAGGCAAATGTCAAGCTTTGGCTGAATTTGCTGGTCGTTATTAGATTTCTCCCCAAAAAAATTGAAAAAATTGAAATTTGTTCTGGGCGTGCTTGTAACTGCTGTGTCTTTACAGCTTCCTTTCACTACAATAGCCAAATCTCAAGTTTCTACTGGCGGATTTAGCGGTGGAACTTTTGAGTTTTCTACCTCGGAGCTTGATACTAATATAGGTGATATTCTTCCAGAACCTGTTGCCGAATTGTTTCAGGATATCACTAACTTTGTTGGGCAAGTTGATACTTTCTTATCAGATTTAGGAATTGAAGTTGAGCTTGGTCAGTTGGGATTTCCAGATTTAACACAAGCAACAGAATTGTTTGAAGAAGATAATCAAATTGATATTGCCAGTGATGTGTTTGGGACTCAAACAGGGAGTACAGTCACCATTGATGATTCTTTGTACAAGCAATATCTTAAAGAGCTTGCCAACAATTATACTCAAAACTCTACTTTTTCAGAACAAGGGCAAGAACAAACTTCCGAGCAAATTGAATTAGCAGCTCAAACGTCTGAAATTAGTAGCAATTTGGCTGACGATAGTAACCAACAGGATGTGTCCCAAAATATTTTACGTAACATTTCCAATCAATTGGCTCTGCAACAGCAACTTGATCATATGGCTTTCTTCGGACTGCAAGAAGATAAAATTGCTCGTTCTTTAATGGTTTCGATCGAAGGAGAAAGCGTTGTTGCTCTCGACAAATTAAATACAATCCGCGACCGCGAAGCGATTAGTATTCTCAAGGCAAGTACTTATCATCAAGGTTTGATGTCTATTCCAGCCCAGCACCTACTTAATTAATTGATCATGTCTAGTTTATTTGCTCAAGTTGCGACGGGTAATGAATTAAGTCTCAATATTTTAGAAAACTCCCTCAACTTCTATCAGGTAACGGGAGAGTCTTGGGATCGTATGTGGGATTTGATCGTTAATCCTACACAACCACTATGGGTTGCTGCTATCGCTATTGCGAAATTTATTTTTGGTTTTTCATTGCTCTTTTATGCTTTTTGGGTTTTCACGCGAATCGATAACTTCGTCTCTTCTAGACAGATTTTAGATCAGATGCCCCTGCCCTTATTTTTGGTGTTTCTCTTTGCAGGTAACGGCAGACTCCTATCAGCTTTGGTGTTAGGTCTGAGAGAAATTTTTCTTTATTTTATAGTTATGGCTCTGAGGATTCAAATTGCTGGAATTAGCGTCAACGAAGCAATACAGAGAGTTCAAAGTACCGCAATTGCCAATAATCGGGTACGAACCATTTTTGCTGACTGCTTGTCTCAAACTGGATTACAATTAACTGAATGTGTTAATGATCCGACAAAAATACAACAAGCACAAGATCTGCTCAATGGTTCGGGCAATATTTTTGGTGGTAATGCCCTAGAAGCTATTTTAGGTGCAGTAACTTCTGGCGGTCAATCTGTTGTAGATGGGGCGACAGCCTTTGTAGGTAGTGCCATTGCCACTGTACTTGCCAGTCCGATAATCTTTTTTATTCAGATTATATTGCTTGTTATCCAGCACATTTTTATTAACTTACTCGAAGCGGTGGCGTTACTTACTGGAATTAGTGCGCCCATCTTCTTAGCTTTTTCTTTGTTTACTACTAACGCTCCAATTTTTGTTCTCTGGTTGACCAGCTTTATCGGCTTGTATTTTGCCCAATTGGGATATGTGTTTTTGATTGGCTTATATGCCTCGGTAATTTCTCTGATGGATCAAGCTGGAGTTCCAGTAGGCACAATTGTTTTAGATATTGCTTTTCTATTTTATGTCTCAGTCTTTTCTCCTTTGGTTGCAGTGGGAATTTCTTTAGGCGGTGGCATCAAACTTTATGAGCAAATAGCAAGTAATGTCGAAAAAATTATAACTTTGATTATCACTACAGGTTAATCGTTTAGTAATCAATAATTATTAATTAATAATTAAAACTATGAGTGTTGATTTTAAAAAAGAATTAGAGGAAAAAGAAAGCTTAATTAAAACTAAAGATACTAATAAAATTATTATTATCTTTTTTGTTTTAGGAATATCGATTCTTATCTCCACTGTCATCAATTTGGGATTTATTTATCTAGCTTTACAGTTGGGGACAAGAGAGAAAATTTTTGTTACTCGTCAGGGAGAAACAGAAATTGCTGAAGAAAAAGATCCACATTACCGCACTGAACAGGCAATCAAAGAAACGGTTTCTGACTTTCTTTATTTAACTCATGAATGGCATTCTGAAATTCCTGGTAGCTATGCTAAAGATCCAGGTGTTCAACTTAAAGGAGAGCAAAATAAATATTTTCGAGTTCCAACCACAACCTATACTGCCTCATATTTACTCGAAGTTGGCTTTAGAAAAAAATTTCTTGAGGAACTATCACAATCTATTCCTTCGACTTTCTATCATGGAAAGTTTTCTAGCCATGTGAAAATCTATTTCATAGGCAATACCGAAAGAATAGATAACAACTTATATAGAGTCGAAGTGGTAATGACTCGTACTGATATAGATGCAAATGCTGAGTTAGAAGAAATAGAAATTCATCAAATAATTTATTTGCAGGCAACTGAACCTTATCGGTTAGTTTTGGGAAATCAAGAACCAAGTATGTTCAGAAAACAGCTAAACAAGCTTCTCAAAAACGGTTTAATAATTTATAAAATTTCTCCATTGATCGCACAACAATAAGATTAAATACTAGTATGTATAGTAATACCTCAAACGAGTTTTTAGAGTTTGAAGAAACTGAGCAAAAAACGAATCTCAGTGATTCACCAGGAAACGAAACAGAAACTACTGATGATGTCAATTTTACCACCGAAGATTTCGCAATACTAGCAAGGCAAGCCTATGGGATTAATACTAATAGTGATACTCATCATAGTTTTGATTCGACCGAAAAAAACGAGACAGAAGAAAAAGTTACTGATACTTCATCTGCTCAGAACTATGAAAAAGTAGGCTCAAGTCTAAGAAAACCATATATCAAGATAATTGTGGGAATTGTCTTAACTAGTGTTGTTGCTGTCTGCCTGATTCTTTTGCGAAACGGCTGGCTTAAAATCATGAATGTCAGTCAAAATTCCGACACAGAAGTAAAAAGAGCAGCCGTCGATCCCAAAAAACAACAAATAGATAATCTCAAAGCTGAACTGGCGTTAATCGAGCAAAACACTACAAAAATTAAACCTGAACCTGAGCCTGAACCTGAGCCTGAACCTCAGCCTCAGCCTGAACCTCAGCCTGAACCTCAGCCTGAACCTGAACCAATAGACCCTGAAGAAAGATGGCAAGCCTTATCTATGTCTGGAACTATGGGAGATTCTAGTACTGTAGAGTCGCAACCAGATACAAATGCTGCTTTTTCGGCTCGACGCTCGGACAACGATGAGAATTCTGATTCGGAGAACATTTCTCAATCCCGAAGTACTAAAGTTGCCAGTGCTGATTTGAATCAACTATCTTTGGAGCAGGCAAAATCTGAGGCTGGGATTTTGGGCAATAATAATCCGACTACCTCTAAAATATCTGCTGATGCTGGAGATGTTATTCTAAACGGTTTAGGAGCTTCTAATTCCAAGCATCAGAATCGTGAATCACAACCTCAACCAAATGCTCAACCCCTTGCACTGGGATCAATAGCCAAAGCCAAGCTAGTTACTCCTCTGGTTTGGACTGATGAGTCGGATCCCCAAGAAATAAGAGGCAAAGTCATTTTGTCTGAACCGCTTAGATATGCCAATGGAGATATTGCACTACCAAAAAACTCTTCGTTGATTGTCGAAGTTTCTAACTGGTCAGAAGATTTAGTTTCCATTAATGCGATCGCTATTACATATAAAAACTCGCTCGGTAAGTTGATTGAGCAAAAAATTCCGCCAAAAACTTTGTTAATGAAAGATGAAGACAGTAAACCCATAGAGTTTGAAGAACAATCACAGGATGATTCTGATTTTCTTAATGATGTAGTAGAGGAAGGAGCAGGAGCATTACCTGTTCCCAATGAAATTGGCTCTGTCTTAGATAGTACAATCTCTAACGACTCAAGTAGTTTAGGAGATACTATCTATAACGTCGAGGCAGATCAAGATGTTTCGGTCTACGTTAATAAGTCAATTGCTATTCAAAAGAGATGATTAAACCAAATTTAGGCACGGGCTTGGGTACAACTTTTGCAGGTGCATTGGCATTAATCGCTGCACCTGCTTATGCTGAAATTAATGTTATTGATGCTCAAGCTCAAAATAAACCTACTGTTGTAGAAATTACTCCAGGAAAAACTACGGCGGTAAATTTCCAAAATCAAGAAACGATTTCTTATGTAAAACTCAGCGATAAATCCCAAACAACATATTCAACTAATGCTCCGATTGAATCTGGCGCAGCTCAATCTATTTTTTTTACTGCCATAGAAAAGTTGGATTTTCCTGGCGAAATTTCCAGTTCGACTCCCAATTTATTTGTGGTCGCCATTGACCCACAGGGCAAACAGAAACAATACGAATTTGTTTTTCAGCAAAGAACACCAGGGCAAGAAGAAGAAGACAACCAAATCAATATTGTTCCTGCTCCTGTCCGCCAAGCTAAACCATCTTTGACCATCAAAACCGACTTGGGAGAAGCAACCCCTGATGATATTCGCGCTGGGTTAGAGCATAAATTAAGTCAGGGTGAATTAGCTGATGATAGTACTACTGCTCTACTTATCGCTGAGGCGATCGCTATATCTGTCAACAAAAACCAGCCCATGATAAGAGTTGCCGAGGAATTACAGATTTCCTTGGCTCTTTTATCTGAGTTAGGCAGTACTGGATTAGCGCAAAAAACTAAGTTATTATTGGCGAAAACCGTTCCAAATCCATCTATTCCTGCATCGTTAAATCAGACAAGACGATTATTAATCGAGCAAGAGAGCAGTCTTGATAATCGAATCAATACTTCTCTAGGCGAAGCTACTGTACAAGATCTTGAATTTGGTCTGGAGGTTGGGAAAAAGAAAGGATTGATAGAAAAGCAAGATGCTTTGGTTGTTTCCAAGGTACTCAAGCAAGCTCAAACTCAAGAAACGACTTTAACAGAGGCAGCCAAAAATCCCCAGGTCAAAAAGCTTTTATCTCAGACTGGTCGTCTTGGTTTGGCTTTTGAGGCTAGACAGAGAATTTTTGGAACTTTGAATTAACGTAAATATTTGTTTCGTGTTCACCCTTAGAAAATATCAACAGCAAGTTATAGCTGATGCTTACAACCATATTCGTCAGGGAAAAAAAAGAATTTTAATTTTTGCCCCTACTGGTGCGGGCAAAACTATTATTGCTACTAAAATCGTTAGAGATGCCATCAGTCGCCACAAAAAGGTTTTGTTTGTTGTTCACAGAGAGATTTTGGTAAACCAGACATTCACTAAATTTTCTGCTGTTGGTTTGAAATGCGGTTTCTTCAAGGCTGGTTGGCCTGAAGACATCAATGCCCGAATCCAGATTGCCTCAGTACAAACTTTGCCCAAACGCACTGAATGGAAACAACTCTCTTTTGATTTGATTATTTTCGATGAATGTCATCTTGTAGCATTTAGTAGTATTTGCTCACAAATGAGGACAGAAATATTTCCTGATGCTATCTATCTTGGTCTTACAGCTACGCCTTGGAGATTATCAAAACGCGAATCCTTGGGCGATATTTTTTCGGCTTTAGTTTGCGCTCCTATGCCCAATGAATTGATCAAGTCGGGTTTTTTGGTCAAACCATCTTATTACAATTTAAATTTTGATATCCAGCTAGATGATCTAGATCTGGTAGATGGAGATTATAACTTAAATCAACTTAGTGCCACTTGCGACCGCCCCGAATTAATCGAGCAAATTATCACTAGTTGGTACGATATGGCATACTCGCGACCCACCATTGCTTTTGCCGTTAGCGTTTCTCATGCCGAAAATATTGAGAAAGCTTTTATCAATCACGGTGTTACCGCAGCAGCAGTTACTGGAAACACTCCAATTTCTCAAAGAAACGAGCTTTATCAAAAACTAGAAGCAGGAGAATTAATGGTCTTGGCTTCGTGTGCTGCTCTTTCTGAAGGCTTTGATGTTCCGAAAGTCAGCTGCATTATTCTAGCTCGTCCCACTAAATCAAAAGCTCTTTATTTTCAGCAATTAGGCAGAGGTCTTCGTCTGGCATCAAATAAGTTTGATTGCCTGGTGCTAGACCAGTCCCAGAATGTCCTCGAACACGGTTTTATCGAGGATTTGTCGGAAATAACCTTAGTTCCTAGCGACCAGACAATTTCTAAAAATAAAGTCCAAGCTCCAGTAAAAGTTTGTCCAGGGGACACGGGAGGCTGTGGAGCTTATGTTTATTCTTTTTATCTCAAATGTCCCCACTGCCAATACGATTTCGATTTACAGAAATTAATCACCGTCTTGGGTAATAGCCGTTTAATTTCTCATCAAGATGAAACTAAGTTAAATTTCTACCGTTTCAAGTTAAGAGAAGCATTTAAGAATAATTTTGCCCCTAGTTGGGCAGCAATGAAATTTCAAGCTGAATATGGCTTTTTTCCTCCTTTTGATTGGGCAAGAGGTGCAATCTTTAATCATCAAACAACTGAAGTTACTGTCTATACCGACTATTTAGAGAAAACTGCTCAAAGGTTAAATAAAGATAGAGGCTGGATAGAAAAGTATCTTTATCTGGAATTTGGCTCAACAGAAAAGGTCATCTAATTTTGTTGAATTTCCCGATTAAGCTCTGAAAGATTAATGGGAAATTGACCTTGCTCGATCATTTTCGAGAATACTTGATAGCAATCTTTTTTGTCTCCTTCTTTCCTGGGGAAACCAAGCCAAAGAATAATAATAGTTTGTTGTTGGCTAAATACCTTAAAAAATAACCTGTATCTCTTGGGTAAACCCATTTTTTTCATTCGACTGTATTTTTGCAAAGGCTTTTTCAAGGCAAAATAGGAAGCCAATGGCTCGGCGGGGATTTTTTGCTCAATACCCACAGTGACCGCCTTAAACAACTTTACTTGAGGATGCTTAACAAAATCCTCTTGAGACAAGCGAGAACGCAAGGATTTAACAGAGTAGCGAAGATTTTGCCATTGCTCGTTAAAAATAGGATGAAATAGAATATTCCACCCATTAATTTTCATCCAGTTCTACTCCTTCTAGTAGATTGTTTGCTTCAGTACTCATTTGTTGCGTGTACTCTACTAGCGAGTTAGGATCATCAATGGCAGACTGGATCAGAAAATCTAAAAATAAACTCATCATTACGTCATCTTCTTTTTCGAGTTCTGTTTGCTTACTAGGCTCAAGACGTATCAACAAAGTATTTTCATTTAGAACTTCGACGTGACCGTTAGCACCAATTAATTCAGGGTGGTCTTTGGAAAAAGCACGAGGTAGGCGATACCCATCTTGATAGCCAATCTTGGCAGAAGAAACAGGATAAACCTTTTTTGAATCAGACATAAAATTCCATTTGGTAGGAAGTATTATAATTTTCTATTATAATATTTTTTGAGTTTATTTGTTTAAATTTCGACATCAATACCGAGTGCGGGATTATTTTCGTGGCGTTCTAGAACATGAGCGTAAATAGCTGTAGTTTTAGGATCGCTATGACCCAGCAATTCCTGTACTTGCCTTAGACTTGCTCCTCCTGCCAGTCCTAACGTACCTGCTGTGTGCCTCAGACTATGACACGAGCGCGATAAATCATAATCAATTTCTTTTAAAGATGCATCATTTAAATAACCATCTACTATGTAGCGAATACCCCGACGGGATAACCTCTGACTGTGAAAACGGTTTGATAGAGAAATAAACAAAGGAGAAGTATCCGTAAGTTTTTCTCCAGTAATAGCTCTAGCCTCAAGATATTGCCACATAATTTCGGCTAAATCTGGGCGTAAAGGCACATTTCTGATTTTACCTTTGCCTTCTACAGATATTGAACAGGGAGAACCTTTTTTTCCTCTAATATTCCCCAAATTAGCTCTTTCTAGCTCTACGGTTCTTAGTCCTTCTAACGCCATCAAACAGATAATGAAGCGATCGCGTAATGCTTTAACTGAATTGTCAGTACTCATCAAAGATAATAGTAGTTGTAGTTGTTCAGTTGTAAGGTATGTGATTTGCTCAACCACATCCACTTTAGCTCTTGGCGGTAAAATACCGATTACAGGATTTTCAATTACCAAACCTTGTTTTTGACAAGCATTGTAAAATGCGCGTACTACTACCAATGCCAAAGCAATAGTAGCAGATTTAAGTTTAAGTTGATTTATCAAATATCGTCGATAAATCAAAACTTCTTCACTACTTACCAAAGCTGGCGATAAACTACGCTCACCGCACCAATTGAGAAAACGATTAATTCGACCACAGTAAGTCACGACAGTATCTTGACTAGCATTGCCGTTGGCTACTTCTAATTCTAAGTATCGCCTGAAACACTGCTTCATCACCTCAGTTGTCGGTAAAGTTAAGGCTTTTAATTTAGCTTTTCTAGAAGAGCGTTTTTGAGGTTCTTGACTCAATGAATGAGGTTTGACTATCGGCATAAAATTTACTTGGGTAACTTTAAATATTTTACTGCCGAGAATGCCAGTTTTCGGCAGCAAAAACGGTACAATTGCTATCGAATCAATATTCTTATTTTCAAAAAAGTCCGAGCATGGGTTCACGGAGAAGGAGAAGTCAACACCGTTCTGGTTCGCGTCAAAGACACGAGCTACGTACCCCTGTTTTTACACCCTTAAATGCGGAGGAAGAGAAGTTACGAGAGTCATATGAACAGCTTGTTAAAACTGCCTTTTATACTGCTGGCAGTGCCTTAAGTCAACTCCAGCAACTGAGACTGTACCGCAACACACACACCAGCTTTGAGGAGTTTTGCCTTGATGTCTTTTCTTTTAGTCGTGATTATGCCTATTTGATGATGAGAGCAGCTAAAGTTTATCAAAATCTTACCGACCATCTGCCGACCAATGGTCGGCATCTACCACTACCTACAAGACAACGACAACTAAGACCAATTATTAAAGCCCAACTAGATGAAACTGCTCAAGTAGAAGTCTGGGTAGATGCGATCTCTTTGGCTGGGGAGAAAGTTCCCTCAAGCTCGATTGTCCGTGAAGCAGTTGATTCTTACCTAGCCAAAAACAATACTCAACCAAATCCGTTCCAAAAAGGCGAAGTCTGCCGAATTGTCGTTCGCGATAACAGTAAACTCAAAGGCTTGGGTGGAAGCTGGTGTATTGTTGAAGAGATTAGCGATAACTATTGTCTGGTCAATACTTGGAATAACCAATTATCCGTACCTATAGATAACTTGGAGTCGAAAAATTTTGATGACCAGGAAGATCAAGCCATTGAAGATCTTGGTATTCGTATGACTAAGCTACATCAAACAGAAAAATTGGATAAGGCTGCTCTTTGGGTGCTAGAAGGTCTGGCGAAATTAGAGCGACCAGTATTGACTCCTTTGGAAGAAAAGCTACTGGCACTTTTAGAAGCCGAGTATATTACTTCCCCTCGACCTAACCCAATGATGTAGTTAACTATGATTGCTGCTTTGAAGAAATACGTTCTAATCTTTGTTGTCGTGAAGCTGCATCAAATTTAGCAATGATTTCTTCTAGCTGCAATCCCACTTCTTCAAAATTTAGACGTGCGCGACGTAAATTATTAATCAGTCTAGTATCAACTGACGAATCTGGCATAATAGGTTGATTATTCATTATAATTTCCACTCCTGTTTAATTTCTTGAATACTACGTTTGAGAGCAGGAATTCGTTGTTGAGTGTTTTGAATCACTCGATCTATTAGCTCTAGCATATCAGGAAGAATAGGAGCTTGAGCATTGGCGATGCGAATCTGTAGAGTTGAAAATTGAGAAAATTGCTCTGTTGCTTGTTCAGCAACGCTTTGAAGTTCATCTAGATAACTAATGGTTCTTTTGGTTTCTCCAAAAGCTTCAAATAGAGAAAATTCACAGGTTTTTGCTTGTTCGATAATCTCTAACAGTTGGCTTTTAAGATTCCAAATGACTTCGGCTTTTTCTCGGGGTAATTGTGCCATTTATCCCTTATTTTCTCATCTTCTGCACATTCTATCTAAAAATTGTTCACTCTTTACAAGACAGAAGTTCATCAAGAACTTTGTGAGCATCTGGTTTGGCTAAAACAGAACGTCGGGCAATTAATTGCGAGCGATCGCTGGTCACTTTCTTTAGTATTTTCAGGAGTATTACTAGTGTTGCCGTTACTACAAGCACTGCCAATAGTTATTAGCATTAATACCAGCAGTAAAAGACTGGATTTTTGTTGACAATTTATCCAAATCGACATTTTTACCTATTGCTAGAAAACTCTAAAGGAACAAAATCATACCCAAAGGAAGAGCTTGTCCCTGCTTGAACTTTAACCAACTGAACTTCCCCATCGCGATCGCCACTTGTCAAAAACTTCACTCTTCCCGAAGCTCCTTGAAAAGTAAATTTCGGTTGTGAAAGAGTAGTCTGTATTCCCTCACGACTAAGCTCAGAAGCTTTACCCAAAGCAACAATCAAAGCTTTGGTGCTGTCATACGCCATAGCTGTACGCCAACCTACTTCTCCTCCCCAAAGCTGATTGACACCAGCTAGAAAATCCGAATTTTTACTACTTGAAATGTGCCAGGGAACACCTAAAACCATTCCTTTGACTTTTCCACCTCCAATCTGCAAGGTTTGAGGTTTAAAGATGCTGTTGCCTGCCAACATTGGCAACTGAGAATTCTTGAGCATCAGTAGGTAAGCTCGATCTATGGTTTTTGAGTCGTTTAAAAAGACCAATACTGTTGCACCTTCTCTTGCTGCCTGTTGTAGCACCTCCACGGGATTAAAATTATCTGTTGCCAGATCCACCTCCAGAACCACTACTCCACCATTTTTAACCAAATCGACACTGAAAACTTCTTTTTGGGATTTGCTGTATTCGCTTTGAGAGTTATAGATTATTGCAGCTTGATCTAGCTGAAATTGATTGGCTGCATATTTGGCTAGAGCCTGACTGGTAGAAAGGTCACTTGGAACAGTCCGAAAAATATAATCACCTGCTTCTGATAAAGACGTGGAAGTGCTAGTAGCAGAAATAGCGACCAAACCTTTTTTTTGGTAGATGGGAGCAGCAGCAAGACTTGCATCACTACTAAAATGTCCAATAACTCCAAGAATCTCTTGATTTTCAACCAGATTTTGAGCTACCTTCTCGACAGTTTCCAGATTATTGTCGTCGTTGGCAATGACAATTTTTAAAAAAGTTCCGTTTATGCCACCTCGCTGATTAATTTCGTTTTGTGCTTGGGCAACACCACGTAAAATTTCTTGGGCGGTAGTAATTTCCGTGCCAATGGGTACAGGTACAGCTAGGTTATAAGCTTTCTCCTCACCAATACGAGCGTTATGAAGATAAATTAAAGCTTCAGGATCGTTGGGTTGTACCGCTAATGATTGCTCCAACCAAGATACAGCCTCGGTATAATCTTGATTGGCGATTGCTTTGGCTGCTGCTTGCTTTTCTGGAGTGATATCTTGAGTAATTAAAATTTTTTCTCCCTGGCTGATTTGATTCGGGCTTGAGGTGGTTTGCTCAGACTCAGAAGAAGCAGTTTCACTGATATTAATTACTGATTTATTCAACTCTTGCTTGTTTGGTGAACGCGGACTACAACCTATGACGCTAGTATTAATCAGTAATAACAACAATAAAGCTGTTATTTCTTTTTTTTGGTTTATTGATCTTTTCACGGAATATACCTTCGGTAGCTGGTTGAGGTTAATTCCCAGTTGCTTTAAACCTCTGGATGATTGGATTCCAAGCAGAAAACCGTTCTTTCTTAGGATTTTCTTGGGCTATGTGACCGCATTTGTTGTTGCCTGGGGTTATCATACTGTTTTATTCAATCAAATGTAAGTTCTTTAGATTACATTGGCTGATTAGCTGCCTTTTGTGGTTCTAGATCTGGGGTTTGATGTTGGCCCTGCTATAGAGAAAAGATAAGCATCCTCGCCATTTCCAGTCAGAATGGAAATACTCAAGGTTAAATTCGATAAAGCTGAGTTACCAAGCTCAGGAATTAGATTAATAATCGCCGTCTCAATTTCAGCCAGAGGCGTGGCGAGAAAGTAGTTGTTTTGTTCGTCTTCAAAGATAGTAATGGTAGGAAATCGCTCAAGATTTTCACTCTCGGCAGCTTCAAAAGCATGGAGTGAGACGGAAAGAAAGTGAGTCATTGTAGTATGTTAGTATATATATTATGGATTGAGAGAGATGGATTGAGATTAGGTAGTTAGTTCATCAGATATATTGGTAAAAACCGAGTCATACTCCTGTTGAAGATAAAGGAGAGTTTGACCAGTGGCAGAAGCTTTGGGGATAATGAGAGAATCAAAAGGTTGAGATAATAACTGAACCTGTCTGTCCCTTCGCTTAACGATGATTGTAGTATTAATGACATCACCAGGAGCAAATCTGATTTGAGGATAGAGATAAGGAGCTTTACCTTCGCTTTTATGACAGCCAAGATGAAAATCAAAAACAGTTAAAGAATGGGCGCGTTGACTCAAGGACTTTTTAGGCTGAGAAACGCTCTTGAAGTAGGCTGTCTCTATTTCTTCTCTGAAGTGTTTGAGTTCAGTGCCAAACGCTGCACCAACACCAGCACTCATACTAAGTTTGAAGGGGATAGAGTGTATTGGTAGATTGTAATCATCAAGAAACATGATCAGGTATCGAGTTCTCAAGCGGTAATTATCGCGTTCGCTCTTGGCGAGTTCACCGTAACTAGAAGCGCGACCGTATTGATAAGCCTGACCCAGATAACGCCATCCTTTTTCGGTTTTTTCTTGGACTTCGATGTTAGTAGAATGCAGAACGGAGATTCTAAGATGAGTGGCTAAAAAACCATTAACTTCACGGGGGTTGGGGCTATCTTCGCCGAAGATGAGTTGAATAGGTTGCCAATCATCAGTAGGGTTAAACTCAGCTTCTGTTGCTTGTTCGGCTGGAATAAACCAACCTATAGGAGGTTGATACTGTTGGATTTGAGCCAAGGACATATTGGGAGGATTTTGAACTTGGCAGTAAGGAAGTTGAGTAGAAGCGATAACTTCACTTTCAAAGCCTTGGAATAAATCTGTGGAGTTATTCATAGTTTTTTTGATTGGAAGAGGTGGAGTCAATTTTCTTCTCTTACAAGGAAGATCTTTTTGATTTGGTAGGGTTTGGCATCGCTGTTATCTTTGCCAGATTGAACGACAGAGACAGGATACAAATGATGTCGCCAAAAGCTGTGACTGCCTTTACCCCGTTTGGTTTGAAGAACAAAACCTGCTTTGGATAAGCGTGATTTGAGAATTTTGACTTTCATAGAAAATAAGGAAGAGAGGGCTGAGGTGAACTTGATAAACGATTAGAGAGAGAATCAAACTCGGCTTCAGCTTGGCGATAAAACTCAGCCAGAATCAAAAAATTCTGGAAGTAAGTAATCGCCCAATATTGAGATTTACTGGGGTTGTGAGCTAAAAATCTGTTTAATTTCTCGACCCTGAATTGTTGCTCTAAAGTTAAATGAGCTTCGTTGAAAGGATATTGAACGCAATTAGCTGTTTTGGATTGCTGAAGTTGTTTAAGTCGAGCAATTAGATTATCGTATTCAGAAGCCAGAACCAAATAATCCTCGAAGTAGGCAATTGCCAGTTCAGAAGCTTGTTGTGGAAATCGTTGAAGATATTGCTTTAACAGTTGAACGTCGTTTTGTATGGAATTCATGATTAATCGCTTTCGAGTTAATGTTGAATTGTTGATTGATGGGCATAGACAAGCTATTGGCTATCAGCTCTTGAATTAGATACCTGCGTAGCTAGTTTTAATTACTTAAAAGCGCGCAAAAATTGATTCATTCGGGCGATTGCGTAGCTAGCCGTTGCGCTTGCGTAGCTGCCGTAGGCATAGCTGCCGTTAGGCTTCGGCATCGCTTGCACTCGTCGGTTGCATTAAATTCGCTCTCAGGAAGTCCCTCAAAGCTAAAAGCGATGCCGAAGCGGTGAACCAGTGAGGTCTTGGGGAGGCAGCGCGTTGCGGGGGTGTCCCCGTTGTAGCGACTGCCGTGGTTTCCCCCATGAGCAACTGGTGAACCCGAAGGGTCTTGTTGGCTTGCCCTCGAAGGAGGGAAACCAACACTTCGGCGCGAATGCGCCAAGAAGCCAATAAAAATTAAAGAAAATTCAGAATTCAGAATTCAGAACTCAGAAGATATCGATATCTTCGGTGCAAATATTGTGAGAGGAATCGAATTCGCAGATTTCGTTTTCTGCGACCCAGATAGGCTCAAATGTCTCTTCGTGTTCCATGTTAGCCAATTTGTAATACCAATCGGGTTCATTGAGATAAGATTTAGTACTACGATAAAGTTCTGTATTGTATTTACGACCGACAACGATGAAAGTCGCCCATTCAGTGTGAGGTTCGTCAGGGTCAATAATCTTGACAATGCTTTCTATCGAAAAACGAGAATGTGGTGCATCAATTGGATTTGATTGAGCATACAAATCACAATCATTGGTTCTGTGGTGATGTTGACGTGCTGCAACTTCAAACAGGTGACACCAACCACGACCATTGGCTTCAGAGAAATCTTGAAAATGGGTGCATTGAGAGCAAGTGGGATTTTGGGATGTTGACTTGATGATTGTAGATTGTGTAATCATAAAAGATACCTTAATTTAGTTAATTGAGGGAAAGGAGAGTAGTTGCCGACTAAAGCTATGCTGCTCTCCTTTTTAAATGGAAAACTATATGTTGTTTGGTGCTAAAAAGATGGTTTGTATTTCGCACCTATTAATACATTAGTCTAATTAAATGGACTTTTCAATAAGATAGACTATTTGATTAGTAAATGCATCGGGTTAAATAGATTAAATTGACTTATTAATGAATTAGACCATTTGATTGTGCTAATCTATGTTTATCAATCTAATGGTCTAATGGAGGTGGTTTGTGTTTTTGAAGACTATAATTTATGGACATGAAAGAGCTAAGGGAAAAAGCGGGATTAGGAGCAGAAGAAGCTGCTTTTCGATTAGGGGTAGCACATTCGACAATTAGAAATTGGGAAAGCGGAAAAACTGAGCCTTCGTTGGGTGTGACTAAAATCTCTGAGTTACTTTTACTCTACAAATGTAGTTTTAAAGAATTAGAACAAGCTGTCAGAGAATCAAAAACAAAATTTGGAGGTTAAAAAACGAATTTTCCAATGGATTGTGGTTAATAAATAAATCAAAAGCGACCGCACCTCTTTCCACGGAATGCGATCGCTCTAGTTAAAATTCTCCCAGGAGGGAAGAAATGATAATAAACATTGTAAATCGAGCAGGAAAAAACTGCATCAACCTTTCGTTACAAAAAAGCGAAAAAAGAATGGGAGGTGCAGCATGATAGGATTCGTCCTAAAGGATACCGCTTCGCATATAGCACCATTCCAGATTTTGAATCATCTAGATCGCCTGAACGTAGTCAAAGAAACTGTTTCAGAGTATCACTGTACTTGTCCAGTTTGCGGAGATGGAGGATTTAAAGTCAACAAAAAGAACGGAAAATATCAGGCTTTCAAATGTGGATGTGAAGTCAGAGATATTCGAGAGGCTATTAGTCCGTGGACAGAAGCATTTTCTTCAGGGAAAAGGAATCGAGCAACTCAGACGGCGAGCAATTTCTTGAACGGGTCGCTCATGGGGGAAACCCCCAAGACCGCGCCCGTCCGCAATTTCGAGAAAAAGCAAGTAGCATCCCCACCATTACCAGAGCCAGAAATAAAGTTAGCCAGACTATCAGAAATACCTGCTGATATTCCACAACCGAAGTCAGAAGCAATACCCCTGTGGTTACAAGAGCAGGGAGTACCAGAGAGTGCTGTTGTAACCCGTTATTGGTATTCCAAGACCCAATGGGTAAGCAGGTTTGAGTGGAAAACAGAAGATGGTCAAAAAGAGAAAACCATCAGACAGGGACATATCAAGTCCAATGGTTTGAGGGAGTGGAAAAAAGGGTCAAAAGATTGGAGAGCCTATAAGTTATCTGAAGCAGTCAAAAATTGTCAGGGAAAGTGGGTATTAGGTTTAGAAGGAGAAGGATGGTGCGGTTCGTTCGTAATCAAAATTGGGCTTAAACCCATATAAATTACGGCTTCTAGGGTGACCTAGATGATAACTTTTGATTTGATAGAGGTGAAAGCCCTCTCTCTCAAACTCAGAGATGACTCCTTAACTGTCCCCAGCGAGTAGGCTCGGAATCCTACAGACTGAAGCGGGAAGCAGAACGCAATCAGACATCAGTTGCAGATGACACTGGCGTTAACAGGGAGTTCCCACGGTGAAACAGAGCCTAAAAAAGCAACCCACTCCTAGGCAGTCGCAACAACAAGGACTGACCTCATCCGAGATTAGTATCCCGCCGAGTATTCATCATTGCTCTAATTATAAGGGTATAAATTATCAACTGATGTCGAGGATACTAGGTCTGTATCCCACAGGAGTAAAGAGGAAGCCTACGGTTAAATGTAATCACGTACCACTGGGTGAACGTAGGAAGCGCAATAACTGGTCTGATTCAGACTGGGTTAACTGCAACTGAAGTAGTTATTGCGTGGCAGAGCCGTCGTAGTAGTCCGAGCTAGAAAATAGTCTAGTACATGGCGAAGGTCGGCAGTCATTGTTAGAGATACAGATAGGAAGTAGAGAGGACTAAGAAGTATGTCCGATATCATCAAAACCCAACGTAGTCTCGCCATAAAAGCGAAGTTTCAAAAAGAGCATCAATTCGACCACCTTTATCGGCTCATCTGCCGTCGAGACTGGATTACCGATGCCTTGGAGACAATTCTCTCAAACAAAGGTTCTAAGACAGCAGGAATCGATGGAGTCAGCAAGAAAGCTCTGGAATCAGATGCAGCAAAGTCTAAATTTGTGAAAGAGCTTGAAGCGCAACTGCGTCAAAAACAGTTTCGACCAACGCCCGTCCGTCGAATATACATTCCCAAGTCTAACGGAAAAACTCGTCCGCTGGGTATTCCCACGATTAAAGACAGAGTAGTACAAATGCTCGGAAAGATGGTGTTAGAACCTATCTACGAAAGCGACTTCTTGAACTGCTCTAATGGTTTCCGACCAGGACGCAGAACTCAAGATTGTATCGCTAGATTGGATAGCTACATCAATCGACGCAATAAATACTACTGGGTCATAGAAGGGGATATCAAAGCAGCATTTGACAGCATCCACCATCAAATTCTGATGAAACTGCTGGCTCAAAGAATAGCTGACAAACGGTTCTTGAATCTAATAGAACGATTTCTCAAAGCGGGAATTATGGAAGGTCATTTATTCAAGCGCACCGAATTGGGAACACCCCAAGGCGCAATTTGTTCGCCAATTTTGGCAAACATTTATCTTCACCAACTAGACCTCTACTGGTGGAATAAATATGGCAACCTACACCGTAAAGAGAAAGAACGTCGTCGAATAAACCACATGGGAAACTGTGCATTGATTCGGTATGCCGATGATTGGCTACTACTTACCAACGGTGGTAAAGCAGAAGCCTTGAGGCTAAAAGAGGAGTTTCAAACTTTCCTCTGGTCAGAATTAAAACTCGAACTCTCTCCCGAAAAAACTCACGTCACTCATGTTAACCAGGGCTTTGACTTTCTAGGTTTTCACGTTCAAAGATACGTAAAATCTAATGACCGACCAAAGATGTTGGTTACACCAGCCTCCGAAAACATCAAGAAGTTAAAACTTAAGGTCAAGGAAATGACCAGACGAAAGTGGTTTCAAGACTCACCACAATTGAAAATCTCGGCTTTAAATGCAGTACTTAGAGGATGGATTAATTATTATCGTCATACTAATACCAAAGAAATAGCCAAAGACCTAGATTTCTGGGTCAATGAAAGACTGTTTCTCTGGTTAAAGAAACGGCATAAAATATCTGTCCGAAAGGTACTACATAAGTTTAAAATCCGTGAAAACGGCAAGAGATGGAACTTTGGGGTAGTCAATGGGGATAATCATCTCTTCCTTTACAGGATGAGCGATTTATCACTTAAGAAATACCGTTCCCGTTCCCCAGATAACCCCTATATTGAAGGGTTCGGAACAACCACAGCTAGTCAGCCAGAAAAAGCTCTATCTAATCAAATCTGGATGGGAAATGCTGAGAATGTTACATGGCGCGAACTTAAAGAGAAGATTAAAGCTATAAGGGGTGCAAAATGCGAGTGGTGTGGTTCTCTAGGTAAATTAGATTTACACCACATCATTCCGCGTAAAAACAAAGGCAAAGACGTTGAAGACAACCTTCAACTATTGTGTCGTCCTTGTCACGCACAAACCCCTTCATTTGGTCGGAGGTAACAATGATGGAAAGCCCAATGACGAGAAATTGTCACGTTGGGTTTGGGGAGAGGTATAAAGAAACACATTAATCGCAAGATTGGAAAGTGCGCTTTGTGCCTACTCCATTAAGCCCCTTGTTAGCCAATATCGCCCTTCACGGTATGGAGACGGTCTTGACAGAATGGGTAAGAACTTGGAAAGGATGCAAGAGAGATAACCTCGATTCATTTTCCTTTGTAAGATACGCAGACGATTTCGTCTGCTTACATGAGTCCAGAGAAGTAATAGAAAGCGCACAGGAAATCCTCAGCGAATTCTTGAAACCAATTGGATTACAACTTAAACCCGAAAAGACCCAAATAGTTCACACACTGGACACAAATAAAGGATTCGATTTTCTAGGATTTAATGTACGACAGTACACAATCCAAAATGGGAAAACGGATAAAAGGACAGGAGCCAAGAGGGGATATAAAACTCTCATCAAACCTTCCAAGAAAGCTATCAAGAGACATTATGAGAAAATAGCCAAAACAGTTAGAAATAACAAAGCGGCGAAACAAGAAAATCTCATTAAAGTACTCAACCCAATCATCAGAGGATGGTGCAACTACCACTCCTCGGCAATCAGCAAGGAAATATTTAGCAGACTAGATCACCTAGTTTACTGTTTACTCCGTAGATGGTGTACCAGAAGACATCCTAACAAGCCCAAAACCTGGGTTAAGGATAAGTACTATCATCAATCTGCCACAAAAGATAGTGTTAAAAACTGGGTTTTCAAGGAAGGTAAACAGACACTCTTAGTACACGCGGACACTAAAATTGAAAGGCATATCAAAGTCAAAAGTGAAAAATCTCCTTATGATGGCGATAGCATTTACTGGGCTTCCAGACTAGGTAGAAGCAAAGAACTAGGTACGTCAACTAACAAACTCCTCAAACAACAAAAAGGCAAATGCTCATATTGTGGAGCGATATTCAAAGAAGGTGATGTTATAGAAACCGACCATGTAGTGCCAAAATCATTAGGTGGAAAGGACTCCTACAATAACCTTCAATTGCTCCATGCTCACTGTCACGACCAAAAGACTGCTCAAGACGGCTCATTCAATCGAGGTGTTCATGATAAGAATCAGGTAAAAGAGGAGCGGTATGAAGCGAAAGTTTCACGTACCGTTTTGAAGACGAGTGGTTCTCGTGAGAGAATTGCTTAGTTCAACAATTTCAAAGTCCAGAAAAACGGAAAACTTAAAAGTCGTCCCTCAGAGGACAACTTTTTAGCATTTCGTAAGAAGGTAAAAACCATCATCAACTGCTCGAATTATGGTGCAGTGGAAAAAGCTAAGAAATTAGCTCCCATTGTGAGAGGTTGGAGAAATTACCACAAGTTCTGCAAGATGGATGGAGCTAAAAACAGCCTCTATCATATCCAAAACAGGGCATTCAAGGTATTCAATAAGGAAACCAAACAGAACCGCCACTCCAGTAAGAAATTACTAGACCAGGCATTCCCATCGGTTTCATACTCCGAAAACAAATTTGTCAATGTCAGAGGAGAGAAATCTCCCTATGACGGCGATATAACCTACTGGAGCGCACGTAACAGTAAGCTTTACGACGTAACAACCTCAAAAGTGCTTAAAAAGCAACACCATTCATGTGCATCCTGTGGGTTAAAACTCACGGGAGAAGAGAAAGTACATCTACACCATATAGATGGAAATCATGGTAACAATAAGTGGTCAAACCTTGCTGCAATGCACGAATCTTGCCACGACTATACCCACATGAGCAAAAGCGAAAGCTAAGAGTTTCGAGAGCCGAGTGCCGTGAAAGCTGCACGCTCGGATCGAACAGAGAGGCGCGGTGGATAATACCACTCGTCGACTCTAACTGTAGAGACAGCCAGAGCAATTGCATTATGTGCGATTACCTGGCAAGGATCAAATTGGCAGGAGAAAAATATCTCCTCAGACTTAACAAAACTCAAACAAAGTGGGACAGCAGGATTAATATATTTTCCTGACCATGACTCGGCAGGAATAAAAAAAGCGGAATTAGTTAAGGGGGCTTGTGAAACAGTTGATTTTCCATGCCTAATACTTTCGCCCCAAGATGTTTGGGCGCAGATGCCCCATAAAGGAGATATTACCGATTGGGTAGAGGGTCATCAAAAATTAAGTACTAAAGAACTAAATAGCCAACTAGAATTAGCGATCGCGAAGCGTACCCGAAGGGTAATCGCCCTGGCAGCAGAAAGAGATGAACAGGAAAAGATTGAATTGAAAGAATTAGAGCAATTAGCCAACTTACCTAATTGGTCACAATCAGATATAGCCTGTTGGTTAGCCGAAAAATATAGAGGACGTTTAGCTTGGAATACAGACGAAAAAGAGTGGTATCGCTATAGTTCAGTAACAGAAGGAATTTGGAGCATCGAACCTGTTGAGTTTATCGGACAGTTAGTTAATCGTGAAATAGAAGCACTAGCCCAATTAATTATCGAAACTAGTAATAAGTGTAAGAAGCCAACTTATACAATCAGTATGATCAATGGTGTGATCGCATTGTTGAAGATGAACTTGGCAGTAAGAAAGTGGGATGAGTCTACAAGAGTATTACCATTACTTAATGGGGTACTAGACCTAAAAACTAAGAAGCTGCTGCCCCATTCGCCTCAAAACCGATTGACCTGGTGCTTGCCATATAACTACAACATCCTAGCTACCTGTGAACCAATAATTGAATGGCTACTAGCTATGTGTAATGGCGATCGCCAACTAGTAGAGTTAATGCGAGCTTATTTATTAGGTGTAGTAACAGGAAGAACAGACTGGCAGAAGTTTTTAGAATTAGTTGGGGCTGGAGGAACAGGAAAGTCAACTTTTACTAGATTAGCGATCGCCCTAGTCGGATATGAGAACGTACACACTACAACGTTAAACAAACTAGAAAAAGAAAAGTTTGAAACAGCTTCAATTGCTGGTAAACGTCTAGTAATCATTAACGATTCAGAAAGATACGCAGGAGATGTCACTAAACTCAAAAACCTAACAGGTCAAGATACTCTGCCATATGAGGTCAAATATCAACAGAGTAATGGTGGGTTTACTCCTAAAGCAATGGTGATCGTCTCTACCAACGAAGTAATCCAAAGCACCGATTACACTTCGGGGTTAGGCAGGAGAAGGATTTCGATCCCGATGAGTCATAAAATCAAGGGCGATCGCCAAAAAAACCTAATTGAACATCGTGGTAGTGAGATAACAGGAGAGTTTGTACCTTATATTCCAGGGTTACTCAATTGGGTGCTGGCGATGGATGAGGCTGAAGCGAGTGCGATCGTAACTAACTATGAAACAGCCGTTCCGTCTTTAGCAGTAATGAAAGCCCAGACATTGGTAGAAACAAATCCCATCGCCGATTGGTTAGATAATAAAGTCCTGTATGACCCTGCTGCTCGAACCAATGTTGGAGTAGCCAAGAGAGACAAAGATAGTAATTCATCTAATTGGTATTTATGTACCGATAAATGGCTGTATGCCAATTATACAGAATACTGTCATGATACGGGAACGAAGGCGATCGGCTTACGTCGTTTTGTGAATTTGTTATCGGATTTAGCATTTAATCAGTTGAACTTGGATGTTAATAAGGGACGCGATCGCTACGGGTCATATTTTGAGGGATTGAAGATCAGGAACGAGATAGATGAAGATGTGCCGTTAATTACTGGTGAGCGTCCAGGCCCATCATCAAAGAGCAATCAACCCTTGGTAGAGTCAAATAGTCCATCAGTGGAGGTAGAAAACTTAAGTAGTATAAATGTAATTACTAGATTGTGGACAAGTGTAATGGACAAGGTAACGACGGCGATCAATCGGATAATTAATGATGGTCTTGGTGATGAGTCGGAAAGTTCCGTAGAAACAGAAACAAAAGAAGAAGAAAGCATCTCTTCAAATCAAGAATTAGACTTAGAAGAAGAAAGAAAATCGATTTCTCAGGAGATTGAGGTGGGCGATCGCGTGACCATCTCTGACTGTCCAGGGCATTGGAATTGGGCATCGCCATTCAGAGTAGAAGCAATAGAAGGAGATTGGGTAGCATTAGAAATGGTAGATGATTTGATCGAGATGAGTCGGTTGCAGAAATATATTTAAGTAAAGTGTCAAACAATGGGTGAAGCAAAACGTCGTCGAAAGTTATTTGATTGGGCCTTGAAAACTAACATTGTAGGCGATCGCTCAGGTTTCCCAGCCGTAGCGTAACGAACTCATTCTGAAAGCATATCGCATTCACTATAAATTATCTATTCGGATCGGGATTCCAAAATTCTAGGTTGTTGAAAATGCTAAAATCTCGGAAATTGAGAGTCCAAATCGGACAACGGTAACGTAAGGCAGTAATCGCCACAGTAGCATCCTCTAAGCTACCGTGCCACTGAGGTAAAGAAAAAACCATATCTTGTACTTCATCATACATGGCATTGTCCATGCTAATAAAATGCAAGCTTTCATTCATAATTTTAAGTGTATTTTGAGCGACTTGAGGAGTAATTCTTTACAATAGCCACTTGTATACTTCAAAAACTATAGGCAATGGAGTCAATAAAATGGTTTTAGATTGATTTAATTGAGTAAACCCCGCAACGCCTAAACTATGGTAGGTGTCCTTGGCATAGAATAAGGCGATTAAAGGACCCGCATCAATAACAATTTGTTTCAAATTTCACGATCCTCTGCGTGTTCGTTGGCGTTATAAGGAGCTTCATCCACGATTCCTGCTAAGGTTAATAGCCTAGAAGTATCTTTGGATGTTAATTTAGTTTCCAAAACTTCCTGAATCAGACTATAAAATGTTTCTTCTGGATGTTCTTGTAAATAAGTATCTAAGCGTTGAGCTAGATCTTCAGGTAAATCGATAGTACGCTGCATAATTTTATCCTTTTAAACTCCTAATATTGGACTTCAGATAGTCCCAATGATAGCCCAGAAAAGATTGAGCGAAGAAATAGAGACTATTTGTCTTTAGATGTAGCATATTTGTCTTAAAAAACATTTTAAACCGTGACAGATGTGACAGTAACAGTGATGGCTAGAAGTATTGGTAGTTATAGATGTGATGGATGTGATGGTAAAAATAAAAAGTCAGTAAAAAAGTTGGAGTTGAAATTGTCAAACCGAACATCAGGAAAAAAGAGTTTGGAAAATATCCATCACATCCGTAATTTTTTCTTGAATGATCCTGATTTTTCTCAATTAGACTCCCCATAGCGATCGCGAAGCGTACCCGAAGGGTAATCGCTCCACGACTACCATTTCTAGGGCAATCGCCTAAAAGTAGGGAGAAGTAGTTGACAGTTAAAGCGATCGCGAATCTTATTTTTCTCAGGTGGTCGTCGGGCTGGCGATTGGGTCTGAGTTCCTTGAGTTCAATGTGCCGATCCCTCGCCACCCAAAGACTACCAACTTTTGACCAAAACCATTGAAGTTGATTCTTCTTGTATTAGTGCGATGCGCTCCCCTAAAGGACTAGCTGAGTCCTATCTCCTTCGGAGACGCTGCGCGAACGGACTTGCTATGCCTAACTAACTCTGCTACGCAAACGCAACCGCGTCGCGCGCTGCCTTTGGCAATCGCCTACTAACGCTGAATATTTAAGATGACTTACGTACTACTTAACGATAATCTCCAATCAAAATCAAAGCAGCCCATTTCTGGGGATGAGTATACATTTTAATTTGCTCTATTTGAATTTTTTGGAGTGCGGTTGCTTTATTATATTTAGAGCTTTGCCAAGTTTTGTAAAACTCATTGATTAGATTGCTTTGTACATCGTCTTCAACCTGCCAAAGACTACCTAAAGTAGAACGGACACCACTTCTTGCTGCTACTCCAGCAAGTCCCAACAAAGAGCGATCGCTCCCTCTAGCAGTCTCACAAGCACTCAAAACCAACAGATCTATAGCTGTTTGATTTCTGAGCATTTTTTCGAGATCTAAAATAGAAATTCGACTATCATAAGCAAGAAGAAACGAATCTTCTGTATTGCCAGCAAAATATCCATGAGTAGCTAGATGAATGACAGAATAGGTATTTTGTTCTAGCTCTTGAGTTAGTTTGTTAACCGTAAATTCTGCATCGAGATATTTTTTTCCACCAACTAGTTTATAAACAGTATCGACTTCTGTAGGAATCATCTTTAAAGCCGACCAGCCTGGTTGCTGAGGATGACTAAGACCAAAAATCAAAGCTTTATAAGAGACAGGAGAAAGATATCCTCTTTTAAAATCTAAACCCAAAGAAGAAACACTAGCCCATTTTTCTGCTAGGTATTGTTTACCATCGAACAATGCTGCCATTGGCAAATTACGTAAAATTCCATCATGTATAAAAACTAAGGTTTCAAATTCCGAATCAATTAATTTTTGCTCAAAAGGACGAATTAGCAAATCATATAATTTTTTTCCTGGCACTTGAAATTCCCAAGTAATACCATTTTCTAAATTATTCTGCCAATTTATAGCCAGTTGTTTTAGCTCCGCTTGATTAATATTTAATCTGTTTAAATAAAAAGAACCATTAGGTAGCTTAAGAATTATATAGGTTTTATTCTCTAAAATTATTGAATAAATTAACACTTCTTTAGAAGAAGATTTTTCATTAGACTTAGATTGAAAAAATTGAAAACAATTATCACCAAAAAAATTCTGAAGCTCTGACACTCGTTGCTTATCTGCTACTAGTAAAGCTTGACTAATATCATCATTGTTTACCTGTTTTTTTTCTAAAAATAACTGAATCAACTCATGATAAACTGGCTTAATTTCTAATTGATAATTAATACTATCTTGTAAATTCCACAAATACCAATCTTGATTAATTGTATCTAAGGTCGCGAGCGCATTTTTATATGCTGCTATACTTGCATCATATTTATTTTGTTGATTATATATTTTTGCTGTTAACCAATATGCTTTAAATAAGCTTTCGGATAAAAATTCTGCTTGACCAATAAGTTGAACTTTCTGACTATACTGTAATGCCCATTTTAATTTACCAGCTTTTTGATAAAAATAACCTAATTCTAAAGCAACCTGGCTTATAGCTTGCTGATCATTTATTAACTGGGCAATTTTTTCGGCTTTAAGTAACCACAAACCCTTATTTTTAAAGTCTATTTTACTCCAATTAACTAACGCAAAAACTAATAATCTTGATGGAGATTGAGAGGTTAAAATTTCTTGAGCCTGAGCTATCTGAGCATGAGAAAGTGTTCTATGCGATAGCCCATGCCAATTAATTAAAGCTATTATTGCAGATAAACTAGAATCTTGCTGACCTAGTTTTACAGCTTCCTTAGCATTGGCTAAAGCTTGAGCTTTATACGTCAATATTTGTTTTTGATAATTGCTTTTTTCTTCCCCTAATGACTGCCCTGCCTTTTCTTCTTCCTCAACTGCTTGAAGTTTACTGTTTGTTTGCTCAATTAAATCTTGCCAAGTTTTAACTAAATTATTTAAACACGATAATGATTTATTCAGTTTTAAGCTATGGCGATAAGCGGTAATTGCTTGATTATACTGTTGTTTACCACTATAAGAATTTCCTAATTTTTCCCAAACAGAGGCTGTTAAATATGAGTTATCAATATTTAAAGAAAAAATTTGATTTAATTGATTGATTGCTGAATCAAAATTACCTAATTCAATATACCCTTGAGCAATATTTAAATATACTTTTACTTCTTGTTTTATTTGATTTTTATTTTTATATACTTTTGCCTCTTGTTGCCAAAGTTTGATAGCCTGCTCTATATTCCCTTGCTGTGATAAAGTTGCTGCACTCGTTGTTAAATTTTCAACTTGAGATTCATTTGCTGTTGCTATTGTGGCATTACCAAACAATAATACAAATCCTAATGGTATTAATAAGACATTAAAAACAAATTTAGGTAATCTAGATAACATTTTACAGAAATACCTTCATGATCATACAATCTCTTTTAAGATCTGAAAATAATAATATCACTGCTGTCGCTATCAAGCACTTAATTAAAACATGATTAATCTAGGAAAATTTTTCTTGATATTTACATTTATTTTTATTTATTGTTTTAACTTTAACAGTATTTCGTTAGCTAACTTATTAGGCAATTTTAAAGTTACTCGTCAAGGTACTAAAGTAGATCAACAACGTACTGTCGGTAGTGGCTCGCGTTCTGGATGTGAAGCATCTGTACCTACCAAATCTGTTGAATTACTTGTTCCTAATACTAAAGTTGCTCATCAAACCTTTTCTGAGCGACCTACTTTATATTTATCTTCTCATATTAAAAGACCTCAACCTCTGATTATAAATCTTACTTTGATAAATCCTCAGATTTCAAAGACGTTGGTGCAAAAAAGAATATCGATTACCTCTAAGGGAATTAAACAAATAGTTTTACCGCCTTCAGTAGAGCTTCAGGAAAACACAATTTACTTATGGAAAATTGGTATTCCGTGTAAAAATAACTTAAATAGCTATCAAGCAGTTTTGAGTGCAGGGATTGAAAAAGTTTCTCTGCCAACTAATTTGATGACTAAACTAACAAGTCAAAAATCAAATATAGAAAAAGTAAATATTTACGCTCAACATGGTTTCTGGTATGACGCAATTGATTTAGCTGTAAAACAGTTTCAAGAACAAGAACTTTATAGTTTTTTCAATACGCAATAATATTTTTTATTAATATATTTTAAGCTTAAATTATACTGCCTAATTAAAATAAAATGCAGAAAAAAGAAAATAACAATTCATTTTAAACGGTATTATAAAACTTAGGCAAAACATTTCTGAGAGTATTTATGACTTTATTAACTACAGTAAGATTGATTAGCCAGGCTACAAGTATTTTTGTTGACCAAACATACATTCATTTGACTCCTAAACTCAAAGTAGTCTCAATTTTCAAGAGATTATCTTTATTTATTGCTTGTTCTGTGGCTTTGATTCCTGCTGATGGGATAGCTCAAATTACTCCAGATGGTTCTGTGCCTACAACAGTAGAACAATTAGAAAATATTATGCAAATTAACGGTGGCGAAAGAGCAGGTAATAACCTGTTTCATAGCTTTGATGAATTTTCTATTCCTGAAGGTATGGAAGCTGTTTTTGAGAATGCTACTGACATTGAGAATATTTTTACTCGTGTCACTGGTGATTCTGTCTCTAATATTGATGGAGTCTTGAGTACTCAAGGAAACGCTAATTTCTTCTTTATCAATCCTAATGGTATTGTCTTTGGTGATAATGCTTCTTTAGATGTCGGTGGTTCTTTTGTTGCTTCAACTGCTGAGACTATTGAGTTTAATGATGGCTCTAAGTTTTCTGCCAGAAATGAAAACCGACCTACGATTACGATTAATTTTCCCATCGGTCTTGGTTTAGGTTCTAATCCTGGCGCGATTACTGTTAATGGTGACGGCAATCAAATCTTATCGGAAAGTAATTTTTCACCAACTGATTTAGGGAATACCGAAAGCGGTCTGTCTTTAACACCTGGAAAAACTCTAGCATTGATTGGAAGCGAGGTTAATTTTACAGGTGGGATTGTAACTGCCGAGGGTGGAAAGATCGAAATCAGTAGCCTCAGATCAGGTTCAGTAGGATTACAGGAGACAGAAAACGGATTAACCTTTAGCTATAATGATAATGCAGTCAGTTATCAAGATATTAATCTTTCAGAGCAAGCATTACTTAATACAAGTGGCGAAGGGCAAGGAGCGATTTCTTTGACTGGTAAAAATGTTTTGCTGTCTGATGGTTCTTTTATACTGAATCAAAATCGAGGCAATATTGATTCTGGTGCGATCAACATCAATGCTATAGAAACTCTGAGACTTTCAGGCACTTCAGCAAATGGTGAGATTTCTAGCTCGATTCGTTCACAATCTTTAAGTAGAGGGCAAGGAGGGAAGATCGAGATAAATACCAAACAGCTTTCTGTTCTTGATAAAGGAAGAATTAGTGCCACTACTTATAGCGAAGCTGGAGGAATTGATCTAAAAGTCAATGCTATTGATTCTGTAAAAATAGCCGATAGCAGTTTTAATGTGAGTACGTTTGCAGAAGGGAATGCTGGCAACCTTGAATTGATAACTTCTGATCTCCAAATAACAGATAGTGGCGTTGTCTCATCTTCTACTTTTAGCACTGGAAGCTCAGGGAAAATAGATGTTCAGGCAAAATCGATAGAAATTGCTGGAGGATCTGCAACTGAAAGATCAAATATATCGGCAACATCTTTTGGTTCTGGAAATGCTGGGAATTTAAATATTGACACCGAGCAATTGAAAGTACAAAACGGAGCTTCAGTTTCTTCTTCTGGTCTTGCTGAAGGAGATGCAGGTAGCGTAGTTGTTAATGCCTCAAAATCAGTAGAAGTTGAAGGGGTTAATCAAAATTTCAAAGGCAATACCCCTGAAAGCACGATTCGCTCTGCTGTTATAGCTGCAACACCAGCAGGACGAAAAGCATTTGGATTACCCTCAGTCCCCACTGGAAACGCAGGAAAATTAACGATCAGTACTCCACAGCTTAATATCCTTCAACAAGGAGTTGTGAGCGTCAGAAATGACGGTACAGGAAGTGGCGGAATACTGTCTATAAATGCCGAGGAGATCAACTTAGACAATAGTGGAAGTATCACTGCTGCTTCAGCTAGTGGCAATGGTGGTGACATTAACATAGATGGCGATAACTTACAAATTGATAACGAAAGTCAAATAACTACTGAAGCAGGTAACAATGGCGATGGTGGCAACATAACTATCAACACCTCTAACTTAATCGCAAAAAAAAACAGTAATTTGACCACATCTGCTGTCGGTGGTGATGGTGGAAACATCAATATCACTGCCGATACCATTTTAGGAATAGAAAATAGTGATATTACTGCTAATGCTGTTGGTGGTAATGGTGGCAATATCACTATTACTTCCGACTACTTGTTTGGACTACAACAGCGAGGACAATTAACTTCCCAAAGTGACATCACCGCTAGTTCCGAATTTGGCTTAGACGGCACTGTCACACTCAATTCCCCCGAAACTTTAACCGATGAAAAAATAGCATTTGCCGAAAACATTAATTTCACCTCCACCCAAGATTTGATTGCTCAAACTTGTTCTGCTGATACTGCTCATCAAAACGTTGGCACTATCAGCAACCGAGGTAGAGGCGGAATTCCCGAAAGTCCTGATGATTATTTTGATGCGACTGTGACTTCTACTCCTACTGTTACACCTAATCGTTCTGTTCCTTCTCCTGTGCCTGTCCTAGATTGGCAGCCTGGAGAGCCGATTATCGAGGCTAATTCTGTGAGAATTGAAAGAGATGGTAGTACTTCCTTGATTGCCACTCCCCAGATGAAATCTCCTGCGGAGCAATCTTGTCAACCTTTTTCTTTCTTTAAATAGGGCTTGCTGTAAAACAGTTTTAAGAACCAGAAATTTATAGTTTTTTAGATAATCTTTTAAATAATTAATATATAAAATAAATAAACTAGTGGCTTGGTATAATACATTAAAACTTCTGAAAAAAATTAAAGACAATATATACTTCTATAGCCTATTAACTATAATCATTCCGTTGACTTTAGCTCAATTACTGGGTTTATTACGACCACTTGAAGTAGCTAACTACGATTTGTTATTTTACCTAAACCCTACAGAAACTAGAGATAAAAGAATTGTTTTGGTAGAATGGAACGAAGAAAGCATCCAAGCTTTAAAAGAATCTACTATTTCAGATCATACTTTAGTTACAGTACTCAATAAAATATTAGAACAAAAACCGAGAGTTATAGGACTAGATTTATACCGAGATATTCCAGTTTATTCTCCCAGTCAAAGCATTGAAGCAAATATTCAAGCTAATAAATCTTTAAATAAGATTTTTTTATCTCATTCTAATATTATCGGGATTCAAAAAATCAGAGAGCCAAAAGTTCCGCCTCCAAAATCTCTTCAAAAACAACAACAAGTTGCTGCATCAGATATACATCCAGACTCAGATTATCGAATTCGTCAGGTATATATATTTCCTACTACAGATAAATTTCATAATCCTACTCAAATTCCCTATATTGGTGTGGTTTTAGGATATCAATATTTAGCTGCCGAGGGTTGGCAAGCTTCTAATGCTCCCAAGGGGTTGAAAATACATAATCAAAAGCAACAGATTATTTTAAATCCTTTAACCAAAAGCTTTGATGGTTTTTGGCAGAAAAATTATGGCTGGAAATTTTTACTTCATTGGCGCAAAACCAAACATGATCATGATTTTCCTACAGTTTCGGTGGCTGCAATAATTCAAAATAAATTGGAGAAAGATTTTTTCAAGGATAAGCTTGTAATAATTGGCAATACAACTAGCTATAGTGGGGATTGGCACTCTACCGCTTTAGATCGCTGGCAGAAAAGTAAATTAACCAATGGTTTAAATATTGTAGCTCAAACTGCTAGTTCAATTATCAATGCTGCGATCGCTCAAAGAAACTTAATTAATTCCGCTCCTTATTGGCTGGAATTTTTTCTCTTAATAATTCCTGTAATCTGTATAGCGAAAGTTATTGAAAATAATTTTAATAGTAACTCATCTTTAATTAGACTACAATTAGTTACAGCTTTATATGGAATTTTGTATGGAGTCAGCATAGCCTTTATAAGTGTTTTAGGTTTTAGAATATTTGGTCTGTGGATTTCTGTCACCCCTGCTTTAACTAGTATTTGTCTTAGTTGGATAGTTCTCAACAATTATTGTCAGGTTAAAAAAGAAAAACGGGATTTTGATTATCTACAACGACTATTGAGAGATTTTAAACACAATCTTGGTAATATTACTGGGCATATTGCTAGAAGTAATAGATCCATCATTAGAGCTAATGCTTTGATTGCTCAAGAGCTAATTAAAGATGCAGAAGATGCTGGGGAACTCGAAGCTGATTTTTTTGAATCATTATTGGGAAAAGAAATTAAAGCTATAGAATTAGAAACTAAAGATATCGATTCTGAAATCAAAAGAATAAAACACTATCAGAAAAGAACATCAAGTTTTTTACAATACACTTACTCGAATAAAATCAGCCAAGCTCAAAAAGTCAATTTAAATCATGTTATTAATCAGACTATCCAAAATTATATCCAAGAACAAAATTCTACTTATCAGTTTGATTTACAGACTGAGTATGATCATTCTATGGAAAGTCAAACTATATATTTAGAAGATATAGCGATTATTCTTGAAACTTTAGTCAATAATGCAGTTTATGCGATTAATCCAGAGCTTAATCAACAAACAGACTATAATCCAACAATAAAGATAAAAACTACAAATAATCGCCAGTTTATTAAGATTATTGTCGAAGATAATGGGGTGGGTATTCCACTGGAAAACCAAAGAAAGATTTTTTTACCTTTTGTCTCTTATAAACAGAGCGAAGGAATTGGCTTATATTTAGTTACTCAAATTGTCCACTCTCTCAATGGCTCTATTAATTTACAGAGCCAGGTTGGACAAGGAAGTAGGTTTACTATCTCCATACCCAAACATTAAACGAAGGCAGAAGGCAGAAGGCAGAGGGCAGAAGGCAGAGAGGGCAGAAGGCAGAGGGCAGAGGGCAGAAGAATTTAGTAGTAGTTCATGGAGAGAATAAAAATAAAAAGTCTGTTCTTGAAGTAGATGAATCAGGACTAACATCTTCTACACTAACTAGAGGAATGCCATAATCTACTCTAATAGTAAAAATATCTTTAAAAAAGTACTGTATTCCCAAGCCTGTAGACAGTAAATCTCTTTTCTCTGTATTTTCATCTGAGTTATTCCAAGTTGTTCCACCTTCAAAAAAAGTAATTGCTTTTAATTCAGATTGTTCGGTTTTTAATAAAGATATTTGCAACTCGTTAGATAACGCTAAACCATTATCCCCAATTAATAAATTTTTTTGATAACCTCTAATACTATCGTTTCCGCCTAGAGAAAATTGTTTACTGGGTAATAATTGATCTGGTGAAAGTTGTATTTCTAAATTAGATACTAAAATAAATCGTTCGTTTATTTTATAAGCTCTTTGCCCTTGAAACTGCCAATTCCAATACAATCCATCTCTTCCTTGAGTAGTAATAGTTGGCTCAAAAATATTCACCCCAATATTAAAGCTCGAATTTAATGTTGTTACGGTATTGCTACTTCTGTTACTGTATTGTTGCTCTAGCGATAGCTCCGAAATTCGACTTTGACCATCTTCTACGCCTTCTACAAATGAAAAGGAAAAATCATCTAAAATAAAAGTTTCACTCCTTAATAAATTAAACTTTGCCTTAAAATCAAATCTTTGCCGATTATCAATAATTAGCGGTTGCTGTAGCTCGATTAAATATGAGTCAAAATCACCTTCTATATTTACATCAGCTAAATCATCTTCAATAAATTGACTTTGAGCATTGACATAGCTAAATGATAATTTAGTATTGGAATAATTTAAAGGAATTGAATAAGAGCCTGAAAACTGATCTAATCCTTGAGTTTTAGTTAGACTCAAATCTAATATATCTCCATATCCTAGAGTATGAAGTTTTAGGCTCGCTTGACTACCAATTTCGCCTATGCTTTTGGCATAAGAATTAGCTACAGCTAGCTGCCAAGTAGATCTTGATTTTTCTTTTAACTTTAAATTTAGTCTAACTTTTCCTACTTCTGTTTCCGTAATGCTTACATTTATTTTATTAATAAATGGATCGTCGTATAGTCTTTCTAAAGATGTAGCCAAAGATTTTAGATTAAAAACTCGGTTTACTGGTGGCAAACGAGCCATAATATATTTCTTGCTAATAAAAGGCTGTTTTTCAAAAACAATTTCTTCTAATTTACCTTCAATTACGCGAATAATAATTTGACCATTATTGAAATTTTGTGGTGGAATAAATGCTCCACTAGCAATATATCCACGCTTGTTGTAGTAATTGGTAATTTCTGTTCTAACTTGTAATAACCTTTCTAAAGAAACTTTTTGCTTGGGAAATGGAGTGATAGCTTGTTGTAATTGGGCATCAGTAAATACAGTATTTCCTAAAAATTCAACATTTTTTACTTTAATTGGTGGTATTGAGGCTTTTTCTGCTTGTGCTACTCCTGCTATTATATTTATCAGCACAAAACATAGCAATTGTACCTTGATAATAAAAGATAACATTCAAAAACGTACTTATCTAATAATTAGATTACTTGAAGCTTAAGCCTGTTTAATTTAGATATACTTAATATTAAGGCTATCAGCTTAGTTATTTAGCTAGAGCAAATATATCACACTCTCACACCTGATTTTTGATTAAAACAACCATGAATCAACCTCTGACTAACGCTCGAAATAAATTAGAGTCAGCAAAGATAACTTATCTGGTTATTGACGATGAAATTACTATTAGTGAATCACGTAAACAAAATTTTATCTCAGAACTTAATTTTCCTGGTGCGATTGCTGAATTTGCTGCAAGCTGTGATGAAGCCCTAAATATTCTTCAAAAAAATTCTGATATTAATCTTTGTTTTCTTGATATCAAATTACCGAAAACATCAAAAGAAGTTGATGATTATGAACCGCAAGCTAGTCCTGACCTGGGAATGAGTTTAATTCCCAAAATTTTGGAGTTAAATAATAAAATAAGTTTAATTATTTTTTCTGCTTATGTTGATAGAAGCGAATTGAAGCAAACAGCCGATAGTTTTGGTATTTTAGGACATTTGAGAAAAGATGACACCCCAGATAAATATCGTAATGCTTTTATTCGAGGTCTTAATTTAATAAGCTCTGGGCAGGTAATTCTCAATAATCAACAAGTAAACTCTGATCTTCCTAATACTAAGATTAACAAAAAAGTATCGGATTTTAGTTATGAACAATTAGACAGTCAAACTCAATCATTTGTACTTGAAAAAACAGAATTAATCAGAAAACTTCTTAGAAGAACTGCTCAAGATATTATTGATATTGGTAAATATCTAACCGAAGTCAAGCAAAGCTTACAGCACGGACAATTCTATCCTTGGTTGGATGCTGAATTTAACTGGACTCCTAGAACTGCTACGAGATTTATGAGAGCATACAATAAATTTAAATCAGAAGATTTGTCTGATTTAATCTCACTTCCTGTAAGCGTCATATATGAGTTGTCAACTGGTGATGTATCAGAAGAAACTGTTCAAGAGACACTTAAACTTGCTAGAGCTGGAAAAAATGTAACCATACGCGATGCTAAAAAAATTAAGTCGAAACAAAAGCCAGAAAAGATTAGAGAAAGTAGTACCTCTTCATTCCCTGATACTAGCTCATCCGAACAAGCTAATCCTACCGCTAATTCGGTTGAGAATATTTCTCAACCTCTTTTGGAAAAAACTGTTGATTCTCATCTGGCAGTCAATGAAATTCTTAACGCCAAAATCACCTCGACCAAACAAGATATCATAAAGGTAATTCCCCGACCAAACTTTTGGCAGCTAGATCATCATCTTGTATTATGTACTGATCCTAATTCTTCTAAATTTATAGAACAATTACCAGCCAAAATAGATTTGTGTCTTACTTTTTCCCCTAGTAAAAATTGGCACTTTCAACTAGATCGCTATAAATCGATAGTGAATTTTTATAGTGAACATCAAGATCTTGATCATCTGCTACTGATGGAATCTATAGATCGAGTAATTCAAATTACTACAAGTGAAGGAGATAATATAGTTGTTTGTTATATTCCTCATCCTATAATCTTATCGGTTCTACACCAGCTTGGATGTATAGGTTATGTAGTTGAACCAGATTACGATAAATGCTTAAATTTGGTCGAATTTTTTGAGCAGCATCGGCAATAACTCAATTTAGTTTTTTTCCATATTAAATTGCTCTGTTTGCAAAAAGCGTTCAAAACGTTATTATTGTTTTAAGGAAAAACACGCAAAATCTTGGCTTCTGGATTCGGTATTCTGCTATAGAAGCCAATCCAATTCTCAAAACCTTCTATTTTTTCAAAGCCATCTAGAAATCTGGTGGAATCAAACAGTAGGTCACAATCTTTCCCAAAAAAAAAATTGCACTTTAAGGCAAAACTAACATGGTCACTTACAATGTAACGTTCAGAATGCCTGATGGCGAACAAACTATCGAAGTACCTGATGATGAGTATATTCTTGATCTAGCTGAAAACCAAGGTTTAGAGCTAGATTATTCCTGCCGTGCTGATTCTTGTTCTACTTGTGCTGGCATACTAGAATCTGGTTCTGTAGACCAATCTGAGCAATCTTTTCTAGATGAGGCTCAAATTAAATCTGGATATGTTCTCGCGCTTTGTTGCGTATCCTAGCTCTGATTGTGTGATCTCCAAAGATACATAGCTATTGGTCAACTCAATCTACCCGAAAATATTAAAAATTGCGATCGATCTACACGCCAAACCCCACCAATTCGACTAAAACCTCCGTAGAAAGGACAGCCATCTGGTTAGATTGCTCCTAAAGAGTTACAATTTTACCAGCTAATTGGATTTATTCAATTTAGTTAAAGACCACTGAACACCGACGAATTACTTTGGCGAGTGAATCGGCGTTCTAATACAAGTAGCTCCCAGTCAAGGGAAGGAGGAAGTTATATGAAATAACCATCTATTTAGTTTTAGTGTTGTCGGCAACTAGAGAAGTCAGTTATTAATTGACAACCTGTTTTTGCTGCCTATCTGGATTGATTGTATCAATCAAATCATCTGTTTGACAAGTATCGACAGACAATTTTTGCTGTCTGAATTTGTTTAACTCCAGAAGCAAGACAGCACAAGCAATAGCTAAAGCTAGGCTTTATAAAGATTTATTGAGTCTAGTCGATTAGAAAAAGGGTTGCTATTTGCGCTGATTGTGAACTATGGATATTAAAAACTAAATCTTACGAAAAACTAAGTCCGCCAATCCAAATCTCGACTGCAATCGAGATACAAAAAACACCCAATAATCGAAATTACTTATATTATGACTTAGCTTCTTGGATTTAGAAAAAATAGTTTACAGTCTTCGTTCATAGCAACCAGAACCAAACACAACACAAGCAAGTTTCTGGAGCAAGAGAAAGTGATTACTCAAAAACATTCACAAGAATGGCTAAAATCAGCAGTAGATAAGATTTTAATCAAACTTAATGTTAAATCCTTAGAAGGATATGAGCCATTAGATCGGCTGCTTTATGGACTATCAAATGAAGATAGGCGTAATGACGGTCGAATTAGGGATAAGATTTTAAACAGATATGCTCACACAGAACATGGTGGCTGGTGGGTATCAGGTATTGATATTTTGACAGGATTTGAGAGTCTATGGGGACAATTTAAGCCTGACTGCCCTTATCAATATCAAGAAGAATATCGGGGATTCGACCCTCAATCGAAGGCGAAAAACAAGATTATCAAGTACGAACCACCCAAAAATGTACCTACAGAAATATTTGCCCTTTCTGTCCCCCTACACCTGTGGAAGGCGATCGCACTTCGTTATGATATCCCGTTGCCAGAAAACATCGTAGTTACCGAAGATGGCAAAGCTAATGGTTTTTGGGCATGGGTAATCGAACATCCTTCCGTTCCCCTAATCATTACCGAAGGGGCAAAAAAAGCAGGGGCATTGTTAACAGCAGGCTATGTAGCAGTTGCTCTACCTGGAATTTATAATGGCTATCGCCAGAAAAAAGACGACTACGGCAACAAAATCGGTTTACCTACCCTAATTCCCCAACTAAAAGCTTTTGCTCAAAAAGAGCGAGAAATAATCTTTTGTTTTGATAATGATGTCAAACCAAAGACAGTCAAAAATGTCAGAATGGCGATCGCCTCGACTGGAAGACTATTTGCCAAACAAGGGTGTCGGGTTTCTGCTATTACCTGGATATATCCCGAAAAGGGAGTAGATGACTTGATTGCTGCACTTGGAGTTGATTGCTTCAATGAACTTTATAAAGCTCGTTTGCCCCTATCTCGATTTAATTTAATCAGTTTACTTGATTTATCCAAATACAACCCTTTACAAATTAATGAACGTTATTTGAGTGAAAATCTCGTGACTCCAGAATTTGCTCAAATCATCGGACTGCGATCGCCAAAAGGAACAGGTAAAACCGAGTGGCTAGTCAGAAGAATCCAGAAATTTATCCGTGAAGGTAAACCCGTACTAGTTATTACTCACCGCATTCAACTAGCCAAAGCTTTATGTGCCAGATTTGGTATAGATCATATTGAAGAGGTTAAAAACTCCGAAACTAAGGGCATACTAGGATATGGACTCTGTATTGATTCCCTACACTCCAATTCCTCGGCTCATTTTAATCCCGATCATTGGAGTGAAGCTGTAGTCGTTTTAGATGAATGTGAGCAGGTTATCTGGCATACTCTAGAAAGTTCTACTTGTCGCGATAATCGAGTTGCCATCATTGAGAATTTCCAAAGATTACTCCAAATCGTTATCAGTACTGGCGGAAAAATATATTTAAGTGATGCGGATCTATCTTGTATTGCTATTGATTATGTCCAACAGTTAATTGGTGTACCAGTAGATATTTGGATAGTAGATAACGTCTATAAATCCCGTAGAAAGCGTCAACTTTATACCTATTCAGGTAGCGATCCCCGTGATTTGGTGTCTGCTTTGGTCAAAGACCTAAAAAGAGGTGAAAAAGCCTTAATTCACACCACAGGACAAAAAACTCAGTCTAAATGGGGCAGTATTAATCTAGAATCCTACCTAAAAAAACTATTCCCAGGACTAAAAATACTGAGAATAGACTCAGAATCAGTATCCGAACCAGGACATCAAGCTATGGGGTGCATGGAAAATCTTAATGCTATTCTCCCCTTGTACGATATTGTTATTTGTTCTCCAGTCGTAGAAACAGGAGTAAGTATTGATCTTACAGGTCATTTTAATTCGGTTTGGTGTATTGCTTATGGATTACAAACTGTAGATGCTGTCTGTCAAGCACTTGAAAGGTTAAGAGATGATGTTCCCCGTCATATCTGGATAAAAACCACGGCAAAAGGTAATAGAATTGGTAATGGTTCAACTTCTTTCCAGGCTCTACTGAGATCGCAAAACCAGCAAACTAAAAGTAATATTTTGTTATTACAACAAGCTGGATTCGATGAGTTTGACGACTTGGATGCCAACTTTTGTCCTTCATCGCTGTTTGCTTGGGCAAAACGTGCTTGTTTAGTTAATGTAGGCAAAAATAATTATCGGCAAGAAATTATCAATAAGTTACTGAGTGAAGGATATGAACTTGTACAATCAGAAGCAATTGATATTGATGACAGTCAAACTGTGAAAAACCAGATCAAAGAAACTGCCCAACAAAACTATCAACAATTTTGTCAGGCAGTACCCCAAGTAGATACTCCTAGCGATTCGGAATTAGAGACCTTAGCCAATAAAAAAGCCAAAACGCCACAAGAGCGACTGATAGAGAGAAAAGGGAAATTAATCAAACGCTATGGTCTAGAAGTAACACCTGAATTGGTAGAAAAGGACGATCATGGCTGGTATGGTCAATTGCAACTGCATTATTATTTAACCGTCGGTAATATTTATTTAGCTGGGAGGGATAGACGCTCTCTTGCCTATATCAAAGAACAAGGGTTAGGCAAGGGTTTCCAAGTGGATATTAATAAACAACAGTTATCAACAAAAATCAAAGCTTTACAATATATTGGTATTGAACAGTTTTTTGATGAGTCGGCGGAATTTTCGCAAGATTCTTTGGCTGATTGGTTAGATTTTGTGATTAAACTGCGATTTGATATCCACGCGGTTTTGGGAGTCTGTATCAATCCTGAAAAAGATACGGCAGTTGCAGTGGCTCAAAGAATTCTTGCCAAATTTGGACTCAGCTTGAAATTCAAGCATCAAGTTCGTAGAGATGGAAAAAGAGTTCGTATTTATTCAGGCTGTAATTTGAATAACGACGGGCGATCGCTTGTCTTTGATAATTGGCACTTGCGCGACAAAAACTGCAAGTCGGAGTTTCAGGCAACCTGAAACGTCACACCTTTTTTTAATAAATACTATGTTTTTTGATCTACAAATATAGGCTATAATAATAAATAGTTTATATCAATTTTTCAAAGCATTTAATCATTTCAACATAATGTAGCAAGGATTCCCTATCCTTCTATAAGGTACGGACGTGGCGTTTAAACTTTTGAGGAGACCTCAAAAGTCAGCCACTCAGGAAAGCCCGACCAATAAATAAACATCGCGGTAGCGATACAACTTCATAGAATAAATTTTTAGAAAATGAAGAGACTTTATTCTGATCGCATCCATAAAAGACTTGATCCTCATCAAAGCGACAACGAATTTAAAAAATTACGGAAAAATGCTCGTCTATCTCAAGAAGAATTAGCTGGTAAAATTGGAGTAGCAGTATCGACTATACGGCGTTGGGAACACGGACAAGCAGAACCAACCATGACTAGAGAACAGATGGAAAAATTCTGTGCTGCGGTTAAACAACCTTTTATAAAATTGCCAAAAAAACTGGCTAATTAAAAAGGTTTTTTTCAAACGTTGACTTTCCCCCCCAAAAAATGTCTTTACCACCTGCTGATCGCTCAAAAACCTGCCCCAAGTGCAAGTTTGATTTGAATCCTTTTGGGAGCAAAAACTGCCAAGTTTGTGGAACTGCTCTAGTTGACAAGCAAAAATCCAAAATTGTCAGAACTTCTCCTACCGCAGACAGAAGAAGCACAAATCCTGTTGCTCAGAAGCTCAATCAGAAGGCAAACGGCAGCCGAGGCAGTAAAACAGCAGCAATTAATCTAGTCTTAAAGAATAAAACTCAAAATTGGCTCAACTATGTCCGCGAAAACTCTTTAATCTTGAATACTCTATCTCAATCAGGGGAACTCAAAAAAACCACCAATTTCCTGGGATTGTTGATAATTGGTTTGATGATTATGCTTTGGGTCAATTATCTATTTCTTTCCTCACCTCGACCAGAGACAAAACAGCAGCAAAAAAGCCAATACGTTGTTCCTCAAGGACTTTTTGGGTATGGTGGTGCGCCGATATTTGCTCCCTTGGTGGCATCGGGGATGAATATAGCGGTAGAGCAGCAATATCCTGGATTTGAAACTCGCTATACAAAACCTATCAATGGCGATTTTAGTGTCGATAACGCCATTGACCAGTTAATTAATAACGAACTAAGTTTCGTTTTTAGCGATCGCCCACTCAACGATTCGGAGTATCAAAAAGCCAAGCTCAGATCTTTTTCCCTGGCAAATATGCCCATTGCCCTCGATGGTATCGTTTTTTACGCCAATACTCAAACTCCAGTAGCGAGGCTGAATAGAGAACAAGTTGCCAAAATTTTTCTGGGTCAGATTAACAATTGGAATCAGATTGATTCGCGAATCAAGGATATGCCAGTTACTCCCGTGGTGGTCAGAAACGATCAAGTGCCAGGAATAGAAGTATCAACCTCTAGTTCTCAAATTGAATACACTGATAATTATACTTTGGCATTAAGAAAAGTGATTGGCAGACCTGGGGCGATTTCTTTTGCTTCAGCATCTTTGGTGCAAAATCAACAACTAGTTAAAATGCTCGCTTTAGCTGAGGGGGGGTCTCAAAATTTTGTGCGACCCTGGAGTAACAGACAGGTAAACCTCAAAGCTTTTAAAGATGGATCATATCCTCTGACTCGGCGAGTTTTTTTAATTTACCGCCGAGATAGTAGCCTAGATCAAAAAGCGGGGGAATTTTATGGCAAATTTCTCAAATCTGTTCGGGGGCAGCAGATCATCCAAAAAGCAGGTTTCGTGTCGATTTATTGAGAGTAGGAGAAATGGTTAAAGGGACAAGGGAAGTGATGAGAACCCTTAAAACAGAAGTTTCTAGAAATGAACTACCCCAACTTAGCTAACGCTTGAAGTTGGGGTTTCCAACTGAGCGTCAGTGAGTCGAGATTTTTGACGTTTCATCTGCCCAAGTTGCTTCATCGAGCCAGTATGCTTACGCTTACCAGTCAAAGAAGTAGAGCTTAGACATCCACAGTCTAAGAGGCTAGTTCCTAACCCCTGTTGCTTATTTGTAGCAACGTTATACATGACAAGTACAGATCCTCGGTCACGTTCAATCTCAAAATTACAACTATTGCAAATATGATAGCGATTAGATAAAATTGCCCAGTCTTTGTGAACAACACCACAATTAGGGCAGCGTTGACTAGGTTTGACTTGACGCGTGTTCAAAGTAATCAGCAATCCACCTTTTGCTTCGATTTTGTAAGCAATTTGTGAATTGAGAGTGCCAAACCCCACATCTCGCATTGATTTATTCAATCCTGCTTTCTGTTTTTTACGCTTGCTTTTCTTGGAAGCTTTACGTGTCATACCCTTGGTATTAAGCTTCTCGGTTACACCGATGTCATGACGACTTGCTATGTCTGATGTAACTTTGTGCTGCCAGTCTCGACGTGACTCTGCTATTTTTCTTTGCAATCTGGAAACCAATTTTCGGGCTTTTTTCCAACGATTAGAGGCTTTGATACCCTTGTTTTTGTTTGGCGCACGTTTTCTTCTGAGTTTTTTAGACTGCTGTTTGACCTTTTTTTCAGCAACAGCCGTGAATCGAGGATTTGATATCTCTTCAAATTCCTTGCCATCAAAACAAGTAATAGCAGTAGCAGTACCCAAATCAAAAGCAACTATTGACTCGTATTTTAAGTCCGACAAAGAACCAAACTTACTACCTGGCACAGTCACATTACAAGTAAAACTGGCAAACCACTGTTTTTTACTAGGTTTGTAAACGACAGTCAAGGTTGTAGGAATACCCCAAGTTTTTGCTTGACCCCTCATTTTAATAGCTATACCCAAGTCATTGAGAATAACTGTGCCGTGTTTGCCATTGGTATTTACCTTCCACCCAGACTTAGAACTATATGTCCAACCTGAGTAATTTTTGATTGATTTGAACTTGGGCAAACCTCTCAACCCCTTGAGGAAGGAGTTATAAGCCAAATCTACTCTTTTTACGGTAGACTGCAAAGCCTGGGAATGAAGATCAGCAAACTCAACCCATTCTTTTTTGAAGGCTGGCAAACAATTCTGCTGCTGGAAATAATCAACAGTTTTTCTGTTTTTTTTCCATTCAAAACGACGATGAGCAATACAGGCATTGTAGAGATACCCATGCAAACGACGAGCTTCAAACAGCTTGTTCTCTTGAATGCTGTTTGGATAAAGTCGAAATGTATATCTTCTAATCGCCATATATGCTTTAATGAGCTTAATTATTTCAGTCGATGAATTAAATCTACCATAATCAGTCGCGAATATGTCAACCAAATTAAGAAAAGCTTCACATTCGGTTTTCTCCATTCACTTGCATATCATTTTTGTGACTAAATATCGGCGTAAAGTGTTGACGACTGCAATGATTGAAGATGCCAAATTGGTATTCGAGCGAATATTATTCGCTAACAAATCAATACTGTCTAACTGCGAAGGGGAAAGTGATCATTTGCATCTGCTTGTGGACTTACATCCAGATAATAATATTTCTAACCTGGTGTCTTCTCTCAAGTCAGCAAGCAGTAGAATAATCAGAAAAAAATACGCCCCTGAAATAGCTCAACATTACTGGGGCAAAAATGCTAAATTATGGCATGACTCAAAGTGCATAATTTCTTGTGGAGGCGCACCACTAGAAGTCATCAAACAATATATTGATAATCAATCAGGTGGGAAAGAATAAGGATGCTCCGCAGTTTATTATTGGTCAGCCATTCATCCCTAACTTAAGAAGATAGGGAATTCTGGCTGACATTTACGTTAAAATTAATTCACCACAGGAAATTCCGTGGCTGGTAAAACTATTGGAAAATCCTCTCTCTCCTTTGGCTTTGCCAGGAAATATCTGTCTATACAATCATGATCTGCTGCACATTTTGTTGGAGCAAGATTTGAGTCCTGGGGGTGAGGCGTTTGTGATCGGATTTTCTATGGGCAATAATCCTAGTACCAAAAAAACTCATGTGATTATTTACAAGTTTTTTTCCCAATATCTTTATCCTCAAAAATATAGATTCAACAGACAACATTTAATTCAATTTGATTGGGGGTACTCTTATGGTAGAAATTTATACACAAAAGTATCGAAGATTAAAAAAGCAATTAATAAACAACCGATTAATCAGATCGATTTGGCAAAATTTGAGGAGTATCCTTTAGAAATCACTCAAGCTTATCTGGGAATCAGGAAATCTGATTTAGATTTGGTACAAAAAAAAGGGCGTTGCTGAATTAAGGGATGAATTTGTGAGGAACTGGGACATCCCAGAATTTAAGATAGTGAATTAGCAATCGGATCGAATGCTGAAGCATTTCTACTGACTTGGAATAACATAACGTCTTGCGATGCAATCGGGCT
>JBOFLX010000006.1:0-49210 GCA_051658085.1 Waterburya sp.
GATGGTCATTCTGACTGCCAAACCTCTTTTTAATTCTCTAGGATCTTTAACAGACTCAATAAAGGCATCTAGTTCTTCCATCTTTTATCTCAAATCATTCTTAATCTAATTTTCTCATATCTGATTCCTGATTGCTATAGTTTACTCTGCTAATGTTTTGGCTTGTCTAAAAATATCTTCGGCAAATTGAGGATCACTTTGCATTCTCTGAAACAAAATCGTCAAATCTTGGGGGCTACCTTCGACAGCAACACAAGTACCAGCATACATAATCTCAAAGTCTTGAATTCTATCTTGAATATGTTTGGGTTGTTCTTGTTTAATTTCGACTATACGGACAGATTTCTCAGATTTATGAGCGATGTCTTCTTGACTAAGATCAACCAATTGATCTTCTAGTATGGCTGGAATTTCTGCTTGAGTTCCCTTGGTTAAATTTTGTTGGTTTTGATAGTATGAATTTATGTCGGCTGATTCTTTATGATGTTTGACAATCAGTTTGGCTAGGGAGTAGGTAATATTTTCTCCTCGACTAGCAAGTTCTATGGCATATTCTCTAGCATTTTCAGGAGTTGAAGGCGCAGCTAAAATATAGAGGGCAGAGGTGGCAAAATTAAAATGCGTAAAATTTACGTTTTTAAATTGCTCACTTACCTGCATAAATTTAGTTGCTGAAGAGATACTCCAATTAAATTCTGTTCTCAGCCAATTTCTAAACTCTCCATGTTTAAGTTGTTGCTTGACTTCAGTTAGCTTTTGTCCAACCTTAATAATGTCTTGTGCTGTTTGGCGAATTAAACCTTTAATCTCGGCAGTTTTTTGTTTAACAAGAATTTGAGCTTGGGGATCGAGATTTTTATAGTCAAAATCTTGGTTGTTAATGCTGTTCACTGGACTAGACGATGATTGAAAGTTTGATTTTGTTACCAAATTTTGTACATCCAAAATAGATACCTCCGAAATAACAGTCCGATAATTTCATGTGACTAGATTAAATAGTTTTTACTCCATATTTAGCTATTTGCCAAGAATTGATTTTAATAACAATAAGCAAATTGAAGCTAGTTAACTAGATTACAAATGATTTGATGAAGTTTATTAGTTACCAAATCATGATTTTCTGAACTTAATAGCTACTCTTGATTATTTTATATATGTAGGTAGAGTCAGTTAAATGCAGAAAGTACACCTCAATCAACAAAAATCAGATTCTTGAAAGGTATCTTATCTAAGCGAGAAATGTCATAATCAAAACTTAATGTCTGAGAATTAATAAGTTCAACACCAACTTAAGCAAGAAATGTACGAAATACATCAGATTATGCCTAAATATTTTGTCTTTCCTTGATTCACCATGTTTTATTAATAGTCATACAAATAACCTAATAATTAATTCACCAAATAACTGAGTCAAACTATTTTTGCTTAACAATTAACTTTTGTTACTTAATAAGGAAATTTAGGATACACATGATTTATCAATAGTTTTGTAACTCTTGAGGTTTAGTTAATTGAAAATTTATTCGAGTCCAAGTTGAAATACTTCTAAATATTTGTACTTAATTTGTACTTACATTGAGAAAACTTTTTAGCTTATTATTTGGTTAAAAACTAAAATTAAGCTATTGCATTACAATTATAATAATAGTAACTAGATTTACAAACTGTACTTGACTTGACATTTTTACAAATATTATTATTGTATGTTCGTTGTATCGATCTTGAGAGTAGAACCTTGTTGTTTGTTGATTTATTTTTCTTAAAATTTAGAATTGAGAATTAATTTTTTGCCATCTTTGCATCCATTCAATTAACTTAGCTTCGCTTATTTGGGTCTTAGCTTGATTAATCTGCAACAATTGAATTAACTCGTCTGCCGATTTATTTTGCTGTTTTTGCCAAGCTACGATCAAAGTATTATGGTCAACTAAAGATTTGCCTAAACCCAGAAATTGTTGTAGCTTTCGTTGTTCATCTTTTCCAATTGTCTCAACTACAAAATCTGTACTGTTAGCTTTTTCTAGGACTCCAGATAAAGCCTCAATATAAGCAGTGTTGTTATCAGCGATCGCACTTTTAGGAATTGAAGGTTTACCAAAGCGACGAAAAGCAGTAGCAGTAGCAACGCTAGCAATCACCATCATTTGAATAAACAGCAAAAATAAGGGAGTTTTAACTAAATAACTCAGGATATCCTCTTGTTGCTCATTAACAAGGGTTTCTCGATCTTTATACCCATGAAGATATTCATCTACCCAAATAGCTTGATTTTGACTGACTAATTCGGCTAAAAACTCATAGTTATCCAGATTTTGATAGGCATTAGCTGCTAAATAAGGAGTCGTACTATAAATTACTTTTCCTTTACCTACTTTTTCTTCCCATACTACTGCACCATATTGATCTGATAATAAAGCTTTGGTTTGAGCATCTGGTTGATGACGACGAGTAGTTTCAATAGTAATTTGACGACTGGATAAAGGCTGATCTCGATAGGGAATTAAACTTTCAAAAGGTGCTGCGGTAGCTGGTTCATGTTCTCCAATAATTACCAAAGTATTACCCTGACTTACCCATTGTTTTTCTGTGCTAGAGAGATAGTGAGGTGATAGTCTACTTGACTGAAAATCTGTTTGATTACGAATTTGAATATAAGTAATATCTTGAAGATCATCCTCAATTACCTGATAAAAAGGCTTTTCCCAACGATTGATCGGTATTTTGCCCTCAGACATATATTCATACCAAGCTCCATAACCATAGGGGTTACGTCCATAAGTAGAGCCGACATCATTTCTATTACCAGCACTACTGGGAGCAGCAATCAAAGTCAATATAATAATTACCACGATCGCGATCGCGATCAAAAACCATTGGCGTTGGCGAAAATTGGGCATTTAAGGAATAATGATCAAACTAAGATTCAATTTGCCGATAAGCTTGCTGACATTGCTCAAATAAAGATTTATCCGCTTCTGCACTACTAAAACACAATCTTTGATGAATCGACAATAATAATTCGTAGGGTTGAGAGGGAGACACTTGTAGCTTAGTTAGCGATCGCCGATACTCCTGATCAGTCAAACTCGCTTCAGCAGGAATGATCCCACGTTGATCCAATAACTCTAACATTGCTTGATATAAACAAAAAATTGCCTGTCGATAATTACCTTCAATTTTAGCTGTTTGCGATCGCTCTACCCAGTCGGCTATCGATAATCGAGGTGTGTTAAGGGGTGTTTGAATATTAATATGGCGATCGCTTCCTCTTTGCCAGCGTTTCCAATAAGGACGCAAAAATAACCACAACTGCCAAGTAATCCAAACTAGCAACACAGCAATCAGTGACCATAAACAAATCTTGATAATCTGCCATAGTAACTTAGATTTCAAAAATTCCCATCCCCAAGCATCAGTATCTAACTGAGCCGTCTTCAATTCTAGCCATTCACTGACTCTTTGTTTAATTAAATCAAAACGCCAGCCTAAACCATCTTGTTTGAATGACCCTGCGGACATAATAATAATAAGTAGGTTGTATCTAATTCCCAGTTAAGACGTTGCTGATTTTAGGTATGAAACCGATGAGTAAACTGTTCTTAGCTTTTAGCTGTTAGCTGTTAGCTTTTAGCTTTTTTTAAAGAATATAGCCAAAATCATCACTAGACTTTTCATATCCCGATTCAGCAACATCCCTAATTAATAATAGTTGTTTCAATTATTCATTGCTCCCAACCAATTGTCCATCAATCTAGTCCACGTCTATATAAATAAAACAACCATTTCAAAACTTCTGACTCCTGACTCCTGACTCCCACGTAATAGTACTCAATTTGTCCCGAATCACAGTTACTTATTTCGAGTCAAGCTAAACTCAAAACCTAAATTAATTATTTAATGATTAATATTTTTTCCAGGCTGGTTAAATTATGCGTTTTTTTAATCGAATTCACTTACAAACTCCAGAAAGTGTCGAGCTAGAATTTACCCTGGCGGGAATAGGTAATCGCTCTTTTGCATTAATAATTGATTATATAATTATTGGTTTAGCTATCTTACTTGTGTGGATTATCGGCTTATTTCTAGCTTGGGAAATAACTCCAGGATTTTTGACTGGTGGTAGTTTAAATCGAGTAGCACAGTGGATTTTTGCAATTCAATCTCTCACAACATTTGCTATTTATGTTGGCTATTTCGTTTTTTTTGAAACAATTTGGCAGGGACAAACAATAGGCAAAAAATGGACAAAAATCAGAGTTATTCGTGATAATGGCAAACCAGAAAGATTACCTCAAGCAATTTTAAGAGCCTTACTTAGACCAGTAGACGATATTCTATTTATTGGCGTATTTTTTATCATTTTTGCACAGAAAGAAAAACGCATTGGTGATTTAGTTGCAGGAACTATTGTAGTTCAAAATGAACAAACATCCAAAACAGCCAATTTTGATATTTCTCCTGAAGCCGAAGATTTAGCTGTTCAATTGAGAATTGAGTCGGAAATAGCGAATTTACTACCAGAAGATTTCGCTACTATTCGCGACTTTCTCCAAAGACGCAAAAACATTATGCTACAATATCAGCACCAACTTAGTCGTAAACTAGCTGATCAGGTTAAAGATATTATCCAGCTAGAAACAGTTCCAGATGGCTATAGTAATAGTCAATTTTTAGAGGCAATATACTTAGCCTATCAACAAAATACCGAAAACAAGACCAGTTATAGCCGTACCAAATTAGATTAGGACATTAATAGTAATTGGCTCGTAAGTAGAAAGTAGAAAGTAGTATTTTAAATAAAAAGTAGGAAGTAGGAAAGTTGATTATTAGCTGGGGACTCGTGATTAATGACAAATAGGCTTTACCCATTACCCATTACCTACTACCTACTACCTACTACCTATTATTTGTCTTCACTAATAACTGTTCAGTGAATTAGTCTGTCGTACCAGTCTGTAAAGATTCTTCTGCAACCTTCGTCCATTCTGTGTGCGAAAATTCACCTCTAGGTCTATCTACTCTTTCATAAGTATGCGCCCCAAAGTAATCTCTCTGGGCTTGAGTAAGATTTTGAGGTAGAGTAGCACGACGATAGCTATCAAAATAGTCTAAAGAAGAACTAAAAGCAGGTACAGCAATACCTAAATGATTTGCCGTTGCCAACACTTCGCGCCAAGCGGACTGACGATCTACAATAGATTGCTTGAACTCAGATGCCAGCAAGAGATTGGATAAATTAGGGTTGGCATTAAACGCCTTTTTGATTTTGTCTAAGAAACCTGCTTGAATAATACAGCCTCCTTTCCAAATTCGCGCTATCTCTGCCAGATTGAGATTAAAGTTATATTCGCTGGATGCTTTGCTTAATAAAGCCATTCCTTGAGCATAGGAACACATTTTTGAGCAGTATAAAGCGTCTCTCACTTTATCAATGAACTCTTGCTTGTTGCCTTCATATTTACCAGAAGGAGCGTCAATTTGCTTTGATGCTGCTACTCGTTCTTCCTTATATGCAGACATCACACGTGCATTCACCGCAGCATAGATCGTAGGAATAGGAACGCCTAATTCGAGAGAACTAACTATTGTCCAACGTCCCGTACCTTTTTGCCCCGCAGCATCTAAGATTGAATCGACTAAAGGTTGATGGGTTTTGGGATCTTTGTAGTTGAAAATATCAGCAGTAATTTCAATCAAGAAAGAATTCAACTCATCGGTATGATTCCACTGATCAAATACTTCGTGAAGCTCTTCTCCTGTCAGATTCAAAGTGTTTCTCATCAAGTCGTAGGCTTCTGCAATTAGTTGCATATCCCCATACTCAATGCCATTATGTACCATTTTGACATAGTGACCTGCCCCTCCAGGCCCTATATAAGTCACACAAGGGCCATCATCTACTTGGGCTGCGATTTTAACTAAAATTGGCTCTAAATCTCGATAACCTGCTTCTGTACCGCCAGGCATGAGACTAGGGCCATTAAGTGCGCCTTCTTCTCCGCCACTGACTCCCATACCCATAAAACCTAGTCCTGTAGATTCAAGATCTTTGGTACGTCTTTCAGTATCGTTATAGAGAGAGTTGCCACCATCGATAATGGTATCTCCTTCGGATAACAAAGGTCGTAATTGATCGATAACAGCATCTACTGGTTTGCCTGCTTTGACCATTACTAGAATATTACGAGGACGTTCTAAAGTCTGAACAAACTCTTCTAAAGAATAAGCAGGTTTGATGTCTTTGCCCTGCGCTCTTTCTTCCATAAATAGTTTGGTTTTCTCAGCAGTACGGTTATAGACAGCGATAGGAAAACCTCTGCTTTCGACGTTCAGGGCGAGATTCTCCCCCATGACGGCTAAACCAATTACTCCAAAAGTTCTTTTTGCCATAGTATTCTACTTGCCCTAAAGATTATCTTGCTTGTTTAAGTGGAAAATTAACAATCTAGAAAAAGGCTAACGCAATTTCACTATTCGCGATCTGTTCCTTAATTAACTCTTTGATTTTCCATAGATACTGTCTCTACTCATCGCTTCTTCGCTCAATACAGGTAGTTTCTTTACTCGATGACTTTCTGACCATTCACGAAACGCAGCAATCCATTTTTCATCACTCGCTGTTTTGTAGAAATGGTTTGCATAAGGACTTGGCTTTTGATTCAAACGTGACACAAACTCGTCTAAGTGGGGCTTAATCTCCTCTGGAGAACAAGAGGTAATCTTTGATAACATATCTATCACTTGCTTAAGCTCTTGATTATGCGGGTTGGAAGTATCTTGGGAGATTTGACTCATTGTATCAGTATTATTTACGAAAAAATGCCCACATTATTTGAACATAACACATCTATATTCTCTCACGAACCCCTGGAATCGCTTGTGTTTTTTCAAATAAATCTTTCACTTTCTGACTAATTGCTTCTCTACAATTGCTTGCTTCTAAAAGTTTTAGAGCTTCATCAATTACCTGTTCTGCCGTTTGATATTTGCCTATTTTTAACTGGGATTGAATTAGCTTTTCTAGTTCAGAATTCAAGGTAATCTTCACGAAGAAGTCCCTTCTCTTTTTAATTCGTTTTTATCGTTTTTCCTTCGCCCTTTTTAATTGTATTATCTAACTGCAATGGATATTGAAATTAAATTAGGTGAGCATAATTAAAGTATTAATATTTCAAATACGTTTATTATTAATGCCCACCCTACAATGTTAATTAGATGAAAATAGACAGTTGATTCTATCTAAAAATATTCAAAAGATCTCTTACTGTATTTACGTTTTGTCTGACATCATTTACTGTGTCTTGAATTGAAACAGGATTTTCAGGCGCAACAGGAGCAATAGAAGTAGTAGGAACAACAGGCTCGGAAACAACAGAATTGGTTTGGCAATGATGGGGTTGATTATTATCAGTGCTAGGTGCAGGATTATTAGCAGTAGGAACGTAATTAATTGCTTCATCTGGAAGGCATTTTGTTTCTTTATCGTAGATAATACCTGTCCAATTTATTCCTCTTAGATCTGCTTTACAAAAATCTGCACCACTAACATCAGCATAGCTAAGGTTGGCATTTCTTAGATCAGCACCATTAAACAGTACAGATTTAGCATTAATACGACTTAAATTAGCATTTCTGAAATCTGATTTCTGTAGCCAACTACCAGATAAATTAGCTCCTTGTAAGTTAGTATTTCTTAAATCTTGTCCATATAAACTATGATCACCAGAAGTCATCAGTAAATTGCTTAAATTACAGTCAAGACATTGACGATTTCTTTTAAGTAATGATAGGTCTTGTTCACTATAACTAAATGCAGGAATTGCAGTTCCAATAGTTAAGAATAAAGTAGTTGCAGTTAAGAGTTCAAAGTTCATATTGGTTTAAAAATAAATCGATTAACTTTGTTGTTATGTCATTATTTTTACTGACAAAAAAAACTTTGTGTAGTGTGTTTGCAGTATTTTTACTTAAATATAAAAGATTAATAAATTTGTGGCTATTTGTAGAAGGATGAAGTATTGAGAAAGAAATAAGTATTAACTTGTATAACAGTTTTTTTAAAGTTGTGAATTATGCTCATTCCAAGGTGATAATTGTTAGTAGTAGGGGCGCAAGGCTTGCACCCGTGGTTAGTAGGTAAAGTTATTTGTTACTACTGGACTGACAAAGCTAATTTAATGCATTAGAAAAGTTCACAGATAAACGTAGATAAACGCAGATGATTTATTGGCTGATCAACTATTTCTAGGTTTGGCGTTGGTGAATGCGTAATGTTATAAAGTCTAAAATATAGATATTACAAAAGAACATAATTCGGTTTATCAACCACCAGTTAAAAGTTTTGATATTACTGATTGTCCAATAGTTAAGGATTTTGAAATCAAATTGGATAATTGTTATGATTTACAACCTTTAGAACCAGGAGATAATCTTTTTTTTTGTAGACTCTTGAAAGAATTTCGTTCCATAACATATCAAGAGAGAAAAGCAAATTGAGGAATAAGAAAATGAAATCAATCAAGAAAAAAATTGCTTATTTAATCGTTCCACTACTGTTAAGTAGCTCATGTCAGTCCAGTCAAAATTCATCAAATACAGATTCTTTGAAACTTGGAACTATTTTACCTTTAACTGGAGAAATGTCAGCCTATGGAATGTCGATGCAGGATACAGCGCAACTTTTAGTTGATACTGTTAACGCTTGTGGTGGAGTTTTAGGTCAGCCAGTAACTATTGTTTTTGAAGATGATCAATCTGTTCCACAAACAGCAGCTGAAGCCATGTCTAAACTTGCTGAAGTAGATCAAGTTTCTGGAGTAATTGGAGGAGCGGGCAGTGCAAGCTCTGCTGCTGCGGTGGATATTGCTGTTCGCAATCAAGTAGTAATGATTTCTCCTTCTTCTACGAGTCCTAGTTTTACAGAGAGAGCTAAAAAAGGAGACTTTAATGGTTATTGGTTTCGCACTGCTCCACCTGATACTTTTCAAGGTTCTGTGCTGGCTAAACTAGCTCGGAGTAAAGGATACAAGAAAATTTCTATCTTGGCTGTTAATAATGAATATGGGAGAGGGTTGGGTAATGCTTTTATTTCAGCATTTGAGTCAGAGGGAGGAAAGATTGCTCAAAAATCTTTCTATGCTCCTAATACTATTACCTTTGACTCAGAAGTGCTTGATGCTTACAAAGAATCTCCTGATGCTGTACTCTTGATAGATTATTCTCAAACAGGAGGGATAATACTCAGTTCGATATATCAACAAGGATTTATCAACAAAGCTCCAATAATTTTATCAGATGGATTAAAAGATGCGGAGCTAGCTCAAAGAGTTGGTAAAACTTCCGAAGGAAAATTAGTTTTAACTACTTTTAAGAGTATTACAGGCACAGCCCCCAGTGCCAAAGGACCAGCATTTACAGCTTTTAAATCTCTTTATCAAAAAACTTATCAAGGAAGAGAACCTAGCATATATGACGCTAATACCTGGGATGCTGGTGCAGTTATGATTCTTGGCTCAGAAGCTGCCAAATCAACCAAAAGTAATGACATTAAAGAGAATATCAGAAAAGTGTCCAATTCGCCAGGAGAAGAAGTCTCTGATGTCTGCCAAGCACTTAAGCTTATTCAACAAGGTAAAAAAGTTAACTATGAAGGGGCAGGTAGTGATGTTGACTTTGATTCTCAAGGTGATATTGGAGGAAACTATGATGTTTGGACTATTGAAGCTGACGGAAACATAAAAACTATCGATGTAATTAAACACGGAGTTATTTAATCTGAAATAACAAGAGAGTAGGAATTGTTTATCGGGGTAAAACCAGTTAGTTGTTGGATTTTTCTGGTTATTTCTGTACCCAAAACTCCTCTCGCAACTGCGAAGATACCTCAGCTTTAAGCCTATGCAGATTGGCACGATAAGCCTCTAACTCAGCACTTTTAACTTCTAGATCGGCGATCGCAATATTATCTCTCTGCACGTCTCCGCCACCAAAAACATTAGCTGCGATGCGGAGGAGATCTGTAGAAAGATAATTAGTCCAACGTTTTTTCGATGTATGTTCGAGCCGTTCACCTGCTACTAATAACCGCTTGTCAATCAGAGCAATTTGTTCATCTGGCGTTGGTGAATAATGTTTATTCTTTTGAGGGCGTATGCCATACGCCCCTACATTTTTATCTCCAATACACGCTTGTCTAAAGCCTAAAGCCTATGAATAAGTTGTAGATTTGAGCATTGGGTTGAGGAACGAAACCCAACCTACTAGCACTACCTAGAGCCTATGAATAAGGGCTTCTCTGGCTTGTTCGCGATCATCGAAATGAATTTTTTCTGTACCTAAAATTTGATAGTCTTCGTGTCCTTTGCCAGCAATTAATACTCCATCGCCTGGTTGAGCATCTTGAATCGCAGTCGCGATCGCTTTAGCTCGATCGCCAATTATAATTGGTTGTATATGATCAGGAATACCTGCGACGATATCTTTTAATATTTGTTCGGGGTTTTCGGTACGAGGGTTATCGGAAGTTACCACGGCTACATCGGCAAGTTCGGCTGCAATTTTACCCATTAAAGGTCTTTTTGTGCGATCGCGATCGCCACCACAACCAAATACACAAATCATCTTACCAGTAATAAACGGACGGGCAGCTTTGAGTAGATTTTCGAGGCTATCGGGAGTATGGGCGTAGTCCACAATGACACTAATATCCTGCTTCGGACTAGCTTGCACTCTTTCCATTCTGCCAGGTACTCCTGCAAATTGGGGCAACCTAGCTGCTAATAGTTTTAAATCTAATCCTAAATGTAAGGCTGCACCCACTGCTGCTAAAAGATTAGCTAAGTTGAATTGACCTACTAAGGGGGAATTGAATTCTACTTCGCCGACGGGAGTATGCAAGACACCACTAACTCCTGTGGGTTGATAGTTTAAGTTGCTGGTGTATAAATCGGCATTTTGGTCATTAACGCTATAAGTCCAAACTTGGCTGGGATCAAGTTGTTTAACGAGACGTTGACCATAGGGATCATCTGAATTAATAATTGCTTTACCTTGGAGATATTCAGGAGTAAATAACAAAGCTTTCGCTTGGAAATAGTCTTCCATATCCTGATGATAATCAAGATGATCCTGAGTCAAGTTAGTAAACACGGCAACTTCAAAACCACAACCTTTAACCCTGCCTTGGGCTAAAGCATGAGAACTAACTTCCATGACAGCGTACTTGTTACCAGCCTTGACTGCATCCGCTAATTGAGCTTGCAATTCCACAGCAAAGGGAGTAGTGTGAGTTGCGGTTTGACTGTATCCCTGCCAACGAGTATAGAGAGTACCCAGTAAAGCTGTGGGTTGTTGTGCCTGAAGCAAAAAGTATTCAATCAAATGACTGGTGGTAGTTTTACCGTTAGTGCCTGTCACACCGACAGTTTTCAGCTTACTAGCAGGATAGTCATAAAAAGCTGCTGCGATCGCACTACAAGTGGCAATCATATCCTCAGTTGGAATCACACAGGTATCTGGAGTAGGAGGTTGTTTATCGGCAGCTTGTCTAGTTACTACGGCTGCGATCGCTCCTTGTCCCACGGCACTGCGCCAAAATTCTCCCCCATCAACTCTTGTACCTGGCATTCCAATAAATAAATCTCCCTGTTTACAGGCATGGGAATTGGTACAAACTCGGTTAACTTCTAAATCTAGAGCAGAATGCTCAGGTTGTTGAAGATTGACCTTGGCTAATAATTCACGCAGCTTCATCATAGTTTTTTGGATAAATAGCAGTTTCATACTACATTTTGGACATTTTTTTACCCTAATATCCTTAAATTTTTCTGTAACATTTGCTCCAATTTGGCAACGGAAGCACGGGGAGATAGACGGGGTAAAGGTTTTTCCCCTTCGGGTAGTTGTTGACAGAGGACAGGAATTTCATATTGATAGGCAGCAAACCAATCTTCACGAGTATTAATATCACGAATCTCTAATTCAAATTCAATATTGCTGACTTGCGCTAGTTTTTCTTGCAGTCCTTCACAAAGATGACAACCAGGTTTGCTGTAAAGAATTAAATACATGGTTAAGTTTTTCTTGAATTTTGTTGAGCATGACTATTTTTGCGCTAGCTACTTTAGCTTTAATAAATTTATCAAAGTTTAATTATTTTCAATACTTATTTGTCTATAATTATGATTTTATTTTCCACATATTGCCGAGAGTTTTACAGATTTTTTAACAGGTTTTTAACAAGCAAAAACTTGCAAGAGCAACTTGCAAAATTATTTATGAAATTGCACACAATGTAAGAATGCAAGACAGTAGCATTTATTAGTTATTCTAAGTTAATTTATAGATATGAATTCAATTAATGGTATTAAAACTATTTACTCAAGGATTCCATTTGTTTTGAATGTTGACAAACTTGAAAATTATTAGAAAATAAATAGAAAAGTAAAAGCAGATAATTTATGTTTTAAAGTGAGTTAATATAAAATCTCAAAATAGTCAACAAGAAAAGATAATTTTGATTAAGTTTTAGTCAAGTAATCTTAACTTTGTGTTTTTTGAAAAAATCTCCATCTTTTATTAATAAAATGAATCAAGAATATTGCATCAGTGTTGAAGCAGAAATTAATAGCGAATTACATAAATCCCTACTCAAATATTTAGACTGTCATCCCTATTGGGACTTAAACAGAGTATTAAACGCTTCCTTATCTCTATTTTTGATGCAAAATTGGAGTCCAGATAATGGTTTAGAACAACAAAATTACGATACTTGTAGTCGTATTTATTTAAATAGTATTTTTGATGAATATCTTATGCATCGTCGTTACGAACAAAATAATTAAAAGCGTTGCCTAAAATTAAATTGATATGTTGATGTAGGGAAGAGGGAAAACGAGGTTGGAAAACAATGAATAGACCCTTGGGTTCGGGAGAACATATCATTTGGTTATATGATCAAGAAGCACCTTTGCACTTTGCGATCGCTGGAACAATTGTCGGTAAATTTAGCGATCAACAATTAGAATCCGCATTAATTAAAGTTCAACAAAAGCATCCCTTACTTCAGGTTTGTATTAAGTGCGATCGCGATCAACAACCTTGGTTTGTTCAACAAGAGGGTACTATTCCATTGCGAATAGTAGAACAGAGAGGAAAGCACAATTGGCAGCAAGAAGTCGAATTAGAACTTACACGTCCTTTTATTTGGTACAAAGCACCTTTAATTAGAATAACGCTGGTTCGTACAACCGATTTCTCAACTATAATAATTGTTTGTCATCACTCCATTGCTGATGGTTTATCGGCTTCTTACTTGCTAAGAGATATTTTAGATGCGATTACCGAACCCGATCGTCAAAATTTGTCTTTAGCAAAATATCCTGCTTATGAAGAGTTAATTTCTAATTTACCCCATCTTCAAAGCGATCAATTACCAACCGAGTTCAAGCCTGATCTTTCAGAACAATCAATAATTTCATCTTTCAATCTCGAACCGCAACTAATATCTTGGTCTTTACCATCATCGAAGACGACTTCACTTATTAAGCGCGTTCGTCAAGAAAAAACAAGCATACATGGTGCAGTTTGCGCTGCTTTTTTGCTAGCAATTGCTAAAACTAAAAAATTATCAACCCTTAAATGTCAATCACCTATTAATGTACGCAAATATCTCACACCTGTAATTGAAGAAGATTTTGGTTTTTACTATTCGATAAAAATAACCGAGCATTATTTAAAAGATAGCTCAAATATTTGGGAAATTGCACGTTCGGTAAAAGAGCAACTAAAAGAACAAATGCATCCAGAGCAAATGTTTGCTACGATACCTAAGCGTCAGGCTTTAATGAATACTAAACCAAACTCCAGTCTAATCAAGCAAATTTTTCTCGCTGACGAAAATTCTTACGATTTGATAGTCAGTAATTTAGGATACTTAAGTTTTCCCCAGCACTACGGTACGATAGAACTTAAAAATATTTACGCGCCTATGGTAATGACCCACGTTCCTGATGATTTGGTGGTTGGTGTCACTGGTTTTGGCAGTGAAATCTTTTTTACTCTTACTTATTCAGCTTCCGAAACCACAGCGATCAAAGCCAACAGAATTAAACAAGAGGCAATGGAACAACTAGATAAAGCTTTAGTAGAAAAAGTTGATTGAGCAAAATTACAGCCGTTTTCCATACAAGCCTCCAAACCAAGACAGATTTGATATAATAAATCCTCTTAAACATCAATAGAATGTGAGGAGCAAGCCATTTATACGCCTCCTTTAGCTCGTTTAATTGAGCAATTACAGCTTTTACCAGGAGTAGGGCCAAAAACCGCCCAGAGACTAGCCCTACACCTCATCAAACGCCCAGAAAAAGATGTTCAAGCCCTAGCTGAGGCATTAATAGCAGCCAAGCAAAAAGTTGGTTTCTGTAAAGTTTGTTTTCATCTGTCGGCTGAACCTGTGTGTTCTATTTGTAGCAATCAAAATCGCGATCGCTCTACAGTTTGTGTAGTTGCTGATTCTCGCGATATTATCGCCCTCGAAAAAACTAGAGAATACGGCGGTTTGTATCATGTGTTAGGTGGAGTAATTTCGCCGATGGATGGTATTGGGCCAGAACAACTCAATATTGAGGCTTTAGTCCGTCGAGTTACCAAAAACCAAATTAAAGAAATTATTCTGGCTATTAATCCCAGTGTTGAGGGAGAAACCACCACTCTGTATATTAATGGGCTACTCAAACCCTTTACCAAAGTGACTAGGATTGCTTTTGGTTTACCAATGGGAGGAGATTTAGAATATGCTGATGAGGTAACCCTCGCTAGAGCTTTAGAAGGTAGACGGGAATTAGACTAGTACCGCTTTGCGGAAGTCAAAAGTCAAAAGTTTTTTTGACGGATTTATATTTAGCTATTGCCTTTACTGTTGTTGAATACTTTTATTGCGATTTTGTAAACGATTTTCCCACTTTTGGCTAAATTTTTCTCCCATTTGTGCTAATTCCTTCGCTTTTTGTTCTGCTTCCTTAGCTTGTTGCAATAACTCAATTAAAATTTGCTCTTTGGGTAACTCTTTCATGATAATTTTTTTAGGCGATCAACATAAGCTGATTTAATTCTTCAGGAATAAGCATTATCTTTTATAAACTAAAAAAGAAGCTTCTCGACTAACAATCATCAAAAGCTTCCTTAAACTTTAAAAATCTGCCTAGTAAGTATTAGTCTGTCAATTTTTAATTGATAGGTTTCTTTTAAGTAGCAGTAGGGGTGCAAGGCTTGCGCCCTGCAAGTAAAAACTAAATACTAACAACTAATAACTATGCCATCACTAATTAATTGACAAACCACTACCTAAGTTTTAATTTCTAAATCCTGTCTGTCATCATTTTCTGTACAGCTTCGGCAATTTGTTCTGGTTGTACAATCGTTAATCTTTCTAATTCACCGTTATAGGGAGTAGGAATATCTTGGGAAGATAAACGTAAAACGGGTGCATCTAGTTCATCAAATAGCTGTTCGTTGATTAACGCTACTAATTCTGCACCAATACCACCAGTTTTCATACATTCTTCGACAATAATTACCTTGTGAGTTTTACGCACCGACTCACTAATAGTTTCCATGTCAAAAGGCTTGAGGGAAATTAAATCAATAATTTCAGGATCGTAACCCTGTTGTTCAATTGCTTTAAGAGCCTGAGTACAGTGATTGCGCATCCGTGAATAAGTCAATATCGTGACATCTTTACCTTTTCGTACCATTTCCGCTTTGTCTAAAGGTAAAACATATTCATCATTGGGTAGATTTTGTTTATGATTGTAAAGCAATACGTGTTCAAAAAACAGCACAGGGTTGTCGTCTCGAATAGCAGCTTTTAATAAGCCTTTGGCATTATAGGCTGTAGAGCAAGCGACAATTTTTAATCCAGGTACTGCGTGGAAATAAGCTTCTAGTCTTTGGGAATGTTCTGCGCCTAGACGGTTACCTACGCCTCCAGGGCCACGAATGACTATCGGAATTTTGAAATTACCACCAGAGGTGTAGCGGAGCATCCCAGCATTATTAGCAATTTGGTTAAATGCCAAGAGCAAAAAGCCCATATTCATCCCTTCAATAATTGGACGTAAGCCAGTCATCGCTGCACCTATCGCCATGCCACAAAAGCTATTTTCGGCAATAGGAGTATCTAATAAACGCAAATCGCCATACTTTTTATAGAGGTCTTTGGTGACTTTATAAGAACCACCATAATGCCCGACATCTTCACCCAAGACGAAGACGGTTTTATCTCTCGCCATTTCTTCGTCAGTCGCTTCTCTCAAAGCGTTAAACATTAAAGTTTCAGCCATAACGATTTTTTATCCTAAGTCACCAAAAATAAATATTATCACTACCAGGTTGTTAGTATGTAACTTTAGCGTTACTAATTTTAGCTATGAAACCTGTTTATTAAAGCTATTATGACTTAAATCATCATTGTTAACTAATAGTAAAAAGCTTAGAGCTTATAGCTTATAGCCCTTCGGGTTCAGCAGTTGCTTCAACGGGGGAAACCCCCGCAACGCACTGCTTCACTACAGACATTAATCTTATCGATTTTATACAAATAAATCACCAGCGTCATAATATGACTTTAGCTCCTCTCAACACTCTGATTTCCCCAGCCGAAGCCCTTAGTTTAATTGATTTGGCGATCGCTCAATCTCAAGCGGAAGGGATTTTTGTCAGTCTCAGTAACAGTGAAACTGCCCTAAGTCGTTTTTCTGAAAATCAAATTAGTCAGAATATTCGTAAGCATACTTTTAGTTTGACAGTTACTAGCTACTTTGGTCGGCGTAGTGCTTCTGCCTCAACTACAGAATTAGCTCCAGAGGCGATTATTCAAACCTTACGTCGTGCTGAAGATTTAGCCCGTGTTGCCCCCGAAGATCCTGAATGGGTAGATTTATTACCTCCACAAACTTATGCTGAACGTCTGCCAGCTTTTGATCAAGCCACCGCTAATTTATCGCCTCTCAAAAAAGGTGAAATTATTCAACAAGTATGTTCTCTCTGTCAAAAAGCAGGAGTAAACGGTTCAGGTACACTCAGTACAAAAGTTTCTCTCAATGCTATTGGTAATTCGGCTGGTTTACGAGGTTGCGATCGCACTACCGAAGCGGATTTTAGTTTTACTGCCCGTATTGATAATGGTTCTAGTTGGAATCAATGCACTGCTTGGAGTATAGATCAGTTACCTATTACAGAGTTGACAATCAAAGTAATCGAAAGAGCGATCGCTTCTCGTAATCCGCAAGAGATTGAACCAGGTGACTACACAGTGATCTTTGAACCTAATGCTCTGGCAAGTTTAGGGACTTGGGTGATCTGGAATTTAGATGCCCGTGCAGCCGATGAAGGACGTTCTTTTATGTCCCGTAGCGATGATGCAGGACAGCCTATGGGAAATAAACTTGGCGAACAATTATTTAGCCCGATTATTCAAGTTCAACGTTATGCAGCCCATCCTCTGTTACAAGCAGGTAGATTTTTTAGCGATGGCTTAAGTAACGATAACCTCGATATTATCAAGGACGGTATTCCGCAAACTCTTGCTTATAGTCGTTATTGGGCAGAAAAACAAAATACCAAGCCTACAGGGTCAATGTATCCCATCGTCATGGCAGGCTCAGAGCAAACTGTTGCTGATTTAATTGCTAGTACTGAAAGGGGAATTTTAGTTAGTCGGGCTTGGTACGTCCGTTACGTTAACCCCAAAACTTTAGAAGTTACAGGCATGACTAGAGATGGTACTTTTTTAATTGAAAATGGCAAGCTGGTTCACCCAATTAAAAACCTGCGCTTTAACCAATGTTTACCCTCAATGCTCAAGAATGTAGTGGCTGTTAGTCAAGCTCAACGCTGTGGTGGTAGTGTCATTCCTGGATGTAAAGTTGATAATTTTCACTTTAGCAGCATTACTGACAGCGTTTAGAAGGAATGAGGGATAAGGGATAAAGGATGAAAAATTCCCTGAGTGAACATCGCGATCAGGAGAGATAACGATAAGCTAATAAGTTAGAGAAAATTTTTTGAGCCGAGAATATGACCGATAATTTTTACACATTGACTTGGAATTGCCTAACAGATTCCCCTTTTTTCGCTGCTGCAACTGAAGCTACAACAGGATCATCAGCAGAAGACGGTACTCTGGTTTTAGCAGGAGTTTTACTAAGTTTAGTTGTCATTTATTTTGCCAGCAAACTCGGAGGCGAAATTTGCTCCCGTATCAATTTACCACCAGTATTAGGAGAATTAGTGGGTGGGGTATTAATTGGTGTTTCCGCGTTTCGTCTTTTGGTATTTCCTGAAGGTGGTAGTTTAGCCGAAGACTCTCTAATTATTAGCTTATTACAAAGCACTGCTGGGTTATCTCCAGAATCAGCACCATCGGTGTTTGCTACTCAAAGTGAGGTAATTAGTTTATTGTCAGAATTAGGCGTAATTATACTCTTATTTGAGATTGGTTTAGAATCTGACCTCAAAGAATTAATCCGTGTTGGCCCGCTTGCTGCTGTGGTCGCCGTGGTGGGGGTAATTGCCCCTTTTGTTTCGGGTACATTGGGGTTAATCTACATTTTTCATAGTCCTGTAATTCCAGCAATTTTTGCTGGTGCTGCTTTAACCGCTACTAGTATTGGGATTACTGCTAAAGTTTTAGCGGAAATAGGACAGTTGAGTTCTGAAGAAGGTCAAATTATTATTGGTGCAGCCGTACTAGATGATGTTTTAGGGATTGTAGTTTTAGCAGTAGTTGCTAGCTTGGTTAAAACTGGTGAAATTCAAGTTAGTAATATTATTTATCTGGTAATTAGTGCTGGGGTATTTTTAATCGGCTCAATTCTACTAGGTCGATTGATTAGTCCTTGGTTTGTAGGATTAGTCAAGGAAATGAAAACTCGTGGTCAAGTATTGATCACTGGATTAATCTTTGCTTTTGTTCTGTCTTATATTGCTACCGCTATTCATCTAGAAGCAATCCTGGGGGCGTTTGCTGCGGGATTAATTTTAGCTGAAACTGAAAAACGAAAAGAATTAGAAGAACAAATAATTCCTTTAGCTGACTTTTTCGTGCCTATATTTTTTGTCTGTGTTGGGGCGAAAACTGATATAAGTGTACTGAATCCTGCTAACCCTACTAATCGTGAAGGATTAATTATTGCCACATTTTTAATTTTGGTTGCTATCCTGGGGAAAGTAATTACGGGATTTACCGTTTTTAGCAATCCTAATCTCAATAAATTAGCAATTGGTGTGGGGATGATTCCCAGAGGAGAAGTAGGTTTAGTCTTTGCTGCTGTTGGTTCTGCTAGTGGAGCTTTATCCGAGGCGACAGAAGCAGCCATTATTGTCATGGTAATTTCAACTACTTTTATCGCTCCTCCTTTATTACGCTTGGTGTTTAAAGAGACAGAAGAGACAGAAGCCATTAGTCAATCAGTGGACAAAGTTGAGGAATAGCAACATAATTTAGGCGAAGCCAATAAGCAAACATTTTAAAGTTACCTGGTTATTCACCTAAAAGAAGTACTTTATGAAACCTAATCGCTTTTATTTACGTCTCGATAGATCAGACTTCAAGAATGGGTATTATATAGTTCTAATGAGATTGGCTGAAAACATTTTAAGGTCAGCATTACTCTTATTCCAGCAACTTAATTCGGTACTAGGTATTTATTGGTGCTTGTATTGGTATTGCAAAAGGGAGTCTTGGCTAGCCGTATACAAAGGATCAGTTACCTAATGTTTGTGAGGAGCAATAATTGTGAGATTTCACTGGCTATTATCAGGTTTTCTAGGTGTTTTTCTGTTTTGTTCTCCCGCTCTGGCAGGAAAAATCATTTCTTGGGAATTTGAAGAACAAGATAATAATTTGATTTTTGAGACTGACGAAGGGGTACAGCCTGAAGCAGAGTTACTTAGTAACCCGACTCGTTTGGTGATTGATTTACCAGGAACAACCCTAGGCAGAGAAACAGTGAAAGAAAGCTTTAATGGAACTGTTAGAGGCTTTCGGATAGGACAATCAGAGCCAGATACTTCTCGGATTGTGGTGGAATTTGCCCCAGGCTATACTGTTGATTCTGATGAAATTGAATTTGAAGAAGATTTGGGTACGGAGTGGACTGTAAAGCTCCCAGATACCAAAGTCGATCGCTTTTCTACCGCCAGCGATGATGATGAGGAAGAAGTAGTTAAGCTGGATGTTCCTGAAGCAGAACTTGCTGATAATTTACCAGGATTGGAAACAGAAACAGCAGAAGCAGAAGACACTGAAACTGACTCAAGCGACTCGGAAACTACTGCCTCTAATTTAGACTCAGTAGATGTAGAAGACACAGAAACCGATTCAAGCGATTCCAGTCCCTCTAATGTTGTGAATTCTCCTCATATTACAGCCACCAAAAATGGCTTTTTTATTGCTATTGACGGCAACCGTCAAATTAAAATTGATTCTGAAAGAGATGGCGATCGCATTAAATTTTTTCTCGACGGTGTTACTCTCCCCTCTGATTTAGATTCTCAGACCGTAGCAGTTAATCAATACGGTGTTTCGACAATTGAATTTGAGCAAGTTGATGATTCTGAAGCAGTGATGAGTCTAGAGGTGACTGATGATAGTCCTGACTGGTTGGCTACTTTTAGTCGCATTAACGGTTTATTATTACTACCGAAAGGTGAATTGCCAGCTTCAGATATTGCTACTTCTAGTCCCGACACTTCGTTGTCTGAATCCTTACCAATTACAGCACCTTTAGGACAGTCAAAAATCAGCAATGATGTCAGTTTAATTGATGAAATTGAATTGACTGATAATGATACTAATCTCCTGGTTCACGCCGATCAGGAACTATCGGCAGTCTCGTCCAGAAATAGCAATGGTACTTATCAAGTTACCGTTAACAACGCGAAACTAACAGAGAATTTTCAAGGCCCAAAATTAAAAGTTGGCAGTCCGATTTCTGAACTCAAAGTACGTCAAGAAGGTACTAGGGTCGTTTTGGAAGTTACCACTCGTCTAAGATACAATTTGGGACAGCTGAGTACAGAAGGACAGGCGATCGCTTTACCAATTGAAGTCGGTATTGCTCCTCCACCAGAAAGTAACGTACCACTACTCCCACCAGGTTTTGATAAGCTTCCTAAAAGTAGCCCAATGCCAGTAACTCCTGCTAGCGTTCCTGTTGAAGATCGTCCCAGAATTATCATTGATCCAGGACACGGTGGACATGACTCTGGAACGGTTGGTATTGGTGGTGTTCAAGAAAAAGATGTGATTTTGCCTATTTCTCTCGATGTCGCCGAAATCTTAAGAAAACAGGGAATTGAGATTATTATGACCCGAGATACTGATACCTTTGTTAGTCTTGAAGGTCGAACCGATATGGCAAATGATTTGAATGCGGACTTATTTGTCAGTATTCATGCTAATGCTATCAATCTCAGTCGTCCCGATGTCAACGGTCTAGAGACTTACTACTACGACAGTGGTCGTCGTCTGGCAGAAATTATTCACTGGAGTGTTCTTAATGGAGTTAACATTCAAGACCGAGGTATTCGTCGAGCTAGATTTTATGTGCTTAGACATTCAGTCATGCCTGCTGTGTTAGTCGAAGTAGGATTTTTAACTGGGGAAGAAGATGCTTCTCGACTTAAAGATCCCGATCACCGTCGGCAGATGGCAGAAGCGATCGCCAGAGGCGTTATCGAGTATATTAAACAAAATAATCCTTAAGTATAATTGCTTGGCTTAAATACTTGATCTCAATATTAGTAATGAGATCACCAAAACTATAACTATCTCATGTTCAAATTTTAAAACTCAAAATGAAACATTCAAGTTGGCGCATTGGCTTGTTTGATAGCGGAGTAGGCGGATTAACAGTTTTAAGGGAAATGTATCGTCAGATGCCCACTGAATCCTTGCTCTATTTTGCTGATTCTGCTCGTTTTCCTTATGGAACGCGATCGCCAGAAGAAATTCTTCAGTTTGTGCGCGAAATTTTAGATTGGATGTGCAGCCAGAAAGTAAAAATGATCATTATGGCTTGCAATACTTGTTCTGCTTTGGCACTGGAGATCGTCAGAAAAGAATATGATATTCCTATTTTGGGGGTAATTCTCTCAGGAGCTAAAGCAGCCGTCAAACATGGACAAAGAATTGGTGTAATTGCTACTCCCGCCACTGCCAAAAGCCACGCCTATCGTCAGGCAATACAAGAAATTAATCCCCAAACTCAAGTCTGGGAAATTCCCTGTCCTGAATTTGTCCATCTAATTGAACAAAATTTGCTGTATACAGACTATACCCAACAAATAGCACAAGAATATTTATCCCCATTGCTGAGAAAGAATATTGATACTTTAATCTATGGCTGTACTCACTATAGACATCTTGATAAGATCATTCGCAATCTTTTACCAAATTCTGTAAAAATAATTGATCCAGCAGAACATATTGTTGTAGCAGCAGCTAAAGAATTATCACTGTTAGGATTGCGCAATAATCGCTTTCCTGTACCAACTCGCTTTTATGTTAGTGGTTCTCCCCAACAATTTGCTAGTCTATCTCAGCAATGGCTTGGTTACTACCCCCAGGTTACACAAATACCCATAAAAGAACCATCATCCCTAGAAATGATGGCTCTCAATCCTGTTGATTAGAAGCTTACATTCCTTAATCTCTGAAAATTTTACGGAGTTTTAATTTGATCGCTTGTATTTTTAGGATTGTTAGTCACAATAGTACCTCCCGATTTTTGCATTTCGGCTATTTTAAGTAAACCGTAGATGCCCAGAAGATAGACGAGAGAAGAAAATAAAATAAAAACAGACGAGTTAGCAGAATTCATCGGCTGGTCTAAGTGCGAAATTGGTTGAATTGTTGAATTGATCTTGATTTCCGTTAATACTCATGCACTAGAAATATTTCAGGAAATCTAAATTATGAACTGACAGCCGAAACCACCAGATATGAAGCTCAGTAATATAGGTGTCGTTTTCTACACCTATCTCCTCACACACTCAGCAAGTTCTGTTTTTGCCTGATCATTTCAATCATCTGGGATTTCCATAATCAATAGCAAAACTATTAGCTTTTGTATTTATTTTGTAAGCACACAAGAATACGGATTGTCTATATCTAGCCCTATTTCTCTAAAATTGAGCAGGCTAGAGAGCTTTCAATCACTGTTTGACATACTCATACGACCAAGCTGACGCTATGGTCGCAGAATCTCGAAGGTAGAAGACTCTACGAACACACCAATTACGGTATCATACCGGCACTGTCAAAGCGACCCTACTCTCTCATACCGAAGTACTTAAGGCTACTTGTATCAACTTATGTTTAATTCACTCGCTGCTTAGTATCTAATTTAGACCCCTGACTGTCGCCTGTTCACCACGGAGAGTTTAAACTTCTGGGGTTTCCCCAGAAGACAGCCCCTCATAAAGGCAGGCTGCATAAGCGGTTGTGTCTCAGGTATTTCACCTGTACTTGAGCTAGCTCATTTATTAACTACAGACAAGAATGTTTTAAAAACTAGCAATTAGCTTGACACCTGCTAATTAAACCGCAGGTAGTTATTACTAGAATTCTCATCTTTGCTGTAACCAGCTTGGGGTATCGTCTTGGACACCGCTAATTTTTTTCAAAATCCTATAATCTAGAATAACATAATATTTGATGATCAATACTTATCAAGCCATGCTCAACAGCAACTTTGAGAAGATTTTAAAAAGAGTTAAAGAGTTAATGGTTGGTTATTGGGTTAGCTTCCCTTAAAATAAGTACAATAATATGTAAAGTTTCTTAAATAAATTAATTGCCAGAATTGGCTTCACAATGACATCTTTCACTACCTCTTTATTAGCACCCGTTGAAAATGATCTGCAAATTCTAACAGATAATCTCAAACAACTTATTAGTGCGCGTCATCCAATTTTGGGTGCTGCTGCCGAACACTTGTTTGAGGCTGGAGGTAAACGCATTAGACCAGCAATTGTTCTGTTAGTCTCTCGGGCAACCATGCCTAATCACGAATTAACTCATCGTCATCGGCGTTTAGCAGAAATTACCGAAATGATTCATACTGCTAGTTTGGTACATGATGATGTAGTAGACGAAGCGGATTTACGTCGTAATGTCGAAACAGTTAATAGTCTGTTTGGCGACAAAATTGCTGTATTGGCAGGAGATTTCCTTTTTGCTCAATCATCGTGGTATTTAGCCAATCTTGATAACCTTCAAGTAGTTAAGCTCCTATCGGAAGTGATCAGAGATTTTGCTGAAGGAGAAATTATCCAGAGTATAAATCGTTTTGATATTGATGCTTCCATCGATTCTTATTTAGATAAAACTTATTATAAAACTGCTTCTTTAATGGCAAATAGTGCTAAAGCTGCTGCTGTATTAAGTGATGCTGATCCTGATGTAGCGAAAAATCTTTATAGCTATGGTCGTAATTTGGGTTTAGCTTTTCAAATTGTTGATGATATTCTCGACTTTACTGGTTCAACTGAAGTATTGGGTAAGCCAGCAGGATTAGATTTAGCTAGTGGTAAGCTAACTTCTCCTGTATTTTATGCTCTGCAACAAGAGCCTTATTTGGAAGTATTAATTGAGAGAAAATTTTCTGAACCAGAAGATCTTAATAAAGCCTTGGAATTAATTCAAAACAGTGACGGCATTGAACAAGCTCGTCAGCTTGCTAAGAATCTTGCTCGTAAAGCTGCCCAAAGTTTAAGTTGTCTAACTACTTCTGCTTCTAAGGATGCTTTACATGAATTAACTAATTATGCTGTTAGTCGTTTATATTAACCTCAATTGAACACAGATAAACACAGATGATTTACTTGCTTACCAACCATTTCTAAGTTTTGATAGATGTTAGTTTATGGCATTATTTTAATTTTGCTTAGGTACTTAAGATGTTGGTTGGAAGACAAGATAATCAGTTGTTAAAGAGACATAAAAACCCTGACAAATTTATTTTGATGGGAATTATTTTAAGTTTATTAATTTCTAGTTGTGGTGAAAATCGCTTGACTCAATGCGAACAGATTTTTCGTATTGCTCAGGGAGTGAAGGAAAATAGTCAAAATGTTAGTTATACCAATCAAGAACAACCAACAGTAATGAAAAGCTGGTTGGAAGCTGCCAGTATGATTAACCAGGCTGCTGATAAAATTGAGGCTTTGCATATTAATGACAGTGAATTGATAGGATATCAGAATAAGTTAGTTACTGTTTATCGTATTTATTCCCAAGCCACTTTTGATGCAGTAGAAGCTAGAGAAAATAAAAATCTTGAGGCTCTCAAAGCTGCTCGTATTGATGCCCAAACAGCAGGAGAAATGCAGCAAGGTTTAATTAAAGAAATTAATGCTTATTGTTTAAATAAATAAGATTAACGTTGGGTTTTCTGTGAGCTTAAATTTTTTAATTCTTTCAAAAGAGTTGAATCTCGCCAGCTAAAATTTGGATTAGTTAATAGTCCCTGACTCGGACTAAATAATAATGCTAAAACAAAAATACCAGAAGCAACTAAAACGATCGCAGCACCAGAAGGCAGGTTATAGTTATAGCTCAAATACATTCCTACAATGCTAGAGGTTACGCCAATTCCTACCCCCAAAAGCATTACCTGATGTAGGCGGTTAACTAATAGGTAAGCTGTAGCAGGAGGAGTAATTAACAACGATAATACTAAAACTACTCCCACTGCTTTGAGGCTCGCTACAATAGTCAAGCCAATTAAAATCATTAAACCTAAATCTAATAAGGCGACTGGCAAACCTACAGCTTGCGCTCCTAATTTGTCAAAAGTATAAAATAAGAGTTCTTTGTAAAATAAAACTACGACGGTGAGAACAATAGCAGCAATAATTAATGTATCTCGAACTTCGCTACCATCGACTGCTAAGATATTACCGAATAAGAAGTGATTGAGGTCGATTTTATTATCTTTCTGTACTACTGTAATTAAGGTAATGCCCAAAGCAAAAAATGCTGAGAAGACAATTCCCATTGCCGTATCTTCTTTAATATTTGATCTGGTAGTAATTAGGTTGATAAAAATGGTGCTGATAATTCCCGCAATAAAAGCTCCGACAAAGATATTTGCGCCAATTAAATAAGCGATCGCTAGTCCTGGTAAGACAGAATGACTAATAGCATCTCCTAATAGTGCCAATCTTTGTACCATTAAATAACTACCCACCACCGCGCAAATTACTCCGACAGTAATAGCAACAATTAGCGATCGCTGCATAAATGAATACTGTAATGGTTCAAATATAGTTTCTAACATTGTTAAGAAAAAAGAAGTTTTTGAGTTGATTATTTTTTCCAGGGTAATTTTGTTCCCATTTCTGTGGCTGCGGAAAAAACTAAGTAAATAATTAGTAAGCTGACTCCTACAAGAAAAGGAATTAAATCGTTATCCATGACCATAAACTATTACTATACTGCTGATAAAATTAAAATTGTATAGCTTTTCTCGTGCTTGATGAGATAGGGTTAAGAACTAATCATGGCAGAATGCGCGATCGCTTTAGGTAGTAACTTGGGAAACTCTCTCGATATTCTCGAAAATTCTTTGACTGTACTTCAGCAAATTCCAGGTATTACGCTGCAAAATACCTCTAGTTGGTATCAAACTAAACCTTTTGGCACACCTACACCTCAGCCAGATTATCTTAATGGTTGTGCTTTATTATCTGTAGACCAAACTCCCGAAGAATTGTTAACAATTTTACAAGCTGTTGAAATTCAATTTGGCAGAGTAGACAAAGGCAAACTGCAACCGAGAACTATAGATTTGGATTTATTGCTTTATGACAATTTGATCTTAAATTTACCTTATTTAACTATTCCTCATCCTCGAATGACAGAACGAGCTTTTGTGCTAGTGCCTTTAGCTGAAATTGCCTCAGACTGGATTGAACCATTATCAGGTAAAAGCATAGCTACCTTACTAAAAAATGTCGATACTGCTGGAGTTCAACTTTATTCAGTTGTTTGATACCTAGTCACTAATCACTGTAACGTGTGAAAATGTTAAAACATCAATACTTTCATGACTGAATGAAAAAAATCTTTGTTATTGATACCAACGTCATCCTCCACGATCCATCCGCTATTTTTCGGTTTGAAGACAACGAAGTAGTACTGCCGATCGCTGTCATCGAAGAACTAGACCGTTTCAAAAAACAACCAGAAATGACTGGTAGGAATGCTAGAGAGGTATCTCGAACCTTAGATAAGCTGCGCCAAGAAGGTCATTTAACCACAGGAGTAATATTAAGTCATGGAGGAACTTTAAGAGTAGCCTTGAGCGATCGCGAAACTCTCAAAGAGTTACCCCCAGAATTAAGTGGTGACTTTGCCGATAATGCTATTTTGGCAGTGGGAATGCAGTGTAAACTAAAGTGTCAATGTCCTGTAATTGTGATCAGCAAAGATACTAACCTACGAATTAAAGCTGATGCCTTGGGACTGAATGCGGAAGATTACGAAACTGATAAGGTAGATGTGGCAGATCTGTATACGGGTAGTATTGAAGTATTAATTACTGCTGACAAGATCACTGAATTTTTTCAAACTGGTTCAATTACCCTTAAGCAAGAATTTTTACCCAATCAAGATATTACTTTAGTCGATCAAGCCAATCCTTCCCATACTGCTTTAGGGATGGTAGAAGGAAAAAGCCACAAAATTATTCCCCTAATTGCCTTACCAAAACTGGGAGTATCAAGGATTCAACCCCGTAACCGCGAACAAAGATTTGCCCTCAATTTACTGTTACAAGATTCAATTAAATTAGTTACCTTGGTAGGAAAAGCAGGGACAGGCAAAACCTTACTGGCGATCGCTGCTGGCTTACAAAAAGTAGCTGACGAAAAACTCTACAGTCGGCTTTTAATCTCTCGTCCAGTTGTCCCTATGGGCAAAGATATTGGTTTTCTGCCAGGAGATATTAACGAAAAACTTACTCCTTGGATGCAACCTCTTTATGATAATTTTGATTTAATTTTAGGTACTCAAGACTCAAAAGAGCAGCCTGGACATTGGCGACGGGGACACGAAGAATTAATTGAGATGGGTATTTTACAAATTGAACCTCTGACCTACATTCGAGGACGAACAATTCCGCAACAGTTTTTAATCATTGACGAAGCTCAAAACCTCACACCCCATGAAGTAAAAACAATTATTACTCGTGCAGGGGAAGGAACTAAAGTAGTGCTAACAGGTGATCCCGATCAGATTGATAATCCTTATATTGACGCTGCTAGCAATGGTCTAACTTACGTGGTGGAAAGATTTAAATACGAACCTCTAGCCGGTCATATAACGTTAACTAAAGGTGAGCGTTCTAGTTTAGCAGAGAGAGCAGCAGCTTTGCTTTGAGTTAGCTAAGTACTAGTGCAAAATTAATTTTATTGTAAGAAGACAAAAGTCAGGAGTCAGGAGTCAGAATTTAAATAGCTTACAGCTTCCTCCACCGATTAATATTCTTAACTCGAACTAGGGTTTAATATAGTTAAATTAGGTGTAACAGAGAGAGTATCGTTATGGAAGAACAACTGAGGCACTATCAGAACAAGTTAGCATACGAGACTGATTCGTGGGATTTAAAAGTTGCATTGGAAGCTAAAGAGAATGTTATTGTCATTGATGCCCGATCTCCGCAAGCCTATGAGAAAGAACACATTCCTGGATCTATAAATATTCCACATCGGCAAATGAGCCAGCAATCTACCACTCATCTGGATAGATCTGCGCTTGTGGTGACTTACTGCGACGGTATTGGCTGCAATGCTTCAACCAAAGGGGCTTTGGCTATGACAAAGCTTGGATTTAGGGTCAAAGAACTAATGGGTGGTCTTGACTGGTGGAAGCGTGATGGTCATCCCACTACATCGGGTGTAGACTCAAGTTCTAATAGTTCAGCCTCTTGTGGTTGTGCCTAATAGTAAGTACTTGAATGTTTATATGAATATCAGCTAATCAATAGTAAAAAGAAAATGGAAATAAAGGTTGACGATCTTTCTAGCACTAAGATTGCGAAATTTCTTGAAGAACATATTCAGGATATGAAAGCTGTTTCTCCCCCTGAAAGTAATCACGCTCTAAATTTGGAAGGATTGAAAAAACCAGAAATTACATTCTGGACAGTTTGGGATTGCAATAGCCTAGTAGGCTGTGGCGCAATTAAGGAATTAAACGCTAAACACGCTGAAATTAAGTCAATGCGCACGAGTGTTACTAAAAGAGGCAAAGGTGTTGCATCGATGATGCTTGAGCATATTTTGAAGGAAGCGAAATTGAGAGGTTATCGGCGCATAAGTTTAGAAACTGGGTCAATGCCATTTTTTGAACCAGCACGTAATTTGTATAGAAAATATGGTTTTAAAACCTGTGCGCCTTTCTCTACATATAAAGAAGATCCAAATAGTATTTTCATGGCTAAAGAATTGTAAAATCAAGCCTAATTGTTAATTTTGTATGATTTAGTTTATTTTCTTTTCCAAAAATTTTAGTTTGAGCCAAAAAATTTGATTTTACATAAATACTTAGCAGCTTTATCTACCTTAACTTTAGCGATATCTTTCACTACCAAAGCTATTGCTACACCTGCTAATGTCATAGTAAAAAACGATCGCAAGACGATTGAATTAATAAATCGTGCCAAAAAACTTTATCAAACAGAACAATATCTAAAAGCCAGTCAAGTTTGGCAGCTTACTGCTAAGTCTTTTGAGCAACAACAAGATATACTTAATCAGGCTATGGCGTTGAGTAATTTAGCTTTGACGCAACAAAAATTAGGAGATTTAACCGCAGCAGAAAAAGCGATCGCTACTAGTCTAAAATTAATTCAAACTCAATCATCGAACACAACACAGCAACGTATTTTCGCTAATAGTCTAGATATCCAGGGTAGTATAGCGCGATCGCAAGGACAATCGAAAATTGCTTGGGAAACTTGGCAACAGGCAGAGAAAATTTATCAGCAATTAGAGCTTCCAGAGGCAGTAATTAAAAATCAAATTAATCAAGCTCAGGCTTTACAGGATTTAGGTTATTATCGTCGTGCTAGTAAAATCTTAACTTCAGTCCAAACTAATTTAAATAATCAACCAGATTCTCTAGCTAAAATTGCTGTATTACTCAGTTTTGGTAATACCCTGGAGGCAACGGGAAATTTAGAACAATCTTTATTAGTTTTACAAGAAGCTGCCAAGATAGCCGAACAATTAAACGCCAACAAATCAAAACACTCGGTTTTACTTAGTCTGGGCAATACTATCGAGGCTTTGGGAAATCGAGTTAGTCAATCTCCAAATCTTAAACAGGCGAATTTAACTACACCTAAATGTTTGGCAGATAATAATTTAGAAAACCCAACTGCATATTATTTACAAGCAGAGAACTGTTATCAACAAGCAGCACTATCTAAGGATTTAGAAACTAAAAATAAAGCTCAATTAAATTTACTGAGTTTAATTATTCAAGGCGCAGATATAGGCAGTATTGAGCAACAGTCACCATCTTCTCTACTTAAATTAATTGCAAATATCAAAACTAATTTAAATCGTTTACCCGTTACTCGCACCACTATCTATGATCGCCTTAATTTAGTTCAAAGTTTAATTTGTTTGCAACCAAATGCCCTGAAATATTCTTCCCCGATAGTTCAACAATGTCCAGTAATATCAGGTTTGTTTCAACAGTTAACTGTTATGGCTGACGGGGAGACTGAGAGACGGGGAGACGGGGAGAACTTTTATTTAAAGTTATCAGACGAACTTGATGTAAATAAGAATATGGCAATATCTTGGTCGGAAATCGTAGCCGAAATTGAAATCGCCCGACAACAATCTAAGCAATTACAGGATCAACAAGCACTGGCTTATGCTAATGGTTATTTAGGTGCAGTTTATCAACAAACAGGAAGATTAACTCTAGCCCAACAGTTAACTCAACAAGCTTTATTAACTACAGATAGCATTATCTCTCCAGAAAGTGCTTATTTATGGCAGTGGCAGTTAGGTAGAATTTACCAGCTAAAAAATCAGGAATCAGAAGCATTAAAAGCTTATAAATACGCTTTTGAAAGCTTACAGTCGTTGAGAGCTAATTTAGTCGCAATTAATCCAGAAATGCAGTTTGCCTTTCGCAATCAAATAGAGCCAGTATATCGTGAACGAACCGCTTTACTGTTGAAAAATCCTAGTCAAGAAAATCTTACTCAAGCCAGAGATACCATTGAAGCACTACAATTAGCTCAATTAAATAACTTTTTTCGCGAAGCCTGTTTAGATGCCCAACCAGAAGCAATAGAACAGATTGACCCCCAAGCAGCAGTCGTCTACTCTATTATGTTAAGCGATCGCCTGGCAGTAATTTTATCTCAACCAGGACAACCACTCAAATATTATCAAACTGCGATCAAACCGCAGGAAATAGAGAGTGTCTTTGAAGATTTCTATGCTAACCTTAATCCCTTTCTAACTCCTACGCAACCGTTACAACCCAATCAAGCTTTTTACAATTGGTTAATTCGCCCTCTCGAAAGCCAACTCCAGAAGCATAAACCCAAAACTTTAGTATTCATCTTAGATGGCATAATGCGGGGTATTCCCGTGGCTGCCTTGCACGACGGCAAACAATATCTAGTCGAAAAATATAATCTAGCTTTAACTCCTGGGTTACAACTACTAACCTCTCGTTCCTTAACTCCTCAAACCATTAAAACCATTACTGGTGGGGTAAGCAAAGCTCGTCAAGGTTTTGAGTCTCTGCCAAATGTAGAAACAGAAGTATCAGAAATTGCTGCTTTAGTTCCTTCAGAAACCTTACTCAATCAAAATTTTACCCGTGACAATTTGCGATCGCAAGTTACCACCCTACCTTACCCGATAGTGCATTTAGCAACCCACGGACAGTTTTCATCTCGTGCTGAAGATACTTTTTTACTGACTTGGGATGATCGCATTAATGTTAAAAATCTAGATCGATTATTGCAAGATCGCGATATCGCCGAAGATACCCCAATTGAATTACTAATTCTTAGTGCCTGTCAAACCGCCACGGGAGACAAACAAGCAGCTTTAGGATTAGCAGGTGTCGCAGTACGTTCGGGGGCGCGAACTACTATAGCTACATTATGGTCGATACAAGATGATTCTACCGCTCAACTAATGACTAAATTTTATCAGGCTTTAAAAACTCCAGGAATAAGTAAAGCAGAAGCATTACGCCAAGCACAATTAAAATTATTGCGATCGCCTAAATATCAACATCCTTTTTATTGGTCAGCTTTTGTTTTAGTGGGTAATTGGCAGTAATATCAAATTTGGTTAAATATTTAAATTAAATATTTTCTCCAGCAAAATATTCTGCTAATTTGTCTGGTGTTAAAGCACTGGTATATTGTTGTGCTAATTCTGGAGGAGCTAATTCAAGTAACACAGAATTTTCCAGCCAAAACTCAATTATCTCAAAATAACCACGATTACAACGCACGCATCGCCATTGTTCTCTCTGGGCAATAGATTCGATTTGGGATTGATTCAGAGGAATAGAAACAGCAGCGTGGGTAGCAATAAATGGTTGGGTAGTATTGTGTTGAAATTGTATAGGCTGATCATCTTCACCTGGAATCATCTCTGTCCCCAAGGGATAAACTTCAATTAAAGTGCCGTATTCATCAGCAGCAAAAGCCACGTAACTACCTGGATTAGAGGAAAAAGGAGCGCAATAATTATTATCAAACAGTTCGGCTAAAACTTTCGCTACATTAAGCGGATTTTGGGCAGGAATAGAAATATGATGAATCATTATTCAAAAATTTATATCATTCTTTTTTATATTTTATCCAGCTATAAACTTTCAGGAGGGTCTAAAACCCTATTCGTAGCCCTCGCTTACAGCTTATGGTGAGGCATCGCGGTCTTGTTGGTTGACAACAAAGAGCGAATGCCGAAACCCGAAGGGCTTACGGCTTATAGCTTTTTTATATTTTGCCACGCCAAAACCAGATCATACCTTGTTCTTCAACTACAGGAAATAATAAGATTTCAAGTTTATCGTGCCTTTCTATTTCAAATAATGATGACAATAAATAACACAATAAGTTTTCATCTTTATCTCTAAATAAAACAAAAGGCTCATTATAAAGTGTAAATCCATAAGGGCGATCGCGAGGTAATTCTCGGACAGAGGTAATAAAATACCAACCTTGATTTTCCTCTATTTGTTGTTTTAATTCTTCTCTTTTTAAATGTTGTATTTTTCGGTTATTGCTTGTCATGACAACTGATTTTTATCAATCTTTCAACTCGTCCGTGTAATTATTTATCCAAATCCTCGTCGTATTTTATAGACTGTTACGCATTTAAACTGCATATTATTCGTATAAAAAAAAACTCTTAAACTCTCTTCCAGTCTCCAAGTCACTCGGTCTCCCAGTCAATCATAACCAGTCTATTAAATGATTGACAGCTTAGACTGTCCTGAATTTTAAAAAATCAACCAAGCCTATTGCTGAGGATGACTGCCTAGCATCATACAAATAAGCTTGAAGTTGATTAGCTATCAATTTATCTTGTTACGTTGGTTGAATACTAGGGGGAAAATTCAGGTTTTTTTTCAGGTAGTAAATTAGGTAATTAGTCTACAATTGATAATCAACCACCCATTTTGACTTGTTAAGCTGATGTACGTTTAAATTGTGTATTATTCCATTAGGTAGGCAAAAAATTATCAAACTCTCTCCCAGTCTCCCAGTCTCCCAGTCTCCTAGTCTCCCCGTCTCCCCGTCAATCTCAATAGACCAATTAAATACTTGACAGCTTATTGTTTCTCTCTTGGCGATCAGGTACTGAACAAGTAAAAATATACTGAACAATTAAATTATTATTATTACCTGTGGATTCTAGCTATTTAGTTCAAGCGATCGCAGACTGTGAACAGACAATCACAGCCGAGTTGGACAACCAACAAAAATGGCAAACTGCCTTTAAAAATTTGGGTAATTTACTTCAGGGCATGGGTCAATTTGATCGAGCTATTGTTTGGCATTCCCTAGCATTAGAAACTGAAACTAATTTAGGAGAGGTATATTGTCAACTAGGAGAACTATATATACTCGAACAAAATTGGTCGTCAGCCTTAACTTGTTTTGAAAATGCTTTAAAATATTTGCCTAATTCGGCTGGTATATATGCTTCTTTAGCTCAAATCAATGGTCATCTCCAACAGCGAGAAGCAGAAATGGATTGTTGGTATCGAGCGACAGAAATTAATCCCAATTTAGTTAACAGTAGTGGTTATTATAAATTAGCTAAGGCTTTGGAGTTGAAAGGCAAAATAGCTGAAGCGATCGCCTGTTATCAAAAAGCGATGACAGGTGAGGAAACGTTAATTGCTGCCAGTTATGATTTGGGAGATATTTATCAACGGCAACATCAATTAGATAAAGCTAAAGCTATTTATGAACGAATTTTAACTGTAGAACCAACTGAAACGAGAGCGCAATATAAATTAGGGACGATTTATTTACAACAGCAATGTTTTGAGCAGGCAATTGCTTGTTTTCGCCAGACAATTAGAGATTCTCCTGATTTTCCCTGGGCTTATCGTGATTTAGTTAAAACTTTTTTGCAACTAGAAAAATGGGACGAAGCAATTTCTACTTGCTATGCCATCTTGAATCTCGTGGAGGAATATCCTTGGGTTTATGGTCATTTGGGTAATGCTTTACGAGAAAAGGGTAGACACTCAGAAGCAGCACTTAATTTTCAAAAAGCCTGTGAGCATCGTGGTTGGCATCAATGTGTAACCAAAAATTATTTTTTTACTCAAGATGTTTTTAGCTACCGTATTCCAGCCTGGGAAGAACATTTACAACCACTCTTGAAAGCGTCGAATATTCAGGCGATCGAAGTTGGTAGTTATCAAGGGATGTCTTGTTGTTGGCTACTAGATACAATTTTGACTCGTGAAAGCGATCGCCTTACCTGTATTGACCAAAACTTTAATCCTCAATTTCGGCAAAATCTGGCTAAAACTGGTTCAAAATCCCAACTAGCTTTACTGGAAGGCGATATTCATCAACTTCTAGCTGATTGTCCCCCCAACAGTTTTAATCTGATCAATCTTCAGGATCGCTGTAAATTAGTTGAACACAATGAAAAAAATGCTTTTTTAGCTTGGCAGCTTTTACAACCAGAAGGATTAATTATTTTCAATTATTATGGTTGGCGTAATCCTGGAAACCCAGAACAAAATCCCCAGGTAGGAATTGAGCGATTTTTGAATTCGGTTAAAGAGCAATGGCAACCAGTATATCGCTCTCCTCAGACACATCAATTAATTATTCGGAAACTACGCTGAATGTAAATTGGCTTCGTTGAAGTGAACTGGTTCGTAGTTTTTAGTTTTTAGTTTTTAATGTGCAAGCTGCTAAATAAGAAAAAAGATAAATGAAAGAAACGTCATTGTCTGAGTTACATCCAGACGAGATTAAGAAAGCGATCGCTAACTGTCTTGAGCAGATAGCTAATAGCCCCCAACCAGCAAAAGTTTATTTGAACTTGGGTGATTTATACGCTCAACAGGAACAATGGCAATCAGCTATGGATGGTTACCGCCAAGCAACCGTGATTAAACCTGATTTTGCTGCTGCTTATTTCCGTTTGGCAAAAATTGCCACTCAGATAGGTGATGACAACCAAGCTGCCGATTATTTATATCAAGGGTTGCAACTAAAACCTGATGCTGGTAAAGCTCAACGGCATTATAAATTAGGTCAAACTTTAATAAGTCAAAATAAACCAGCTAAAGCGATCGCTTGTTATCGAACGGCAATTCGAGTTCAACCTGATTTTTGGCTTGCCTACGAGACTTTAGCGACTTTGTTGGCTCAACAAGGTAAAAACGAACCTGCTCTTGAAGTTTATCGTCAAGGAGTAAAAAATAATCCTGACAATGCTCAATACTACTTTGCTTTAGCCGAGGCATTGGCAGCCAGAAAGCAATGGGTTAGGGCAAGTAATAATTATCAAAAGGCTGCGGAGTTAGAGTCTTCAGGAGAGATTTACGCTCGTTGGGGAGAGGTATTATACCAACTACAAGAATACACTTCAGCGCAAGAATGCTATCAAAAAGCTGCGGAGTTATCCCCTTCGGCAGAGATTTACTATTATTGGGGAGAGGCATTATACCAATTGCAAGAATACTCTTTAGCCTCAGAATGTTATCACAAAGCGATCGCTTTTCAAGCAAATTATTGGCAGGCTTATTATCAGCTAGGGTTAATTTGGCAGCAGCAACAGCAATGGCATAAGTCACTGATTGCCTATACAAAAGTTAGAGAAATACAACCTGAATGTGTCGAGGTTTTGGTTGATTTGGGACTAGTTTATCGGCGTTTACAGCAATATGATTCAGCGATCGCCTGTTACCGTGAGGTAATTAACCGTAGTCCAGAAAATCCTTCCCTAGCAACCGCAGCTATAGAAGGTTATCAAACAACTCTGACTGAACATCCCCAAGCTACAGTCATTTTATATTATCAATTAGCCAAACTACTGAGATCAAAGAGTTATTTTCCTCAAGCGATCGCTGCTTATCAACAGTCAATTCAGCTAGATCCTTATTTTAAAGATGCATACATTGCTCTACAATACACACCTATCGCTGCGCAACAATTAGATGATTTGATTACCTTTTATCGTCAGATAGTCGCCAAACATCCAGATATTACGATTGCCTGGGGAAATTTAGGAGATGCTTTAACCCAAAAAGATCGAGTAGAAGAAGCGATCGATTGTTATCGCACTGGCTGTTATCAACAAGCAATTCAAAACTATCCCTATTTAGCTAAATTAACCTGGAAAAAGACAAAAACCTCTGCCCCTGATTTTATTATTGCAGGCGCATCCAAATGTGGTACATCTTCTCTTTACCATTATTTAGGTCGTCATCCTCAAATTTTACTCTCCCATATCAAAGAAATAGATTTCTATTGGAAACATTTTGAACGGGGAATTGATTGGTATTTAGCTCATTTTCCTACCCTAACAGATCGAGAAGATTTTTTGACAGGAGAAGCGACTCCTAATTACTTGCGCTTTCCTCAAGTAGCACAAAGAATCAAAGATACTTTCCCTCAAGTAAAAATAATTTTACTTCTAAGAAACCCAGCAGACAGGGCAATTTCTTGGCATTATCATAAATTAAATACTGGGTTAACCAATCAAGATTTAACAACAGCGATCGCGGAAGAAATAGCCAGATTAGCAACAGTTAAAGAGACAGAAATTATTAATACTGGTTTTTATAATCCTGACAATATTTTAAGTAGTCTTTATATCTATAAAATCAAACCCTGGATCGAACTATTAGGTCGGGAACAATTTTTAATTTTAAAAAGTGAAGAGCTTTACGGTAATCCTCTTAAAACTACGAGCGAAGTCTTTAATTTTTTAGGTCTACCTAACTGTACTTTAGACAACTATCCAAAAGTTAATGCTGGCTTTTATAATCAGGTGGATTTGAAGTTAAGAGAAACTTTAGTAGACTATTTTACTCCTTATAATCAACAATTAGAAGATTATTTGAGTATTAAATTTAGTTGGCAATAATCCGAGCTATCTTTTACCATCCGAAATAGAGACTCAAGCGCACGTTTGCGGTTAAATTCGGCTTTTCTAAGCACGTGAGCAACCACACATTGAGGATAGAGGAGCTAGCTAGTGGGTAGCGGTCATCCTTCGGGGTGATCGAGGATTGAAACTGTTGTTAGGGAGAGGTTGAATTTGAGTTATTACTTTCAAGACTTGGCAAAATTGAAGTATCGCACTACAAGAAAGCATTAGGAACTAGTAGCCATCATAAACTGCGTACACCAGTTCCAGTGAAAATGTATTTTCAAGCTAGTAGAATAAATACAATAACCACTTATTGTTTTCTTAGTAACAATGGTTAATCCGATTATTTTAAAACCTTCATCCTTAATTGGTAACATTAAATTAGAACAGGTAGACCAACACACCTTATTCAAATTTACTGACGATCTACAATTGCGGATGGAGCAATTGCTAGAAAACAAGAAAGCAAACAACATTACTTCATCTGAATTAGCCGAACTTGAAGCCATAGGAGAACTCGACCAAATTTTTACACACATTAACGCCATGCTTGTCGCTGCCAAATGACCATTGACAGAGAATTAATTAGAAAACGGGCTAATTATTTATGCGAATATTGTCACTCTCCTGAACGAATTTCTGCTACTCGCTTCACTGTCGATCATATAGTTCCTCAATCTTTAGGAGGGAGTGATGACCTTGATAATCTAGCTCTAGCTTGTCGTCGTTGTAACGAACGTCACTATAATTTTATTGCAGGATACGACTTAGCTACTAAAATGATCGTTCCTCTTTTCAATCCTAGATTACAACAATGGGGAAAACATTTTACTTGGTCAGCAGATGGGACAACTATTATTAGCAATACTCCTGTAGGAAGAGCAACAGTCTCTCGTTTTGATCTCAACGACGAACGCTACTCAGAAGAAGATTCGATCCGAAACACACGCTCGCTCTGGGTAAAAGCTGGCTGGCATCCGCCATCAGCAGATCCAAAATTAAATTCGTAAACGTTCATTAAAATTCATTAACTTAATTGAGACAAATATACTTGTCAACATCGGTTTTGGTTGTAATTTCAATATTAAGCACTTCTAATACTGGACTGGCTCAAACGAAACTACAAAAGAAAACTCAAGCAATTGATGCTTATCAAGTAGAAACAATAGTAGGCGAAACTGAGCAAATTACTCAAGTTCATCAATTACGAGATGTATCTCCCTCAGATTGGGCTTATGAAGCATTACGTAACTTGGCAGAACGATATGGCTGTATTTTTGGGTTGCCTAACCAGACTTATGGAGGAAAGCAAGTTTTATCTCGTAATGAATTTGCTACAGGCTTAAACTCCTGTCTTAGACAAATCGAAAGTTTCATTAGCTCTTCTAATACATTAGATAGCCAAGATCTTGAGATGCTTAATCGTCTATCTCAAGATTTTAATCAAGAACTCACTATGTTGAGAAGTAGAGTTAATAATTTAGATAGTCGCTTAACTTTTATTGATGACCATCAATTTTCTACTACTACTATACTGACTGGAGAAGCAGTTTTTGGTTTAGGTAGTGTCTTAACTGGCTCTCAAGATAATGGAGAATTAGATATTGAGCGCATACCTTTTTTGGGTAATCAAATTAACTTGGAGTTGGCAACTAGCTTTACTGGAGAGGATGAATTATCTATTGAACTAGAAGCTGCTAATTTACCAGAGCTTGTCGATATAACCGATACATTTCAAGGAGAATTGTCTTTCAGTGGTTCAAATGATAATAACCTTGAGTTAGATTTAGTAGCCTACACTTTGCCTCTGGGAGATAACTTAGAGATAATTATTGGTACTACAGGTTTAGCTGCTGATGATATCGCAGAGACGATTAATTTTTTTGAAAGTGATAATGGTGGAAACGGAGCAATTTCCAACTTTGGTGGTTTAAATCCCATCTATGAAACGTCTGGTGATGCTGGTTTCGGAATTATTGGCGAGTTAGGAGATATCGAAATTAGTGTAGGATATCTAGCTTCTCCTGCCAATGAACCTACTGATGAAGGTGGTATATTTAATGCTCCCTACGGTGCGATCGCTCAAGCTCTAATTAGTCCCAGCGATCGCCTGAATTTAGCTTTTACTTATCTACATAGTCGTAATCAAAGTGATACTGATACGGGTAGTAAATTGGCTAATTTACAGCGTTTTACTGAGGATGAGTTTGACCAGTCTGTCCCTACAGTAAGCGACTCTTATGGTGCGGAATTTTCCTATGAATTGAGCGATTTTTTAGTGATCGGTGGCTGGGGTGGATTATCAAAAATAACTACTTTGTCTAGTCTTGAAGGTCAAATAGATCGCGGTACGCAAGATGTTTGGAATTGGGCGATTACTTTGGCTTTTCCTGACCTTGGTAAAGAAGGTAATCTAGGAGGTATGGTAGTCGGCGCAGAACCTTGGATAACCAGTTCTAGTATTGATAATCTGGGAAAGGATGATGAAATGTCTCTGCATCTAGAAGCTTTTTATCAATATCGTCTATCGGATAATCTTGCCATTACTCCAGGGATAGTCTGGATTACTGCACCAAGTAATAACGATCAAAACGATGACTTAATTATTGGCGCAATTCGCACTACTTTTGCTTTTTAGTTTTGAAGCGTAATTAAAGCTTAATCTTGTCTTGTTAAGTTCTTGATCTTTTGCTTCTACGCTTCAGGCGTACAATTAATAATTAATTACAAGGTCAAAATATGAAAAGGCGTAGCTTTTTGCCGTTAGCTACTCTGGGCGGTTTGGGATTAGCTTTTGGCAGTCATCGCTATTTATCTTGGCAATATCCTCTAACTTATCAACACTGTCCATCAATCAATTTCCATAACTCGTCTCCTCAATTACGTTTTGCTGTTTTGGGGGATGTGGGAACAGCTAGTAGAGAGCAATACAGACTAGCTAAAACTCTTGGCTGTTATTCACAGGTTAATCCTTTTTCTTTGGTTCTTTTAGCAGGAGATAATATCTACGAAAATGGTGAAATTGCTAAAATCAAAGCTACGTTTGAGCGACCTTACCAAGAGCTTTTACAGCAAGATGTCAAGTTTTATGCCGTACTGGGCAATCACGATATCAATACCAAAAATGGGGAAGAGCAAATTGCCTATGAAGCATTCAATATGCAAGGAAGATACTATGCTTTTAGCCGAGGGAAGGTAAAATTTTTTGCTCTTGATACAAACCCAGAAGCACCTTGGCAAGAACAATTATCTTGGCTTGAACAAAAACTAGCGTTAACTAGGCAGCCTTGGAAAATTGTTTTTGGGCATCATCAAATTTATGCTTCTGGCAAGTATGGTGTCAATACAGAATTAATCGAGAAGCTAACTCCGCTATTTAGACGCTATGGCGTACAGCTATACATAAATGGTCACGAACATTTCTATGAAAGAACAAAAGCGATCGCTGGAACGACCTATTTAACAAGTGGTGCAGGTGCTAAACTTCGTTCTGTAGGAAAGTCAAATTGGACGGCATATTCTGTTTCTAAATTAAGCTTTGCTGTCATTGAAATTTATGCTAACCACTTAGAAATACTTGGCATATGTACTAATGGAAAAGTCTTTGATCGCGGAGAGATTGCGTATATTTAATTTAGGGGATTTGGGGGATCTAAGTTAAAGAAGATGAGAATTTTAATTGTTGAAGATGACGATCGCATTGCCAAGCCTTTAGCGGAAGACTTAAGACATCAACATCATGTCGTAGAGATTGCTGGTGATGGTTTAGAGGGATGGGAATATGCTCAGGCGATCGCCTACGATTTAATTCTCTTAGATTTAATGTTACCCAAGCTAGACGGCATCAGTCTTTGTAAGCAATTACGTCAATCTCAATACAAGGCTTTGATCTTGATGCTGACTGCCAAAGATACCACCAGCGATAAAATTATTGGCTTAGATGCTGGTGCAGATGATTACTTGGTTAAACCCTTTGATCTTGAAGAATTAGCTGCCAGAATTAGAGCTTTATGTCGTAGGAGTGCAGAAATCAAACCACCAGTTTTAACCTACGGTAAATTACAACTCGATCCTGCTAGCAACGAGGTTAACTATGATGGTCAAGTTTTAATTCTGACTCCCAAGGAATACATGATCCTGGAGTTATTTATGCGTCATTGCGATCGCGTTTTTAGTCGTTCAGAAATACTAGATAAACTCTGGGAATTCGATAAACTTGTCAACGCAGGCGATCTTACTGTCAGAACTCACATTACTAATTTACGTCATAAACTAAAAGCTGTGGGAATGTCAGAAGATTGTATTGAAACAGTTTATGGCATAGGTTATCGTTTGCGAAGTGAATAGAATAAAATCTATGCTGTCTGACGTTTACTTGGTGGGGGAATAACCTCTCCTTCGGTTTCCCACGCTTCTAGATACATTTCAATTACCTCTTCTCCATTAGCTATTGCTTCCTGGCGAGTTTTGCCGTGAGTACAAGGCATAATAACGCGATCGCTAAATTCGGGAATAGTAACTAAAAATAGCTGGTCTTCATCAGACCATTGAATAATCATACTGTATTGATTCATAAGATTTTTCGTAGGTTGGGTTGAAGCATGAAACCCAACACAGAGCTATGTTTTGTGTTTCTGGTTGCTGGCGTAATACAATTCTCAATCAGTTGTGATTGAACAAGATTCCTGTGCCATTTTTATTAATTTCAAGTTTAAGTTTATCAAAATCATAGATAATCTCATTAAGGAGATCGTCTACAGACTTTAAATTTAGAGTCTGATTACTTCTTTTTCTAATAAACTCAAATAGAATATCTAAAGACGCTTTGCAAATAAAATTTAAATAATAATTGCTTGTAGTAGTATTTTTATTGTTAGCATTGTGAACAATCTTATTTCTAATTCTGTATACAAAAATTAGTTGTTCATATGACATTTGTTTAAAGTTTTCTAATAATTCAATGCAAGAATTTTGATCATTAAAAACTATTTCTAAGTAATTCAGTTGCTCATACAAAAGCTCATCACTTTTTAGCTCTTTTTTAATATCAATAATATTGTTGATAAAATCATTTAAATATATATTTCCTTCTTGTCTTGTTAATCCTATTTTTTGACATAATTCTTCTGGCAATTTCAAATCTTTTCTAAAGTATCCAAATAAACTCGAATCGTTAATATTATTTAATTTACGATAATGCTTCCAAGCAAAGCAATATAGTCTATTGATAGCAAATAATTTAGGTAATACTTTGAAAATAAGATTTGTATCTCTGAAAAGATTTTCTATACTAATCCAGTGCCATAATATTTGATCATTTATATTAAATGATTCAATAGCTTTTCTTCTCCAATGTAATGATTCTAATATTACTAAATCTATATTTAATCTATTTATTGTTATTGAATTGTAATAATCTGCAAGATATTCTATATTCGTTGATTGATTAATTTCAATAGATTTGTGATGATATATAATGTCGCTATTTGAAGTAGATGACATTCCTCTTGGATTACCATGCTCATCACAAGTTAGTATTTTTGTTGTATTAATGGTAACTGGCATTTCATATTGTGTATAACTACTCAAAAGAACATCTATTACTTCATTTAATAATATAGCTGCTTTTTCTTTCGCATACTCATCATCAAATACTTCTAAGGTAACTGCTCCATTACAATACAAAAATTGTGGGCTATCAAAATACTCATCAAATAAATTTAAATGATATGGATAATTTTGAATAAGTTTGACTGTTTGCGGATTATAAATTCTTACATTCCCAAATGTTGCGTCAATTTCTCCTTTTAAGCCTTTAATTTGAAAAATATAAGTAAGTTTTTTTGGTACTTTATCAAAATAGTTTTTAATTGATAGTAATCGTTTACTCAAATCTAGATTATCAATAATTTCTTTTATTTCGGATTGATATTGTTGAAATTCAGTAGAATTTGAACTTAACTTAAAATCAATTTGACAATTGTGAGGATAACTAGTTGATAATATACCATCTTGATTTATTTGATAATCATCAAAAATATCAAACACAAATTCTCTAATAGATTTGATTGAATATTCTTTGTTGAGAAGTTCAAAAATTATAAAATTTGTTAATATTTTGATAATTTCTTTTTTGTGGTCATTAAGCTCAGTATTGTCTGTTAGTATTTTTTCAAGCTCATTGATACAATTCAAACCTAGTTTATTATTTGATAGTTCTCTATCTACTATAGATAGTAAATGCAATAAATATTGAAAATTAGGATTATTAAATTGTTGTTTGATTAATGATAAAGTGGGTTGCAAATACTTTGTCGATTTTATTTTAAACTCGCAGAATTTATTTATAGAATTTATAAAAAAGTTTTTATTATCTTTATTTTTAAATTCTTTTCTAGATATTTCATCTGCAAATTCTTGAAAAAGTTCTCTTGGATTATAAACTACAGTATGAGTTAAATCTTCTTCAATACTGTCTGAATAAAGAAAATCTCGCCAGTAATCTATAAAATACTGTACTTTGGTAATGACAATTTTTTCTGACATACTCGCTTTTGATTTCAATAGATTTGGATTTTAACTCTAGCAATTGAATATTGCAATCGCACCATCAACCCAAAAAATTGTAACGACAAGTAAATCTTGATCAGTTCTTGATCTTCTCCAAATAGATTTGGGTTATCGAGAAAATTGGAGACAAGATTGAAATGGATACTTTATTACCTGATTTTAGCCAAGCCACTTTTGAGTCTGAACAACCTATTGATAATCAATATTTTCCTCTTATTCCTGGAACGGTAACGTCATATCAAGGAGAAATAAACGACACCGAAGAAGACGAAACTACAGAAGCTCAAGGTGATTTTTTTGCCACTGAAAGCAATCAAGTTTTTGCCACCTATGACACCAAGGAGATCTCTGGGGTACAGACAACTGTTGTTCGGGATGTAGCCTGGAATGAAGGGGTTTTAGTTGAAGATACCCTTGATTGGTATGCCCAAGATACAGCAGGTAATGTTTGGTATTTAGGGGAATATGCCACCAATTACGAATATGACGATCAAGGTAATTTTATTGGCACAAATACCGATGGTTCATGGGAAGCAGGAGTAGATGGTGCGCTACCTGGCTATTTAATGCCAGCCAATCCTCAAGTGGGAGACAATTACTATCAAGAATTTTATCAAGGGGAAGCTGAAGATCAAGGAGAGATAGTCAGCTTAAATGAATCTATTTCTATTGACTTGGGTGATTATGAAAATGTCCTCAAAACTCGCGATTTTACTCAACTCGAACCAGATAAATTTGAGTTTAAATATTATGCACCAGGAGTAGGACAAATTCTCGCAGATGAGGGAATAACTGAAGTAGGAGGAAAACCAGAACTGTCTCCAGAATTAATTGATGTTTCAGAAATTCCTGATATCAATTTACCTAATTTGAGTGCTGCTAATTTTGAAAATAGTACTGTAATCAACAATCCCTATTTCACCCTTACTCCAGGTACTTTATCTACTTACGAAGGAGAGGAAATAAATCCATATACAGGAGAAACAGAAACAGAGACAGAAATTAATAAAGTTTTGGTGACAGATAAAACTGAAAATATCTTAGGTGTTAATAGTGTGGTGGTACAGAATCAGGAATTTGTTGATGATGTCCTCACCGAAGATAAGTTATCTTACTATGCCCAAGATCAAGAAGGTAACGTCTGGTTACTCGGAGAAGACGTAAGTGAATACAAATATGATGACCAAAGTAATGTAATTGAAACCGATGACTCAGATTCTTGGCGCGCTGGGGAAGGTCAATCTTTACCTGGCTTAATTATGGATGCAACTCCCGAAGTTGGAGAGGGTTACTATCAAAGATTTGATATTGGAGAAGCAGAATATCAAGCTGAGATTGTTAATCTGGATGCTGCTGTAGATGACTTTGGACAATATGATGATGTCTTGCAAGTCAAAGAATTTTCGGCTTTGCAATCTGATGGCTTTGATTGTCAGTATTATGCCCCTGGGGTTGGTCAAATATACACTGAAGAACTAAATGCCAATGGTGATGTAATTTTTGAGAGTTCTTTGGTTAGCGTACAAAATGTCAATGAATTTGACCTTAGTGTTCAAAATTCGGCTGAGTTTGTCTAGATATTAGTCTTGGAAATGATTGAAAATAAGTTTAGTTTAATCTCACACACTACAATTCTGACATGATGCCAGAATTTTTTCTTGTCTACAAAATTACATTCGTAAGGATATTAAAAATTAGACTTAAGATTTTAAATATTCTAGATCCTTGATTATTTATATGTTTCAGAAAACTCGCTTGCAGTTGACCTTAGCTTATCTAGGAGTATTAAGTTTAATCCTGACTCTTTTTACTGTAGCTGTGCGCTGGAATTTTACTCGTAGTCTGAATCAACAATTCAATGTCAGATTAGAGAATTTGGCTAATGCTGCTGTTTTCAAGATGGATAATGAAGAGGGGGCATTGGAAGTAGATGAAGACGAAATTATAGTCAATCAAAAACAGATAATAGAATGGTTCAATCTAGAAAAAGAAATTGTAGGACAACAGGGAGAATACAAGTTAGATGTACCCTTTAATACAAAATATTTAGAACAAATTCAAAATCATTCCAACTCAATTCGTAGTTTTGCCAAACCTGTCAATAATTTGGAAACTGAAGAATTAATTGGATATGTTCGAGTTAGCGAATCATTGGTTGAACTCCATAATACTTTGCTGCGTTTAGACTATGGTTTAGGTATTGGAATTGCGATCGCACTTCTAGCTAGTGGTTTTGGCAGTATTTGGTTAACTCGTCGGGCTATGCAGCCAATTGAAGCCAGCTTTGAACGTTTGAAGCAGTTTACAGCCGATGCTTCCCATGAGTTAAGAAGTCCTTTAATGGCAATTAAAACTAACGCAGACGTGGCTCTTAAATATCCAGAAGGAATGCGAAGCACTGATGCCGAAAAGTTTACCGCCATTGCTTCAGCATCGAATCAGATGACTAAATTAACTGAAAATTTATTACTGTTAGCTCGAAGTGATCAAGCTATTAATCTTCAAAAAGAATTAGTTGACTTAAATCTCATGCTTACTGACTTGATGCAATTATATAAGTTACAGGCTCAGTCAAAAAACTTAAAATGGCAATTAGAGTTAGAACCAGAGTTATATTTATCAGGCGATCGCATTTTATTAAAACAGCTATTGACCAATCTTTTACAAAATGCACTGTGTTATACGCCTACTGGTGGTTCAGTAATAGTTAAAGCTACAAAAATTAATTCCCACGTCAACATTAAGATCAAAGATACAGGAATTGGTATTGCCCCAGAACATCTAGATCTTATATTTGAAAGATTCTGGCGTGCAGATAAATCTCGTTCGTATCAGTCAGGCAAATCAGGATTAGGATTAGCCATTGTTAAGCAAATAGTTCAGCTACATAATGGGACAATTTCAGTAGATAGTCAACTTGGAAAAGGTAGTTGTTTTGAACTTTGTTTTCTTACTTAGGGTTAAAATTATCTCATAGCTAAGGTTTGCTGGCGATTTGGTGGTGGAAAAATACGATCAATTTCTTTAAGATCTTCTGCTGTCAAAGTAATATCCAAAGCAGCACTGTTTTCTCTTACATGATCAAGATTGGTAGCTTTAGGAATAGAAATAACATTATCTTGTCTCAATAACCAATTAAGAGCAATTTGAGTTGGGGTAGCGTTGTGTTGTAGAGCGATCGCTTTTAACTTAGGATGGTTAACAAAAGCTTTTTGTTCAACGGGAGAATAAGCCATGATAGGAATATTTCGTTCTTTGCACCAAGGTAATAAATCCCATTCAATACCCCGACGCATTAAATTATAAAGTACTTGATTAGTAGCGATCGCATCGCCTCCAGATAATGATATCCCTTCTTCCAGATCATCTTTATCAAAGTTACTGACACCGTAATCCAAAATCTTGCCTGCTTGTTTTAAATACTGCAATCCTTCTAAAGTTTCCGACAAAGGAATTGATCCGCGCCAGTGTAGTAAATATAAATCGAGATAATCAGTTTTAAGTCTCGATAAAGAGCGAGCACAAGCATTAATAACGCCCTGATAACTAGCATTATAAGGATAAAATTTACTAACTAAATATACTTCTTCTCGACGACCTGCAATAGCTTCAGCAACTACTTTTTCTGCGCCACCTTCCCCATACATTTCCGCAGTATCGATTAAAGTCATACCTAAATCTAATCCTAGTTTGAGCGCATCTATCTCCGCCTGTTTTTGACTGGCTTTTTCACCCATGCGCCATGTTCCTTGTCCGAGTATGGGTATTTCTCGTCCTGATTTTAACTGTAGTGTTTTCATTAGTCTATAAAGAAAGTTTTCTTATCTTTAAAGCAAGCAGAAGATTCTCAATTTAATTTCTCTGACATGAGCTACTCCGTTTCCAATTATCAGGTCGGAAATATTTTTAACTCAAAAGCAGCCATTGAGTAGAAAATCTCACCGCCTCCAATAGTATTGACTCTGGCACAAAATGAACTGCTATCTCGACATAAAAAAACATATAACAAAAATGCCAATCATAATTCTCAAAATAACTCTTCTGTTCATATAAATCTTGAGCTTATAAACGATTTAGCCAATGCATTAAATAAGCTCGCTGACTATAGGCAAAAGCAGTCAAAGCACCACCTCCCAACAACCAGAACCAAGTATAGTTGAAGGGTGGTATTTGCCAAAAGCGAATTTGTATCACACGATCAGTCAATAAAAACTTGCTGTCTGGAGTAAAGGCTAGTGGGTAGTAGCTCTCTTTTTTGCTTTTAATTTTGGCAACTTGGAGAGGATAATATTTACCTGCAAAGGGAACTAATCGCCAGACCGCAAGATGCGACCAACTAGGTTTAGGAGAAGGTGACCAAACCGTAATATCACTACCACCACTACTACCAGTATCGTATGACGCTGCAATAAACTTTCCGTCGGGACTAAACACTATACTGTTAAGTTCTTTAGAAGTTGAAAAAGAGCCTAAAAGTCGCTCGTCTTTTAATCGGTATAGTATTACTTTCTTAACATAGTTACTCCAAGAGTTTGTTGCATGAGAAATAGCTAGCATTTGATTATCTGGACTGAAGTGAGGATAACCTTTAGCTTCCAGTTGACGTAAAAGAGTGCCATTACTTAGTTGATAAATACTAACAGGAGTCCCATAATAACCAATTGCAATTAGTTTTCCATCTGGACTGATTGAATATTTCCAACCTTTTGAATAAATAGTGTAGCGGTGTTGACCATCTATGGCATTCCAGACATCTATCTTTGGTTCATTATCAGATTCTTTGATATTTGTTGCAGGGAGACTTAGGAGCTATGTAAAAATAAATTGAACAATTAGCTGACAATTTGAGGTTTGATTCTATAGTTCCACTCGCCATGAAAAGTGTCTCGCTCAAGAGCAATAGCATCAAGTTCAAGATCTGTAACTTTAATTCCAGTTG
>JBOFLX010000007.1:0-37537 GCA_051658085.1 Waterburya sp.
GGCTTTGGCTAATTTACTTTCGTGGTCTGAAAATTTACTTGCTCAGGGTCAATCAAGTCAAAATATTCTGGAGTTACTTATGCCTACTTAAAGTTGTTTTTTTTCTTCATTTCAATCTCAATTTTGCCAAGTCGTGTCTAAAGCTGCTCAAAATGCGATCGCTCTGGCTGACGCTCTTGTGGATTCTAACCACGATGTCTTAAAGGCTCTACAAGCCTGGGAATTAGGACAGCTTGCTTTGGGAATGCAATTATGGAGAAGAGGTCAAGATTTAGGAGAAACTTCTCAGTTTATGTATGGTAAAGAAAGATGGGAAGGATAGGTAATAAGTAATCAGTAATTAATCTGTCCGATATTCAAGTTACAGTTAAATTATTTGCGATTTATCAAGAATTTTTTTATAGATGCGATCGCTATCAACAGCAAGTTATTGAGACGAAGGACAAGTTAGGGAAAATTGGTCATAAATTATTTCAAGCAACACGTAATTATCACAGGTGGCTCTAGTGGTATTGGCAAAGCAGTCGCTAAACTATTAGCAGCAGAGGGAGCAAATATTTCTTTAATCGCCCGCGATCGCCACAAGCTAGAAACAGCTCAACAGGAAATAGCAGCCGTAACCATCGATCCAGAGCAACAGATATCAATCCAAACGGCAGATGTCGCCAAACAAGAGTCAATTGAGTTGGCAATTGAAAGAGCGATCGCGGAATTAGGTGCGCCAGAATTATTAATTACTTCAGCAGGTATTGCTCATCCTGGTTATTTTGCTGAGATTCCCATAGCCGTTTTTGAGCAAACTATGGCAGTGAATTATTTTGGTTCTCTCTACAGTATTAAAGCTGTCTTACCAGCCATGAAACAGCGACAAAGAGGCAGGATTGTCTTAATTTCCTCTGGTGCTGGGTTAATTGGTCTTTATGGCTATACTGCTTACTGTCCTAGTAAATTTGCCCTCAGAGGGTTGGCAGAATCCTTACAGGGAGAATTAAAACCCCAGGGGATTGGAGTCACAATTATCTATCCTCCTGATACAGATACGCCCCAATTAGCAGCAGAAAACAAAATAAAACCCCCCGAAACAAAAAAGATCACCGCAACCGCAAAAACCTGGACAGCAGAAGCAGTAGCAGAGCCAATAATTCAAGGAGTCAAAAAAGGCAAGTTCGCGATCGCCCCAGGATTAGAGCTAACTATCTTAAATCGATTTCATAGTTTACTGCTGCCTGCTTTAAATTGGTATTTTGAGCAAATAATTAAGAAAACAAATAAAAAATAAAATATTTGGTGTTGATGAGTAAGAGTAAGTGTAAGTGTTTAATTTTAGAGAGGAAAGTTAGCTTTTAAATCTTGTCTGGTCATCGGTTGATTAATAATCAATCCTTCTTGTCCCAGAGTGGTCAAAGGTTTACCTTCAACACTTAACCATACAAGATGGGTATCTGTGGCGTTAGGCTGATCACCAGTATTAGTACTGGTAGCTGTGTAAATAACTTGAGCCAATCTGCTGCTCATCGAAGCACTACCACCACCAGTAACAAATTCTTGAGATAGATTGAGATGAATTCCTTCTTTATCTACAGTCAAACCTAATAATTTAGTACCTTCAGGAATAGCAGTAGTATAGTTTGAACCTTCGGGAGGACTGGCAAAAAGAGTTTCCAAAGCAGTTTCCAAGACACGTTCTGATTTAACCGACTTTTGAAAAGTCATCGTATTAGAGACTAATTCAATATTTTGATCTGTTGGATTAAGCCAACAAACTTCTACAACTTTTTCCTCTGTAATGGGTTTAGGTACGGCTGGAACTTCTTCTTTAATAATTGAAGATTGGCTAGGTTGAGCATTTTGAGCTTGTCTTTCTAGGGAGGATTTTGCCCACCAAGCTGCTCCTCCTCCAGCAGCCAAAATAATTCCTGTGATTGCTGCTATTACAGGTAGAGAAAAGCGGTTTTTGTTACGATCCTGCATGGATGATGCTCCTGCTTAAGAGAAATAAATAAAAGATAAAAAATTACAGTTTAACTTAAGGAATTACTTCTATCTCTTTTGAAGACAATTGCGGTGCTTTTGTTTCCACTTTAGCGAAACCGATTAATTTTAGCTCGTCCTCATTTATCTCTAATTGTAAGATACGAGCCAAGATTCCGTTGGCTTCTAGGGAAGTTAAATTTAAGCGATCGCTAATACCTTCAGCAAAGCCATTGAGTAGCCGAGATGACATAGGGCGACTATTAACAGTTCCCTGCGGTTCAGTTATCGCAATTGTTTTACCATTTAAAATCTGAATTTTAAATTTGAGAGCGATAGCTAATTCCCGACGACTCTTATTAGAAGTCTTAGGAGTACTATACTCTTCATAATTACTTTTGGGTCTACTTAAATTAATTTTTACTCCTAGGCGATTTGCAGACTGTAATTCTATTTGTAGCTCGTTTAGTTGATAAGCAATATTGGTTGAACCAGCTTTACTAACTATGAGGCGGTTTAAAGCTTGTTGAAGTTGAGCCAAAATTTCAGGAGATTGTAAAGCTTGATTAAGATGATTTTCGGTCAAAATCAACTTTCCTGCTGCTTGTAAAGGCTGTTTTAAAGAATTTCTTAACCCATCAATACTGTTGAGATTTAATTTGGCTGGATCAACAGCTAATGGGTCAGTTTCTAATTCTAAAGCTGCTATTTTGAGATTAGGTTTAATTGTCAAACCTCTGGTGGCAATTCTGACTTTTTGGACTTTTCCCTGAGCGATTTGGTAGCTGGGAGTATTATCTACACGAATTGCTTGCTGATCTAAACTGATTATCTGGGAGCGGAGGCGATGAATAGCTACCGAATCTAGAATTATGCCTCCACCAGATATGAAAGACAATAATCCTGACAGTACAATCGTCAGAATTTCCATAAAACATCCTTAATTTTTATTTTTAGCCTGGGTTGACTCGCATCAAAACCTGTCCAAACTCGACTGGTTCACCATTTTGGACAACAATTTCCATAACTTGCCCTGATACCTCCGCTTCAATTTCATTCATCAATTTCATCGCTTCAATGATACAGACTGTATCTCCCTTATTAATGCGATCGCCAACTGAGGCAAAAGGGTCTTCGTCTGGTGCAGGAGCAGAATAAAATGTTCCTACCATTGGTGAGGTAATCTCTAACCATTTTTTATCATCTACTGTCGGTGCAGATTGTGTTTCGGGAACAATATCAGTGACATTAACAGGAGTAGTCGGTGCAGTTGGAGCAGGAATGGTTTCAACTACAGTTGGTGAGACAACCGAAACTTGAGGGGCTACCACACCCCCTGTTTCCTTGCGTACAGTTAATTCAAAGTCATCACTTTTGAGAATTAACTCCGTGATATCGGTTTGAGAGATCGTCCCCAATAAGTCGCGAAGTTCTTGAAAATTTATAGACACAAATTATTCAACCGTTATTCTAGTAATTAATTTTCTCTACCCAAATAAGAACCGTCACGGGTATCAACTTTAATTTTTTCGCCGATGGAGATGAACAAAGGTACCATCACCTGCGCTCCAGTTTCTACTATGGCGGGTTTTGTTCCCCCTGTAGCAGTATCTCCCTTAACTCCTGGATCGGTTTCTGTAATTTCTAAAACTACAGAAGTAGGCAACTCTATTTCCAATACTCGATCATTCCAAAACAAGACATTAACTTCCATTTCTTCTTTGAGAAAATTAATGCGATCGCCTAAGCTATCATTACCCATACGCGTTTCTTCGTAGGATTCCATATCCATAAACACAAAATCTTCACCATCTTTATAGGTATATTGCATGGTGCGTTTTTCGATATTTGCTTGAGGTACAGTTTCTCCTGCACGGAAAGTTTTTTCGACTGTATTGCCTGTCTGCACGTTTTTCAGCTTGGTTCTCACAAAAGCTGAACCTTTACCTGGTTTAACGTGGAGGAATTCTACTACTCGCCAGACAGAGCCATCTAGCTCGACAGTAACTCCTGTGCGAAAGTCATTACTAGAAATCATGAAGCTAAAAATAATTGCTTAGAGATCGACATTTTATTGTACCCGATGAAGGATACAGGAAAAAGGAGGAAACATCAGAGTTGCTAACGAAAAAAGTAAAGAAATGTTGACAAGAGCGATCAATAACTAAGAACATACACCTTAGTAGATTTGCTGCGCCCTCTCTCTGTCCGCACTGCAATTACAATTTAAATTTATGAACCGATTATGAACATACCTGAAAATACATTTGTTAACTGGCTGAAGTCTTGGTTTACCAAGCTAGTCTTGACCACTGTTTTAACTTTAATAATCTTTACTAGCAATTTCTTGGGCTGGCAATTATCAGCAGTGGCAGGTTTGGCTCAAGGAGATGCTGTTACCGATCCACAAGCTATTTTGAGATACGCTTTACCTATAGATAACGATAGTGTTAGAAAACTTCAAAAAAGTTTAGAAGATATCTCCAATCAACTACGAGGTAAGCGTTGGAAAAATATTAGTCGTGATTTAAAAGAAGCGAATTATATTTTAACTGCTCGTCGCGAGCAGCTTTTAGCAACTGTTCCAGATGAACGTAAATCCCAGGCAGAATCTATTATTAACCAGTTGATTACTGGCACTGAAAAACTAAACACAATTGTCGAAACCAAAGATCGCGAAGCTACTTCTGAAGCCAGACAAGAAGCACTTGAGTTAGTAGGTGACTTAGAACAATTGATGGTAGTTGGATTTCCTTTTGAAGTTCCACAAGAATATAATAACTTACCGCAACTTCTTGGTCGTGCCACTGTCGCCATAGAAACTAATAAAGGTGATTTAGAAATTGTCGTCGATGGTTATAGCGCACCTGTTAATGCTGGTAATTTTATTGATTTAGTACAACGTGGATTTTACGATGGTTTAGATTTTAACCGCGCTGAAGATTACTATCTTCTGCAAGCAGGCGATCCTCCTGGAGAAGACAATGGTTTTATTGATCCCAAAACTAAACAATACCGTGCTATTCCTTTAGAAGTATTGGTTAAAGGTGATGATTTACCTGTATATGGCGAGACTTTAGAAGAATTAGGTCGCTATTTGGCTCAACCAGCTATTCCTTTTAATGCTTACGGTGCAGTTGCTCTAGCTCGTCCTGCTGATGATCCTAATGGTGGGTCTTCGCAATTTTTCTTTTTTAAGTTTGATAGAGAAATTACTCCTCCTGGATACAATGTGATGGATGGACGTTATTCTGTCTTCGGTTATTTAGTCAAAGGCAGAGAAGTTCTAGACGAATTAACTGCTGGGGATAAAATTATCTCGGCAAAAGTAATTGACGGCCTTGATAATTTGAAAGAACCTTAAGGATTAGGTAGTAGGTAGTAGGTAGTAGGTAGTAGGTAGTAGGTAGTAGGTAGTAGGTAAAAAAAACTAGTGCCTAGTGCCTATCCTCAACTTTTAACTACTCTATTTCAACAGAATTTAGTATAAGATTCAATGTCCAAATTGCCGAGAATTATTATTAATGGGACTTATCTTCAAGAACAAGCTAGTGGCTTAGGAGTAGTTAACCAAAATTTAATTTCAGAGTTAATTAAGTGTGAGCAAGAATTAGATTTTACGATTTATTCTCATGCTGATTATTTTCAAACTAATTATCCAGAGCAAAGTATTTTTGTAACTAAATCTTTAGCTCCCGATCGCGGTTTTGTAGGACACTTAAAACGTTTTTGGTGGTATCAAACTAGTTTAAATTGGCAATTAAACAAGCAACAAGCTAGCTTGTTTTTTTCTCCTGTGGCTGAAGGGATGTTATTTCCTAGTATTCCCCAGGTTATTACTGTTCACGATCTGATTCCCCTGAAATATCCTGAGTTAAATCCTAAATGGCAATATTATTATCGTTATATCTTGCCTGTTATTTTAAAAAAATCTCAAAAAATCATCTCTGTTTCTCAACACACCAAAAAAGATTTAATTATCAACTATCAACTAAAACCAGAAAAAATTGAGGTTGTATATTTAGGATGCGATCGCGATTTATTTTATCCTCAACCTAACCCAGAAATCCTGCAAAAATATAATTTAAATAAATATTTTCTGTACGTAGGAGATATGCGATTTTATAAAAACCTTAGCCGTTGCTTAGAAGCTTTTGATCGTTTACCTTTCCAAGATTATCAATTTGTTATTACTGGCAAAAAAGACGATTTTTTCTATCCCCAAATTCAACGTCAAACCGAACAACTATCAGCCAAAGAGCGAATTATTTTCTTAGACTATGTACCAACGCCAGATTTACCCAGTCTATATTCTCTGGCGCAGTCTTTAGTCTTTGCCTCTCTTTACGAAGGTTTTGGACTTCCCGTTTTAGAAGCAATGGCTTGCGGTTGTCCTGTAATTGCTTCCAATGCCACCTCTATACCTGAAGTTGGGGGAGATAGCGTTTTATATGTCGATCCTGAAGATGTGGAAAATATAACTCAGGCGATGTATCGTATTGTGAATGATGCTACTCTCCGCAACGATCTCAGTCATCAAGGACTAGAACGAATTAAGTTATTTAATTGGTCAAAAACAGCACAAGATATTCGACAAATATTGATGTCAGTTATCACAAAAGATGAACAATAAATTAGTTATCAGTCATCAGTCACTCAAGTAGGAAATAGAAAATAGGAAGTAGGAAGTAGGAAGTAGGAAATAGCAAGTAACAAATAAACCCAGTTACTTACTACTTAAACCGTTATAGGTTATAGGTTATAGGTTATAGGTTATAGGTTATAGGTTATAGGTTATAGGTTAATTGAGCCTAATCCCTAATCACCAATCAGTAATCAAAAAGTCGCGAACACTTATTGAGCAATGCCGCGACTTTAAGACAAATATCAACTTTCGATAATTGTCAATTATCAATTGTCCATTGACGAAACTAGACTTTAGCTGTTGTTTGTGCTGTTTTAGCTGTCAGTTTCTCATAGGTTTCGCGCATTTTCAAACCAACTAACACTTGGAATAAACCAGTACCATTGTTAGAACCAGGATAATCTTTATGTTTTAGTAATAGCTCAGTCATTTCACCATAGTGAACTGTGCTAGTGTTGCTCAAATGACTTTCTAGATAAATCATTTGTTCGAGATTGCCAAAGTCACCATCTACTTCTAACACTGATACTTCATTGTTGTAGAAGCTTTCAGGGCCATAGTACATTTTGATACCTGGAACAGGACATTCCAGTTTTCGTCCACAAGGTCGCCAATGGATTGTCGAACCCTGATCAAATAGATAGACAGTATCGAAGTTTTCTACACCTTCTTTCTGAATGAGACGAACTCTGAGTAGATTATTTTCTTTAGGTGCTGGTAGTTGAGTAGGTAGTACTTGGATGACAACATCAGCAAATTCTCTTTGTATCTCGATGTAAGCTTTAAAATCAGGTTCACGAGCTTTGATCGAAGCCAAAATATCCTCGTAAGTATGACCTCTTTCAGCCATATCACGCTGAATTTTCCACTGAATCTTAACTTCGTCGCTAATATCGAGATAAACGCTAAAATCTACTAATTCACGCACTCTTTGATCATATAGAGGGTGTAATCCTTCAATCACGATTACCTTGTTAGGTTCAATTCTTTCTGGTGGGTCTAGTTCACCAGTTTCGTGGTTATAAATTGGTTTATCGATCGCTTTACCTTCTTTGAGAGCTTTAACCTGCTCATACATTAAGTCAAAGTTATTGGCTTTAGGATTTAAAGCTGTAACACCTGCTGCTTTTCTGCCTTTGCGATCAAGACTATGATAGTCATCAAGACAAATTACAGTCATAAATTCTTCGCCAAAAAGATCGCTTAAACGACGAAGAAAAGTTGATTTACCACATCCGGAGTCTCCTGCTACTCCGATAAGCACCACTCGGTCTAAATCGGCGGTCATATAAATTCCTCTTTTACAAAACTAAATATTTAACCCATAATTATTAAGCAAGCTGAAGAAACCAGCAAATATCTAAAATATGAGTATTAAAATGCTAACTACTAACATTGATGAATCTTACCAGAAGCTAACCACCTCTACAAGATAAACCAACTGAAAATTATTTGGTCATAATCGCTACAATGAGCTACTTTTTTTCAGTTTGACAGTTTTAAAAAAAGATAAAAATGAAATGAAAACTACAGACTCAAATTCAGATAAGAAGTTAGTCTATGTTTAAGGGCTAATCGCTAGATATTATTTTTACCCAAAATTTTTCTGGCTCATGAATCAAGAATAGTCTCTCAATGATAGTCTATTAATACAATACAAACACTATAAGCTGCTGTTTTCAGTTTCCTATTCAACCAAATAGTGAGTACAAAAGGGAATTCAGTTATGTAAAGTATTTAATAGTCTAAATTTAAGTTGGGGGAAAAAGTCCGCGTAATGTATAACTCTAGTTCAACGTTTTCTAGTAGCAATACTCAGTACAAGAATCGTTTTTTTGTTTACGAGGTTGAAGGTTTATCTGCCAATGGTAACAGTAGTAGGCTTAATGTGCCTATTCGCACTAGCGGTACTGTGTTAATTACTGTTCCCTACAATCGGATGAATCAAGAGATGCGCCGTATCAACAGTTTGGGTGGAAAAATCGTCAGCATCAAGCCTGTTGGCAGTGATATACCAGCGCAAGCTAGTCAACCTGCACCCCAGCAGCAAGCAGCTAATAATAATAAATCTATGACTCAAGCAAAACCAAAAAAAGCCAAGCAACAAGTTCCAGTTAATATCTATCGTCCTAAAGAGCCTTTTATTGGTAAATGTACCGAAATTTATGATTTGGTCGCTGAAGGTGGTATCGGTACTTGTCGTCACATGACCTTTGATCTTGCAGGTGGAGATCTACACTACGTCGAAGGTCAAAGTATAGGTATTGTTCCTCCAGGCGAAGACAAAGATGGCAAATCTCACAAGCTGAGATTATATTCTATTGCCTCTACTCGCCACGGCGATGACCTCGAAGACCATACGGTATCTTTATGTGTCAGAAAACTAGAGTATAAAAATCCTGAAACAGGAGAACACGTAGAAGGTGTTTGCTCTAGTTATTTGTGCAACCTCAAGCCTGGTGATGATGTCGCTATCACAGGCCCTGTAGGTAAAGAAATGCTCCTACCTGATGATGAAGATGCCAACATTGTGATGATTGCAACAGGAACAGGAATTGCTCCTTTCCGTGCTTATCTTTGGAGGATGTTCTTTGAAGGCGACAAAAATCCTGATTATAATTTCAAAGGTTTAGCTTGGTTGTTCTTTGGTATTCCTACAACTCCCAATATTCTCTACAAAGAACAGCTAGAAGAATTGGCAGCCAAATATCCCGACAACTTCCGCTTAGACTATGCCATCAGCCGTGAACAACAAAATGCCGAAGGTGGCAAGATGTACATTCAACACAAAATTGCTGAACAAGCTGATGCTTTGTGGGAATTGATCCAAAATCCTAAAACTCACACTTATATCTGTGGTCTTAAAGGCATGGAAGGTGGTATTGACGAAGCTCTTGGCGCAGCAGCAGCAAAGCATGGTGTTAATTGGGATGAATATCGCAAAGGGATGAAGAAAGAACACCGTTGGCACGTTGAAACTTACTAATGGTTTGTCAAGTTTTAATTGATGGGTTTGAAAAGCTTTTAGCTATTAGCTATTAGCTTTTAGATCAGAAGGAGAAAAATCCTATAATCAAAATGTGTAATTAATGAGGACGCGATTTCTGAGGTTGCCTCAGAAATTAAAGCCGTCCGTTTTGTTTAGGTACTTACTAAAACCTCTTTAAATTTAGTACAAGTTAGTTCAATCCATAATATTGTCTTAACAAGACAACTTTAAAAGAGAGCATCAACAAACAACATCGCGTCTACACTCAAATTATTAGCGTAGGCGCGTTTGTTTTATCAAGAAAGGCAGAAGTTCAATTTTTGATTTCAAGCTAATAGCTAAGAGCTAGTTGAAGGCATTGGTAGCCTGCTTGGCTGACAGAAATCTTGCATTAAAAATGAGAATTACGTTAAATTTAGTTAAGCTAGAAGTAATAAAAAAACAAATTTGACAATTTATCTACTTTGACTCATTTGTCAATACCTAATACAAACAAAAAAGTAAGCTTAAACATATTCAAGTTAAAACAACACTTAACCCTATGAAAAATTTTTCGTGGAGAATCGTATTGCTTTGGACATTACCACTATTGGTAGTAGGGTTTTTTCTTTGGCAGGGAACTTTTTCTACTCCAACTGCGAGCAGCAGCTTAAGTGGCAATACAGCTAGTACCCGTATGACCTATGGTCGGTTTTTAGATTATCTCAACTCTGGTCGAGTTTCTTCTGTAGAACTGTACGAAAATGGTCGAACTGCAATTGTCCAAGCGATCGATCCAGAATTGGATAACCGCTTGCAAAAGCTGAGAGTTGATTTACCTGCTAACTCGCCTGAACTAATCGCCAAGTTACGGGATGCTGATGTTAACTTTGATTATCATCCTGCTGGTAATGAAGGTGCAGTTTGGGGACTTTTGGGTAATCTAATTTTCCCAGTAATATTGATTGGAGCATTGTTTTTCTTATTTCGTCGTTCCAACAATATGCCTGGTGGCCCTGGACAAGCAATGAATTTTGGTAAGTCTAAGGCTAAGTTCCAAATGGAAGCTAAAACAGGCATCATGTTTGATGATGTAGCAGGTATTGACGAAGCCAAAGAAGAACTACAAGAAGTTGTTACTTTCTTAAAACAACCCGAAAGATTTACTGCCGTAGGAGCAAAAATTCCTAAAGGAGTTTTATTGGTAGGGCCTCCTGGAACTGGTAAAACCTTGTTGGCTAAAGCGATCGCTGGTGAAGCTGGTGTACCTTTCTTTAGTATCTCTGGTTCGGAATTTGTAGAGATGTTTGTAGGTGTCGGTGCTTCCCGTGTCCGCGATCTGTTTAAAAAAGCCAAAGAAAACGCTCCCTGTTTGATATTTATCGACGAGATTGACGCAGTAGGTCGTCAACGGGGTGCTGGTATTGGTGGTGGTAATGATGAAAGAGAACAAACCCTCAACCAATTACTAACCGAAATGGACGGTTTTGAAGGCAATACAGGCATTATTATTATTGCTGCTACTAACCGTGCTGATGTCCTCGATTCTGCTTTGATGCGTCCTGGTCGTTTTGATCGTCAGGTAATGGTAGATAACCCCGATATCAAAGGTCGCCTCGAAATTTTAGAAGTTCATGCTCGTAATAAAAAAATTGCTCCTGAAGTTTCTCTAGATGCGATCGCTCGTCGTACTCCTGGTTTCTCTGGTGCGGATTTAGCTAATTTACTTAATGAAGCAGCTATCCTAACTGCTAGAAGACGCAAAGACGCTATTACGATCTTAGAAATCGATGACGCAGTAGATCGAGTTGTCGCTGGTATGGAAGGTACACCTCTAACCGACGGTAAGAGTAAACGTTTGATTGCTTATCATGAAATTGGTCATGCGATCGTTGGTACTCTGGTTAAAGATCACGATCCAGTGCAAAAAGTTACCCTAATTCCTCGTGGACAAGCTCAAGGTTTAACTTGGTTTACCCCTAATGAAGATCAAGGCCTAATCAGTCGCTCGCAGTTAATGGCAAGAATTGCTGGTGCAATGGGTGGTCGTGCTGCGGAAGAAGAAATCTTTGGTAACGACGAAGTAACTACTGGTGCAGGTGGCGACTTGCAGCAGGTTACAGAAATGGCAAGACAAATGGTGACGCTCTACGGTATGAGTGATCTAGGCCCTGTTGCTTTAGGTGGACAAGGAGGCGAAGTATTCTTGGGTGCTGGTTTAACTTCTCGTGCTGAATACTCAGAAGAAGTAGCATCTCGCATTGATGATCAAATCCGTCAAATTGCCGAACATGGTCATCAGTTGGCGCGCAAAATTATTCGCGAAAACCGTGAGGTAATAGATCGTCTAGTTGACTTGCTAATCGAAAAAGAAACTATTGATGGCGCAGAGTTAAAACAAATTGTTTCTGAATATACAGAAGTACCAGAAAAAGAAAGATTTGTACCTCAACTGTAATTTTAATTAATTTAAGCGAATGACCCGACTCTGAATATTAGTTACAGAGCGGGTTTTTTCTTAGAACAGCAAATTAATTAGGTAATTACCCTTACTCAAGGTAAAATCTTAATAACTTAAGTTGTTATTAGGACTGAGTATAAGAGTAAGTTGAGAAACTAGAATTCAGGGCTATATAGGGTTACTTGCTTGCTTCAAATATTACTTTTTCCCTGTTTGCTTTTATACCATTCCGTATAATTAACTAGCAACTTGCGTTAATATTTTAATTTCAGGCTAATAAAGCTATTGATTATATTCCTCTCGTAAATATTTTCCATGAAAGATAGCCGTCATCCAATAGCCTACACTACTTATATCTTAATCGCTTTGAATTTATTAGTATATGCTTTGGAAATCAAACTAGGGGGTAGTAAAAATATGATCACCCTCGAACGTTTAGGAGCTTTAATTCCTGAAAAGGTTTTGGCTGGTGAATGGTGGCGATTGATTGGTGCTAACTTTCTACATTATGGTTCATTACATTTGGCAACTAATATGTTGTCTCTTTTTTTTATTGGACGTTTAATTGAATTGAGTTTAGGAGCTAAATATTACTTAACTATTTATTTATTTAGCGGTGTTGGCTCAATGCTAACTTTTTCTTTATTAGCTTATCAATTAAGGTTAAATAATGTGCTTTTAGTTGGGGCTTCGGCTGCGATTATGGGGTTAATTGGGGCGATGTTAGCAATTTCTCTACAAATTTGGTTACGCAGAAGATATTCAGTTACTGCCAAGCGTCGATTACAGCAAATAATTTTGATTATTATTATTCAATTCATTTTTGATAATATAATTCCCCAAGTTAGTTTTCACAGTCATCTATTTGGTTTAATTATCGGGTTTTTGATTAGTAGTGTTTTGGTATTTATTAAATTTAATTTAGAAGAATCAAAGCGATCGCTATAAGCAAATATACAAAATAATTTATCAAACCTAAATTTCAAATAATTGCTAAATTGGAGCAGAATTATTGCATAATATAAAGATATGCTAAGGGTTTTTTTGACATCTATTTGAAGACCATAAACATGGCAAAAAAGCAAGACTTATAGGCTGAATAAATTGTTAGAAAGAAAAAATTTAATAAATATTATGAAAACTGTTTCTGATAGTAAAAGATCTTTTTATGCTGCGTATCCTCATCCAATTAACTCAGTTTATCGCCGAGTTGTAGAAGAATTATTGGTAGAAATGCATCTACTATCAGTCAATGCAGATTTTAAACCAGATCCTATTTATTATTTGGGGATTGTGACTTCGTTTGAGCGTTTAATGCAGGGTTACAAACCAGAAAGTGATAAAGAGCAAATTTTTAATGCTTTGTGTACCTCGACAGATGGTGATCCAGAAAATTATAAAGCCCAAGCAGGAATAATATTTTCCTTAGCTAAGGATAAGTCTACAGAAGAACTACTAACTTGGTTAGGAAATCCCACTGTCGAAGGTGATACTGGTTATATCGTTGAGCCAATTAAAGCGATCGCAAAAAATGAGAATTTTAAATACAGTCGTCCTTTTGCCATTGGTGTATATACTCTTTTAGAAGAAAGCGATCGCAATCTAGTAAAAGAGCAAGATAAACTCAACCAAGCGATCGATAAGATTTCTGAAAGTCTAGGTTTATCTGGTGAGAAAATGAAAAAAGATCTAGAATTATACCGCAGCAACCTCGAAAAAATGGATCAGATGCTCAAAGTAATCGAGGATGTCCTAGAAGCAAGTCGTAAACAAAGAGAAAAAAGAGAGCAGGAACAACAAGCTAAAAATACTGAAGCAGCAGATAAAGCAACCGCGGAATAGACTGGGGATTGGTGACTAGTGACTAGGGATTAGGAATTGATGATTAATTGCTATCTGCTATCTGTTTCCCTACTACCTATTACTTCATCCTTTATCCCTCATTCCTCATCGTTTCATTATAATTTTCTCTGCCTTGAATCAAGGTGCTAATTTTATTGATCATTTGGGTAGGATTCATTGATTTTAGGAGATAATCGTGAATTCCATATTTAGAATACCGTTGCCATTGATTATTATTTAAGCGATCGCAGAGTAACATTAAATGAGTATCTTCCAACAAAGATTTCTCAGTAATTGCCCTAACAACGTTTTTAACCCCTGTTTTAGTACTATCTTGGTCAAAAATAATTACACTAGGTTGCAAAATTTCAATTTGACTAATTGCCATATTGATATCCATCAGCCAAACTGCCTGGCATTCAATCGTGTTCAGCAATTGACAAATAAAGGTGGCACTTTCTTCATCTTCAGTGATCAGCATAATTGTCTTAGTTACTGAAGATAATTGTGGCTTAATAGTTGCTTGAACCTCATTTTGAGGTTTCATTGCTGTTGTTTCGGGTAAATAAACCGTAAACATCGCACCTTCTCCCAAGGCTGATTCTACCTCAATTGAGCCTCCGTGTAGTTCTACTAGTTTTTTAGTTAGTGCCAATCCCAAGCCTGTACCACCGTGAGTACGTTCACGGAAATTTTCTAGTTGTTTAAATTTTTCAAATAACAAGGGAATTTCAGCCTCGGCAATTCCAATACCAGTATCCTCAACTTGGAAAACTACTTGGTGTCTTTCACGCCAAACTCTCAAGGTGACTTGTCCTTGTTCAGGAGTAAACTTAATAGCATTACTCAGTAAATTAAAAATTATTTCCTTCAGTCTGGCTTCATCAGCTAAAAAGTAATTTTGTTCTGATGCTAGTTTTATTTCCAAATTTAGAGTAATTTGTTTTGCTTTGGCTAAATCTTGGATGAGTTGAATTGATTGTTTGGCTATTTCAGTAAGTAATATTTGCTTGATATTTAATAAATGCTTGCCTGACTCTACTTCCGAAAACTCCAAAATATTATTGATTAAGACCAATAAATGTTTACCACTTTGTTGAATCAGATGCAGGTATTCCTGTTGTTTTTCGGGAGATAATGAGGCTCTGGGTTTAGTTGATGACCATTGCAGTAAAGTACTAGACAAACCAATTACACAAGTTAGAGGTGTACGTAATTCATGACTCATACTCCCCAAAAACTCATGTTTCGATTTACTAGCAGCTTCAGCAGCTATTAAGGCATCTTTGATTTGTTGTGCTTGGACTTGGACTTGTTTTTCTAAAAGTTTCTTTTGCTGTTGTAATTGCTGATATGATTGATGATGGTGAATAGCGATCGCTAAGTATTCCGCTATTTGACGCAAAAATTGGATATCTTGATGATGCCATTGTCTTGGTTCAAAACATTGATGGGCAATCATCAAACCCCACAATTTACCGTGAACATTGATAGGTATAACCGCTTTAGCTCTTACCTGAAGTTTAAGTAGCAATGACTGTAGACAAGGGTGAAAATTAGAACCAACTTCTACATCATTGACAACTAAACCAAATCCTTGACGATATTTATTTTTACAGTGGGACAATTGCTGCCAACAGCTTTCTTCCTGAGAATATAAGGTAGAAATAATGTTGTCATTTTTTTTGGCTTCGTAAGTAATTATATCTATTGTCCTAGTTTCTTGATTGGAGGCAATTTCAGATTCTAAGGGAACATCTAATTGATAAATAAGTATTCGATCTAAGCCTAAAAAACTACAACTATAATTGATTGCTGTTTGGATAATTTCTGACAAATTCAAATTTTGGCTAATCTGAATTTTAAGCCGATCAAAAATACGCTCTTGTTCCACTTGATAGTGTAGTAATTTATCCATCGGTGGATTATAGTGGGAGTTATATTGGTGTTTACTTGGCTCTGAGTCATTGGTGAGTAATTTGACTAGTTTGACCATGAATTCCTCTGAATAATCATACTTTTGAGTTAATTTGGGGATCAAGTTAACTTGTAAATACTTAATAACCTTAATTTCCCATTGATTTTGATAACCAAGTTGCGTTAATTCGTGAATAATTCTTGCTTGCTCAAACGTGACGGTAATTAGATACTTCTGCGGTACTGATGTTTCCTCTCTCCGTAAAAATGCCTTAAATTTGGTAGTAATCAACAAAAAAAAACTTGATGTTTCTGATTGTTGATTTAAATTAAATTTTTTCTCATTATTTGCTAGCTTTAATAGTGTATCCTCTGTAATCAATAGATTTTCTTCTTTGGTTACCATTCCCAACCAAAGTTCAACTAACTGAAGCCAAACTTGATGATCAACATTTTTTTTCAAGACTAAAGAAGATGAAGCAAAAGACACAATTTAATTTTAGTAAATAGCATATTCTTTTTCTTTTTATATAGCTTGGCTCATTTTTTGAAGCTTATTCTAAACCGTAATTATTTCTCAAGATTAAGATGAATTTTAATTATGCATAAAATAGCTGCACTTCCTGGTGGTTGGAATCCCAATACTGAAGGCGTGATTTTAATTGAACAGTCGCCTGCACCAATTGTCTTTCTCACTTATGCTGATACGGATATTCAAACTATTGCTGCTGCTCAAGCTATTTTGGATGCTAATTTTCCTGCCATTAGAATGGTTAATTTGTTGAATTTACAACAACAATTAAGCATAGATGTCTACGTAGAAACAGTGTTATCAAAAGCACAAATAATTATTCTACGTTTACTAGGTGGTAGTACTTATTGGTCTTATGGATTGGAAAGAGTTAAAGAAATTACTACAGTTAATAATGCAAATTTATTGGTTTTACCAGGAGATAATACTCCCGATCTTGATTTAATTAGTCATTCCACGATTTCTTTATCTATTGTTAACCTTGTATGGCGTTATTTAATGGCAGGGGGAAGAGAAAATTATGCTAATGCTTTACGATTTATTAGTGATACTTGTTTACAAACAAATTACCAACCACTAGCACCAAAATCTGTCCCAGAAATAGATTTTTATCAATGGCAGAAGCGGATAGATATATACAATCTAAATAATTTTAATAGCAATAAGCATTTAGTATCACCGCAGGATAATTACACAACGCACCATGTAAATCATCACTATTGCGGGATACTATTTTATCGTTCTCATTATTTAGCAGGTAATACTTCACCAATCGATTGTTTGTGTGAATCTATAATAGCTAAAAATTTAACCCCAGTACCAATATTTATCTCTTCATTAAGAAACATAGAAATACAGAAACAACTATTAACTTTACTACAAGAAAAACCACTCAAAATATTACTTAATACTACTAGTTTTTCTTTAGAAAAAATTAATGAATCATCTCAGCTAAAATTTTGGCAACAGCTAAATATTCCAATTTTACAAGTAATTTTAAGTAGTAGTACTCAGGAACAATGGGAGTCAAGTTTACAGGGATTAATGCCTAGAGATACTGCTATGAATGTCGCTTTACCAGAAGTGGATGGCAGAATTATTACCCGCGCTATTTCTTTTAAATCTGTACAAACATGGAATGAAAAGCTAGAAACCAATGTCGTCGTTTATCAGCCAAAACGCGATCGCATTAACTTTGTGGCTGATTGTGCAGCCAATTGGGTTAAGCTTGCTAATACACCCAGGCAAGAGCGTAAAATAGCCTTAATTTTAGCTAATTATCCGAATAAAAATGGCAGAATTGCTAACGGAGTTGGTTTAGATACTCCTGCAAGTTGTATTAAAATTCTTGAAGCTTTACAACGGTCAGGATATACAGTTACAGATATTCCGAGTACGGGAGAAGAATTAATTCAACGTCTAACCCAAGGCATAACTAACGATCCAGAAAGTTATCATACTCGTCCCAGTTATCAAAGTTTGTCTTTAGAAGAATATCAACAATATTGGCAGACATTACCCGAGGTTGTGCAACAAAGTATTACAGATCGATGGGGCGACGTTGTAGGGGCGTTTGCGAAGCTGCCGAAGGCATATGGTTATTCGCCCTCCCAGACAAAAAAATCTAATCCAATGTCCATAAAAATTCCTGGGATACAGTTGGGTAATGTATTTATCGGCATACAGCCATCACGGGGATACGATCGCGATCCGAGTTTGAATTATCATGCACCCGATCTTGAACCTACCCATGAATATTTAGCTTATTACCATTGGTTAAGAAGTTGTTTTGGAGTACAGGCGATTATCCATGTGGGGAAACATGGTAATTTAGAATGGCTACCAGGCAAAAGTTTAGCTTTATCTGCTCATTGTTATCCCGAAGTCGCCCTACAAGCTATTCCCAATATCTATCCCTTTATTGTTAACGATCCAGGAGAAGGTTCACAAGCAAAAAGACGATCGCAAGCAATAATCATCGATCATCTCACTCCACCTCTTACCCGTGCAGAATTATATGGTGGTTTAGAGAAACTGGAAGCTTTAATTGATGAATATTACGAAGCGCAAAGTTTAGATCCAAGTCGTTTAAATATTATCAGCGATCGCATTACCAAATTAGTTCAACAAGAAAACTTAGATCAAGATTTAGGTATCAACCCCACAGACACACAATCCTTAACCCAATTTCTCTCTGTAGCTGATGGTTATCTGTGTGAATTAAAAGAAGCCCAAATACGCGATGGTTTACATATCTTTGGTCAATGTCCCCAAAAAGAACAACTGCGAGATTTAATTATCGCGATCGCTCGTTCACCCAGCTACAACCGTATCGGTCTTACCCAAGCATTAGCAAAAGATTCTGGTTTAGATTTCGATCCGCTTTTAGGAGGACTTGGGGACTTGGGGACTTGGGGACTTAGGGACTTGGGAACTTGGCAAGATGATTATGTACAACGCTTAAAACAAGTTAGAACTAAAGGAGATGCGATCACCATCCTCGAATCAATTGCCATAGATTTAGTAGACAATCTAATTAACAAAAAACCCATTACTCATTACCCATTACCCATTACCCAACAACAACTTCAATGGATAAAAACAACCCTGCTACCAAATTTAATCAAGAGCGATCGCGAAATTACTAACCTACTAAACGCCTTAGACGGTAAATACATACCCAGTGGGGCATCGGGCGCACCTACTAGAGGTAGACCAGAAGTATTACCCACAGGACGTAACTTTTATTCAGTAGATATTCGAGCTATTCCCACAGAAACTGCATGGTCAGTGGGGAGTGCAGCAGCAGAAGCCCTAATTGAACGTTATACTCAAGAAAATGGCGAATATCCTCGCTCTTTGGCTATTTCCATTTGGGGAACATCTACTATGCGGACTGGGGGAGACGATATTGCGCAAGTTATGGCATTGATGGGAGTTAAACCTGTGTGGGATGGGCTTTCACGTCGGTTGGTTGACTTTGAAGTGCTACCAGTTTCAATTTTAAATCGTCCGCGTGTTGATGTGACGGTTAGGGTATCAGGCTTTTTTCGCGACGGGTTTCCCAATATAATCAACTTATTGAATAAAATAACACAAACCGTTGCCAATTTATCAGAAGATGACGAAATTAATCCTCTAGCTGCTCAAGTAAAAACCGAACAAAAACTATTACAAACTCAAGGATTAGATCCAGAAACAGCGCAGAAACGGTCTACCTATCGGGTGTTTGGCTCCAAACCAGGAGCTTATGGTGCAGGTATGCAGGGTTTAATTGAAGCACAAAATTGGCAAAGTGATGAAGACTTAGCGAGGGCTTATCTGAATTGGAGTTCCTATGCCTATGATGAAACTGGTCAAGGTCATGCTGTCCCAGAATCCTTTCAACAGCGTTTAAAACAGCTACAAATTGTCTTACATAATCAAGATAACCGTGAACATGACCTATTAGATTCCGATGATTATTATCAATTCCAAGGAGGTATGACTGCTGCGGTACGTAGTTTAACAGGGAAAAACCCAGAAGTATATTTTGGGGATAATTCTCAACCAAGTAATCCTAGGGTACGGAAACTAACTGAAGAAATAGCCAGAGTCTATAGATCGCGGGTAATTAATCCTAAGTGGATTAAAGGGGTGATGCGTCATGGTTACAAAGGTGCATTTGAAATGGCAGCCACAGTAGATTATTTATTCGCCTATGATGCTACTGCTAATTGCGTCGCCGACTATATGTATGAAGGAGTTGCTAAGGCATATATTTTTGATCAACAAGTACAGCAATTTATTCAAGATAAAAACCCCTGGGCATTACGGGATATGTCTGAAAGACTATTAGAAGCCCATCAGCGAGGCTTATGGCAAAATGTAGACGGGGAAATGATTGAGAATTTAAAAGCGATCGCTAATCAAGCCGAAGGACAAATTGAAGAAATTTAATTGCCAAAATTTTACAATCGCAAATTAATTAAAAGATTATTTAATTCTTGTTTAGCCGAAGGTTCATTAGGCAAATGACTATTGTGAAAAGCAGTTTCTAATTCAGTTTGCAATCTTTGATATTCTTGGTGATGAAAATTAATATCAGCTTTGTTTAATAGTGATTTTTCAGATGATGTACATTTTTGAGTAATGAGATCATCAAGATAAGAAAATTGAAATATTTGATTGAGTTTAACTAAATTTGCTTCAATTTTACCTGTGTTCATTAAATATATTCCTGTTAATAAAACGCGATAAACATAAAGCAATGGTTTGACGCGATATTCATTTTCTTTCAGCAATAACTCCCATTGAGATTTGGCAAATCCTAAATAATGATAATAGTGATTGCGTGTAATACATTTAACGGTAATCTCTTTTAACAATTTATGTTCTGGAGTTGTTTTAACTATCAAAGGAGAATACAACTGCTCTAATACATAACCATTTCTTTTAAGTAATAAAATAAAAAACTTTTTAACATCATGAGTTACCAGATCAATTTGCACATCCATCTTAATTTCTGATAATTCAATAGTCTCTTGTACGGGATACAAACCTACAACTTCTTTAGCAGGTAAAATATGAATTCCTCGCAAGTCATAATCAGAATCTGGAGATGGAAATCCATATAAATGTGCGCCACTAATAGTTGCAAATACTAGTGGATAGGGTTGTGATTTAACTATTTCAAGTAATAACTCTTGATTTATGTTCATAGTTGATAAGCTGTTACGCATTTAAGTTACTGGTTGAGAAAGGAGTCAGGTAGGGGAGCCGTAAGTTTGGCGACGTACAGGAGTCAGGAGTCAAGATAAGGGTTTCAACCTAATTTTTTAATAGAATAATATGCAATTTAAATGCGCTTTAGCTTAATCGATCATTGCTTTTCTTGCTTCGATTAATAGAGCATTTGCTTTTTCGTAATCTGGACGTTCGGGGAGTAAAGTATCACTAAAACTAAGATTAAACTTTTGATGTAAATCTAATCGCCATTTATTTACCTCTTCCCAAGGCATATCGCCATTACGAATTGCCAGTAATTCTTCTCTATATTTGTAGATTTTTACAGGTACAAACCCTTCTTTTAAGACTGTAATTCCTGATAGTAATAATCGAATTAAGTGCATTGCGTGTTTTAGTCTAATTTCTCCTTTATTACGTAAATCTTGCTCCATTTTTTTGAATTGAGACATTACATAACCGTTGTATGTTTGATAAACCAACTTTGATAAAAATATTTCTTTATGAGCCAATAGTTTATCGGCAATAGGAGTAATTTTTTCTACCATTGGCGTATACAAACATTCCAAAATATTCGGATTAGCTTTTAAGGCCAGAAGTATAAATTTCTGTAATTCCCAATAACACTCTTGATTATCATCATTTTCTAGTTGTTCGGGAATACCATACAAAGACCAATGTAAGTCCGCAGGTGGTAAATAAATGCCTCTTAAATCTGTATCGGAATTTTCATTATCTAGTCCAAAAGCTTTTGAACCAACTACACAACGGTAAATAACATAGTCATAAAGTTCAAATTCTGACAGCATATCACGAGCATCTTCTAGTCCTTGCTTCTGATATTGCTTGCGAATACTAAACTCATGACGATGTAAGATAATTTCTAAATCATTAGTCAAACGAATTTTATAAGTATGAGAATTATCTGTAGGAGAATAAATAATTACTCCTACTCCATTTTGAGGACAAATAACTTCGTTATGTTGATTTTTAAGTTCAACCCGACTAACAATCTGTGTGCCTACTGGAATAATTAAATTAGGATTCATAAGCAGGGTAAGCGCAAGAAAATTTAGACATCAGGTAGATTTTGGATTGACTATAATACCAATATATTTTTTAAATTGTAAAGTAGGCGATCGCGCTTGCGCTTGCGAAGCTGCCGTAGGCATAGCAGTCGTAGACTTAGCTGCCGTAGGCATAGCGTACCCGTTTTAGAAGAAGATTAAATAATACTGCCATGAAAACTAAAAATAATGTTATCTGTAGCGATCGCGATATTATGGGAGGAACGCCTGTATTTAGAGGAACTCGCGTGCCAATTAAAAACTTAATTGATTATTTAGAAGCGGGAGATTCATTAGATACTTTTATAGAGCATTTTCCTAGTGTTACTAGACAAGATGCTATATCTGTTCTTGAACTAGCTAAAGAAATGCTCATTGCTTATGCGAATCCTGCTTAGAGAATATTATTTTGAGCAATTAACAAATTTTAGACTTTAGTAGAAATCTTATTAGATTCTCCTATTATATTTTTTTAATTGATACAATGTGCGATCGCGCGATTTCTCTTTCCTAAAAATGCAATCAGGCGAAGCTTGGTACTGCATGATCGCCAGCTTAAATAGACTTGATAAAATACGAATGTACGTCAATAGAATTTAGTATTATTACTCTGGGCATTAATATTTTTCTTTGTTATCGTGACATCAAGTTGATTTGGTATTTATTTAATTTATTGGTTATAAGCTGTTACGCATTCAAACTGCATATTATTCATATAAAGAAAAAACTCTGAAACTCTCTCCCAGTCTCCAAGTCACTCAGTCCCCCAGTCAGTCATAACCAGTTTATTAAATGATTAACAGCTTAACACCACCATGTCCAAGGTCTAGTCCTTAGTTTCACTCCCGTACTATCTCTAATGTCAATATCAAATGGCTATTATTTCTGATATAGATAAAAGAAAAAATAAAAGTTTTGTAATTAACAATCAAAGTTTTTTAAAACAATATGCTTTGAAAAATTACGAATTTTATGGCTCAGGCATTATAGTTGTTAATTTATTATTATTAAAAACTGATATTCTTGAGAACTTGGATTGGGAAAACTATACTCCAGAACTAGAACCTACAATTCACCAACCTGTTGCTTATATACCCGAAAAGAATTTTTGGTTTAAAACTATTAATTTGAAAATCAAGAAAAAACATCAAATAAACATTCAATCAGAAGATAATCTCAACAATAAATTTTTGGTTGTGTTTATTAAGGATGCTTCAATTGAATATTTTTCTATTTATTCACTTAAACTATAAATATTTGACTTTTTGTAATAATTGTTTCTTAGAAATCACTAAAAGCTCAGAGCAGGAATTTTCAGCCTAAGATAAGAGTTAAACTAGAGCTTGGCAATGCCAAGCCCTTATTGGTTTAATTGTCTAAACTATCAGCAGCATTATAGACATCGATCGCGGGATTACTTTGGATCTGAACAGTAGAGTCATCTGAGTAACTACTGCTACCAGTTTCATTATTGACACGATGACGAACAATCCTGGTTTGACGAACTTTGCCATTACCGCCCACATTACCCTGTACTCCTGTGGTGACACTAGCATTACCCCGACAAGCACCATTAGTTTGAAAGTCAACATCATTAGTGCGATCGCTTGGTTCTTTACTACCGCTAATATTATATTGAACCGAAACGTCAGCTTGAACACATTGAGCAACCGCAGGAGGGGCAAGAAGTCCTATTCCCAGGTAGCTACAAATTGGCAGTAATCCCATGAGCCAGTTTATCAACTTCATTTTTGTTTCTCCTTGAAATCAAGTACTAATTAATTGCAAGTATTATGAGAAACACTGCTTTGAATTATGCTGCTACTAGATTGAGTAACATGACTCGTTGCTTGATAAGAACTGTAACGACAGTTAGAACGAACATTACGATTACTCTGCCAAGGTAAACGCCAATGTCGGAAAGGATGCCAAGATCGGTAAGAAGAACGACTAGGAACTTGAACAATAGTGCCGTTAGAATTGAGATAGATACTGCCATCTCTGTTAGTAAAAGCCTCGACATTAGGTGTTTTAACTTGAACTTCATTGGCAAATACCGAACTCTCAGCAGTCATGAAAGTTATGGGTAAGATAATGCTCACTGCCATTAATCCCATTAATTTCCGTGGTTTCATGGTAAAAATCTCTTTTGTAATCAATAAAGGCTATGAAAAAGAAGAAAGTCGTAGGTTGGGTTAGCGATAGCGTAACCCAACGAACCGCACGCCACAATTTAATGTCTACAGATCAATAAGTTGACCAGCTAGTTAATAGCGACTATGGCGAGTACTACGAGTATGAGTGCTATTAGACTGTTGCGCATCTTGAACGCAGGTATTATATTCCCCTAATTGATCACAGAATTGATCACTGCGCTGAACGATACCAGTATTACTTTCTTGGTAATTATCATAGCCGCTGCGATAATCGCGAGATTCTGTAACCTGTCGATTTCTTTGATTAGAATTTTGTACCGAAACGTTATCGTTACCTGTAATTACCGATTCTTGAACTGATTCTTGGATCACAGCATCGTCTGCTTTGGCAGGAGAAGTCATTAAACTAAGAGTTGCGATCGCTAGTAAAGCGAATACTTGTTTATTGTTCTGAGAAAAGATTTGTTTGTTCATAATGTGAAAATAGTCTCTGTAAAATCAACCTTGTGCAGAAACTAGACGCATCTCTGAAATTTTGTGTTCCACTTTACGAAAATTTCTCGTTATTTTTACTTTTCAGCCAGCTTACAAACCTTATTAATTAAATTCTGCCAACACTCTCAACAACATTTAATATTTAGTGTATCCGTAAGTTAACAAGAGCTTTTCTAGTAATTGTCATCTGCGCAAAATTACTACAGCAAATTTGATTAAAAAATTCTGATACTATTTCCCTTAGTCCTTTTATACTATCGATGCTTATCGATGCGCCAATATGGGTTTAAAAATAGTCGAGAACTTTGATGCCAGCTTTACTCTAAATGCTGAAGCTAAAGACATTTTATTTAGCTTATTGAAAAACCAAACTTTTACTGATCAAATCAGCGAAAAATTACACGAAAAAGCGATCTCGTTTACAGAATTATTATTTCAACCTGTTCCCTACAGCCAGCATACTCCCAAAGGAATGCCCAGAGAGTTTGAAAAATATCACAATTGTGATGACTATATCATCATTAATGTACCGCCCAACTTTATGTTTCAGGCAAAGATTTTTAAACCTAGCCGTCTCTGTGCTATTTATCGCCGACTTTAATTATTAAATTTATTTTTTATGTCTACTCAAAACGAAATCTTATCTCTGACAAGTTTGGCATATTTGGCATATCTAGACGAGCATGGCTGTGTTCAGGAAGATTTACAAGGGAAAATTGGAGTATACGCAATCTTCAACCAACAACAAGAAATGCAGTATGTCGGTTATTCCCGTGATGTTTATCTCAGCCTCAAGCAACACCTCGTTCGTCAGCCTCAAAACTGTTATTGGCTAAAACTACAAACCATTACTCGTCCCAGTCGTAAAATTTTAGAAGATATTGCTTCGGCTTGGATCAAAGAAAATGGCACAACTCCTGTGGGTAACGAGGGAGAAAACTCCGTCTGGACTGAACCGATAAATGCCAATGTGGCTATGACAGAGGAAGAAAAGGCACAATATCAACAAAGTGATGAATTAGGACAAATTAAAATAAAGAAAAAAATAGCAAGACGTGTAGAAGCTGAGATCCAAAACCAATTAAGCGATCGCGGAGTTAAAATGGAGATTCGTTTTAATCCTAAACTAAAAGAAAAAGGTCTATTAGACTTGAAGTAAGTTAGTTAAATTAATCGACATCTTAAAATATATAAATTACTAAAAAACGATATAAGATTACATTCCTATTTTTAACTACTCGTTAAATCTAAATATGAAAGCTGGACTGCTAAATAATCGCTATCGCATTATCCAAACTCTTGGTAGAGGAGGCTTTGGAGAAACATATCTTACGGAAGATACCCATATGCCTTCAGGTCGAAAATGTGTTCTCAAGCAGTTAAAACCGATCGTTAAACAGCCGAAAACTCCTTTATGGATGAAGGAGCGATTTCAACGAGAAGCAGCGATTTTAGAACAGTTAGGCGAAGGTCACGAACAGATTCCCCGCCTTTATGCCTATTTTTCGGAAGATGATAAGTTTTATTTGGTTCAAGAGTGGATTGAAGGACTAACTCTAGACCAATATTGGGAAAAAGAAGGCAATCTACATCGGGATGAAGTTCGACAAATTCTCGTCCAGTTATTACCTGTGTTGGGTTATGTCCACGCTCGTCGTATTATCCACCGAGATATTAAACCAGAAAATATTATTCTGCGCCAAGGAGATCATTTACCTTTCTTGATTGATTTTGGTGCGGTAAAAGAAGCAATGGCAACGGAGATTAATCAGGGTTCAAGTAGTACCTATTCCGCTTCTATTGGTACGCCTGGATATATGTCTTCCGAACAAGCAGCAGGTCGCCCGATTTATTCTAGTGATTTATATAGTTTGGGGTTAACAGCAATTTTCTTACTCACAGGGAAATCCCCCAACGAGTTAGAAACCGATCCACGCAACGGTGAAATAATTTGGCAAGAACACGCTTTTAATCTCGATCCTGAGTTAGCAGCAATACTAGATAAGGCAACTCGCTTTCATCCTCGCGATCGCTTTAGCACTGCTCAAGAAATGCTCGATACTCTTAATAATGGGGTAAATAGCAGCAAAACTAATCTAACAGGCTTGACTTTGAATGTTGCCCCTCGTAACAATTCTCTGGAGAATAACAATCTTTCCCAAGTTGCTCCTCAGAATACGGTTGTTCACAAATCTCCCGAACGAAAAAAAGCCAAAAAAGGCGGATTCTTAGCTAGTCTTGGTCTATTTTTACTCATTGCTGTGGGAGTAGGAGCAGGAACTTTCGCTGCGGGGTTTGCGGTAATTTCTAATTTATTGCGATCGCCTGAACCAGAAACTCAACAAGCAGAGGTAGAACCGCCAACTCGCCAACCAGAGTTGTTTTCAGATATCAAAACAGACGATACTAATCAAGCAAACGAAGAAGAAAAAATAGCTCAAGAAGAGAAGGAAGAAAAGCAAGCTCAAGAAGCTGTCAGGAAAGCTGAATTAGAGAAAAATGCTGAAGATAAGCAAAAAACAGAACAAAACCCTGACTCCGAAGTAGCTGAAGAACAGCCAGCCACAACGACAGAAGAAAAAACCCAAAAAACCCTGGCGAAAATTGATTTAGAACCAGCATCAGAAATCGATATCCCAATCTTGACCACAGGAACACCTGAAAGCCAGTTAGTGAGTACTCTAGGACAACCAACTTCTGAACGCCAAGGCTGGCAACCTAACAGCCGAGTTCTAGTTTATTATGATGTAATTCCTAACCAAGTCAACCTCACCTATCAATCAGATGATACAGGCAAGATACGGCAGACAGATATCGATCTGAACTCGTCTGTGAGTTTGGGAGTAATGCAGCAAACTATGGCAAAAATGCTCGGAGGAAATGCTCCTGCTGACATTAAAGAAAAACTACGAAGTGTTTATAATCGTCAGACTAATTTTAGTTTCTTTAAAGTGGATAACTTAGAAGGCAAAGTACAGCGAGATACTAAAGATCGTATCAATATCTCAGTTTGGGAAACTGGATATACTGGATATCAATAAAAAATTAATGAGCCAAGTACCTCAGATAATAGAAACACTGCGTTTAAAATTACGCCCTCCTTCCCTCGATGACGCAGCATCTATTTTTGAGCAATACGCCCAAGATCGAGAAGTCACAAAATACATGACTTGGCAACCTCATGCTAATGTTGAAACAACTTATCAATTCTTACAACAGGCGATCGCCTTCGGCGCAGCGAAGCTGTTCGCGCCAGCTTACGCGACTAGCGTAATCGCCGATTTAAAAGCCAAAAATCACTATTTATGGGTAATCATGCCTAAAAAAGAGGTAAAAGAGCTCGGCATGATTAGATTGCAGCATCATCATCATCGTGCTGAGTTAGGCTATGTTCTAGCTCGTCCTTACTGGAATCAGGGTTTAATGACTGAAGCATTACAACCAATAGTTAATTGGGCATTAACTCAACCAAATATTTATCGAATTTGGGCGGTATGTGACTACGAAAATCTAGCCTCAGCGAGAGTAATGGAAAAAGTAGGGATGACTTATGAGGGTATTTTGCGTCGATGGCTAATTCATCCGAATATGAGTAATAAGCCAAGGGATTGTTTTTGTTATGCAAAGGTAAAATGATAAATTTAAACTATGTGGAATCCTCAAGACTATGCCAAAAATTCAGATGCGCAATTAAAGTTTGCCCAAGAATTGCGATCGCGCCTTAATCTCAAGGGTAATGAATCAATTTTGGATGTGGGTTGTGGAGACGGTAAAATTACTGCTGACTTTGCAGCTACCTTTCCATCCAGTCGAGTTATTGGTATAGATAGCTCTCCTGAAATGATTGAATATGCACAGCAAACATATCCAGCATCTCAATATTCTAATCTTTCTTTTGCTTGTATTGATGCCCGTTCGATTAGTTTTGAGAATGAGTTTGATCTAATTTTTTCAAATGCAACCCTTCATTGGATAGACGATCATCAAACATTCCTCAAAGGTGCAAGTTCAGCATTACGTAACGGCGGAAAATTAATAAGTTCTTGTGGTGGTCAAGGAAATGCAGCCGATATTTTACAAGTGTTTGCTGAATTAACAGCTTCTCCACCTTGGAATGTCTATTTTGAAGATTTTGAGACACCCTATTATTTCTATGGACTTGAGGATTATCAGCTATGGTTACAACAGTCGGGTTTGAAAACTAAACGGCTGGAGTTAGTACCAAAAGATATGACTCATAAAGGAAAGGAAGGATTAACGGGTTGGATACGCACAACTTGGATGCCTTTTAATCAACGTATACCCCAACATCAACAAGACAGTTTTATCGAGCAAGTTGTAGATTCATATTTGGCAAAAATTCCCTTAGATTCAAACGGACTAACTCACGTTCGGATGGTGAGACTAGAAGTTGAAGCTGATAAATAATTGATAATTAATAATGGATAATTGATAATTATCTCTCCTTAAAGGAAGAGAATTGAAACTTTAGTCTCATAGTTTTAAGTCAATGTTACTGCAAAATCTACATTGGAAGTAAGATCTTTTGAGATTATTTCAGTGGTAATTTTGTTTACTTCAATTATCAACTCATGGTCACAAGTTTTTAATTTATCGATGGCTGTTTCTGTTGCTAATGAATCTTGTAAGTGACCAACTGTTATGTGAGGTTTATAGTCATGTTTTTGAGATAAAAATCTCTTGAAAATTCCAGAGTAGAGTAAATCATTGTTGAAAGTAATTTTAAATCAGAAACAGATACAACTAAACTTTTAAATCTTCAAAGTAAATATAGGTTTAGTTTATTACAAATTCATTGCTACACTTCCGAAGCGATCGCCCTACAAAGATTTAAACAGAGAGCGATATCTGGTGAAAGGCATCCTGGTCATGTTGAACAACCACCCAAAGATGTTAATTAATTAACATATAGAGAAAAACTTACCAAAATAATTGAAGCGATCGCTCAAATTTAGACTCAATTTACTTTTTATTTTTTACTTGTAAATGTCCAAATCAAATTCTGCCAATTATCAATTACTTTTAGTGATTCTTGCATACTTTCTGATGCATATTGTTTAATAATTTTGCGCCAAAATGTTTGTGCTATTAAATTTTTCTCTAAAGTACGAACTTCCCATTTACCAGGAAATTGATCAAACAGATAAAAAGCCAACTTTCTACCAATACCTTGATGACGATATTTTTTTAATACGAAAAATTCTGCAATTGTACGCTCTATACTCTTTGTATAAGCAACTCCATTTACTAGTGCAAAACCTGCTAATTTCTCGTTTACTCTCAAGATAAATGGAAAACGTTCTGGCTCTATCCAATATAGGTCTAAATAGCGATATCCATATTTTCCAAATTCATTTAAATCTCTGTCTTCAAATTCACTGAGATCATAAACAAGCAACTCAAGGATATTTTTTAAAAATATTTTTCTTCATATTTTGCTAATTGAATATCTAGATTCATCATTATTTATGATACGAAAAAAGTGACATCGAAGTAAAAAGTAGAACCTTGATAAAGTTTACTTTTTACATAAAGCTTACTGTTCATTAGCTCAATTATTTGCTTGCTGATAGATAGACCTAATCCAATACTGCCTTGGTGTTTTTCTGTGTCTCCCACTTGTTCAAAAGGTTGAAAAATTTTTTCAATCTCATTGCTAGCAATTCCTATACCAGTATCTTTAATTTCAAATCTAATAGTTTGTCTTGCCATCAAATTATAGTTAGGTGGAGAGTAGTCAATCGCACTAGCTTTAAAAATTACTTTACCTTGATTGGTAAATTTGATTGAATTATTTAATAGATGAATTAATACTTGTCGCAATCACTTTTCATCAGCCCAAAAATAAGTAGGTAAATTACCTAAAGACTGATATTCAAGATGAATATTTTTTTTAACGGCTTGCATTTTAACTATGCCAATAATGCCGTTCATAAATTCAGCAAAGTTTAGCTTTTTATACCTAAGTTCTATTTTATTAGCTTCGATATTGGCAAAATCTAGAATATCACCAATCAGAGAAAATACATAATTGCTACTCTGTTCAATAATTTTTAAATTATTAAGCTGACTATATTTAATTTTTTCCCAATTGGAATTATTAATTTCATCTGGTTTAATCTTAATAATGTTACCTTGTAAAATTTTAGAATACCCTAAAATTTCCTTAAGGGGAGTATGTAAATCTTGGCTAATATTAGTTAAAAATCGATCTTTAGCTTTATTTGCTACTTCGGCTGCTTCTTTTGCAGCTTTTAACTCAACAGTTCTTTCTTTTACTCTAGTCTCTAATTCTTCATTGACATTTGCTAGGGAATTAAATTGGCTTTTAAGCTGTTGTGCCATTTTATTGAAAGCTTTAGACAAAACACCAATTTCTCTTGTTCCACCGACTGCAATCTGTCTATCTAGTTCTCCTTGGGCTAATGCTTGGGCAGCTTCACTTAAAATATAAATTGGTCGAGCAATCCAGCGAGAGGTATACCAACCTAATAATATTGCAATGCTTAAAGCTGCGAGACATAAAAGAATTGTCGTTCTCGTATTAGCATTAATTTGTGCCATAAAATCTGATTCTGGCACTGTGATCACAATTAACCAATCTAAACCTAATTCATCTTGCCAAGGAGTTACTTGAACAAAGTGTCGCTCGTCTTCAAGCAAAAATTCAGTTTGTGTTGCTTTTTTGATGTTCTCAAGAGATTGGTATTGTTGCAACAAGTTTTGAGTAGTCGCTTTAATTACAGGATTAGAACTTTTAGCCGTTTGAATTCTTTTGGGTTCTCCTTTCACAACTTGATATGGCAAGTCGGTTTCCGAATTAGCTACTAAATACCCGTCTCGTTCGATGATATATAGTTTAGTTGAAGGGCTAATTTGAATTTGGTTGAGAAAATGACCTATCTGAGAAAGAATTAAATCTACACCAATCACGCCAATAAACTCTTCTTGGCTATTAAAAACAGGATAGCTAGAAGAAATTGACAAAATTTCTGGCTTATCTTGCCATTGATAAATTTCACTCCAAACTGGACGACGGCTTATAGCTGCATTGGCATACCAACCTTCTTCGCGAGTATCGCCAGTATCTTTTTCATATTCTGATGAGGTACGATTGCCTTCAGAGTCTATTTTGTAGCTTGTTAAGTCAGTGATGTCAGGTTTGAGAACCTCGTGAGTGGCAAAAGTATTGTCTTCCAATCTTTCTACGCCAATAAATTCTCCTTCTTTATTACAATAATTTATGTAACCAACATCAAACTGCTCCATCTGTCCCAAAAAATATTTTTCAGTCCGTTTGAAATCATCAAGTTTGAGTAGCCCTAATCTAACAGCTTCAAGATTAATTTTATTAAGCTTATTAGGAACGGATAAATAAGAATCTAAATGATGGTCAATATAATTAGTAGTATTTAAACGCATTTGACTGGCTAGATCATTGACCGCTTTTTGTCCGTTGCGTAGGGACAAATATCCAGTTAATCCTACGAGCGCAAAAATTTGTGCTATGAATGAAATAACTAAAAGTAAGCGTAGCGGTAATTTAAGGCTATTTTTCTCACTTTTTTTCTCTAAAGAAGTATTAATCATGGAGCTATTTGTTCAAATAACTTAATACATACAGAGCAATAACGGTATCTGTATGAGCGATCGCGAAGCGTACGCGACTAGCGTAATCGCGGTTGTGAACTTGCTCCCCAGGACTCAGCGTACCTGTTTGCGAAGAAGTCCGTAGGACTTAGAATAATTGCACGCTCAAAATAGACTTAATTAATTCTAATGCAATTGAATAAGATCAAATATGTACAACAATTGAGACAACTAAACTTTTAAATCTTCAAAGTAAATATCGTTTTAGTTTAGTAAAAATTTATTGCTAAATAGTTAGGCAAAATTATTTACACAGTTTTTAGGCACTAGGCACTAGCCTTTAAGCTTTTGACTTCAAAGTGTAATTAATTCTGCTTAAGTACTTACACTTCCGAAGCGATCGCTTTACAAAAATTGAAACCTAGAACGATTTTGTTACTCTGATTGATTGCGACCAGCGATCGCCTGAAAATTCATATTTATTTCTTTCTTCGCTTCAGGCTTGCCCCAAACAGCCAATAATTTATCGCTTAAAACCTCAAAAAATTTCATACCTTGCTGTTGCATACACTGTCTGGTTGCCGACCAAGTATGCATATAAGCTAACAATTCGGGTAAAGTCCACATAATTTTCATTTTGATCGGTGGTACTGGAATTGGTTCAAAGGGAAAACCCACATGGCGATAACCATCCCGTAAGAGATGAATACGGGGAGACCAGTACGAATCAATAATGTCAAGAATTCCTTCTTTGATAACAACGTCAATTTCAGGCGAAATAGCAAACTCAGTGTAACCCCAAGCTACAAAAATACCATTTTTTCTCAACACTCGCTTAACTTCAGTCCAAAAACGCTCCAAATCAAACCAATGTAAAGCTTGAGCTACTATCACAGCATCAAAATAAGCATTGGGAAAATTAGTTTCCTCAGCAGGCTGAACCGAGTAGAATACATTATTTTTAGGAATAGCATGGGCAATTTGGCGATCGCTGATATCTGTTGCGTGAACTTCAGAGAAATATTCGGCTATAGCTACAGATGCCTGTCCATTTCCTGCACCACAGTCCCAAACTCTTTCTTTGTTATTAACGCAGGATGCCACAAACTCATACAAATTCTGAGGATATTGAGGTCTTGCAGCAGCGTACAAGTCAGATTTATCAGAAAATAAATCGATGACAGACATAAGAAACTCCTCGTAAAGCTGCCCATTAGTTTAGCACTGAATTTACCTATCTTTACTTATGATTAATCAACTTTCATCAGAGATCGTGTCCCATACTTCTCAATATATTTTCAATTCTTTCTATTCTTTGTTCCAAGGTAAGTTTGGATTGTTCTATTGAAGGTAATTCTCGAACTACATTAAGAAAATTATCCCAACTTCTACCATAACTATTATTTCCATAGATTTTTTTGTAATCTTCTCTTGCTGTTCTAAAATTACCATATTTTTTTATAAAATATTCTTTATCTAAATTTTGAGTTAAAATTTCGTTGTCACTATTATTTAAAGATTTTTGTCGCTCTACTAATCCTTCAGCAGCAATAATTGCTATATTTTTGAATGCTTCATCATATATTTCGACATTCTGTTTTAATTCATTTCTTATTTGTTTGAGCTTATTTAATGTCATAATTTTTTATCTATCTAATAAACTACGGTTAATTGATGCTAAGTCGGTAAACATTTGTGGACTGTCATTACTATTTATTTGAATTTCTATTGTCAATATTTCTTCTTCTTCAAATAGTAATCTCTCAGCTTCTCTAATTAATAAATTTGCAAAAAGCTCGTCATCAGAAATTTCATTTTTAACTCTTTGACATATATCTTGATAAGCTTCTCGTTTTTTTTGTATGTTTCTAATTTCTTCATCATATCTATCGAATATATATTCTATATTTTCTTTTGCTTGTTTTGCATCTTTTAAGTGTTTTTTCAATTCTCCTACTTCTACTTTTATAATTGATAACTCTTTTGAGGCTTCATCTCTTTGTTGACAAGCTAGTGTATTAGCAAACCTCAACTCTTCTACTTTTTTATCTTTGAGATTGTCTTTTTGCGATAATTTTAAAATTTCCGCTTGTTTAGATAATTCTGTTAGTGCATCATCTCTCTGTTTACAAATTTCATTATTGGTTTTAATTAAATTTTGGTTCTCTTGTTTATATTTTGTTAACCAAGATTTGTATCCTATCTCTCTTTTTTTAAATGCTTTGATCTCCTCTGCTAATCCTGTTAATTCTTTGATGATATTTTCTATTTTATCTGGCATTTTTAATTATCAATTTAATTGTATTCATTTTAATAATAATATCTGTTAAATAATCTTAGTATTATTGATTTTGATCACACATAAATTATTTGATTATCACTTAATATACAAACATTAGGTCATCTGACTTGGTTCAATAAATCTCGAAAACTAAGCTTTATTTCATAATTAACTTCGCTATAAAAACCGCTTATTAAGTAGATTCGTTTGCTGAGATTGCCTTTCAGATTTACGATACGCTAGCCAAATTTGATTAGTTACAGCTTTAGTAGGTTTAAGAATAAGTGCTAATTTTCCCTCAGCAATCCACTCATGACAAAGATAATCGGGTAAAACACTATAACCAAGTCCAGAAGCGATCGCGCTACGAATACAGCGTAAATCGGGGATGATATATTGCGCTTGCATTTGCGATCGCCTGCCAAAAACTACACGCCAAAAACGTCTAATAATTGGTAATTCTTCAGCATAAGAAATTAACGGTTGTTTGGTTAACCATTCTTCGAGGGGAGTCAAATCGACTTGTAAAATTTCTCTTTGAATGGGAATTTCGGTTTTGGGAGGGGCAACTAACCAAAAGTTTTCTTGATAAATTGGTTGATATTCTATTTCCGATCGCGCAATTTTTTGAGTAGCAATTACATAATCTAAGTCGTCTGCTACTAATTGTTCGATTAATTCGTCAGCCAAACCAAATTGAATGGTAAATCTGATTTTGTCATCTTCAGGGAGCCGTTTAACTAACCATTCGCTAAAAAATTCCTGTGGTGTACCCAAACGAATTAGAGATTGTGTATCAGCAAAAGTATTTTGAGTGGCGATCGCTTCTAAAGTTTCAATTGCTGCGATCGCTTGATTGTATAGTCTTTTTCCTGCTTCTGTCGGTAACATTCGACGGGGCATCCTCTCGAATAGTTTAATTCCCAATACCGATTCTAAAGATGCAATATGTTGACTTACGGCTGGCTGAGTTAAATATAAACTTTGCGCTGCACCCGATACTGTGCCTACTTGATAGACAGCTATAAAGCTACGATACCATTCCAAATTAATCATCAATATAATTTTATTTTTCCTTTTCCCTTTCCCCTTTTCCCTTTTCCCCGTCTCAACCAGGAAATTAACTGATGCACCGACCACTTAACTGAAGTTTAGGCGTGTTTCCAACTTCGTTCGGTTGCCTCATCTGCTGGAAATAGACATTCAATTCGTATTTCCTGAAGCGTAATGTCATAAGGAGTACCTAACGTGGCGATCGTTGTAAAAAACTGCCAATGCAGATCGTTTTTCTTGAGGTTAATCGTGAAGAGCAAAGTATTTTGTGCGGTTTGATTTGAAGAATTCCAAAGAGAGGAGACATCAGGATAGCTCATTAGCTCGTTAAACAACAAAGTAGACTGTTCGCTCTCACCAGATAATTTAGCTTCTCGATGTAACCGCTCAAGCAAGTGTGCGACAAATTCCTCCCAGTTGACGATAAATGGACGCAAACCCTGGGAATGAAATACCGCGCGCATCAAATTAATTTTTCCATCAATGCAGAAAAGCTTTTGTAATTTATCTGGATCGATGAAAGTTGTTAAAAGTTTAGTAGCTCCATTATTCGTCAAAAGTAGATTCCAATAGCGATCGACCACGATCGCAGGATAAGGTTCTTGTTGGCACAGCATGAAATCAAGAGCTTTGCGAACTGAGGTCATTTCAGAAGCAGATAGATCGGTTTCTGTGTGAATAGGTGCAAATCCTGCCGACGTTAGCATCAAATTTTGCTGTCTTAAAGGAATTTCTAAAGCAGTTGCTAATTCTAGAATCATCTCCCGACTGGGTTTAGCTCGTCCTGATTCGAGAAAACTAATGTGTCGCTGCGATACTTCACTCTTTAAAGATAAATCAAGTTGGCTTAATTTGCGTCGATCGCGCCATTGTTTGAGAAGTGTTCCAAACGAGTGAGTTTCTCTGGAACTATCAGTATTTAAAGGTCGTGTCATAATCAGATGGTCAGGAAAAGGGATATTATTACCTGGCAGGTAATTGTTTTTATTATCCTCCTTTGGCACGATCGTGACATATCCACTTACGGAGAAAAAATATGATTGAGTCAACTACGAATATCTCAACCACAAATTCATTCAATTTCAAAAAACTCTTGTATCTACTTCTCATAATTGTAGGTACGATCGCTCCTTGGTTTTGGATGCTTCAAGATCCAACTGTCTTAGTTTCTCCAGCCTTATTTATGCAGAGAGCCTTTGCTAACAATGTTTCTGCTGCTGTAGGAGATGATTTATTGATTAGTGCGATCGCGTTTTTCTGTTTTGCGTGGATGGAATTAAAGCGGTTGGAAGTTTCTCGGTTATGGATGCTCGTCTACATCGGCTTGACCTTTGGGATTGGACTTTGTTGTGCTTTACCGTTTTTTCTGTATCGTCGGGAGCAAATTCTTGAGCAAAATCTAGATTGATAAAATTAGGTAGCAAATGATAAGCGATCGTATTTCTGGTAATGCGATCGCTTCATAGGTCAAACCGTTAAACTACAGCAACATTATCACTAATAAATTTTCAATTTTTTCAGTATTTTTAAAATATAGAGATTATTTAGTAGGCAACACTCATACGGCGACGAATAAATTGAGGACGTTCAACTTCATCTAGTAAAGCGAACGCATAATCTTCTGCGGAAATTCTACTTTCTCCTTGTTCGTCAACAAGTAATCGATCGCCTCCGACACGATATTTATTTGTTCGTTTTCCAGGCTCAAAAAATGCTGCTGGACTAATAAATGTCCAATCTAAATCACAAGTTTTGTAGATCTGGAGTGCTTCGCAGTGAGCTAGGGATGCTGGACGATAAATCTCTGGAAAAT
>JBOFLX010000008.1:0-48911 GCA_051658085.1 Waterburya sp.
AGCCATTGCTCCACGGCAGTTAAAACTGAAGGGGCTGTCTTGTCGGGTTTCCCGACAAGTTTATACGCCCCGTCTCGTGTCGCAGTTCCTCCGCGCTTTAAAAAGACGCGGTTTCCCTGCTCCCGTATTATTTACATGATTGTCCTGGGTTCTCATGGTCATGGTGCTGTATATAGAACCTTGGTAGGAAGTGTCAGTGAAGGTATAATTCACAAGGCATCTTGTCCCGTGTTAATTGTTCCTGCTAAAAAGTTTTAATGTTAAACGTCAACCATCAGCAGTGGAAGCGTTTTTTGCTCATTGTAGTGGCAGTTCTTTCACTAGCATACTTGTCAACCTGCCTGTTTATCTTCTGGCGACAGCGTTATTTGATATACCGTCCTAGTTCAAAACTGTCGATGCGACCAGATGCCACAGCTTTCAATCTTCCCTATCAAGATGTCTGGATAGCGATCGCAGGTTCTCAAGCACGGCTACACGGTTGGTGGCTTCCTGCCCCTTCTAGACCAGAAAAATTTGCTCTCTTACCCGACGAACCTAGTAATATCCTAACTTCTCCCAAAGTGATGTTGTATTTTTGTGGAGTTGGACGCAACATGGGTGACTACAATTACTTGGCTAGAGTATCAGCATTTCGGCAGCTAGGCTTTTCTGTACTGGTGTTTGATTATCGAGGGTATGGTCTGAGTGAAGGAGCTTTTCCGAATGAGTTGCAAGTTTATCAGGATAGCCAAGCTGTTTGGAATTACTTACAGAACGTGCATCAAATAGCACCTAAGCAGATTTTGATTTATGGTGAGTCTCTGGGAGGAGCGATCGCTTTGGACTTAGCTGTAAAACATCCAGAAGCAGGTGGTTTAATCATGCAAAGTTCGTTTACCTCAATGGCAGAAGTGATTCAGCACAAAAGCTTTCTTCAGATTTTTCCTATTAAGCTACTTCTAACTGAGCGATTTGATTCACTCTCCAAAATCCAATCGCTCCGAATTCCTGTGTTGTTTCTACATGGGACTGCTGATTCGGTCGTGCCGTTTCAGATGAGTCAACAATTATACAATGCTACTCCTGGATCAAAGCAACTATTTCTAATTTCTGGTGCTGACCATGTTCAGATTGATAAATCTGAACAGTCATATTTGAAGGCAATTCACAGATTTGTGGAGTTCATCGGACAGTTGTCTAATTGAAGAATACAGTTTTGCTGAACGGGCGATCGCAAGTTCCTTCAACAGCGCACAAGAACTAATTAGCTGAGTCGAAAATTTGTGCTGCTGTTAAGTTTAGTTTCTTAAACTGTGGGGAAACTAGTTGCTCTTCACCAGAAAAGCTACCGACTTCCTGATAATTATTTTCTAGAAGTTCCAATACTAAGATTGTCTGAGTATTAGGATCGACAATCCAATATTCAGCAATACCGCAATCCTGATACTGTAATCGTTTAGCAACATAATCGCGATTTCGCTGCAATTCGCATAGTTTTAATTGTATTACTGATTAGTTATCGGTAACATTTTTTGTCTTTGTTTAACTAAGCGATCAAGTTCAAATAATTGTTGATCTTCAATACCTTCAGCTAACAAACCTTGTACAGTATGACTTAAATATTCCGCAGACGAACCCAAAAAACCTTCGGCGGTAGCCAAAGAGGCCACAATTTCCTCAATAGATAAATGATTTACATATACAGGATGCTGAGAATTAACGGTGAAAGTCAGTGCCGACATTTCCTGACTACCATTGTTAACTGTCACCCAGGTAGGAATATACGAACCGACTACCATTTCTCTGCGCCACAATAACAACAATTCTGCTTCCAAATTATTATCAACAGCTAAACGATAAGCAATTCCTTGACAACTATTTCCTGGTTCTAAACCCAACACTAAGCCTGGATTTTCAATTGTTCCCCTGCCAACTGGTGCTAATAAGCAAAATTGCCGATGCCAACCCTCAACCGCAACTACGCAACGTTCTAAATATTCAAATAGAGGATTCCAAATCAAAGAACCATAAGCAAAAATCCATAATTCATTAGTAGCATTTTGTTGTAATGTTGCTTCGATGGATGCCAGTAATTCTTCATCACTCCAAATCGTGATATTTAGCTCATCCTGAGCTAACATTTCTTGCAGCAGTTTCGATTCAAGAATTTTACGACTTAAGACCATTCCACATTATTTATTACCTAATTTATTACCTACTACCTAATCCCTAATCTCTAATCCCTAATCCCTGATCACAACTTACTACCGCATTCAGGACAGAATTTATTGACACCAGGATTAGTTGTACCACAGTTAGTACAGTTAACAAATTCCGCAGCAGGAGTTTCTTTTTGAGGTAAACCTAACATCTGAGAATTACTTTTACCTGGGGCAATCATTGGGTAGCAATTTTCATCTTTAGTTACGTAAACATCCAACAATACAGGGCCATCATGGGCTAACATTTCTGCGATCGCAGTAGCTAATTCAGAGCGATCGCGAACTACCATACCTTTAATTCCGTAAGCTTGTGCCAACATTACAAAGTCTGGCGCACCCACTTCCATATTAGAAGCAGAATATCGCTCACCAAAGAATGTTTGCTGCCATTGACGTACCATTCCCTGCCAACCGTTGTTAATAATTACGGTTTTAACATTAATGCCAAATTGAGCTAAAGTACCCAACTCTTGGGGATTCATTTGGAAACTAGCATCACCACTAATACAAATAGTTTCTTCCTCAGGAATAGCAACTTTTACCCCCATAGCAGCAGGTAAACCATAACCCATTGTGCCTAATCCAGCACTAGAAATCCAACGACGAGGGCCATTTTTGAGAAACTGTGCTGCCCACATTTGATGCTGACCAACATCAGTGGTGTAATAAGCTTGGGGGGCTTGTTTATTTAATTCTACAATTACTTCCTGGGGTGATATGGCGTTTTCAGGATAAGGCGCAACCATAGGATATTCTGTGCGCCAATGATTAATTTTCTCCAACCAAGGTTTGGTAAGACTAGTCTTGGTATTAGAGTCAAAATCCGCTTCTTTGACTCGTTCTAGCATTTGTTCTAAGACCTTACGTACATCACCGACAATTGGCACTTCGGGCGCACGATTTTTACCAACTTCCGCAGGATCAATATCAATATGAATCACCTTGGCACGGCTGGCAAATTCATCTAATTTCCCTGTAACGCGATCGTCAAATCTCGCACCAACGGCTACTAATAAATCACACTCACTGACAGCAAAGTTAGCATAGGCTGTCCCGTGCATACCTAGCATTCCCACTGAAAGAGGATGATGCTCATCAAAAGCTCCCAACCCCATCAAGGTAGTAGTAACAGGAATTTGAAATCTTTCTGCTAGTTCTTTAATTTGAGCATGGGCATCGGCAGCCACCGCACCACCACCAACATACATTAAAGGTCTTTCTGCTTCTGCCATCAATTTAAGAGCAGCATTAATCTGTCGTGGATTACCTCGGACTGTTGGTTTATAACCTTTAAGGTTGACTTTTCCTGGTGCTACAGGAATATAATCAAATTCCTCGTAACCAACATCCTTGGGTACATCAATCAAAACTGGGCCAGGACGACCTGTACTGGCAATATGGAAAGCTTCTGCTACAATTCTTGCCATATCTTTAGCATGACGCACAACGTAGGAATTTTTAACTATAGGAGTAGTAATTCCAAAAATATCTATTTCTTGAAAAGCGTCAGTCCCGATCGCTGCTCGAGCTACCTGTCCAGTGATTACCACCATTGGAATTGAGTCTAGATGGGCTGTAGCAATACCTGTAACTAAATTAGTAGCCCCTGGCCCTGAAGTAGCAAAACAGACTCCCACCTTACCCGTAGCCCTAGCATAACCATCGGCTGCGTGGGATGCAGCTTGTTCGTGACGTACCAGAATATGCTGTACGTCTCCCCTAGCTTCCGCACGATATAACTCGTCGTAAATAGGGAGTATTGCCCCTCCTGGGTAGCCAAAAATGTGCTTAACACCATGACGACGCAGACTGTCCATCAATGCAAATGCGCCTGTACAGCGTTGGGGGGTTTGAGTTGATTGTGAACCTTGGGGAATACTTGTAGATATCACGCTTGCTATCCGTCTAATTTACTTATTATTTATTGTAAATTTTGCTGTCTAATATGCAACAAAAATCAGCATATTTTTTATTGTTAAGTCTTTCAATATAAGTTAATTTATTGTCCCTGTCGAGGGTCAAACCATAATCAATAACATAAATTAAGAATCTAAGAATTTAAAATAGTATCGTAAAAATTTGTCAGGGAATCACGAGTTTTAAAACCAGAACTAAAAACTCGCCACCCCCAACAAGTCTCTGGAGATCGCCAGAGGTCTAAATGTTCAACTTCAGGATCGGCGTAAAAATTGACTTTGCCTGTACCTAAAATACCTGAACTCCAGTGAGTAAAGTAATCGTGGCTAATACGATAATAAGCAAAATTACCAATTAAGGGCATTCCCCAACCATCCACAGCGATAAAGTGTTGAATTTTACCTCCCTGTAATTGCCAAGCTAAAGCTGCACCCATTGCACCAACTACACCAGCACTAAAAGCAATAAAAGACAATGGTTGAGTTACAGACGGTGAAGCATAGTTGTGTTTAAGCCATTGTTCAATTGCGATCGCTGAATAAGGAGATTGAGTTGTGGGTAGAACTATGTGTTCTCTTGGTTGCCAGATAGTTTTAATATTTTGAATAAAATTAGTGGTTAACTGCGGAGAATGAACCCCAGGACAAATAATAATTGTCATTATCCACCTCAATCAAAAATTCTCCAGCTATCTCGAACCAATAATATCGCATTGAAATCAATCGAGCAGGCATGGGTTTCTTTAAGCAAATACGTGACTGTCAGTCTGTGGACTGTTGGTCACATTGAAAGCTTTAATCTGAGCATGGAAGGCAACAACCTTACTCAGTTTGGTCAATGTCTAAAAAATGCTCGAATAAAAAGAGGATTGTCTCAGGAGAAGCTTGCCGAAGCTGCTAATTTAGATAGAACTTATATAAGTCTTCTCGAACGTGGCAAAAGAAATCCTTCGCTTTTATGCATAATCTCTATATGCAGAGCATTAGATATTACCCTGTCTGAGCTTTTTGAACTCATGTAATTTGGTAAAGGCTTAGCTCGTTAATGACATCAAAAGATTGGATTAAAAGTCTCGAAGAATTTTTTACTAATTATGAATTAGACGTAACTTGGCTTGAAGATCTTGAACATTTTTGTCAACGCTACAATTTAAATATTAAGCATTTAAAAGATATTCTCAACGATCCTAAAGTCATTCCTATGATTCGTGGTAAATCTTTTGAATTTACCGCAAAAGATTATTTATCAGACATTCTTTCTGACAAATATATAGTAACCAATCCTCGATTGAATGCTCAAACAGGTTTAAATGATATAGATGTATACATTATTAATAAAGAAACTCGTAAAGCATATTCTATTGAATGTAAATTATCTTCTAAAGGTAGTTTTAGACCAAATTTAAGTAACAATCCATACCTAAAAGTAAAATGTATGAGGTCGAGAACTTTAGGTAGAGAAGCAGCTTTACAAAGAGCTAAAGTAACAGGAATCTCTTTTGATTCACTTATGATTCATAACGAGCAATATACTGCTAAAGAATTTGATTTAGTAATAACATCAATTGCTAATGCTTTTTTTAAGACTGATACTGATGGATTGTTTTTCTGGTCTCCTACCAAAGAAGCAGAAGAGTTTTTAACAAACCTTGGAGTTAGTAATCAAAATGATACATTTTTAAAGATGTATGTAGCCAAAAGCGAGCATTTAGCAGCCAATCAAATAAATAAAGTCAAATGTACTCGTCAAAAATGTCAAGATTTTAATTGTGATTTTATCCCAAACTACCCAGTAATTAACTTTGATCGCTCTAGCGGACAACCTTTATTTCCTTGGATTTCAATAGATAACATAGAGTCTTTACTTGATTAAAGCTATACAGTTACAATATCAAACAAATTCAGTTGAATTACTTTATTGTTTTCAGAGTTTTGCTTATCAAGTACAAGTGGTTTTACTCCAATTACTGATTCAATTTCATAGTTAGTAATAAAAATTTCTTTACCCTTATATCTTTCACTTTGATATCCATCTTCAAGTTTACGCTTTTGTTTCTGATCGTCAGTGCGATTAATCGTATAATTCCATTCATTATCCTGAATAGAAACACACCAATCATACATTTTTCTCACTTCAGGGCTATTATCATAAGTAATAAGAAATTGAAATCTAGATTCATTATCTTTTAATACTTTACAAAGCCTTTCATGATCTTCTTTAGTAAAAGAACAAGTATAAAATTTATTTTGATCTGCATTAAAGTATGGGGGATCTATAAATAAGAAATATCCATTTGGAAGTTGATTAATTAAATCCTCAAAATCTAAGCAATATATATCAATATTTTTTAATCTTTCTGATGTGGTTCTCAAATGCGAAGGCCAATTTTCAGGTCTCATAGAGTATTTATCACCATAACCCCAATAACAATTCTGAAATTTCATAATCCCAGAATAAGAAGTTCTATTTAAATAGAACCAACGCATAGCTCTTTCTAGATCGTTAGAAGGGTTAAATTCGTTCTTGTAATAAGAGTGCAATTCTTTAGTAGCAGGAATACCATCTAGCAGAAAGATAAGCTTCTCTACATTATCTCTAATTTGAAGGTAACAGTTGATTAACTCCTCATCTTTATCGTTTAAAATCGTGTATTTTACATTTTTCTTAGCAAAAAAGATTGATGCTCCACCTGCGAAAGGTTCACAATATCCAGCGTGTTCGGGAATAGCGTTTAAAATAAGCTTTCGCGCATAAAATTTGCCTCCTGGATAACGAAAAGGGGAATTAGTTAATTTTCTAGGATTTTTTTGCATTCCTTAATCTTTATCTTTTTAGAAAAACAAACATAAGTAAACCACAATAATGCTGTAGATTTACCTAAATTTCATAATCAATTTTTTGTTGTCATTTTTAGTACATTAGTACGTTAAAAACTTACCTTGTTTATGACTATTAATCAACTCTTTAAGTTTTGGTTGTAAGCAAGACGTAGAATTCTCGCTTGATATCCCGTAATCCAAATCAAACGAGCGCAATAATGAACCGATAAATGCAGTAGACTTACTGTCCTAAGCTAAAAACTTGTTTTGCTCTCAATTGCAAATCGGGAAATACAGAAGAGACAAGCAAATCATTGTTTCTAAATAAGCGTCTTTGGTACTCATCTCCGTTCAATGTACAAACGGTAATAGTAGGCTGTTTTGGTTTACCAATATACTCTCTTCCTCCAACACCTAAATAGTCTACAATCCAATATTCGGGGATACCTAACACTGCATAATCCTCAACTTTTCGGGCATAGTCATTTTGCCAATTACTGCTGACGATTTCAACAACAAGCTTAATCGAAGTTCCCATTGTAATTACAGGCTCTTGTTGCCATAGTGGTTCGTTTGCCAATTGAGTTTGGTCTAGTACAATTACATCGGGACGAAAAGCTGTTTCTGTACCTAAAAGCTTGATCAGGCATCGGAAGGGAATAAAGTATTCTGCGTTTTGACGGTCAATCTCTACATTTAGCTTTCGTCCAATAAAAGCAGCTACTTGCTCGTGTAAACCAGTGGGTTCCATGTCTATTAACTCTCCGTCAATTAGCTCATAGCGATTATCGTCACCATACCGCTTAACAAAGTCATCAACTGTTATGAGATTGATTGTCGATTGAACCATCACGACTGTTTTAATACTTTTCGTTTTTATGCTTAATTACAAAATTTTAACCTTTCTTCTTGGAAGAAAATTTAGCATTGCAAGAGAGAAGTTAGAAATGAATCGAAACCGATAAAATAAAAACATTATTATTCTACCAAGCTCAAAATTTATGATTAAGGCTGCACCAGCAAAAACAGAGTACGAAGCAGTAATCGGATTAGAAACTCACTGTCAACTAAGTACTGAAACTAAGATATTTAGTCGCGAATCAACAAAATTTGATGGTGATAACCCTAACACGAATATCTCGCCGATTTGTTTGGGATACCCTGGGGTGCTTCCCGTTTTAAATGAAAAAGTTTTGGAATATGCTGTCAAAGCAGGATTAGCTCTTAACTGTCAAATTGCACCCTATAGTAAGTTTGATCGTAAACAATATTTTTATCCTGATTTACCCAAGAATTACCAGATCTCGCAATACGATTTGCCGATCGCTGAACATGGTTGGCTAGAAATTGAAATTGTTGAAAAACCCAATACTGAACCAATTAGAAAAAAAATTGGCATTACTCGCTTGCACATGGAGGAAGATGCAGGGAAATTAACTCACGGTGGGAGCGATCGCCTGGATGGTTCTACTTATTCTCTCGTTGATTTTAACCGTGCGGGTATTCCTCTAGTAGAAATAGTCTCTGAACCCGATATTCGTTCAGGTAAAGAAGCAGCAGAATATGCTCAAGAATTACGGCGGATTATGCTTTATTTGGGCATTAGTGACGGCAAAATGCAAGAAGGTTCTTTACGTTGTGATGTCAATATCTCAGTACGTCCTGTAGGACAAAAGGAATTTGGTACGAAAGTCGAAATTAAAAACATGAATTCCTTTAGCGCGATCCAAAAAGCGATCGACTATGAAATCGAAAGACAAATTGAGGCAATTACTAACGGCGAACCTATCTATCAAGAAACTCGTCTGTGGGAAGAAGGTAGTGGACGGACTAAAAGTATGCGTCTGAAGGAAGGAAGCAGCGACTATCGTTATTTCCCTGAACCTGATCTCCCTCCCATTGAAGTCTCCCCAGAACAATTAGAAACTTGGAAAGCGGAATTACCTGAACTACCTGTAGCTAAACGTCATCGTTATGAGTCAGAATTAGGTCTATCGGCTTACGATACGAGAGTTTTAACCGACGATCGCACTGTCGCCGAATATTTTGAAGCTGCGATCGCAGAGGAAGGTGCAGATACTAAACAAGTAGCTAACTGGGTGATGGGTGATATTGCAGCCTATGTAAACAGTAATAATCTGACAATTACGGCAACTCAACTAAAACCAGAAACCCTAGCGGAATTAATTGGTTTAATTGAAGAAGGGACAATTAGTGGCAAAATTGGTAAAGAAATCTTACCTGAACTATTAGAAAAAGGCGGTTCAGCCAAAGCCTTAGTTGAGAAAAAAGGCTTGATTCAAATTTCTGATACCAGCGAAATTGAAAAAATTATTGACGAAGTAATTGCTGCCCATCCCCAAGAGTTAGAACAATTCCGTAACGGCAAAACTAAACTCAAAGGTTTCTTTGTCGGACAAGTAATGAAACAAACTGGTGGACGTGCTGATCCTAAATTAACTAATCAATTATTAGGAAAAAAATTGCAAGGATAATTCAGCGAGTAGTAAGCATTTGCCAGTAACCAATTATTAGTTACTGGTGATTACGTCTGGTTTGATATGAATGATGATATTCAGGATGCTATTTAGACAGGTATTATCCTGAACAAAGATAAAATATACAAAAAAAACTGCGATTAACAACCAAATTAATCGCAGAATAATTATTAATTTTTCAGCACCTAACTGAAAGTAGATAAATTAAGTTAAGTAATAGAAACCTGAATTCAATTTGATTTTAGATCAACTTAGTGGATGGAACAATAGATCGGGATAAAAACGATTAAATTCAATCAAAATCCCTGCTGTAAAAGTAAGCAAAGCCATAATCAAAACTGGGGCAGTAGAAAGAAACCTTTGTAAGTCTCCCATAAAATCCTCCATTTAAACAGTAAATAAAATGTAATCTAGCGAGGAGAAACGGTAATTTCCGTATCATCTGCTATTAATTTGCCACTAGTAAATTCACCAAATGCTAGTAAGGGCCAAGTGGCAGCAGCTAACATTTTGCTGATAGCTAGGGGAACATTAATGACAACTTCAGCCATTTCTGGGTTTTTATCGTCTCTAACGGCAATGACGTAAGAGCGACCAGCCCAGCCTATCCAGCCTGCAATATATAAAAAGAGAACACTAGGGATAAAGAAATCTCCCATGTGTGACCAGCGACCATCGACGATTAAATGGGGATATCCTTCTGGGCCACAAAGAGCTTCAGCATAACGTTCCGCTCTAATTTTTCCAGAATTGGGATCGTCAGTAGTGTTGCGGAAATTTTTGGCTTTTTGTACGTAGGCGGAGTTTTCGCTGCAAGGGGTCAAATTAGCTACATCATCAGCAGTTGCCGTGGGAGCAAAACCAAACCAGAGCGTAAATACTAGTATTAAAGCAAACAACCTTCTCATGAATATGTTTCCTTTTCTGATAGATAATAATTGTGTTGGTAGCAAAGCGTAAAGATTATCTCTTAGACACTTAACTAATAAATCAACTTATCAAAGGATGGCAACAATTTTAGCGATCGAAACAAGTTGTGACGAAACTGCGGTGGCAATTGTAAAGAATCGTCAAGTTTTAAGTAGTATTGTTTCTTCTCAGATCGAATTGCATCAAACTTATGGAGGTGTTGTACCTGAGTTAGCTTCTCGACAACATCTAGAAATTATTAATCCTTGTATTAGTCAGGCAATATCAGAGGCAGCAATCGATTGGCAAGCAATAGATGCGATCGCAGCTACCTGTACCCCTGGTTTAGTCGGTGCTTTGCTCGTTGGGGTAGCAGCAGCCAAAACTTTAGCCATGATTCACCACAAGCCATTTTTGGGAGTACACCATTTAGAAGGACATATTTATGCTTCTTATTTAACTCAACCAGAATTAGAGCCACCTTTTCTGTGTTTATTGGTTTCAGGCGGACATACCAGTAGTATCCACGTTAAAGATTATGGTAAATACGAACTACTAGGCACAACTAGAGACGATGCAGCAGGGGAAGCTTATGATAAGGTAGCGCGGTTACTAAATTTAGGTTATCCAGGCGGGCCAATAATTGATCGCTTGGCACAACAAGGCAACCCAAATGCATTTCAGTTACCAGAGGGCAGAATTTCTCTACCAGACGGAGGCTATCATCCCTATGACTATAGTTTTAGTGGGATGAAAACCGCAGTTTTGAGATTAATTGAAAAATTAGAATTTGAGGGAGAAATACCTGTTGCTGATTTGGCAGCTAGTTTTCAAGATACCGTAGCTAGAGTTTTGGCGCGACGTAGTGTTAAGTGCGCTATAGATCATAATCTTGATACAATAACTATTGGTGGTGGTGTGGCAGCTAATAGTGGACTCAGAAAATATCTTCAACAAGCAGCAACTAAACATAATCTCAAAGTCTATTTTCCTCCCTTAAAATTTTGTACTGACAATGCAGCGATGATTGGTTGTGCAGCAGCAGCACATTTTAATTTAGGGCATACTTCTTCTTTAGATTTAGAGGTGCAGTCTCGTCTGGCGATCGCACAAGTGATGCAACTATATAAGTAAATTTTACTAATACTTAAAAGATAGGATTGCCAAAAACAGACTATAAGCTAAGATTGCGGATATAATTTTACATTATTATTTTTTATCTTTAGTTATTTGGTTCAAGTAAATTAATCTTTATTGCTGATTTATTTATGTCATCTGGTACAAACAATTGTAATGCTGTGGAACAATTAATATTGTTAGAGCTTAGTCATGACTTTGTAAAGCTTGTCACAACGAAAATATTAACGAATTCAGCAAAATTGAGATCAAGGTAGGCAAAAAAATAAATAATATTTAAAGAAAGAGGGATTATGCTTATTTGTCCTCAGTGTGAATTTGAAAACCCAGAAGCCAATAAATTTTGTCAGAATTGTGGTGTTTCCCTGACAGAAAAAAGCTGTTGTCATTGTCAAGCAAATATTCCGATTGAAGCCAAAACCTGTAGCTTTTGTGGTGCTGTCAACCATACTGTGCTGTGGGCAATAGTTTCTCAAAAAAAATCAGTCGCAGAATTAGTATTGCAACCAGAATTAACTGAAGTCACAAGCAGCAACACTGCTATTAAAGGTCATAAATTGAAAATAGAAGACCTATCAGATTTATTTATCTCAGGTCGAGAAAAAATAAGGCATTCTTTACCACTCAAAGCACAAGATAATAATACTTCTCATCGTTATGCTTTTGAGGGTGATACCACCTCTAATCAATCTCTCCAACCAGCCTACCAAAGTTTAGATAGCACATTTCTTCAAGGTAAGGTGATTGACAAATATCCCTTACAAAAACCCCGTTTAGTCACCTTACAACAGCAGCAGATGGAAATATTTGCTGACTTAAAACAGGGACAGGGTTTAAATAATTCCTATTTATCTGTAGCTGAATATTGGAATCAAATAGGATTACCAACTCATGCTTTACCCTATTTAATTCTAGAAAAATATACGCCTACAGTTCCGAAAATTTATGATGCTTGGCAACAACAAGATCAAGGGGTAGTTTTATTACCAGATCGTTCTCGATGGCAATTACTGACAGATTTATGGTCACAGCAAAAAATGCCGTTACTACAAATTATTTGGTTTTTAGACGAAATGGCAAAACTTTGGAAACCTTTGCAGCAAATTAATTGCGCTCAAAGTCTGCTGGTTAACAACAATTTACGCATAGATGAAGACCAAGCTTTCTGTTTGCAGCAACTATATATTGATCAAGAAGATAATATTCCGACATTAAAGGATTTAGCCCAAACCTGGCAATTTTGCTTTGCTCAATCAAATATAGACAATTTAGATAATCTTAATCAATTGCTTGATCGAGTAATTTCGGGAGAAATTATTGAAATAGAAGAGTTGCGACTAGAGCTTCACAACTTAGGTCTAAGTGAAGACGAATTTGAATCTTTTGACATTCACACTAATTATTATCCTACAGTGAACATTCCCCAATCTGATCCCGATAAAACCCCAATTCAACCTAATTTTCAAGCTGATTTTCAAATAGGTGAGACATCTGAACCCCAAAGTTTCTTCTCGGAAAACGATGAGGATATGATGTATAGTAGCGAATTCGACGAACAAGCAACAGCTATGATACCCATGCAATTAAAAAGTGTTGCAGATGCTAGCTGTACCGATATTGGGTTGCAACGAGATCACAATGAAGATTTCTTTGGAATCAAAACTATCGTTGAAAAAGTTGAAAATAATGCTGAAAATCACCTAAGTGTTCGGGGTTTGTATATAGTGTGTGATGGGATGGGAGGACACGCTGCGGGAGAAGTCGCTAGTGCTATGGCTGTTGAACAACTCCAGAAATTTTTTCAAACTCACTGGCAGGAAGAATTACCCGACCACGATACTATTGAAGCAGCAATACTATTAGCCAATGAAACTTTATATCAGACCAATATAGATAATTCACGCTCTGGTAGCGGTAGAATGGGAACTACTCTAGTTATGGCTTTGTTACAAGATACCCAACTAGCGATCGCTCATGTAGGAGATAGTCGTATTTATCGTCTAACTCGTAAGCAAGGTTTAGAAAGATTGACTTTGGATCATGAAGTTGGTCAAAGGGAAATTAATCGCGGAGTTGAACCTGATATTGCCTATGGTAGACCTGATGCTTATCAATTAACTCAGGCATTAGGGCCAAGAGAAAGCAACTATGTCCGACCTGATATTCAGTTTTTGGAAGTTACAGAAGATTGTCTCTTATTACTTTGTTCCGACGGTCTTTCAGACAATGATTTACTAGAAAATCACTGGGAAGAGTATCTTGAACCTTTAATTAGTTCTGGTAGCGATTTACAAGCGGGTCTATTTAAATTAATAAATTTAGCTAATGAATACAATGGTCACGACAATATTACTGCTATACTCGTTAAAATCAAGTTAAAGGCTGATTTTTAAAGACCATAATTATATATTTTTTATATATTTTTATTGATATTGATAAATTCTTCCGTATGGTCATTTTTACGCTTTTAGAACCGCAGACAAATCAACCCCTACAACAGTGGGAATTTGCCGATAAATCGGTAATTCGTATTGGTCGCGCTCAAAATAATGATATTGTTCTTCATGGCTATTTTCAGGTTTCTCGACAGCATTTAGAACTGACTTTAACTAATCCACCCCAAGAGAAATGGCAATTGATTAGTAGAGGCACTAACGGTACTTTAGTTAATAATACTTTTGTTACCGAAACTATTTTGCAACACGATGATCTAATTCGTTTAGCAGAAAATGGGCCTGTATTTAAGTTTGAACTAGAATCTCATATAACTAAACATCAACCAGATCTTGAACAAACCAATATTATCCAACCTGCTGCTGTCTGTGACCATGGAGATAACCCCGACGGTAGTATTTTCTGCCGACATTGTGGACAGCCAATTGTCAGCGAAGAGAAATTTATTGGTTCTTATCAAATTCTACGGGTTCTTGGTAGAGGGGGTATGGGAACTACTTATTTGGCATGGGATCGTAACCGCACTGTTAAAAATGCGCCCATGCTTTTAGTTCTCAAAGAGATGAATGCAGATATGGCACGCATCGCCAAAGCCAGGGAATTATTTGAAAGAGAAGCTCGAATTTTAAAATCTTTGGAACATCCAGGTATTCCCAAATATTTTGACTTTTTTGTGGAAAATAATCACAAGTATATTGTGATGGAATTAATTCATGGTCATAACCTAGAACAATTTGTCAATCAACGGGGTGCGACTGATCCAGACAGAACAATTCGCTGGATGATTCAAATTTGCGATATTTTGGAATATTTACACAATCTCGAACCGCCTTTAGTACATCGTGATGTTAAACCAGCTAACTTGATGTTACGCAATTTAGATAGCCGTTTGATGCTGTTGGATTTTGGTGCGGTTAAGGAATTAGGAACTGCTTTGGAAACTCGTATTGGTGTTGAAGGATATAGCGCGCCAGAACAATACCGAGGTAAACCCTGTCCTCAATCTGATATTTATGGAGTTGGCACAACTGTTATTTTCTTGATGACAGGTAAAGCACCAATGGAATATTATCGCTACCAAAGCAATAAATTTGAGTTTGATATTAAAAGCATTCCTAATATGCCTACTAATCTAGGGAAGGTTTTAGCCAAAGCTTGTCAACCTGAACCAAGAGATCGTTATCAAACGGCTAGAGAATTATCGGCTGCTTTATCAACTTGTTTATAATAATCACACTCTACGCAATATTGGAATATTACCAAAATTAAGGTTTATCTAGTAGACATCGACTTACTCACTTTGCCTGTAAAGCAGCGAATCGACGAATTGGCATCCTTGATATCTGGCAATACGTAGTGATAAATACCCTGGGGAAATTCAGGTGTTGCGCTAGTTATGCCGTTACAAGCATCTAGCTGATCCACTGAAATCTTGCTACCGTTTAAGGCGCGATCGCCATAAATGGGGAAGCCATCAAGTGCCACACCAATGATATGTGAAGCTTCTCCCTCTACATCTACTGTACGAGTAATACATTCGGGCAAACCGTGGTAATGATAATCTCCCATCGGCGTGGGGTGACCATTACAACTATCGAGGAAAGGAACATCCTGACCATTAGCAGACTTCACCGTAAAGTTATCTAGTACCGCAACAGTCTGGTTATCGCCTTCATAGGGATTGAACAAAGGCGCACCAGAAATCATAACTCCAATTGCTCCCAAGTTAGTAGGAGTGGGCGTATCACTCTTCACAGGTTGCAGAGGAATAGTGAAATCATAATTATGAGCGATCGTTGGATCGGCTAATGCGCGAGCGGTACTCCTGGGATTGTTCATACCTCCAAGTTGTGGCACAGCATACTCTGCTAAACGCTTATGGTTGGGAATACCATTCGAGACATACCGAAAAGCTTTATCTGTATAGCTGATGGTGATGTTATTGCCCCACTTTGCAGCCTGGACACCAGCGATCGTAGAAGGTATTGACAATGATGAAACTAAATAGGTAGGCAATATAACCGCTAAAACAGTCAGCATCAAGGCGATCGCCAGCCAGAGATATTTGCGAAAAAAGCGATTCATGATCATTTGTCCAGAATATTGTTTTATAAATAAAGTCTGTTAGGGATCAAATCTTTTGCTGCGATGTTGTTCCATCAATTCAGCTATTTTTGCTCTTTGTTCGGAGGTTAGTACTTCTCGTATCCGCAGCATAGTTTCAAAGCGATTATTACCCAATTGCTGATGGAGTTCCTCAACTTGTTGGTGTTGTTGTCGTAATTGTTCGGTACTGGCATCATTAGCTAATAGCGATTGCATTTCTTGATGTTGTGCCTGGATTGGTGACCGTAAAGTCTCTCTGTTAGTTTTAGACTGGTTTTGTATTGCTTCAATGTTTTGAGATTGTTCGGGAGTAAGATTTAGCTGTTCGAGAAGTTTATCCATTCTCTCACCGCGATCGCCTCTTTCACCCTTTTTGTCGTAATTTTGTGCTATTTTTCCCATAGTTGTTCTAGATTCTTGAGTGTTATTGTCTTGGTTTAAAGTCGCAGCATAAGTACTCAGTGGTAAGAGAAATAAAGCTACTATTACTGCTGAAAAAGTTTTCCAGTTCATCAATTGAAATTACCTCAAATGGCGTGAATTATTGAATTATTTAGTTACTATAATCCTAAGAAACCAAGTATTAAACCACGTCGATCTAAACTCCTAAATTGTTTTGGTACTTTAGGACTATTGCTACTTTCTCGAAGCCATAAATAATAGGAAGGTATTAAGTAAATATTGAGTTCTTCTTCTAGCAATGGCTAATATTTGGCACCGACATTCATTTGGTTTACTTTTATATCTAGAATGGGTCTTATTAGGAATTGCTTTACTCGCTGCATTTACTTGGACAATTCCTCGCCCTCACCCTCATCACCATCCTCATTTATCCCCTTCAATTTGGTTGACTATACTAGGAATTGCCTGTATCGCCCTTTTAGGAGTGATGGGTTTAAGACTACCTAGCAGCTCAAAATTAATCTCAAAAGTTTATATTGCTAGCGGATTTATTTTAAGTTGGCTCACAATCTTGTTAGTGGGAAGAGGGGAAAGAGTCTTTCCTGCTTTACTTTTGGTAGTGGTAATTCGCGCCTGTTTATTATTTTCTTGGAGTGGCAGAATTTTGATTGCCATTTTGGCTTATGCTTCGTTTTTAACTTTGCAAATAATGTCATTGATGGGGGTTAGTCCATGGGGCATTAGTTTAGGTAGACCATTGCCTCCTGTTCTCAGACGTTTACCATCAGAAGAATTGCGTCGAGTTTTATTTGGTTTGGCTTTTAATTCTGCGTTGCTGTTTGCTTTGGTGCTGGCGTTTGTTATTTTATTGGTAAGTGCCGTAATAGCTGAACATGAAAGTAGAACTAAGTTAGTTCAAGCCAATCGTCGTTTAAGAGAATATGCGCTGCAAATCGAAGATCAGGCAACATTACAAGAAAGAAATCGCATTGCCAGGGAAATTCACGATTCTGTTGGTCATTATTTAACCGCTCAAAGTATTCAGTTAGAAAATACTGCGGTGTTTTTAGCTAGGGATCAGATTAAAGCTGCAAGTCATTTAGCCAAAGCTAGACAGTTAGGCAAAGATGCCCTGGCAAATATTCGTGCTTCGATCGCAACTTTAAGAACTAATCCACTCCAAGAACGATCGCTCTTGACAACCATAGAAGAATTAATCTTAGACTTTGAGTCTAATACAAATATTGCGATCGCCTCGGAAATTGATTTGATTTCTAAATTACCAACTGAAGTTAATACGGCTTTATATCGTATCGTTCAAGAAGCACTGACCAACATTAGCAAACATAGTCAAGCAACCAAAGTAAACCTATCCTTAAAAGAAACAGGGTTAAAGATTTTGCTTTCTATAGAAGATAATGGCTGTGGCTTTAATCAAATTGATAATACTACTGGCTTTGGGTTACAAGGAATGAAAGAGCGCACCGCAGCCTTACAAGGAAAAATCGCCATTATAAGTAAATACGGTCAAGGATGTCGGATAAATGTGGAAATTCCCTTGTTTAAGCTTAATTATTGATTATTCATTAAAATTATGATTCATGTGTTGTTAGTAGACGATCAAAGTATTGTTCGTGAGGGTTTATCCAGCCTTTTGCAGACTCATCCTGATTTGGAAGTTGTTGGCGAAGCAGAAAATGGTCAAGTAGCAGTAGAACAGGCGATCACTTTAAAACCAGACGTGATCTTGATGGATATCCGAATGCCAATCATGGATGGAGTAGCAGCAATTCGCATTATTCAAGAGCAAGCACCAAAGATAAAAATATTAGTCTTAACTACTTTTGATGACGATCAATACGTTACTCAAGCGATCGCACATGGCGCACAAGGCTATTTACTCAAAGATACCCCTTCAGCAGAATTGGCTCAAGCCATTCGTTTGGTTAATAAAGGCTATAGTCAAATGGGACCAGGATTATTAGCTAAAGCCATAAATAATTCTTCTCTTCAGCCAAAACCTGATGCTATTGCCGAATTTGCTCAGTTAACCACCAGAGAAAAAGAAGTACTGCAACTAATTGCTACAGGACACAGTAATAAGGAAATTGCAACTAAACTATATATTACAGAGCGTACTGTGAAAAATCATGTCAATAGTATTTTACGCTCTTTAGATTTACGCGATCGCACTCAGGCTGCTATTTTTGCTAATAGTTTTCGTCCCTAAGTAGAGGTAATTGAGCAGAAACTGCGTACTCTTGTGGTCGCAGTAGTTCATCACCATATGCTCCTGGGGTACAAACTTCTATAGAATATTAATAAACAGGTTTTTATTAATGTACCAAATTTAACCAATTTTCGACTTCCTGCCAACCTAAACCCTGACGCACTACCTCTGGTTCATCAGCCGTAAAATCTAAGATAGTTGATACTTTAAATCCTGGATCAATGCCATTATCAATAATTATATCTACTTGATTTTCCAAGCTATCAAATAGCAATGTCTTTTCTACATTCATAGTGGGATATTCGCCCTCGTCATTGGCTATATGCGCCGAAGTGGAGACCACAGGATTACCAAGTCTGGTTAATAATTCTTGACATAAGACATTATCAGGAACTCTAATACCTGTAGTTTTACGTTTGGGACTCATGACTAGTTTGGGAACTTGCTTTGTAGCAGGTAGGAGAAAAGTATAAGGCCCTGGAATTAAATGTTTCATAATTCGATAAGCGCGATCGCTTACTGTGGCATATTGAGAAATATTAGACAGGGAAGAACATAGGAAAGTCAGGGGTTTATCGTTAGACATTTGCTTAATTCTTCTGACTTTTTCAACTGCTGATTTGACGTTAAGATCGCAACCAATGGCATATACGGTATCGGTAGGATAGAGCATCACTGAGCCTTTTTGTAAGGCAGCTACAATCTGTTCAATAGTTCTTGGCTGGGGATTATCGGGATGTAATTCGTATAAAACTGCCATAATTTTTAAAAAGGTAGTAGGTAGTAAGTAGTGGGTAGTAGGCTAAGTAGAAAGTAGAAAGTAGGAAGTAATAGCTAAATCTTATTACTCATTACTCAAACTGTTATAGGTTATAAGTTATAGGTTATAGGTTAATATGGTCAAGATTGGTTACTGGGAGTGTCCTACAGGGATTTCTGGGGATATGTGCTTAGGGGCATTAATAAATTTAGGTGTACCCTGGCAATATTTAATTGATAGTCTCCGAAGTTTAGGGATTGAGCAAGAATATGACTTAAAAACCGCAACAGTTATGCGTAATGGGCAAGCTGCCACTAAAGTTGACGTTGATTTACGCTTAGAACTTGACTCAACTGATACTAATCACCATCACCACCATTATCCTGCCAGACATTTACCAGAGATTGAAAATTTAATTAAATCTGCAACTTTGCCAGATAGGGTAAAACAATGGAGTCTTGATATTTTTAGACAACTAGCGATCGCTGAAGGAGAAGTTCACGGTATTGCCCCTACTCAAGTTCATTTTCACGAAGTCGGCGGAACGGATGCCATTGTCGATATTGTCGGTACTTGCATTGGTTTGGACTGGCTTGATCTTGATGAACTATACTGTTCGCCGATGCCGACTGGAGGAGGTACAATTAAGGCTGCTCATGGTATTTTGCCTGTACCTGTACCAGCAGTGGTTAAATTATGGCAGGCACGGGAAGCACCAATTTATAGTAATGGTATCAAAAAAGAGTTGGTTACGCCAACGGGAGCAGCGATCGCCACTACTTTAGCTGTTGGTTTTGGTGAGCCTCCTGCTATGAAGTTAGAAAAAATTGGTTTAGGTGCAGGTTCAAGAGATTTAGAGATTCCTAATATATTAAGGTTTTGGCTAGGGGAAAAAACTACTACTTCTACAACACAATCATCAGTATTTCAACAAGAAACAATTACAGTCTTAGAAACCCAAATTGATGATCTCAGTCCGCAAGCAATTGCTTATACCCTGGAACAATTATTAGCTGCTGGGGCGTTAGATGTTTTTACCCAAAGTATAGGGATGAAAAAATCGCGATCAGGCATTTTGTTAACGGTTATTTGTCATCCTGAATTGGTTAACACTTGTAAAACCATTATTTTTCGGGAAACTACTACCTTGGGAATTCGAGAACGAACTCAACTAAGAAGTATGCTTAAGCGAGAATTTCAGTCTGTAACAACTGCCTATGGTGTAGTAAAAGTCAAAATTGCTAGCTGGGGAGAAGGGGAACAACAGCAAATTATTAATGTGCAGCCAGAATATGAAGATTGTGCTGCTTTAGCTCGTCAACATAATGTTCCTTGGAAAGAAGTATCCCAAAAGGCGATTTTTGCTTGGCGACAGTAGATTTCTGGTATAAAAAAATTTTTTTAAGATAGTTTTAACTCCGTTTACTTCAAATTATGCGTAAAGTAATTAAAGTTGCTTGAATTAAATTGCTACTTGCTACTTGCTACTTGTGAGACAGTTGCGTTGGGCGGGTTCCCCGACTTGAGCAAACTGTCGAACCCGAAGGGCTACTTTCGAGCCATTGATTTTTCGTACTAACCAATTAACGTACTACGATATATGACTTGGATAAAAAGCCTGTGGAAATTTTCTCGCCCCCACACTATTATTGGCACTAGTCTAAGTGTACTGGCATTATATTGTATTTCTTTAGCTACTACTGGCAATACAGTTACAGCTATCAATTTAGAGCAGATGTTGGCAGTTTGGTTAGCCTGTTTGTGTGGCAATATTTATATTGTGGGCTTGAATCAAATCTGTGATGTCGAAATAGATAAAATCAATAAACCTAATCTACCTTTGGCTTCTGGAGATTTTACCTCACAACAAGGAAAGCTAATCGTAACTTTTTCAGGTATTCTTGCCTTACTGATAGCTGGGTTATCAGGAATCTGGTTATTTACTACTGTAGTTGTTAGTTTAATCATTGGTACAGCTTATTCATTACCACCAATACGTTTAAAACAATTTCCGTTTTGGGCAGCTTTCTGTATTTTGACAGTACGGGGAATTATCGTTAATATCGGCTTATTTCTGCATTATGGCGATAAACTAGATGGTAGAGAGGCATTAAATCCTTATGTCTGGACATTAACTGGATTTATTTTACTTTTTACCGTTGCGATCGCGATTTTTAAAGATGTTCCTGATCTTGAAGGGGATAAGCAATATAACATTAATACTTTTACTTTAGTAATAGGAAAACCTGCGGTATTTAATCTTTCTCGTTGGGTAATTACTGTTTGTTATTTTGGTATGATCGGTGCAGGTTTTTTCTGGTTAACTTCTTTAAATGTCAGCTTTTTTATTGTCAGTCATCTAGTTTTATTAGGCTTACTTTGGTGGCGTAGTAGTGATGTTGATTTAAATGAAAAAACTGCTATTACTGATTTTTATCAGTTTATCTGGAAACTCTTTTTTTTAGAGTATCTACTGTTTCCGATTGCTTGTTTTATTTAACTATAAATTAACAATTTTTTGAATTAATTGGGAAAGATACTCAGCCTGATTCATAATCATTAAATGTCCACCGTGTTTAACACTAAAATCCTCATGAACAAACCTCATAGGAAAAATGCGATCGCTTTCACCATGAATATGATAAATATTGTCGAGAACTAATTCATTTTTCCAAGTAACAATTTGATGAATTGACCATTTAAGTAATTTGGCATTAACATCAAAGATAATTGCTTTTAATAATTTTCTTTCCGCCATAGTTTCTAAACTAAAAAACCAACCTACCAACAATTGACTCACCCAAAGTATAAATCTTGCAGGTAATAAAAGATAAATAGGTAACCAACGCCAAATCTTAAAATAGAAAGGAATTTCTTGTTTATTTTTAGTGCTAGAAATTAAAATTACCTTTTCAGTCGCAATTTGTTTGGCTATTTCCACAGCAATTATGCCTCCAAAAGATAAGCCTACTAAAATTGGATAATCTGACTTAATTTGTGTAGTTAAACGTTGAGCATAAGCAGTAATACTTTCTCTCTTTTTGGGTTCTATCCAATGAATATGAATTGGTTGATAACCTTGAAATTTTAGTTTTTGAAAAACGCGATCATCTGTTCCTAAACCACTGAGGCAATAAATATTTTTTAGGGAATTTTCTAATCTTTCTGTAGGTGTTGGTGGTAAATTATTTTCTAAATTAAGCGATTCTTGATTTACTTCTGACATTTTCAGGTTTGCTCAACCAAAATAACAATCATAATTGTTAGATGATATGATACCAAATCCAATTCTGAAAACCCACTTGTAGTAAAACAACCGTTGAAAAATTTTGAAAGCCTTACCATTTATCAAAAATGTTCAATGTTTAATGTTCAATGTTCAATGAAATGACTTTATCGTGCTTTACCCTCAAAACCGATTTGCAAACCCCTCACAGTGGTTATCACTGGAATCAAATTAATCCTCGTTATTTTGAAGGTTGGTATTTACGTCTGACTTTACCTGAAATTAATCAAACTTTTGCCTTTATGTATTCTCTCGAAGATCCTTTAGGCAGAAAACCTTATAGTGGTGGTGCAGTACAGATATTAGGTATTGATGAAGCTTATCTCTATCGTTCATTTCCGCAAGTAGACAAGTTTTTTGCAGCTACAGATCGTTTCAGCTTTGGACATTGGAAAAAAACTCATTTGCCAACCAAACCTGGAATTTTATCTCCTGCTGAGTTTAACAACTACATTACCGAAGGATATCAAGTAACAGCTACTTTAAATCAAGGAAGCATCTTCGATCCTGTGAGAAATGAATATTGTCGTTGGCAATATCAAATCCAACCCGTCTACGGTTGGGGTGATCGACACAAACTACAACAATCAACCGCAGGCTGGCTATCTTATTTACCCATATTTGAACCAGGATGGCAAATTACTCTAGCTCATGGTTTCGCAACAGGATGGGTTGAGTGGCGCGGGCAACGCTATAATTTTAAGGCTGCACCTGCTTATAGCGAGAAAAATTGGGGTGGTTCGTTTCCTCAAAAGTGGTTTTGGGTTAATTGTAATAGTTTTGAACAACAGCCAGACTTAGCTTTAACTGCGGGGGGAGGAATTAGACAAGTATTATGGTGGCAAGAAGAAGTTGCTTTAGTTGGGATACATTATCAGGGAAAATTTTATGAATTTGCGCCTTGGAATTCTGAGGTTAGATGGCAGATAGAACCTTGGGGAAAATGGCAAATACAAGCTAAATCGGCGGAATTTAGCGTAACGTTGTCAGGAAAAACAGACTTACCTGGTGTTTATGTCCGTACTCCTACAGCCAAAGGTTTAGTGTTTAACTGTCGGGATACAACTAAAGGCGAATTAAGTTTAGAATTACGCGATCGCGTAGCGTACCCTTCGGGTAATCGCGAAGCGTGGGCTACGCCCAATCGCACTGGCAAACAAATAGTTAAAGCCAACAGTCATTTAGCTGGTTTGGAAGTTGGTGGTATGCCTTGGAATACAGCTTGGAGCGTTTAAAGTTGTTATTTAATAAAAACTGTCCAGAGTATTGCTGAAATTAATATTTAAAAAATAATTACTGTCGTAAGAATACTGAAGTTATCTTTGACGAGCGTGATTAAACTGAAAGTAAGATAAGCCTTAATTAATCAAGTCTTTATACTTTAATTTCTTAACTAATAAAAGAGTAAAAGCTGAGTGTGCAAATTAAGGGTCGATTAGCTTAAAACTTTGGTTGAGTAACAATGCGCTGGAAATTATTTATTGAATTTTGTTTCACTATTTTGATTTTTTGGATCATAGCTGGAGATCTTTTTTTACCACAACCTTATCGTAGTGGAAGTCAACAGTTAAGAACGAATATTAATCATTTTTTAGTTGGTTTATTACCTCGTAGATCGATCATTAACATTGATTTTGAATAAACTTATTTAAGTATTTACATTAAAGGAAGGAGCTAACAAAAATATCGTTAACTCCTACAATCTATCCAGAGGTAGATTATTTTCTGGATTAACGAATGTATTCTTTAAGTATGCTATTTCGGTTGGGATGACGTAACTTGCGTAGGGCTTTAGCCTCGATTTGACGAATACGTTCGCGGGTAACATTAAAGATTTGTCCGATTTCCTCTAATGTTTTCATGCGACCATCATCTAAACCATAACGAAGGCGGAGTACATCGCGCTCACGAGGACTAAGAGTATCTAATACACTTTCTAGATCTTCTCTGAGTAAACTTTTAGATACCTGATCTTCTGGTGTTTCTCCGTCAGCTTCAATAAAATCACCTAAACGAGAATCTTCTTCCTTACCGATGGGAGTTTCCAGTGATATGGGTAACTGAGCGGATTTAGCAATAAATCTCAGTTTCTCAATGGTCATCTCCATACGAGTTGCGATTTCTTCTTCTGTAGGTTTACGCCCTTGCTCTTGGGAAAGTAATTTAGTAGTTTTTTTGATGCGAGAAATAGTTTCATAAAGGTGAACAGGAAGACGAATAGTACGAGATTGATCAGCGATCGCTCTAGTGATTGCCTGTCTGATCCACCAAGTAGCATAAGTTGAAAATTTATAGCCTTTTTCGTGGTCGAATTTTTCTGCTGCTCTGATCAGTCCTAAAGAACCTTCTTGAATTAAATCCTGAAAAGATAAGCCTCGATTCATGTATTTTTTGGCGATAGATACGACTAAACGCAGGTTAGACTGTACCATCTTATCTTTAGCCCTTCTACCAATAAATAGGCGACGGCGGAATTTGCGATACTCCATATCGACTTCCCTTGCCCATTCTTCCTCGGTAGCTTCTCTACCTAGACCATCTTCTAGGCTATCTTTAAGTCTTTCTAGTTCCAATAAATCGGCAATTTGCCGAGCTAATTCAATTTCTTCTTCTGCTCTGAGAAGTCGAATACGACCAATTTCTTGTAAATAAATACGAATAGAATCTTCAGTGTAAGGTTTCTTTCTACCTCGCTCAGAACGTCGAGCAGTACCTGCTTTTTTCTTTTTACCCTTAATTTCCGTCTTCAGATCGAGATCATCTTGATCTTTGTCGGTATCTTCTTCGATCATACTTTCCCAGTCGCTCTCAGGATTGGCGATTGTTGCTAGAACTTGATTAGCTTGGGTCATGCCGTTTTTCTCTTGCTCCTTCAGTGAAACTTTGAATGATATTTTTTTAGTTAAGTTTAGTTAAGTGAAAGCTAGTTTGTGCCTAATTACACTTTGGTTTAACTCCTGAATATTAGGGTTAGCTATTCCCAAGGGAACAGTGCCAGTATTCTGCTGAGTCGATTAGTACAAGTTATTTAGTGAGTGTTATCAACTAGAAACTTGTGATTATTTTCCGATTTTAGCCTCGATTACGATAACTTTGGTGAAGATTAGACAGAAATTAGGGATTTTTTTCTGAAGATTTATAAAGAAATCACAAAGTTTTCTTTATTTTTGCTCCTATGGCATTGTAAGCAATTTGCAGAAAAATTACACGTATTATTTTTCAATGCCCGAAAAATCAATTTTTTAAGTTTGAGTAAGTAAAAACTTAAATAAACTTAAATTTAAGAAGTAAAAACTATTACATCATGCCCTCCAAAAGGATTGAAAATCCTACTAAAAATTTATTATTACTAAAGAAAGGCAAAAAATCTAGGATAAAAAATTTTAACAGAGCAGCACAGGAGTAGAAAAGTAGAGGTGACAGAGGGAGTCAATCAATAATAATCAACAGTTATCAGTAATTAGTAATTACTAAATTCCTCATCTTTCATCACTCATCGTTTTGAGCTAATTCTTCAATTATTGAGAAAATTTAAAAAAATTTTGGCTCTTAGTCAAAAATATTACAATCTTTGCTCAGTAGCCTTATCAAGGACTTGCAAATAAGTGTTACTTTTTTTAACTTTATCTTTACTAAAATTTACAATATATTCTATTCTTGCGTCGTGAGTTAAGACTGCCATGATCTTAGAATTGATAATTGAATGAAGTAGGCGATTACCCTACGGGTACGCTGAGTCTACGACTTGCTCCGCAAACGCGATTGGCTACGCCACGCCTTCGGCGAACGCGTGCTGATATTAAATCAAGCAAGGCAAAATTATTGCTAAGAGGGATCAATAATGAGGGATGAGAAAGAATAATATGAGTGATATGCCACAAAATAGTCAGACTGAGATATCGGCAGCCGAAGCACAAGAATTAGTGCGATCGCTACTCCACAAAGAAGGCACTTGGGTAGAATGGGGGCAAATCTGTCAAAAGTTACGAAAAGCAGGATATAGTCCCCAGCAAATTTTTGAGGATACGGGATTTCAGAATAGTCAACAAAATCTGGTGATTGTGGCTGCTCAAGTTTTTGATAATCTAGTTCAGGAGAAGGTCGCGCCAGAAGTATTAGCTTACTATAAAGGCCCTCGTAGTGATGTTTTATATGAGTTTCGAGTACTTAATCAAAAGCAACGAGTAGACGCTAGTTTGCTAGCTTATGATAAACGTTTAGATGTCGATGGAGCGCACCTAGTTGCTAAGACAATCCAAGATGTCTCACGGATTTCTCAGTTACCAGCAGATTTTACTAATCATCCTGGAGATTGGGTAGCTTATTCAGTTTGGAAAAGAGCAAAAAATCAAAAAGATTTACAACAGCGATCGCGTTTAATTGCTCAAGGATTAAAATTTGCCCATTCAGCAACCGCCAGAGAAGCGATCGAAAAGTTATTAAGCGACTTTAGTGTTGTTAAAAGTGCTAGTGAACCTCTCTTGCCCTTATATCGTCTAGAAGTAGAAGAAGAATTACCTCGTATTGTCCCTCTAGCTGGCTCTTATCCCCTCAGTAGCCAAGTGATAGAAGCAGTCAATAAAGTAGAAATTGAGCAACCCTTTGGCAGTATCCAAACAACTGCTGGTACTTATGTTCCGATTCCTGGGTGGCAGGCGGTACTCAAAGCCGTCGATCCTGTAGCTTATTTATGTAAAAGCGATCGCTTGCCTAAGTCTTTATCGGGGAAAGTAGAAGAAGTATTAATTATCTTGGATCGGGCTAATAAAAATTGGGATGTTAACAGTTATTTTATTGTCGAAATTGAAGAGAAACTAGAATTACGTTGGTTTGAAAATGAACCAAATGTGCCAATTGTCGGTCAACTAGTATTAATTTTACGTCCTAAGAAAATCCTCGACGAAGGCAATATTACTGAACCCTGGCAGATGGACGATTAGTATCACTACGGGGAAGTAATAAGTAATAGGTAAAACGTGAACATTGGGGAGTTTCTAACTGCCCTAACTGTTCTAACTGCCCTAACTGTCCTAACTGTTCTAACTGCCCTAACTGTCCTAACTGTCCTAACTGTCCTAACTGTCCTAACTGTCCTAACTGATTTCTGATTATGTCGCTCAATAAAGTTTTTTTATTTGTGCCAAATATTATTGGCTATATTAGATTTATCTTGTATCTATTCAGCTTTCTGAGTCATACATTCGGTAACTGGCAGTTATGTATTAGTTTATATGCGATCGCTTTTATTTTAGATGAATTTGATGGTCGTGCTGCTCGTGCTTACAACCAAAGTAGTAATTTTGGTGCTGCTTTAGATATGGTGGCAGATCGCTCGGCAACGGCAGGTTTATGTTTAATTTTGGCGCAATTATATCCAAATTATTTATTAGCTTTTATTGGCGCGATCGCTCTTGATGTTAGTAGTCACTATTATTTAATTTACGCTACAGGAATGCTGGGTAAAACCAGTCACAAAGACTCTTCAGAGTGGTCAACAAATGGCTTATTGAAGCTTTATTATGGCAATAAAACTTTTATGGATCTTTTGATTTTGGGTAATGAAGTATTTTATATTTTGCTTTATCTCAATTTTTATTTAATTAGTTTTAATTTTACTCTTGGTAATTTTAATTTTGATTTATGGCAGTTATTAATAATTATTTGCTTACCAATTTATTGCTTAAAACAAGCAACTAATATTTTGCAACTCCAAAGTGCAGCCCAAGAAATAGCTAAGATTGATTTAATTAATCATCAATAAGTTTTAGGCACTAGGCACTAGGCTCTAGGCTCTAGGTCTTAATTGCTATCTGCTATCTGCTAACTTTTAAATGTTGTATTTCAACAGAATTTTGGCTAACAATCAATCTGCCGACATAGGATAAGCATCAACACAAATCTTTATAATTCTTGATATCCTGAAAAAATCAAGACTACTTAAAAATATCAGCTTGTTTATCGGTAACCAAAAATCATCATGACCAATACTATCAGTCCAACAGCAAGTAATAAATCATACAACAAAGAAGAATGGAGACAAGGTTATGATTCCCAGCCTCATGAATATGAATACCAAATCACAGACATAGAAGGACAAATACCCACGGAATTATCTGGAACATTGTTTCGTAATGGGCCAGGTTTACTAGATATTGCTGGTTCAGCAATTCACCATCCTTTTGATGGAGATGGTATGATTAGCGCGTTTTCTTTTCAAGATGGTCAGGCGTATTATCGTAACCGCTTTGTTAAAACCACAGCTTATGTGCAAGAAAAAGCAGCAAGAAAAATCCTTTATCGAGGGGTATTTGGCACTCAAAGACCTGGAGGCTGGTTTAATAATATTTTTGACTTCAAGCTAAAAAATATTGCTAATACAGGAGTTATTTATTGGGGAGGGAAATTACTGGCTTTGTGGGAAGCAGCCGAACCTCACCGCTTAGATCCTAAAACCTTAGAAACTATCGGGATAGATTACCTTGATGGAGTACTAAAACCAGGAGATGCTTTTGCTGCTCATCCTTGGGTAGATCCTAGCTGCACTCTAGATGATGGAAATCCTTGTTTAGTTAACTTTCGGGTTGAGCCAGGTCTTTCGAGTAAAATTACCCTGTTTGAATTTGATCCTAGCGGTAAGCTATTGCGTCGTCATAGTCATAGTATTCCTGGCTTTTCTTTTATTCACGATTTTATAATTACTCCTAACTACGCCATCTTTTTCCAAAATCCTGTAAATTTTAATCCTTTGCCATTTTTATTCGGGATGCGTGGTGCAGGGGAGTGTGTTCAGTTTCAGCCTGGTAAGCCAACCAATGTGATTTTGATTCCTCGTGATCCTAGTAAATCAGAAGTGAAAACTTTTAGCGTCGAATCTGGTTTTGTTTTCCACCATGCTAATGCTTTTGAACAGGAAAATAAAATTTATGTTGATTCAATTACCTACCAGACACTTCCTCAAGTACAACCTAATTCTAATTACAAAGAAGTTGATTTTGACAGTCTCGATCCAGGACAACTATGGCGATTTGCAATCAATTTAGATAATGGCACAATTGATCGCCAGATGCTAGAGAGTCGCTGTTGTGAATTTCCTACTCATAACCCTAATCAGGTTGGTCGAGATTACCGTTATTTATATATTGGTGCAGCCCATAACGAAGTAGGAAATGCCCCACTACAAGCAATTATGAAATTAGACTTACATACAGGAGAGCGTCAACTTCATTCTTTTGCTCCTAGTGGCTATGTTAGTGAACCCATTTTTGTCTCTAAACCTAATGCTGTAAGTGAAGATGCAGGCTGGATATTGACTTTGGTTTATGACGGTAGTAAACACCGTTCTACCTTGGCAATTTTAGATGGCGAAAATTTAGCAGGAAAAGCGATCGCGTTATTACATCTCAAACATCACATTCCTTATGGTTTACATGGTAGCTGGTGCGATCAAGTGTTTATTTAGGGTTTCCTGAAAAAGTATTGAGAAAAATGAAAAGCCAACAATTAGATATAAAAACTAAGTTCTTTACTTACGAAGAATACTTAAAACATGAATTTGAATTAGAAGGAAATTATGAATTAGAAGCAGGAAAAATCATTGAAATGCCCCCAGAAAGTTATCAAAATGTGCGGATAGCATTAATTTTAATGATGTTGATTGCCGAAAAAATTGGCATAGATAGAATTTCTAATAAAGCAGAAATAATTATTTCAGGCAGTAAAACTAACGCCAGAATCCCAGACATCACTGTTTTTTCCGAAACAGGAGTAGAAGAAATAAAACTAAAAAATACTTCTACTATCGATCTTAATATGTCACCACCTATATTAGTAATAGAAATAGTTTCTCCAGGTAAAACAGCACGCGATCACCCTTCGGGTACGCTGCGCGATCGCGATTATAGATTTAAACGTTCTGAATATGCAGCAAGAGGTATTGAAAATTACTGGATCATCGATCCTTTAGAACAAAATATAACTTTCTTAATTTTAGAAGATGGATTATATGTCAGCAAAAACTTAGTAAAAAATAGAATTATTAATATTGATTCCCCTGTTAATTTAGTAATTGATCTTCAGACACTCTTTCCGAGCAATAACTAAAAGGTAAAAAATTCTGCCCTAACTGCCCTAACTGCCCTCTGACCTAGTATCTCAAAACAACATCATCAAATCCTGAAAAACCTTATAGCTAATTATCTTCAATCCTCGATACATTAGAAGAAAATACATTTATCATTATTTCTTGTTTCCCTCAAGTGAGACAATAGATATTTTGTAATAAATCTACATATAGAGAGGAGAACTGTTAAATGCAAGCAGAATATAACAAACACGCTGCCGAAAGAGCAACTTTAGGAATTCCCCCTTTACCTTTAACTGCCCAACAAACTACAGAATTATGTGAACTATTAAAAAATCCTCCCGAAGCCGAAAAAGGAGAATTATTAAAATTATTGCGCGATCGCGTTCCTCCTGGTGTAGATGATGCAGCTTATGTTAAAGCTGGTTTTTTAACTGCCATAGCCAAAGGTGAAATCCAATGCCCAGTCATTTCCGCTCAAGGGGCAGTAAATTTATTAGGGACAATGGTTGGCGGTTACAATGTTCAATCTTTAGTAGATTTATTAAAATCCTCCGATCCTAGTATTGCTGCTGAAGCTGCTGCTGCCCTGAGTAAAACTCTGCTGGTATTTGATGCTTTTAACGAAGTCTTAGAACTCTCTGATACCAATCCCTATGCCAAACAAGTAATTGACTCCTGGGCAAATGCCGAATGGTTTATTGGTCGTCCTAAACTGCCTGAAGCGATTACTGTCACAGTATTTAAAGTACCAGGAGAAACCAACACCGATGACTTATCTCCTGCACCCCATGCTACTACTCGCCCCGATATTCCTCTCCATGCTTTAGCCATGCTAGAGTCCAAAATGCCCGACGGGTTAGAAACCATTGCTAAGTTGAAAGAAAAAGGACATCCTGTTGCTTATGTCGGTGATGTTGTAGGTACTGGTTCATCTCGTAAATCAGCGATTAACTCCGTATTGTGGCATATTGGGCAAGAAATTCCCTTTGTTCCCAATAAAAAGTCTGGTGGCTATATTTTAGGTAATAAAATCGCTCCTATTTTCTTTAATACTGCCGAAGATTCAGGAGCATTACCCATTGAATGTGACGTTAGCCAGATGAATACAGGGGATGTTATTACTATTTATCCCTACAAAGGCGAAATAAAAAATGAATCTGGAGAAATAATTTCTACTTTTATCCTCAAACCTGAGACTATTATCGATGAAGTGCGAGCAGGCGGACGTATTCCTCTTTTAATTGGTAGAGCCTTAACCGACAAAACTAGAGAAGCATTAGGCTTAGAAGTATCTCCAATCTTTGCTCGTCCCTCAATGCCCACAGATACAGGCAAGGGATTCACTTTAGCACAAAAAATGGTGGGTAAAGCTTGCGGTTTACCTGGAGTACGCCCTGGAACTTCCTGTGAACCTCTGATGACTACTGTTGGTTCTCAAGATACCACAGGCCCGATGACACGGGATGAGCTAAAAGAATTAGCTTGTCTTGGTTTTAATGCGGATTTAACTCTACAAACCTTTTGTCACACGGCTGCCTATCCCAAACCTGTAGACATCCAAACCCATAAAGAATTACCTGATTTCTTTTCCACTCGTGGTGGGGTAGCATTGCGTCCAGGAGACGGTATTATTCACTCTTGGCTTAATCGAATGTTGTTACCCGACACTGTAGGTACTGGTGGCGACTCCCACACCCGTTTCCCTCTGGGTATTTCCTTCCCTGCTGGTTCTGGTTTAGTAGCTTTTGCAGCAGCCTTGGGAGTCATGCCTTTAGATATGCCCGAATCAGTCCTAGTTCGCTTTAAAGGCGAATTACAGCCAGGAGTAACTTTACGGGATATTGTTAACGCTATTCCTTGGGTAGCCATTCAACAAGGTAAGCTTACTGTTGCTAAAGAAAATAAACAAAATGTTTTCAATGGACGAGTAATGGAAATGGAAGGCTTACCCAACCTCAAGGTTGAACAGGCTTTTGAACTTACTGATGCTACCGCCGAACGTTCTTGTTCTGGTAGTACCATCAAACTTAGTGAAGAAACTGTCGCGGAATATTTACGCTCTAATGTTGCTCTACTCAAAAATATGGTAGCGCGAGGTTATAAAGATGCCCGTACCCTAATGCGTCGTGTTGCCAAAATGGAACAGTGGCTAGCTAATCCTGAATTAATGTCCGCCGATGCAGACGCAGAATATGCAGACATCATTGAAATTAATCTCAATGAGATTAACGAACCTATTGTTGCTGCCCCCAACGATCCTGATAACGTTAAGCTAATGTCTGAATGTGCAGGAGATAAAGTGGATGAAGTCTTTATCGGTTCTTGTATGACCAATATTGGACATTACCGCGCTGCTGCCAAAATCCTTGAAGGTGCAGGAGTAGTCAAAGGAAGACTTTGGATTTGTCCTCCTACCCGTATGGATGAAAAACAACTCCGCGAAGAAGGCGTATACGAAGTATTTACTGCTGCTAACGCACGTACCGAAATGCCTGGCTGTTCTCTTTGTATGGGTAATCAAGCCCGTGTGGAAGATAATGCTACTGTCTTTTCTACCTCTACCCGTAACTTTAATAACCGCATGGGTAAAGGCGCACAGGTTTATCTTGGTTCAGCAGAATTAGCTGCCGTCTGTGCTTTGTTGGGTAAAATTCCTACGGTTGATGAATATATGGCAATTGTCAAAGAGAAAGTCGATCCGTTTGCAGGTGATTTATATCGCTATCTCAACTTCGATCAAATTACAGGTTTTGAAGATGAAGGTCGGGTAATTCCTTTAGAGGAAATGCCAAAGATTGAAGATATTTTAGGCATTCCTGTTTAAGTTCGTTCTTAATCCCTCTTTCTTGGTTAATCTTTTCTAAAGAGAGAGGGATAAAAAATACAATTAGTAAAAAAATTAGTTAATTATTTATCTCAACTAAAAAGTTTAGAAATAGCAATCAATTCCTTACCATTTACTTCTACAGTAGAAGAATCTTGTCTTATAAATACCTTATTTCCAACAAATGACACTTCATTTTGAACAGGTACGGTAATTCTAATTAGCGTATGATGTCCTTTATAAGATATAGTGTCAAACTTGGTCATTACTTGAGTTTTTAATGGATTTGATAATTCAGAAGTTAAAATTGCATTAGTTAGAATTTTGACGTAATCTTCGATGCTTTTACCAAGGATTTTTGCTTCTCTGTCAATTCCTACAATGTAGCGTCCATTGATTTCAGTGGGATTAATATGATCTAATTCTTTGATTTTATCAGCATCACTTTGTTTGTCTACAACTCCAAGAAAAATATAACCATCACCATCTTTACCAAGATTTGCTATTCCACAAATCGTTTCTATAATTCGTGTAATTAAATTTTTATTTATTATTCTATTTTTAGACAAGTCAAGAAGTCCTTGTTTACATTCGTATCTAGATGTTTCTATACGAGAACGGCGTAAAGAATTTTCTATATTTAATAAAAGTTCAACACCTTCTCCCAATGTTGGTGGTTCTTGTCGAGCAAAATAATTTTGGATAAGTCCTTTAGTTTGGTTAATATTATCCTCTCTATTTTCTATTGTTTTATAATTACGACTTAAATTTAATTTTTGTTGAAAACCTGAAAGGGTTTTCATAATTCTTTCAGGCTCTGTAGGAGTCATTTTTTGCTTTATTACTAAGTCAAAAAAAGTCATAAAAATTGTGTAAAAACCACTTCTTATAGGATTGGTGCTTTCAGGGTTAACAATATTTCTCAAACATTTTGATTCTGTACTGTATGCTTCTATTGTTTCTCTAAAAATAGAAAAAGTTTCAATTATATCCTGACTAAGTTTTTGAGGCGTATAAACTGCTAAAGTACTTTCTATCTCTTTAAAATGTTTACTTTCTCTATCATAAAGTCCATCTAGACGTTTAGAATCAACTGGAAGAGGTTTATTTAGTAGTATAGATGCTGCGATGTCAGCAATCATTTGTTCATCTTCACTTTCTCGAAGTTGTATAGGTTGCAATATTCCTTGTTTACACCAGAATGTATCTTCAGATTTGATTTTATAATCTTGACTAGACTGTCTAAAATCAATACTGATTTCTGGCATATCAGAAAGACGCAGTATTTTTTGTGAAACATCTCCACGTAGCTCCATTGCAATTTTTCTTACCACTTCTGCAAATGGAGTTGTAACTCCCGCTTGTCTTCTTTCTTGACTACTTAATCGTTTTCCTCCAGAATTAAATCTTCCAAAAATTTCAGTAATATCTTCTTCTTCCATCGCAGGATATATAGTAACTGCAAGCTGATAGTCTAAAAGATTGGCACATTCTTCTGGAGAAAGGTATGAATTTTCTTTATTTATTGACTGAAAAATATTCTTTTCTGAGAGCTGTTTTGCATAAGAATATTCATTAAGATCGTAATATTTATCTTCAAAAGAAAAAGAATTTTCTATAAAGCTAAAAATAGCATTTAATCTTTGCATTCCGTCTATAATTTCGTATTTTCCGCTTCCATGTATTTGAGAACGTTCAGCAAACAGAAATAAAGGAATAGGATATCCTCTTAAAATACTTCCAATTAATTTTTCCTTTTCTTCACGCGTCCATACAAGCTTTCGTTGATATTTACGATTCACTAGCAGATTTCCCGAACGATAATCACGATAAGCCTCTGTAACTGTCATTCCACGTGGCGTAATACTCAAAATTGTTTCTCCATAGCCTAATTGCCAAACGCCATTGTAGTAATACAAGTATCAAATACATAAAAGAATTTAATCAACTTTTAATATTACTCCCCTCCCTTAAGATGAAAGCCAAATAAAATCAAGAAATATTATAATTAGACAAAAAGTTTTATCAGAAAAAAATAAACGCTCTAAAGAATTACGACGCAATATGATCTCAGCAGAAAAAATATTATGGAAACATTTAAAAAGCAAACACTTCAAGAATTTTAAATTTCGTCGTCAACAAATTATAAAAGGAGTTATGGCAGATTTTTACTGCCACTCTCTAGGGTTAGTAATTAAAATTGATGATCAGCAAATAGACAAGGATACAGAAAGAGATAAAATAATGTCTGAGAAAGGATTAACAATCTTGCACTTTACCAATCAACAAGTAACAGAAAATATAGAATTAGTGTTAAAAACTATTGTCGAAAAGTTAGAAGATATCGAAGATTTGAAAGACTTACGACAAGCGAAACAAGATAGCCAAGATGAGCCTGATATTTCTTTAGAAGAAGTTAAGAGAATGTTTGATTTAAAATAAACAATAATATAGCGATCGCTGATCAAATACAGCGGTTTTCAGTCACATGAGGGACACCCAAATTGACCAGATCTATTATCTAGGAAAGCCTTAAAATTTGAGATTCATTAGACTGTCCCCTATATCACTGCAAACCGCTGTATAAAACAAAAAAGTTGTGATTAAAGCGATCGCCTGTATCTAAATCAAATATGGCGATCGCTAAATTTTACTCGGCAATTGACATAGATATTTGAGACTTTTGATAGGTAGGGAAGTCAATATAACCTTCAGAGCCAGAAGAATACCAAGTACCCATATCTGCATCAGGGTTAAGTTCCCAATTATTAGCAAAACGAGCAACCAAATCGGGATTACTAATATATGGTCTACCAAAGGCAATTAGATCGGCATCGCCATTAGCGATCGCTTGTTCTGCTGATTCGCGATCATAACCACAATTACCCATTAACACCCCATCATATACTTTTCTAAACCCTGCTAAGGTCATGGGTTCTCCTTGTTCGTGAAAACCAAATGCCAACCCGTCTAATAAATGCAGATATGCCAACCCGTAATTATTTAACTGTTGAACAACATAAGTAAAGGTTTCGCGGTAATCTGGTGAACCCATATCATTAAAGACACCATTGGGAGAAAGTCGAATCCCAACTCTGCCTGCATCCCAGACAGTTAAAATAGATTCTACAATTTCTTTGAGGAAACGGTAGCGATTTTCTAAACTACCACCATAGCGATCGCTGCGTTTATTGGTTTTTGATTGTAAGAATTGATCGATTAAATAACCATTAGCACTGTGAATTTCTACTCCATCAAAGCCTGCCTGTTTAGCATTAGCTGCTGAGGTGCGATAATCGGCGACAATTTGAGGGATTTCCTCAGTTTCTAAAGCCCTGGGAGTTTCGTAAGGCTCTTTACCATTGAGAGTATGAGCTTCTGAACCCTCAAGTTTAATTGCTGAAGGTGCAACTGGTAACTGATTATCAACTTGAAAACTGCTGTGGGAGGCTCTACCTGTATGCCATAATTGCAGAAAAATTAATGACCCTTGAGCGTGTACTGCTTCAACTATCTGCTTCCAAGCTGCTGTTTGTTCTTCGGTATAAATTCCTGGTGCATTGACCCAGCCGTATCCCTGTTCAGATATAGCAGTGGCTTCAGTGATAATTAAACCTGCATCTGCACGTTGACTATAGTATTCTGCCATTAACGTGTTGGGTATTCTCTCTGAACCTGCTCGTCCACGAGTCAAAGGAGCCATTACTACACGATTACTTAAAGTTAAATCTTTTAACTGGAAAGGGCTGAGAAGATGAGGAACTTTTGTTTGTGCGGTCATAGCAGTCATAATTGTGTCAGTGATTAATTGATAATTATTGAATTTACAATTCTTGTTTAGTAGGACGAATAATCATCTCGTTAACATCTACATCCCCAGGTTGCTCGATCGCATAAGTAATTGCTCGGGCGATCGCATCTGCATCAATTGCTATTGAATATAATTGATCCATGTTTTTTGCTGTCTGCTCATGAGTTATGGTGTTGGGTAATTCGGTGGCTACTGCCCCTGGAGAAATGTTAGTAGAACGAATATGACCGTGAGATTCGAGCCTGATTCCTTCAGAGATGGCTTTGACAGCAAATTTTGTCGCACAATAAACTGTAGCTCCAGGAGATACTTTGTGTCCTGCAACCGAGGAAAGGTTAATTATATGTCCAGATTGTTGCGATCGCATGATTGGCAGCACCGCAGCTACACCGTATAACACGCCTTTGATGTTGACATCGATCATTTTGTCCCATTCTTCTACTTTGGTTTCATCTAGAGGAGACAAGGGCATTAAACCTGCATTGTTTACTAGAACGTCTATACGTCCATAAGCCTGATGGGTTGCTTTGACTAAGGCTTCTACTTGAGAGCGATCGCTGACATCTGTTACTTGATATTTTGCTGTGCCACCATCTTGTTCGATTTCGGTAACTAGTTTTTGCAGGCGATCTTCTCGTCTGGCAGCTAGCATTAATTTAGCTCCATGTTTGGCTAGTCGTTTGGCAGTAGCTTCCCCCAAACCACTACTTGCGCCCGTGATGATAACAATTTTGTTTTGAATTTCAGACATAATTTATTTTTGGAGTTTGGTTATAAATTTGATATTTTGGTCATTTTTACTAGTAGACCAGTCAACTAGTTTGAGTTAGCAATAACTTACCTGTTCAAATAATAAAACCACATCTAGCCAGAGACAGATTGAGTTAAAATCTGCTGAAATAAAATATGAACAAAGGCTTTCATCGGCAACACAGATTTTGTCACCTTCGCTTGCAAGATCGCCCCTTCCCAACTAGAAACAATAAAGCTGGCTAAATCAACAAAATTGCCTTCGTTGTTAATTTCTCCTGCTTCATAAGCATCTTTAAGACATTGAGCAAAATACCTTTCCCATTCAGCAAATACAGATTTAAGGCGATCGCGAAACAATTCATTTTGTGCTGCTAATTCTTGAGCTAGATTACCAAGTAAACAACCATCAGTACACTGACAATTTTCCATATCGGCAATTTTTAACTCAAAAAAGTTATGCAACCGCGTTAAAGGAGAAAACTGCTGATCTTCGAGCAAATGTTGTAGTTCATTATGATAGTGTTGGGCAAAATCATCAATGATCGCCAGTCCAAAATCCTCTTTACTAGCAAAATAATAATAAAACGAACCTTTGGGAACGCCAGCAGCCGTGAGTATATCATTAAGACTTGCTGCCTTAAATCCTTGCTGGAGAATGATTTGTTTCCCAACCTGAATTAATTGCTTGCGTTTGTCAGTACGTTTCATAATTTTTCATAATTATTTTATAGTAGACCAGTCGTCTACAAAAGTCAAATATAACGATCATTGAAATAAACTTATAGAATATCCAAATATGGAAGATAACCAACTCACTCCTCAACTAACTCAGGATGGATCGTACACTTTTTTTTCTCCAGAATATCAAGAAGCTTTTCACTCAACCTTTGGGGCAAAACAAGAAGCGGAAGTAAGATATATTCAACCCTGTTTAATTAAGCAATTAGCAGCCAAGCAATCTACCATTCGTTTATTAGATGTTTGTTATGGTTTAGGTTACAATAGTGCTGCTGCTTTAGAGATAATTTGGGCTGTTAATTCTGAATGTAAAGTAGAGTTAATTGCTTTAGAAATAGCATTAGATGTGCCTCAGCAAGCGGTTAATTACAATCTCTTAGCAGAGTGGCAACATCCTGTTCCCCAGTTACTAGCCAAGTTAGCCAAGCAGTCAGTAGTTAACGAGCAATTTTTACAAGCAAAATTATTATTAGGTGATGCTAGACAAACAATTCAATCAATAATTCAGTCAGGTTGGCAGGCTGATGCTATTTTTCTCGATCCTTTTTCACCCCCAAAATGTCCGCAACTATGGACAGTTGAATTCATTAACTTAGTTGCCCAATGTCTTACACCTCAAGGTCGATTAGCAACTTATTCTTGTGCAGCAGCAGTTCGGAAAGTCTTGCTGTTGGTTGGCTTAAATATTGGCTCAATAACTGGAGTTGGTCGTAATTCACCAGGTACTATAGCTAGTTTCGAGTATAAAAAGTTACCAGGAATTTCTTTACAAGAGCAAGAACATTTAAAAACTAAAGCAGCAATACCTTATCGTGACCCATATTTAGAGGATAATGTCAAACAAATTCTGACTCGGCGACAACAAGAACAGCAAAATAGTAATTGGGAATCAACTTCTCAGTGGCGCAAACGCTGGCTATAGTTAAATTTTTAGCTTATCTTTAACCGTAAAATTATTTAGATATTATTTTTTGCTCTAACTTAAATAACAAATTAATTTACCCTAACTCCGTATTATGCCCGATCTCAAATAAAAAATTAACATCCATAATATTACCAATGACAATTTCAAAACTTTGTATCAATTTTGTCGTTTAAATAAAAGATCCGAGCTAGGCTTGGATCACTGGTTAATACAACTTAAAGAACTATTACTTGAGAGTTTAAATCTTGAACATTAGTAGAAATTAAGTTATTAACTATTTGTACCAAAAGTCTTCAATAGCAAGGAAAATAATGAAAGAAGTTGACGCGTTTCCTTTGGCTACTAAAATAGGTTCTTCAGTGAGCAATAATCCTAATTTGACTGCTGCCAAAATTTTAATTGTGGACGATAACCCACTTAGTCGTATGACGGCAGTTGATCTTCTATCGCTAGATGGATATGAAGTATTAGAAGTCGATCACACATCGGCAATTCTAGACAGTATCACTGAACAACAGCCAGATTTAATTTTGCTTGACGCTATGATGCGACAAGTAGATAGCTTTGCCTTTTGTCGTCAGCTAAAAACAGATTATCGTACTGCCAATATACCGATTGTCTTAACAACTTTAACCGACAGCCGAGAAAGTCGGATCAAAGTTATGGAAGCTGGAGGTGATGATCTCCTAATTAAACCACTCAATCGAATTGAATTGTCTACGAGAGTAAAATCTCTAATTAATCAAAAACGTCTGAATGAAGGGTTAGATCAAACTGAACAGGTCTTGTTTACTATTGCCAAAGCTGTAGATAGTCGTTCAGTCAATCAAGGAGGTAGTTTGCGGATTGCCTCTCTCGTTAAATCTTTTGGTAGATATCTTGGTCTAACCGCCGACGACATCGATAATTTGGCTTTTGCTGCTCATTTACACGATATTGGGACGATCGCTATACCTGATGCGGTCATGCTCAAAGAAGGAGAATTAACCACAGAAGAACGAGAATTAATTAGACAGCACGTTTTATTTGGAGAAGAAATTTGTCAACCATTACGTAACCGTAGTGGAGTTTTGCCAATTATTCGTCATCATCATGAACGCTGGGATGGTACAGGTTATCCCGATGGTTTATCAGGGTCAGCAATCCCCTATTTAGCTCAAATATTCCAAGTTATTGATATTTATGATGCTTTAACTCGCGATCGCCCACACAAAAAAGCTTATACTCCTGCTGATGCCCTGCAAATTATCATAGAAGAAACTCAAAAAGGCTGGCGTAATCCTGATCTAATTAAGAAATTTACGGCTTTTATTCGCTCACAAGCACAATAAGCTGTTACTTGAAATTTTAGGGTTGAGTAATGGTGTCATACACCATTTTTTTTGGGACTTTAGTTGACAAAATTACTAAAAATGATACCTAATAAAAGATAATAAGAGTGGGGGAACTCCAATCAAAACCAATATCACCCATCAGCTATGCCCAAAACTAAGCGAAAAACCTTTTTACTAGATTTTGAAAAACCTCTTTGTGAACTAGAGTCAAGGATTGAACAAATCAAAACTCTAGCAGCAGAAAATCAGGTAGATGTTGCTGCCGAAATACATCAACTAGAGCTTAGGGCAGAACAGTTACGCCAAGAGATATTTAGCACCCTCACTCCTGGTCAAAGACTCCAACTTGCTCGTCATCCTCGTCGTCCCAGTACTTTGGATTATGTACAGGCTATCAGTGACGAATGGCTAGAACTACATGGCGATCGCGGTGGTTACGATGATCCAGCTTTGGTAGGAGGGGTTGCCCGTATAGATGGTCGTCCAGTGGTAATTATCGGGCATCAAAAAGGTAGAGACACCAAAGATAATGTGGCGCGTAATTTTGGGATGGCTTTCCCTGGAGGTTATCGTAAAGCTCTACGGTTAATGGAGCATGCAAACAAGTTTGAAATGCCAATTCTGACTTTTATTGATACCCCTGGTGCTTGGTCAGGAGTAGAAGCAGAAAAACTCGGTCAAGGAGAAGCGATCGCCTACAATCTACAACAAATGTTTAGCTTTGATGTGCCAATTGTCTGTACTGTAATTGGAGAAGGTGGTTCAGGAGGCGCGCTAGGTATTGGTGTCGCTGATCGCCTTTTGATGTTAGAACATTCTGTTTACACTGTTGCTAGTCCTGAAGCTTGTGCAGCTATTCTCTGGAAAGATGCTAGTAAATCTGATCGTGCAGCAGCAGCCTTAAAAATAACTTCCCAAGATTTAAAAGAATTAGGTTTAATCGATCAAATTGTTACAGAACCTAGTAGTGGCGCACATGCCAATCCTGTTGAAGCAGCAGCTAAATTAAAAGCGACAATTTGGTCTAATCTCGAACAACTATGGCAAATGACTCCTCAGCAACGCAAAGACTTACGTTACGAAAAGTTTCGCAATATGGGTAAATTTGCGATCGTTTCTAATTAAAGTATTGTGACTAAGGTTTTTGACTAGAATACTCTCAAGACTGCTGCCCTAAGAACTTAGAGCTTTTAACTTAGTAAAGCTATTTAGGAATGCTATAATGCAGAAGCAACATTTTGTTACATTAATTTTAATGTTAAGTTGCGTATAAAAGTACTAGTAAACCTATACTCTATTGACAGTAGAGCTTTAAATACCAGTAGTGCCTGACAACCAATGAAGTCTAATAAACACTCACAGTATTTTGTATTTAGCATCATTAGTGGGGAAAAATATCCAAAGCTATCAAGCTAACTATTGATGAATAATAAGACGTTATCAGAATACAGTTAATTAGCTGTGTTCTAGGATACTTCTGTCTAGTGCAATTTTATAATCAGCGAATTTGGCAAATTATAACCAATAATCAATGAATCCACCCTCAAATCAACTACGAGCAATAGTGACAGGTGCAAGTAGTGGTATCGGAAAAGCGACTGCCTTAGCCTTTGCTAAATCGGGTATTGAGGTTGCTTTAGTCAGTCGTTCTGTGGCGAAGTTAAAAGCTGTAGCTGCTGAAATAGAAGCTTTAGGAACTACAGCCAAAGTTTATCCTTTAGACTTAGCAATTTTAGAGCAAGTTCAACAGCAAATGACTGAAATTTGTACTAATTTTGGGCCAATTGATATTTTAGTCAATAATGCAGGCATGGGTTATACCAACTCTTTAAAGAATACAACTTTAGAAGATTGGCAAAGAGTACTAGAGCTTAATTTAACTAGTGTGTTTCAGTGCATTCAAGGAGTTTTACCTCAGATGCGCGATCGCCGTCAAGGGACAATTATTAACGTTGCTTCGATTGCTGCATTTAATGCTTTTCCTGATTGGGGTGCTTATGGTGTAAGCAAAGCAGCTTTAGTAGCGTTAAGTAAAGCTTTATCAGTAGAAGAGAGGGAAAATGGTATTCGCACAGTAACTATCTCTCCTGGATCTGTTAACACTCCAATTTGGGATACAGATACCGTACAAGCAGATTTTAATCGGTCAGCAATGTTAACCCCAGAAATTGTTGCCCAATCAATACTCCATACAGCTTTACTACCCAAGCAAGCGGTAGTAGAAGAGATGATCGTTATGCCCACTGGAGGGGCTTTATAAACAAATAGCGTTTATCACTAAATTAATAGCAAGAGGACAGAGTTTTACTCATATTAATCAATTATGACAATAGTTTCTTCTAACGGTTCTAGTCGTTCTGAATCTTTCAATACCAATGGTTCTAACCCTCTAAAATCTAGTTTACTAGAACAAGTTTCTAGTAGACCCGATCGCAATACCCACAATGGTCAAGCTGCTCAAATAAAAGCTACGTCAGAAGCGGCCAAAGAGAAAATGATGGAAGCAGTCTATACCATGTTAGAGTCGGTAGGCGAAGATCCAGAAAGAGAAGGATTGCTCAAAACTCCCAAGCGAGTTGCGGAAGCAATGCAATATCTAACTAGTGGCTACAATCAGTCTTTAGAGGATCTGGTCAATGGAGCGATTTTTGACGAAGGACACAATGAAATGGTTTTGGTTAGAGACATTAATTTCTTTAGCCTCTGTGAACATCATATGCTGCCCTTTATGGGGAGAGCGCACGTAGCATATATTCCCAACCAAAAAGTGGTAGGTTTAAGTAAGCTTGCCCGTATTGTCGAAATGTATGCTCGTCGTTTGCAGGTACAAGAGCGTCTCACTCGTCAAATAGCCGAAGCAGTGCAAGAAATATTAGATCCTCAAGGGGTTGCTGTGGTGATGGAAGCAACTCATATGTGTATGTCGATGCGCGGTGTACAAAAACCTGGTTCTTGGACTGTAACCAGCGCGATGATCGGTGTATTCCAAGATGAACAGAAAACTCGTGAAGAATTTCTGAATTTAATTCGTCATCAACCTAATTTTATTTAGTTCCTAAATAAATCATAAATAAATCATTGGGGATTAAAGATTAGAATTTAAATTATCTCAGATCTTTTTTCCCTAGTTTAATTTCTCCTTGTAATTTCATAATTTATAATTAGCAAAATATCAATATTAAAATCCCCGAACCCTCCCTCACTAATACAACAGATCGATACATGGTAGTAACATTAACAATGCACATTACTTTTGTTACATTGCTGGACTTAATTTGTAAAATTATCAGGTATAGTCCAAGTACCGAAAAAGGATCAGGTGTCAAAAACCTATCTTAATTTCAACTTACCCAGTTGACGGGTTGTATCCGCCTCTAGTGTAATAGCTACCAACTTTGTTTATTCTACTAATTCTGTATTCCAATTAGCTTGCTGAATTTTTGTATCTAATTCTCGATAATCCCTAGCCATTCGATCAATTTCTGTTTGTAATTCGGCAATATTCACCGTACTAAAATATTTTATTTCAGAACGACCATATCTATCTTGTCTGCTTGCTGCTGTCTGAACTACTGAATCATAAATACTGCGTTTTAATTGAATATTATCTCTTTGAGCCAGTGCATCAGAAATACTAAGATTGTTATCTAAAATAGTGGATGAGTTAGTACGATTAATCTTTTGAATCAAGTCTGTTAACTGATTCATCAGATTGTTCAATTCTTCTAATAAGATCTGAGGTTGTTCTGGTGGCTCTTCTCCTTCTTGAATCTTGGCACTTCTAATTAATCTTTGCTGAATTTGATGTATTTTCTTTTGACTATCGGCTCGTAAAATTAAAGCTTCTGCTAATTTCATAGAATTTGTGTCATAACGAAAGCATATTATCTATGCAAACATTCATACATTTTACTCTATTGAATAATTGACACTTTAATAAAAATGTAATTGTTTTTCAAAAAAGTCCCCAATAGTGAAAGATTGATAGTATATTGTATCGAATATAGGATTGGTAACTTTTTGTGTCCCAAGCAAGATCTATCTGGCAGCAAATATTGGTAAAGGATAAGAAGCTACGTAAAATGAGCAGATGGACATTGTGCTTATTAGTTTTTGTTCTGCTGTGGTGGCTTAATTGGAAATTATTCCTTGCCACAACAGTTGGCATAAGCTTAATGTCTGTGTGTTATCTATTCCAGAATTCTCATTGGCAACGCTACTGTCAAAAATGGCAAAATGTTTTAGTCGGTTCTAATCGCCAATTAATCTTAGCTGTTGGTAGTGGTGCAATTGGAGCATTTTGTACTTATTTAGCTGCCGTTGTTTGGGCTGATGCCGAAAACCAATGGTTAGCAACAGGTGCAATTCTACAAGGTTTTGCCAGTTTGACTACCGTAACACTATTACTGTGGTCTTTCTGGGGCAAAAAAGCTAATACCCTAGAAGCTAAATTAGAACAATTATTAATAGATTTAAGTCATAGTGATCCTCTCAAGCGTCTAATTGCCATTCGTCAGTTAACTCGCTTGGTCACTCGTAATCGTCTCTCTTCAGAACATTACTGGCAATCGATTGAGTATTATCGTTTGATGTTATCTCAGCCACAAGTACCAATAGTCAAAAATGCTTTATTAGAAAGTTTAAACATTTTGGGTGCAGAAACAGAATTACAACCCAAACAACCACCAATCAAAATTCCCATGCATTTACATAAAACTCGTCAACCTGTTTATAGCGATCGCAATTACTAATTACTAATTTTATTGATTTAAGTTTCTGGTTGAAGATAAATAATGCGATTACCCCAATCTGCTTGATTTTGAGTATCCCAAAGCCAAATAATTGCTTTGACTAATTGACCAAAGTTGTTAGGAGGAATCGAACGATAATCAATAAAAATTACACCTGCATGATTAATATTTACCTGTCCCCATTCCCATAAAATTGGTGGAATTGTTTGTTGGTCATAGGTTATTAAAGTCAGTTGTTCAGCAGACGCAGCTTTGAGAATTATTTCATCAGTAACACCTAGATAATGACCTTGCTGCCAAGTATGAATACTGAAGATGGAGATATCTGGACGCTTGATTTTTATTTGCTTGGCTATTTCTGGGGATATTTGTTCATCCAATAAAAAAGACAACATAATACTTACAAGTCTGATTCCAGAATATCTGGAGGAATTGTTAACAGTTCAGTTTGAGGTAAAGTGCGCTTAATAGTCGTGTAGTTAATAGCCAAGTCATCTTCAATAGCCAAATTAATTTCCTCTGCATAGGCCTCGGCATAATTAAATGCTGCCTTGACCCAATCTGTCGATTTTTGTAAATGATTGGCAGTTTTATTTACATCACGCTGATATTGATCAGCAAGCATAATTACCTGCCAGACTGCTAAATTAGAATTCTTCATATAAGCTTGTCTACCTACAGGAGAGTTACGAAATTCAATGTAGGCAAACTCAGTTGCGCGCAAGGATTCTTCAATTAACATTGCCCCAGTTTCACTAGGAGTTTTACCCAAACGACGCGCTAATCTTTGTAGTCTTGCTTCTGTTTCCTCTGGTAATCTAGTACTCACTACTTTGGACATAAGATATACAAGCTCTTGAAAATAATAATTACATTGTAACTAAGAGTTATAAAGGGAAAATATATTTGAATTAATATTTGCTCTGCTAGAAAAATTAGTATTTTCGTTGTTTTGGTGCTGATTATTTTTTTTCATGAAGACGCATTAAGAAAGTCAGCACAAACTATGCTACAAGCTTTAGCAGCAGGATTTATTGGTTATCTGGTTAGGCGTTAACAAAGCTTTTGGAATGACTATAAGTTATCAACATCATACTTTCTAGTGATTGTAGTCACTGGTCGTCTTGGGTGGCAACTTTATACTGGCTTTATATAAAGAAAACAAACTTTAATAAACTTTAATTTTTTTTACTAATCATGAAAAAACAATTATCTGCCAGTTTACTAGCTATCAGTATTTTCGGTCTTAATGTTTTACCTGCCACCGCAGCTACTAATACAGATAACCAAACAAAAAGTAGCTCCACTGCGATCGCTAATGGTCAATGGTGTGTAGAAATTCCTTGGATGGGTTTATTTTGTTGGGATCTTTAACACATTAAACATTAAACATTGTTGATAAATGATAAATGTTTAATGATAAATGAAATGACTTCTTGTAATCCTTATTTATGACTAATTGGGAATTTCAATCGCCACCCGAATCAGAATTAAATGATCGCCAAGTTGCTCTAGAATCAACTCATCTCAAAAATAAACATATTGCGCTACTAATTACAGGTAGTATTGCAGCCATAAAAGCCCCGTTAATTGCTCGTACTTTACGTCGGCAAGGGGCGGATGTGGTTGCTTTTGCATCTCAAGAAGCTCTTAGATATACCACTCTTGACGCTTTGGAATGGAGTACTACTAATCCTGTAGTAACTAAATTAACGGCAGCAGCAGAACATTTGAGCGACGAACATCCATTTGCTGCTTATCTTGTTGCACCTGCAACCTATAACACGATTAATAAAATGCGCCTGGGTATAGCAGATGGTGTGATTACTGCTACTTTAGGTTCAGCTATTGGCAGAATGGAAAGGGGTAAAATCCAAATTTTAATTGCACCGACAATGCACGGCAGTTTACACAATTCAATCTTGACCGAATCATTGCAGAAACTAGATCAAATGGGAGTCAAGATTATTCCTCCCCACGTTGCTAACGGCAAAAATAATTTACCAGCAGAACAAGCGATCGCCTACGCTGTATGTCGGGCTGTTAGTTCATCTTCGCTGCATAATTTGCCTATTTTAGTTACTGGAGGGCCAACACCTGTCCCCATAGATAATATACGTCGTTTAACCAATCGTTTTACAGGTAGATTGGGTGCTTGTATTGCTGAGGAATTGTATCTTCGGGGAGCAAATGTCCAACTAATTCACGGACAAAGCAGTTATTCTCCTCCTAGTTATCTTCCTCATCAGATTGTAACTACCTACGATGAGTATGTAACAGCCGTAATGACCGAATTACAGCAAAAACAATATCAGTTTGGGATTTTTTCCGCTGCCGTTGCTGATTATCAACCTGCTAAAGTATTTCCAGGTAAAATTCCCAGTGGTGGTGCATTAGCTAAAATTGATTTAGTAGCTACCCAAAAAGTAATTAGTGAGGTTAAAGCTAAGTTTCCTAGTTTGGGCATGATTACCTTTAAATATCAAGAAAATATCTCCCACGCAGAATTAATCAACATCGCCGAAACCAGATTAAAACAAGGTTATCAAATGGTTGTTGCAAATCGAGGCGAAGAAGAGCAAGCAACAGGCGCACAAGTCGCTTATTTAGTAACTAAAGAACAAGTACCCAAAAAAGCAGTCGGAAAACAACAAATTGCTATTGCGATCGCAGATTATTTAGAAGAGATCATAAGTAATAATTATAGAAATTGAATTCCGATACCTAGGAATTTACCAATGGTTTCGAGAATTGGCTGGACATTATTCCAGAGTTTCTTAGCTTCTTCTGTAGATGTGTTAGCTTGTGCTAGAGTTTCCGTAACCTTTTTAAACGTCAGTTCGACGAAATCAAAAAACGGCAGGAGGGAGAGCAGATAAAGCTTTGGGTTCTAAATCAAGAGAGGGTTTATGAGGTAAATAAGAGTAAGCAATTAATCCAGCCATCAGATTGACGAGAAAATTCCAAATA
>JBOFLX010000009.1:0-26584 GCA_051658085.1 Waterburya sp.
TAGTCGAAGGAATCAATCAAAAAATCAAGCTAATTAAGAGAAGAGCTTATGGATTAAGTAATTTTAAGAACTTTAGAAGAAGAGTTCTCTTGAATTGGCACTTTTGCTAATAATTTATCATACTCACTCTAGGAGAGCCAATATTTTTATTTTCCAGCATATTTTATCAGTCAATACTCAGGAGATAAACTAAAAGCTGCTGGAGTTTAAACTGAAGAAGTACTCATTATTAATCTAGAAGGATAATCAACCCCTGAATGAATCGATAAAGTAATTATTTTCATATCTAGCAAACGAGATTCATGGGGAAGCTTACCATTACCAGGGTTGACAGGATAGGCAGGGAAACAGGCTGCACTAAGACTGAGACGTAAACTATGACTTGCTGCAATACATATACAAGTTGCTTGAAGCGGAATTTTAACTAACTGAGGATTTTGAGTGTCAGCAGCCGAAACGCGAATATAACCTTGAGTAAAGTTAAATACTTGTCCATCAGGGTCAACTGTAGACAGCACGGCAGATAGATCAAAACTAAGATGTTCGGTAGTGCAGTAAATTTCTACTGTTATCTCTCCAGCTAAATGCAATTCTGAGGTTAAAGGTGCAGAAGTATAAGTCAAAATATCACTACGACAATCCAAACTAGAACGCTCAAAAGAACCACCAGGAAAGATTGCGTGGCCTCCCAAGGCTGGCACAGGTCGCCAAGGATCGTGAACTAAAATATCAGTGTAATTGTCAAATTCAGTAATCGCTTCAGTTAAATCGGTTACTATTAGTTCTTGAGGAAAAGTAGACTCGATACTTGCTGATTCTTCATATTCCCAAAGCATTCCACTATCTTCTCGGATACTTGCTAAACCGTCACTAGCTAAATAATATATTTTTTGATTTTGGGGAAATTCATCAAACTCTCGCCATTGGTTACTACCCATTTCAAAAAGAGATATAGGCGACTCAGTTAACAAGCCTGTATCTTTACCCTTAAGAAAATGATCGAACCAGCGTATTTGAATTTCATCAATAGGATTTTGCGCTTCAACGCCATAATCAATTGCACCTAGTTTTCTTCCCCAAGGTAAATGCGCCCATGCACCAACTAAAAAATGTTGAGGATATTTACTTTTAGCTGTCATCGCCTGATACAAATTTAATGTTCCTCGTAAATAAGGATCAAACCAACCGCCGACGTGTAGTATCGGTAAATCAACATTTTGTAGCAAATACTTGGGCGATCGCATTTGCCAATATTCCGCAGTCGGATCGGGATTATTTAACCATTGATGATAAAAAGAATCGGGTGCTAAATCCTTCAGCAGTTGGGGATTTGCTGGAATTGGATCAGTCAAAGGTAAATTACGCGAGGCTGCATATAATTTCTGAAAAGCTGCTTCATCTCCTCGTAAACGGGCGGTTTCTCCTGCTAATTGAATAGCCCAGGCTAAATTAGCAAACAAACAAAATGCGCCATTTTCATAAGCCCAATCAGTGTATAGATCATAGGCTACCATTGCTGGCGCGATCGCTTTTAAAGCTTTTGGTTGTTGCACTGCTGCATATAGTTGAGTCATTCCCTGATAGGAAAAGCCATACATCCCAACTTCTCCAGTACTATTAGGTAACTGGGATACCCAATTAATCGTGTCGAAGCCATCAGCAACTTCATGGGTAAATAAATCAAACTCCCCTTCTGATGTTCCTCTACCGCGTACATCCTGGATGACGACAATATAACCCTGGGCTGCATACCAACGAGGATGAGCATAAACTACTGTGGAAGCAATTTCTCGACCATAAGGCTGGCGCATCAATAAGATTGGTAACTTCTCGTCTGTATCGGGGCGATAAATATCTGCATCTAATCTAACGCGATCGCTCGTCCACATTGATACTGTTGTTTTACTGATTTTGAGCATTTTACAAAGATTTATTGATTATTAATTATTCTCTCATCAGCAACAGTTAATACTTCCTAATTGACCGTTCAATAGCTACTTATCAACATCTTTGCGATTCTGAAATCAACCTGAAAATTATTGTCAATCAAAGAGAATAAGCGAGCAGTTGGAAATCCCTACTACTCGCCCAATTACCATTGGAGACAAATTATCTTAATTTGTCTCCTGTCAAGCCTACATTTTTTAAAAAGCTTATAGCTTATGGCTTATAGCTTATATCTTTTTGTTAAAATCGAAAACCTAGTTGACCGTTAAAACCTCTAATCGAGTGATATCCAGCACCTACAACCAAACGCCTACCAGCACTAAGATGCGCTCCGACTGAATAAGCCACATTCTCATCACCAGAGTAATATCCTAGTCCTAAATAAGGCGAAACAACGGGCAAACTAATAAATGTCAGCAAATCTCCTCCTGTCGCCCCATCTTCTCCTGTGCCAATTTCTATACCTGTACTCATAAACCTAGCTCCCACACCATAGCTGGCCAAATCATCTACAGAGCCGACTGTAGCCCAAACTTCGGGAGAAATAATTTGACTTGAGGCGGGGGAAGCACATATTGTCGAAATAGAAGCAGTCAAGATTCCAGTTAAAATTGTTTGTTGAGATAAGACTCGCAAACGATTCAGCATATTTTTAACACTCCAACACTAAACTGAATACATAACTGATCTAGGATAATACATTCAAAAAATGAACATTCGTATTGGTAACGGTTACGATATTCATCAATTAGTAAGCGATCGCCCTTTAATTTTAGGAGGGGTGAATATTCCTCATTCTTTAGGATTATTGGGACACAGTGATGCTGATGTTCTAACCCATGCGATTATGGATGCTTTATTAGGAGCATTGGGGATGGGCGATATTGGACATTATTTTCCTCCTAGCGATCCTAAGTGGCAAGGGGCAGATAGTTTAGTTTTATTGCAACAGGTGACAACCATGATCCAGTCTCAGGGCTGGCAAATTGGAAATATCGACTCTACTGTGGTTGCTGAACAGCCGAAACTTAAACCTCATTTAAAGGCAATGCGTTCTAAGTTAGCTCAAATATTAGGAGTGACAATTGAACAAATTAGCATTAAGGCGACTACCAATGAAAAATTAGGTGCGGTGGGGAGAGAAGAAGGAATTTGTGCTTATGCAGTAGTTTTACTGTCTCAACAAAACTAAATACCCAGATTTTTTAATTAGGATAATAAATCAAAAAATTTAGCCTTTTCTTAACTCAAAGCTAATATTTATCTGCTTACTTGTCTGTGAAAATTTAATTTACAAGCTTATAAAAAGCGATCGCGAATGTGTCATTCTAACTAAAGTAGGTTAAGTTAAGATAGCCAAATTGAGAGAAAATTATCAATCAAGTCAAAGCTAAGAGAGCCAAGCTAATTACAAAAAATTCAATTTGAATATTGTCACAATAAAATTAATTGTAATTATTTATGTTTATTGGCATATTGTGTGCTTAACTCAAAAAATATGAGTGTAGTTTTAGAAGTAAATAATCAAGTTTATACAGCAGAGGATCTAGTCCCTCTGTTAATTCAATATCAGATGCTACCAAAGTTAGCTCAAGAAATTCTCATTGACCAACTCATTGCTGGGGTTGAATGTACCGAAGAAGAAAATACCTTAACATACAATCAGTTTTGTCAACAAAATCAACTATCCTCACCAGAGCAGGTACAGGAATGGTTAGAGAAACAAGGAATGAACCTTGAACAGTTGCAACAACTGACTACTAAAAGGTTGAGACTGGAAAAGTATAAAGAAACAGCTTGGGGAGATCAAGTTGATGCTCATTTTATTAAACGCAAATCCCAACTTGATCGCGTTGTCTATTCCTTAATTCGAGTTGAAAAACCCGAAGTTGCTCAAGAATTGTATTTTCGGATCAAAGATGATGAAAATACTTTTAGTGCTTTAGCAATGGAGTATTCCCAAGGAACAGAAGCGCAAACAGGCGGTTTAATTGGGCCAGTAGAAATAAATGCTCCTCATCCTAAAATTGCTCAGATACTTGCTACTTGTCAGCCAGGTCAACTAATTCCCCCCACGCGAGTAGGTGAATGGATTGTCATTGTCAGACTAGAAAATTATTTGTCGGCGAAACTGGATGCTCCTATGCGCCAAAGAATGCTCGACGAATTGTTTTATCAATGGCTAAATGAAGCAACTAAACAAAAAGTATCGTTTTTACCTAGTCCAGTCACCAGTTAAGCAGACTTGTATATATGACCAATACAAACACCACTAAAATTGTCGAACAGTTTCTCTCTTTAGTTCCACAATTTAATCAACTTCCCCCTGACGCGATCGCCCAAATTGCCCCCAAACTAAAACCACTGCGATTTGGAGTGGGCAAGGTAATGATCATGCGGGAAAAAATGCAGGGACAGGTAGCAATTATTTCCGAAGGGGAAGTGCGATTGTTGGGTTATGATCCTCGTACTAAAATGCCCACTACCCTAGATAAGCTTAAGCCAGGGCAAATTATTGGTTGGGTTAATTTGGCACGAGGCTTAGCCTGTGAAACGGCGATGGCAAGTACGGAAGTTGTATGTCTGGCTTTAGATAATCAAGATTTTCTGGCTTTAATTGAACAGTATCCGCAGTTGGCTGAAGGGTATAAGTATAAACCTGCCAAGGTTGAAATTTTTGATTTATTGGGAATTCAGTTAGAACAACAGGCTCAAGGAGATTGGGAACTAACAGAGTTAGCGAACAAATTGACAGAAGTTGCAGAGGTATATTATTTACCACCTGGAGAGCATCAGTTAAGTAGTGAGATTGCTCAACCCTTAATGGATAGAAGTCTAGTTTGGCTAGTTAGTGGCGGTGGCGGAATCGATGAATTTTCTATTGGTAGCCGACTGGAATTAACTAGAGATCGCCAAACTATTACTGTCAAAGGTACTCAACCAACCCGTCTGATTTCGATTCCCAAGGCATATTGGTTTGAAGGAGAAGAGACGACAAGATTTGAGCAACCGTATTCAGGACAATTATCTCCAGAAACTACAGATATTATATCTCTAGATTTAGACGATACTGATTTTGATGACTCTGAAGGACTGGGAGAAGGTTATACTTTCCAAGGCGAGGAAGAACCAGCTACTTCCGAGAAAAAGAATTATCCTTTTGTAGCAGGTAAAACTACCTTGGAAGTTGGGGTAGCCTGTTTTCAAATGTTGAGCAAGTATTTTGGTATGCCCTTCCGTAAAGAGGTAATTAAGCGTGTGCTTACAGAACAACTGGAGCGAACACCTAATTTATCTCTACCTTTGTGTGGTGCAGTCTCAGAATTAATGGGATTAAATCCCCAATTGATTAATATTCCTGCTCAGGCAATTACTCGTCTCGAAGGGCCTTGTTTAATACTTTGGCAGGAGAGCTTGGCAATAATTTATGAATTAACTGAGACGGAATTAGTTATTGCTGTCCCTGAATTGGGAGTACGTCGCTACAAGCCTGAAGACTTTATTAGTACTTGGGGTGAAGGGGGAGAAGTATTATTACTGAAAAAAACCAAAGAAACTCCAGAACAAAGGTTTGGGCTTAATTGGTTTTTACCTGCTCTCAAAAAATATAAGCGAGTTTTGATTGAGGTTTTTGTCGCTTCGTTTTTTGTACAGTTATTTCAACTGGCTAACCCGTTAATGATTCAGGTAATTATTGATAAGGTAATTAGCCAAAATAGTCCCGATACCTTGGGTTGGCTAATTGGATTCTTAATTGTACTGAATATTTTTGAAGCACTTTTAACTACTCTGCGCACCTATTTATTTGTTGATACAACTAATCGCATCGACTTGAATTTAGGCTCAGAGATTATCGATCACTTGTTTAGGTTGCCATTACGCTACTTTGAAAAACGACCAGTAGGAGAAATTTCAACTCGGATTAACGAATTAGAGCAGATTCGTCAGTTTTTGACAGGAACAGCTTTGACGGTAGTTCTAGACTGTATATTCTCAGTGATCTATGTCGTGGTGATGTTTATCTATAGCCCTTTGCTATCGGCAGTAACCTTGGCAATTATTCCGATATTTATCGCTTTAACTCTGATGTTTTCACCGACAATTCGTAGACAATTGAGAACTAAAGCGGAACGAAATGCGGAAGCTCAGTCTTATTTAGTTGAGGTGTTGACAGGAATTCAAACCGTTAAAGCGCAAAATATTGAATTGCGATCGCGCTGGAAATGGCAGGAATATTATGGTCGCTATATTTCTACTGGATTTCAAACTGTAATCACCTCAACTTTAGCGAAATCTGCCAGTGATTTTCTCAATAAGCTCTCAAGAGTCATCACTATTGGTTTGGGTGCTTACTTGGTCTTAGATGGTCAACTAACCCTAGGTGGCTTGATCGCTTTTAGAATTATTGCTGGGTATGTAACTTCGCCTGTAATGCGTCTAGCAACTCTTTGGCAGAACTTCCAAGAAACTGCTTTATCTTTAGAACGTTTGGCTGATATTGTCGATCATCCTGAAGAAGGGGAAACTGACCGCAATAATATTCCTATGCCTGCTATTAAAGGTAGAGTTAAATACGATAATCTTTCCTTCCGCTTTAAAAATACTGGCCCTTTACAGTTAAAAAATATTACAGCCGAGTTTGAACCTGGTACATTTGTAGCGGTTGTGGGAGAAAGTGGTGCTGGTAAGAGTACTATAACCAAATTACTATCACGACTTTATGAACCAGAAGGCGGTAGAATTTTGGTCGATGGCTATGATATTAACCGTGTGGAATTATATTCACTCCGTCGTCAGATTGGGGTTGTTCCTCAAGAAACCCTGCTTTTTGAAGGCTCAATTCTAGATAATATTGCCTTAACTAATCCTGATGCCACTACTGAGGAGATTATCGCTGCTGCTCAAATTGCTGCTGCTCACGATTTTATTATGACTCTACCAAATGGTTACAATACCAGGGTAGGAGAAAGAGGTTCTTCACTTTCAGGGGGACAAAGACAACGGATTGCGATCGCTCGTACTATTTTGCAAACTCCTGCGATGATGGTTTTGGATGAAGCTACCAGTGCTTTGGATTTTGCTACTGAACAAGAAGTTTCTCGTAATTTAAAAGAAGCTCTCAAAGGACGTACTGTCTTCTTTATCACCCACCGTCTAGGCACAATTAAAAATGCTGACACCATTGTGATGATGGATGCAGGCTCAATTGTCGAACGAGGCACCCATGAGGAATTGATGGCGTTAAAAGGACGTTATTGTTATCTCTATCAGCAACAAGAATCTTCTGTTTAACGAATACTAAATCCTGTTGACATAGAGGATTTAAAAGTTGAGTCAAGGCACTAGGCACTAGAGACTAGGAAAGCTTGTTAATCATTGAGGTCAACATTCGTCCGATTTCATCAATTAACGCATTAGTAATTTTCAAATCTTCTAAATCTGCCATGTATCCTAATTCTTCCTACTTATCTAACTGCGTTTGGAGTTCAAATAATGAACCTCTTGCAATGGCTAGTAGTCTGTCAATTTTGAATTGAGGAGTTGAGGTTAGGTAATGGGTAATGGGTAAAAACCTCCGACTCCTGACTCTTGACTCCTGCCTTCATTGTTATAGGTTATAGGTTATAGGTTAATCTGGTTGTATTCCTGAACCTACAGGGGCGATGGAGTTTAATTTAAGTTCTGGTATATCTTGTTCAATTTGACGCAGATTCCATTCATTTTTGAACAAGAGTACAGGTCTACCCCAGTTATCTTTAACGGCGATCGCATTAAAAATTCTACCTGCTTTTTCTAAAGCTTCCCAGCCTCCATGCACCCAACGGGCAACATTATAGGGCAAGGGTTCGATAGTTGTCTCAACGTTGTATTCGTTTTGTAGACGAAACTGAACTACTTCAATTTGTAGTTGTCCTACTGCTGCTAGAATTGGGTCACGTTTAAAGTCATCAGTAGAATACATAATTTGGATTGCGCCTTCTTCCCGTAATTCGGTAATACCTTTTTGAAATTGCTTAAATTTAGAGGGGTTCGGATTTTTCAGATAAGCAAAAATTTCGGGAGAAAAACAGGGTATACCTTCGTATTCGAGTTTTTTACCGTTATAAATCGTATCGCCGATCGCGAATACTCCTGGATTATTTAAACCAATAATATCTCCTGGATAAGCCTCATCGAGAGATTCTCGACCTTGAGCGAATAGTTTTTGGGGACGAGATAGACGGACAGTTTTACCAGTACGAGCGTGTTGCACCGTCATATCCTTTTCAAACTTGCCAGTACAAACGCGCACAAACGCCACGCGATCGCGATGTTTGGGATCCATATTCGCCTGAAGTTTAAAGACAAAGCCTGTAAATTCGTCATAGGTAGGCTCAACCACACCAATAGAGGAATTATGAGCTTCGGGCTGTTGGGCATAGTCTAAAAAGGTCTTCAGGAATAGCTCTACCCCAAAATTGGTCATTGCACTACCAAAGAAAATCGGGGTCATTTTGCCAGCATGAACTTGTTCTAAGTCAAAGTCTGCTCCAATCTCATCGAGAATTTCTAATTCTTCTTTTAGCTGATAATAAAGTTCTTGTTCTAGATATGACTCAATCCGTGGATCACCCAACTCAATCACTGTATCTTGAGCTGCTTTACTACCATGAGAGCGACGTTCAAACAAATGAATTTTCTGTTCACGGCGATCAAATACACCTTTAAAGCGATCGCCCATACCAATGGGCCAATTTACTGCATAGGTCTGTAAGCCTAATTCCTGCTCAATTTCATCAATCAGTTCAAAAGCTTCGCGACCAGGACGATCTAACTTATTGACAAAGGTAAAAATTGGCAGCGATCGCAACTGACAAACTTCAAACAGTTTACGGGTTTGAGGTTCTAAACCTTTAGCAGCATCAATGAGCATCACGGAATTATCCGCAGCAGCCAAAGTCCGATAGGTATCTTCACTAAAGTCTTGGTGTCCAGGGGTATCTAATAAATTAATCTGAAAATTATTATAAATAAACTGCAACACCGTCGAGGTAATCGAAATTCCCCGTTGCTGTTCCATTTCCATCCAGTCAGAAGTAGCTTTACGCTGTTCTCGTCGGGCTTTCACCGCTCCTGCTTCGTGAATTGCACCTCCGTAGAGTAGCAGCTTTTCTGTTAGGGTTGTTTTTCCTGCGTCAGGGTGGGAAATAATAGCAAAATTACGACGACTGGCTACCGCCTGTTGAATTTCAGTCTGGAGGTCTGCGAGCATGGAATATTTTGAGGACAACAATTGTTAAGGATATTATATCTCTTGTTTGATTACTGATTACTGATTATTAGGCACTAGGCACTAGGCACTAGGTTTTACTTGCTACTTGCTACTTGCTATCTGCTACTTGCTATTTGCTACTTGCTACTTGCTACTTGGTCACTAATATAGGCGCAATAATTAATTCTGAACGGGCTTTTTCAGTACCAATAGCGATCGCTAAAGGAATATTTTCGTTTAATGTAATTTCTAATATTCTACTGATGTTAACTTCTGGCAGATTAGCTGGTATGAAATTTTGGTCTTCAACAGTTTTTAGCTGAAACATTTGTTTGGCTTTGGCAAAACTGAAATTTTTGTAGGACATACTGCTAATTTGTTCTCGATCTAAAGTTTTTATAATTTAATTAAAAGCTCCAATCTTCAATGGTTGCATCGAGATCTAGTTGATAGAATTATGGTCGCCTTAGCTTTACATCATAATTGTCCCATTATTACCAAAGATCAGGAGATTAGAAAGTTTTATCCTGACATTATTTGGTAAGTATTATTTTTCACTTTATCTAACAATCTTAAAGAAGGTTATTGGCTTGATTTCATCTACCAAGATAACGAGATGCCATACTCATCGCGTCAGTTAAATCGAGATCGCCATCACCATCAGAATCCAAAAAACTACTAGCAACTGGATTATTAGCCTGTAAATTATGCTTATTATTACCAGTTTTGAGTAGATTTAAAACTAAAGGTACTAAAATTGGTAACATTGCTTGAATTGTCGCTGCATTTAAACCAGTACGACGACTAATCTGTTGAATCATATCCTGTAGCTGAGAACTACCAAATAAAGTTCCTAGAATTTGCGAATTAGCTTGAGTACCTCCAAATTGATTGATTAATTGATTAACTTGGGTCATACCGCCTTGCTGTCGTTGTTGTTGTAATGCAGATTTGGTATAGCTTCCAACAATTGACATTGCGGATTGTATAGCGTCAGGATTGGCTTGATGGTTGCCACTTAACTGTTGTACTGTATCGAGTATTGAGCCTAGCTGATTTGTACTAGCTTCTCTTTCAGGATTGTCGATCGCACTCAAAATTTGATTAAAAATACTCATGGTAATTACTGCGGTAAACGTTTTCTTTTTAATTAATAATAATGACATTTTTGATTAAAAATCAGACAATTCACGCTAGATTAAATCAAAAGTGGTAGCTAATTATACGATCGCTCAACAACTGCAATGAATAAAACTGTCGCCGAGATCATGACTGCTGATCCCATTACGGTATCACCTGAAACATCGCTGCAAGAAGCGATTCGGATTTTAGTAGAGAAAAAAATTAGTGGTTTACCAGTGGTAAACTCTCAATGCAAATTAGTCGGTATTATTTCTGAAACCGATTTAACTTGGCAAGCCACAGGAGTAGACACCCCTCCTTATATCATGTTTCTCGACAGTGTAATTTACCTACAAAACCCCGCTAAACATAATCAAGAAATACATAAAGCCTTGGGACAAACTGTAAAAGAAGCGATGAGCGATCGCCCGGTAACTATCAAAGGTACTCAATTAGTGCGGGAAGCTGCCAGAATTATGCACGAAAAGAAAATACGTCGCTTACCTGTGGTTGATGAGCAATCTCAATTAATTGGAATTATCACTCAAGGGGATGTCATTCGGATGATGGCAGCAGGGTAATTAATTATTTATTTAATTTAAAAAAATTTTAAAACAATTTTAATCAATGAGTATTACACCTGAATCAATTAAAAGCCTGTTAGATTCCGAAGACTTTGGGGATCGAATTAGAGGATTAAATCAATTGCGCCAAATTGAGCCTGCAATCGCGTTTCCCCTCGTTCAACCAATGATTACCGATAAAAATACCCGTGTGCGCTATGCAGCAGTCAGCCAGTTAGATACTTTGGGACAAGTGGATAAAACTACTTCCTTAGAGATTTTACGCGATCGCCTGTTTAATGATCCAGAGCCAGATGTGCAAGCAGCAGCAGCAGATGCTATCGGAGGGTTAAAACTAGTAGAAGCTTATGATGATCTAGCTAATATTTATCATAGTACTGCGGAATGGTTAGTGCAGTTTAGTATTGTCGCTGCTTTAGGGGAATTAGGTGATCCGCGTGGTTTTGATTTATTGGAAGAAGCCCTAAACTCCAACAATAATCTTTTACAAACAGCAGCGATCGGTTCTATGGGAGAATTGGGTGATACTCGTGCTATTCCTTTATTAGCTGGTTTTGTGGATAACGAAGACTGGCAAATACGTTACCGTTTAGCTCAGGCTCTTGGTAAATTGGGAGGCGAAGAAGCCAAGGCAATTATTAATCAACTAGCTAACGATCAGTTTGAACAGGTGGCACAGGAGGCTAAAAATAACCTTTAACGAAAGCTTTAAGCTTTATAAAAAAAATTTCAGACAAAATACTTCAAGCAGATGAATTTTTGATCAATAGCAGAGAAAATGTATCATTAAAAGCTAAGATTTGATTACTTATTGCTTGGGAGAATTGTGAAAAAATTTAGCTCCCTGAAGTAACCAATTGTCGAATAATCTATGTTGTTTAAACTTTTTAGCCTTATATCTTTTACTCTGATAGCTCTAGGAGTCTCTCTAACACCCATACAAGCTCAATCAGAATCTTCTTTAGAGATTACTCAGACTAATTTAGAATTAAACAACTTGTTGCTCAAAGGAAAACAGTATGTAGAACAGCAAGATTATGACCAAGCTTTAGAAACTTACGAACAAGCAGCCATTCTAGATCAACAAAATCCTGAAATCTTTTCGGGAATTGGTTATGTACAAACCCTGAGAAAAGACTACAGTGCAGCAGTAGCAGCTTATGAACAAGCGATCGCTCTAGCTCCTGATGATCCAAAATTGTATTATGCTCTTGGCTTCAGTTTGGGTAATGCAGGTAAAAACTTGCAAGCAGCTAAAGCTTATGAAAAATCTGTGGAATTAGAGCCAGATAACGTTCAGAATTATCTAGGTTTAGGTTTAGTGCTACTGAGAGCGAAAAAATATACCCAAGCCTTAAAGATTTACAATAATGTTTTAAAGCTAGAACCTAGTAATGAACAAGCTAATACTATCATTCCTCGTATTTTAATTGAAAAAGGGCGTTACCCTGAAGCGATCGCTTTATTACAAACATCAGTTAAACAACAACCCCAATTAATTGATTTACAACTGCAACTAGCAACAGCTTTGTTAAATCAAGGAGATATGGCTACGGGTTTACAAACATTAGCTCAAGCAAAACAAATTGAGCCAGATAATTATTTAATTTATCTACAAATGGGAGATGTTTTATATCAACAAGGAGATCTTGAGCGAGCTTTTAAGGAATATGAACAAGCATCTAGCTTGAGATTAAATTTAGTTGAAGCTATTGAAGGTATGGGTAAAATTTATCTTGCTCAAAAGAATTACTCGCTGGCTATTGTTGATTTTCGCCGTCTGACGGAAATTGATTCTAGTAATGCTAATGCCTATCATCAGTTAGGTATTGCTCTTAAAGCCAGAAAAAGAAACGAAGAAGCGATCGCAGCTTTTAATCAAGCTTTGAAGTTATATCAAAGTCAAGGCAATACTCAAGAAGCGAATAAGATGACTGTGTTGATTAAAGAATTAAAATCACTTTAATTACTAGTCATAGATTATAACCTGTCTTTATAATTTAACTCGTTAAAAATTATGGTTATTTCCGTTCCATGACAACATTTAATTTCTAATGTTCCCTCTAGTTGTTCTACTAAAGTAGCAATTAAATTCATACCCAGGGATTCACTTTCATACAAAACTTTAGGATCAGTACAGCCTATTCCATCATCTTTAACTATCAAAGTAATTTCACCGCAACTATTTTTCTTGGCACTTAATAATATATTTCCTTGAGAGCGATCTGAAAATGCGTGTTCAACGGCATTAGTGATCAATTCATTAATAATTAAACCACAAGGAGTTACGGTTTCAATATTTAAAGAAATCTCTTCAATCTCAAGCGTAAAATTAATTTCTGTAGATAAATATGAATTTCTTAAATTATCTGTTAAAGCAATCAAATATTGAGCAAAATCAATTGTAGATAAACTTTTATCACCATATAATTGCTCATGAAGTAATGCCATTGACATCAGCCGATTTTGACTATTATCTATTATTTTGCTTAACTCTGGTGAATTAACATAATTTGCTTGCATCTCTAACAAGCTAGAAACAATAAATAAGTTATTTTTTACACGATGATGTATTTCTTTAAGTAATAATTCTTTTTCTTCTAAAGATTTTTTTAACTCTTGAGTTATCTGTCTTCTTTCGACAATTTCTTGCTGTAATTCTAATTCAATTAGCTTACGGTTTTCTATTTCAGCCGTCAAAGCAGCATTACTGATTTCTAATTTTTCATTGACTTCTAATAACTTTAATTCTACTTCATATTGATGGTGAATTTGTTTTTGTAGTAAAGTATTTTTTGTTTTTAATCTAGACCCTAGATAAAATACTTTTAACTGTGATTTAACTCGTGCTAATAACTCTTTTTTATGAAAAGGCTTAGTTACATAATCACTTGCTCCTAATTCAAAACCCTTTAGTTTATCTTCAACATTATCTAAAGCAGTCATAAAAATAATTGGCACATCTTTAGTTAGCGGATTTTGCTTTAATTGCTGACAAGTTTCAAACCCATTTAAACGAGGCATCATGATGTCGAGTAAAATTAATTCTGGTTGACAACAAATGACTTTTTCTATCGCCTCGATACCATCTATAGCAGTAACAATATGATAATTAGATTTAGTAAGAATTCTTGATAATAAATCTAAATTTGCAACATTATCATCAACTATCATAATGCTGGGAGATTCTTTACTTATTAGCATAACTGATTATTAATTACTGATTACTGATTAGGCACTAGGTATTAGGCACCAGGTGTTACTTATTACTTATTACTTATTACTTATTATTGTCGTTGGCAAAGAATAACTATTATGCATAGCTAACTTGTAAAATTCTTGAGCATTTAAAGGACGACTAAACAAAAATCCCTGTATTTCATCACATTGACATTTTCTGAGAAAATTTAATTCTGCTTCCGTTTCAACTCCTTCAGCCACAACTTTTAGACCTAACTGATGTGCCATATCAATAATCGTCTTAGTAATTACAGCATTAGTTTCATTACCATCAATATTATGAATAAAACAGGCATCAATTTTTAAAATATCAAAAGGAAATTGCTGTAAATATCCTAAAGAAGAATAACCAGTTCCAAAATCATCTAATGCTATTTGTATACCTAGCTTCTTAAGCAATTGTAATCTTTGAATATTAGTTTTGATATTTTCTACTAATATTGTTTCGGTTAACTCTAATTCGATATATTGAGCCTCTAGAGAGCTATTAAACAAAACTTGAGTTATTTGATGAAATAAATCTGACTGTCTGAATTGAAATCCTGAAATATTAATACCAATTTTGAGCGAGTTTAAGCCAGAAATCTGCCAAGCTTTAACCTGTTTACAAGCAGAATTTAAAATCCATTCACCTATCGGTTTAATCAAACCACTTTCTTCTGCTAACGGAATAAATTTGTCTGGTGAAATTCTACCTGCTACGGGATGATTCCAGCGTAATAATGCTTCTGCTCCTGCTATTATATTAGTATGTAAATCAACTTTTGGTTGGTAGTATAATTCAAATTCTTCTCTCTCCAGAGCATGATGAAGTTCTGCTTCCATAGTTATACTGTCAGAACCTCTGGAATTACTAATATTAAAGGCAAAAGTAAATAGTTGACAACGATTTCCTCCTTGTTGTTTAGCATATTGTATAGCTTTCTCTCCCTGTTTTAATAGTTCTTCAATATCTGTATGATCAGAAGGATAAAAAGCTACGCCAATACTAACTGAAAGAAATATTTCTTGATTATTAATAGAAAAAACTTGTTTTAATTGATTTAAAATGATTTGTCCATAGTCTGCTGCTGTTTGTCGTTTATCTAAAGCTATTAATATCACATAGTTATCTGAATCTAGATATACAATAGCTCCTTGGAAATTAAAACTATTAACACAGTCATTTAAGCGTTGTACTATCTTCACTACTAAAGCATCTTGCTGTTCTTTAGTTAACAAATTACTGATTTTTTTTAGTCTATCTAAACTAATATTAAAAACTGCTATTAATTCTAATTGAGCTTGCTCAAAGTTAAGTTGCTCTTTGACATTTACAAAATCACATTTATCATTTGATGTTGTGAGTGTAGCATTAGAATCTAATAAAGACGAAAAGTAATTAAATACATCCCGTAAAAATAATTTATTAGGAAGATTGGTGAGACTATTTTTATAAATATTATCATATTGTGCTGAATATTCATTAACAGTATGTTGTAAAGCTTGTTGAATTGCAGATTGTTCTTGATGCTTACTGAGAACCATCTTGACTGTTGCTTGTAGCTCTTTTTCTCGAAAAGGTTTAATTAGATAACCATAGCCACCTGTTTGTGAGGCTCTGTCTATAGTATTTTCATTAGCATAAGCTGTCAGAAAAATAATCGGAATATCTTTTATTGATTTTATCCGAATAGCAGTTTCAATACCGTCCAGATCACCTTTAATAGCAATATCCATCAAAATCAAATCTGGCTTTTCTGTCGTAATGTATTGAATTGCTGCTTCTCCAGAAGCTACAATTTTAGTAACGTTATAGCCTAGAGTTTCTAATTTTTTCGCTGTATTTTTAGCAATTATTAGCTCGTCTTCTACAATTAAAATATTAGCGTTATTCATAATATTTATATGATCTTTTTGCTCAAGGCTATATATGAGATTGTTTTTAGCAGTAACCTAAAATAAAAACATACAAATTGACAAATACAAGCTAACAATAAATAACGATATTGTAAATCACTGATATTACAGAGGTATAATTGCTGATTAATCACAGCAAACTGTAACTATTGTTACTAAAAATAGCTCTCATTATGACAAGTGTATTTAAAATTACAGCATAAACACTTGATTACTACTTTGCAATATAAAAGTAATAAAAAAATTATGTAGCTAGCTTAGGCAAATATATCTATAAAAATTTATCTTGAAGCAAATTGTGCTGTAACCCAACAAAATTTAATAAAATTGTATAGATTGAGTTCAATCCAAAATCTAAAATCAATAGATTTTTTTCTCAGTAACCAAAGTACAGCTAACCCAATTACCTTTTGCATTGTAGCTGCGAATAATTCGTTGCCTAATCTGAGGCTGAAGTAACCATCCCATTTCCAAAACAAAATCAAAATTATGACCAAGTTTTACTTCTAAAGGACAATTACAGGATGCGCCATCAGGTAATAATAAAATTTGTGTCGGTAAACCACTATTTTCAAATAACAATTTATTACCTGCAATTATGGCAGTCGAACTAATAATTTGATTACCAAAAGATAGACTTTGTATAATGCGATTGCGTAGGGTCGGATCTGCCTCATCGCTGTCTTGCTGTTTAATTTTTAGATAGCTATTGTAAGTATTAGGTTGACTCAAATCTGCATATAAAGTAACTGCTTCTCCTTGTCATTCTCCTAGTAAATCATCAACTGTTAACGGTGGTCTTTCGGGAATATTGCTTTCAAGTAATTTTTCTCTAATTAATACTATTTTATCTAACTGAGAGGCACTATTATAAAGTTCTACCATCCGAAGCCTTCGAGTGCGATTGCCAAAATCATTATCAATTAGACCAAACTCGCCACCAAAAGTACTGTAAGGGTCCCATTGCATACTTCCCTGAGAAAAAGCACCATTATCAAAAAATAAAATACTGCGATTAAGAGAATCGTAATCCACTACAACCTCACGAGATGGTTCATTTGGAGGTAAATAACGCACTACTTGATGGACGTTTTGATTGTTATTAAGTCCTTCGAGGGTGACTAAAGTTGGAGTATCATTAATTTCTTCTCCTTGAGGTGAAAAGCGAGTAAATGAGCCATGCCATTCACCTAAATTTTTGAGAAAACATTCCCATTGAGTCAGCATAAATAAATATGAATCTTAATATTTTTCAATAGATCTAAAGTGTTTTTACTGTTGTCCTCAGTTTTAACTCTAGACTAAAATTTGTCGTAATGTGCTGTATATTTATTTTTTTTGATAGCGTATCAAATTTTATATAAAAAAAAGGCTGTATTTTTAGGTAATTATGACTGATTCTGGCTTAAGCAACTCTTTCACTTCAAAGCCTACTAATAAGCAACCACTTGGTCAACTTTTGAATGAAGCTGGTTTGATTTCAGCACAACAAATTGAAATTGCGCTCCGATATCAACTAATTAATAATTCCGAACTAAAAATTGGCGAAATTTTTGCTTCACGAGGTTGGATTAAACAGCAAACTGCCGATTTTTTTGTCAACAAATGGCATGATTTGATTAATCAAGAACAAAAAAAACCTTTAGTTTATTATTTTCGAGAAGCTGCCTTATTGGATGAAAATCAAATTAATAGTCTTTTAGAAGAGCGTAATCACAGTAATCCAAAAATTAGATTTCATCATCTAGCAGTAAAAAAAGGACTAATTAAACTGCAAACTGTTGAGTTTTTTATTGAAAATCTTTTAGCTCCTACAAAAGGTCATCAATCAGTTACTAATTCTCAGTTTACAACTCCCTATGAATTACTTAAAAATTATATTCGTGGAGAAACTAATTTTCAAAGATCAGATTTAAAAAAAATTAAACTTAATCACGTAACCCTTAAAGGAGTTAATCTTAATCATTCTAATTTGTCAGAAGCAGAATTAAAGCAAGCTAATCTAAGTAATTCTTCTTTAAGACTAGCTAATCTTAATCATGCCAATTTAGAAAAAGCAATTTTAAAAGAAGTTGATTTTGAATGTGCTTGCTTAACTCAAGTTAATTTTACCGATGCTCATTTAGAAGGATCTAATTTTAAACAAGCTAATCTCAAAAATGCTGATCTGAGAGACGGTTATTTTGTTAATGTTTGCCTTCAAGGAGCAGATTTACGTAATACAAAACTGCAAGGAACTAACTTTGAAGGTGCTACTTATAATTCTAAAACTGTTTTTGACCCTGGTTTTGATCCAGTTCAAGTGGGAATGAAATTAGTTGATTGTTGATTAGTCAACTGAACATCTAAATCTGGTCGTAGACTATGGGCTTGACGTAAATAACGGTGAACGATCGCTGCTTGAGGAGAAACCGTGTTGACTTGAATTAAAATTCTAATACAGCGTTTTAAACTGTCTTGAACGTGCATTTGTTGTAAGTCTAGAAGAGGTACGTGATTCCAACCTGGGCGTTTGCGAGCAACAGCAGCAGGAAAAATGGCATCAAGATCGGTAGTGGTAGTAAAAAAGACGCAAACTATGTCTTCAGGTTGGAATTGATTATGAGCCTCAAGTTCATCTAGAAGTTCTTTAACTGCTTCTGTCATCGCAGCAACCGTATTTTCTGGCACAGTAGTTGCTCCCCGAATACCTCTTACTTTCCACTCCACGATTTTTTTCCTCCTCTATTTACAGTTCTGGTTTAATAATTACACCACACTATTATTGCAGAGATAATTTTAAGTGGTCGGTGCATTGGTTAATTTCTTGGTTGAGACAGGGAAAGGGGAAAGGGGAAAGGGGAAAGGGGAAAAGGGAAAAGCGAGTGGGATATGCTTGGGTTTCCCAAGCTTATAGAACTACGTAAGAAGGAAAATAAAATGTGTAATTAATGTTTAATGTTCAATGATCAATGAAAAGCTTCGTGTTGATACTAAACTAATTTTTAGGTCAGTAATAATTTTTTTTTAGGAGCAAGATGTTTTATGCGTCTAGATGTACCTAGGACGATGATGGAGTTTTTCCGAAAGAGTGAAGGTAAATGGTTTACTGAGAGAAGTGTTCATCACTTTGATGTGGTAGCAGATGAGTCGGGAGAATCTAATCTAATTGTTAAGGTTATTGAACCTGATGATCCAAAAGTAGAACAGGTTTGCAAATTACAGGGGATTGATCCGTCTCAAGCTAAAGGTGGTGGCAGTTTTAGTTGGCAAGCTAACTTAGAAGAAAAAGAACCTAATCCTAACTATGCTGCGATTTTAATTGATGTCCCCGATGACGAAACAGGACGTAGTGGGAAATTAATCCGTGATAAAGGATATGTGGATGGTTTGCCTGTGATTAGTCGTTATTGGTTTGGGGAAGATGGAATTCTGACAATTAATACTGATTACGACAATAACCAAGGACAGGAACGTTGCTGGTTTTTAACCGATGACTTTCGAGTTAGGGTTAGCACCGTCCAAATGCTTAATGGTGTAAGTTTAATGGCTTATTGTTCTGAACGTCGTTGTGTTGCTCCCGAAAAATTGGAAAAAATGGCTCAAAGTCACAAAAGTTAATCTAACTTCAGTACAAGTTAAGAGAGTTTAGCTGTTAAGGTGGCCCTTCGGGTACTCTTCGAGAAGGCTTCGCCTACGGCATTCGCTCTTTGCTGGAAACCAACGCCACTTGCTCCTCGACGGAAACCGCCAAGACCGCAGTGGCTCACAAGACCGCGATGCCTCACTATAAGCCATAAGCTTTTGAATCAATTACTTTAACCAGAAAATGACAAAATATAGGACTCTTGACAGTGTTTTAAAATTCCTATAAGAAAAAGGTTTCAGCTTCCATGCGAATTCAGATTAATCTAAGTCTCTTACGGTAACATAAACAACGAAGAGGTAATTATTAATTATTGAATCTTGTCTTTCATTTCTTATCCTGTGCTGAACATGACTGATTTTTTAAGCCATCTTAATTCTTCCCAACGTCTTGCTGTCGAACATTACTGTGGGCCAATGTTGGTGGTGGCAGGTGCAGGATCGGGTAAAACTAGAGCCTTGACTTATCGTATCGCTAATTTGATTAAAGATCGCCATGTTGATCCAGAGCGTATTTTGGCAGTTACTTTTACTAACAAAGCTGCGCGGGAGATGCGAGAAAGGATTGAGTATATTTTTGCGACGGAATTGGCTTTAGAACAGCATGGACAACGGCTAGAATTTTTAACGGAATACGAGCAAAAAGCCTTAAAATCACAAGTATACAAGCGAACTACTAAAAAACTTTGGATTGGCACGTTTCATAGTTTATTTGCCAGATTATTGCGATTTGATATTAATAAGTATCAGGACGAGAAAGGACGGACTTGGAAACGTAATTTTTCGATTTTTGATGAGTCGGATGTTCAAAGTTTATTTAAAAATATTGTTACTAAGGAATTAAATTTAGATAATAAAAAATTTGACCCTCGTAAGATTCGCTACACCGTTAGTAATTCCAAAAATCAGGGTTTAACACCAGAAGATTATGCTAAACAAGAACCTGGTTATCGTGGTCGAGTGATCTCAGAAATTTATAATGAATATCAGTCGAGATTGGCAGCAAATAATGCTCTAGATTTTGATGATTTGATTCTAGTTCCTGTGCGGTTATTTCAACAAAATGAATCGATTCTGGGTTATTGGCATACGCAGTTTCAGCATATTTTAGTTGATGAATATCAAGATACTAACCGTATTCAATATGACTTGATTAGGTTATTAGCAACTAATAGTGAAACCAATAAAAGAGAGTGGAATTGGAACGAGCGATCGCTTTTTGTAGTTGGAGACGCGGATCAGTCGATTTATTCTTTCCGTCTGGCGGACTATACTATCTTGCTTGATTTCCAACAAGACTTTGGGGATGGTTTACCAGATGAAGATACTCGCACCATGATTAAGTTGGAAGAGAATTATCGATCGCGCGAGAATATTCTGCAAGCAGCCAACCATTTAATTGCTCACAATAGCCAAAGAATTGATAAAACTCTCAAGCCAACCAGAGGAGTAGGAGAACAGATTTATCTTTATAAGGCGGATGAAGAACAACAGGAAGCTAAGTTTGTCGTGCAGCAAATGCAGCAAATAAAGGAAAATAATCCTGAGATCGGCTGGGGTGACTTTGCCATCTTGTATCGGACTAATGCGCAATCTCGTCCTTTTGAAGATTTACTGTTACATAATAATATTCCCTACAATATTGTCGGTGGTTTAAAATTCTACGATCGCAAAGAAATCAAAGATGCGATCGCTTATCTGAGAATTATTGTTAACCCTGAAGATACGCTTAGTTTACTGCGAATTATTAATACTCCCCGTCGTGGGATCGGCAAGACAACCATTGATCGCTTAATGGACGCAGCCCAACAATTGGGTGTACCGTTATGGGAAATTATTAATGATGAGACTTCAGTTAATACTATCGGCGGAAAGGCAGGTAAGTCTTTAAATCAGTTCGCTGAGATGATTCAATCTACCAAAGAACAGTTAGATAATTTAACCGCAGGAGAAGTTTTAAACCACATTATCGAACAGTCAGGTTACGTCAAAGAATTACAGCAACAGGGAACAGACGAAGCCGATAACCGCATTGCCAACATTTACGAGCTATACAACGCGGTGCAACAGTTCCAAGAAGACAATGAAGACACCAGTTTAGAGGCATTTCTGGCTAGTGCCTCCCTCGCCTCCGATTTAGATAATCTAGAGGAAGAACAACAAAAAATTTCGATGATGACTCTCCATTCAGCCAAAGGATTAGAATTTCCTGTAGTTTTCCTTGTCGGAATGGAACAGGGTTTATTACCCCATAATCGTACCTTAAATGACCCTTTAGAAATCGAAGAAGAACGGCGTTTATGTTATGTGGGCATTACTCGCGCTCAAGAACAATTGTTTCTCACCTATACCAGAGAACGTCGTCTGTGGGGAACAAGAGAACCTGCGATATCTTCCCAGTTTTTAATGGAATTACCTGTCGAATTAATCAACAGTAATATAAATTTGGCAAATACCTATCGTCGTCGTACTCCTGCCAACAAAACAGCTAATGCAATAGATATAGACTGGCGAGTCGGCGATCGCGTTTTACACTATGAGTTTGGTGCAGGAGAAATTACACATATCCTTGGTAGCGGTAAAAAAGCTACTTTAGCCGTCAAATTTCTCAGCATGGGCGTAACTAAAATTATTCCCAAAGTTGCCCCGATGGAAAAAGTAGATTGATAGAATTCTTGCATTAATTTTATAAACCCTGGTTAAGTTGAGGGAAAAGGTAAAAGGGAAAGGGGAAAAGCGAAGCAGCGCGGTCTTGGCGAGGGGCTGTCTTTTGAGGTCTCCTCAAAAGCTTGTAAGCCCCGTGGTTTCCGTCGAGAGCGACTGCTTCAAGAAGGACTAATTTTGATTTGTAATTTATTTATGCAAGAGATCTAATTTCTACTGTAATCTTTTTCGAGGTTGTTTTGCTTTTTGTTTCTGTTGTTGCCTTTCTAAATTAGCTTGTCTTTTCGCTTTCTGTTTTTCTAATTTGAACTGTAGACTTTTTTCTTTTTGACGCTCTAAATGTTCTAGTCTAAGTTGATAGTCTTCGGAAGATTCATTTTCTCTTTTTGCTAATGGGTTACTAATTGAAACGATTTTATCTACTGCACTTCCTGTAGAATCTAAGACCCTACCTGTACTCTCAATAATATTTGAAATAAAGTTAATCATTATTTATGCTTCCTTATTTTTAAGTATTTAATAATATACTTCTTATAGTTATAAATATTAAAAAGTTTGATTGTATCTGACAATGAAATTCTTACTGAATTTAGTTATAAAAAAAGGCAGATTTAATCAATTATGTGTATTTTTACTATTTTTAAAAATAAACCGATCTAAATCACAGCTTAATTAATATAATCAAGAGCAACTAAGCTTTTGTCGTTATCATTACACTATTGAAGTATGTTCCAAAATCTAGAGACAGAGAGACTTTGGTTACGACAGACGACACAAGAGGATGCTGAAGATGTGTTTGCTATATTTTCCGAGCCAAATGTGACTCAGTTTCATGACTTGGATACATTCACTCGTCTTGAGGAAGCAATTAGGGTAATTGAACGACGAGCAAAAGGATTTGAGAGCGATCGCGGTATCCGTTGGGGAATTGCTCTTAAACCAAATAACTATTTGATTGGTTCTTGTGGCTTTACATGGAATAAAGAAGCAAATGCTGCCGAGATCGGATACGAGCTTGCTAGTCAGTTTTGGAGACAAGGCATTATGAGTGAAGCATTAAGAGCTATTTTGCAATATGGTTTTGGTAATAGAGAAGTGCAGTTTGTAATTGCCCACATCATGCTGAAAAACATCGCTTCTAGAAGACTTTTAGAAAAACTAGGTTTTCAGAGTCAGGGAATATTGAAGGAACATGGTTTTTGGAAAGGGAATTATCATGATTTAGAGCAGTTTATTTTGTTAAAAAGCCAGTTTCTAGCCATATAATATAATTTACAGCAATTAAGCTTACGTCTAGCCTTCGGATCGCCTGCTTAACTTCTAGTTTTGTTTAATAATGATGTCTAGCAAATTTAACTTTGGAAATATAAGCTAAAATCAAATCTAAATGAGCCTAAAATTTGAATGGGATGAGCGCAAAGCCATACTCAATAATAAAAAACATGGTGTAGATTTTGAGACAGCGACAACAGTTTTTCGAGATCCTTTAGCCTATATTTTTGATGATGCTTGGCATTCTGTTGACGAACCAAGAGAAATTATTATTGGACATGATCGCAATTATCGTCTTTTATTAGTTTGTTTTACTGAAAAAAATAATCAGATACGGATCATTAGTGCGCGTCTAGCAACCAAAAAAGAACGTCAAGACTATGAACAACACCCAAGATTTTAATAATGATCAGGAGCTAGAGGTAGATATGCTTCCCGAATATAATTTTGATTACAGTAAGGCTCGTCTTAACCGTTTTGCAACTTCTAAAGATAAAACTATTGCTGTTAATTTAGAACCAGATGTTGCAGAAGTATTTAAAACTTCTGAAGATGTAAATAAAGCTTTGCGAGCTATTATATCTGCTATGCCTAAAAGTTAATAATGAAAATAGCTTGATTAAAAACAATTAAAATATTATAAAACTCTCTAAATAAAGAAAGTAGAAAACAACCTAAAAAAATAAATAATTCAACTTGGCATAGCCTTTGAATTCCTAATTCTTGATCAATAATTTTGCAGATGACTAAGCATAATGAACCAATCTCAACCATATCAGTTAACAAAAAATGACTGGCGCGAAGAAGTTACTTCGTTACCTCCTTGGTTAAAACGACCAATTGGTAAGGCAAGTGAACTATCGACTGTTCAACGAATTATTAAACAAAAAAAGATTTATACAATCTGCGAGGAAGGGAGATGTCCGAATCGAGGCGAATGTTACGCTAATCGCACTGCAACATTTTTATTAATGGGGCAAACTTGCACCCGTGCTTGTGCTTTCTGTCAGGTAGAAAAAGGTCATGCGCCGATGACGTTAGATCCTGATGAACCGCAAAAGGTTGCTGATGCTGTGCATTCATTAGGTTTACGCTATGTTGTTCTTACTTCTGTAGCCAGAGATGATCTGCAAGATGGTGGTGCAGCTTGGTTTGTTAAGGTGATGACAGCAATTCGCGCTCAAAACCCTCAAACTCAAATTGAAGTGTTAACTCCTGATTTTTGGAGTGGTAAAGAAGCAGAAAATAGCCAAAAAGAGCGAGTGGCAACTGTCGTGGCAGCTAAGCCTGCTTGTTACAACCATAATTTAGAAACTGTTGAACGTTTACAAGCACCAGTCAGAAGAGGAGCAAAATACGATCGCTCTCTCAATGTCCTGCGGTTAGTTAAGCAACTAGATCCGACTATTCCCACTAAATCAGGTCTAATGTTAGGTTTGGGAGAAACCGAAGCCGAAATCATTCAAACGCTGCAAGATTTAAGGGCAATTAATTGCGATCGCTTGACTTTGGGACAATATATGCGTCCTTCTCTCGCTCATCTACCAGTGCAGAAATACTGGACTCCTGACGAATTTACTCGTTTAGGTCAAATTGCTCAAGATTTAGGATTTACACAAGTTCGTTCTGCGCCTCTAGTCCGCAGTTCTTATCATGCAGGGGAAGTTTAGAATTAATAATAGGTCAATAATCAAAAGTATTATTTTTTTCTTCTTTATTCTTTTTTCTTCCTTCTCTAGTTAGATGCGATCGCGAAATTAAAAGTGCAAAATTTGAACAATTACTTAATTTCTGTTGATCGATGCAAATACGAATCAAAACAATCTTTAAGCTTTTACAAGAATCTTTTCGGGAATGGCAAGAAGATAAAGCATCTTTATTAGCTGCTGCTTTAGCATACTATACAGTATTTTCAATTACTCCCTTATTAGTAATTGCGATCGCGATCGCTGGTGCAGTTTTTGGACAAGATGCTGCTAGAGGCGAAATACTGCAACAAATAAACTCCTTAGTTGGAAAACAGGGAGCGCAAGCAATAGAAACAGCTTTAGCCAATGCTAACCAGCCTCAACTTGGTAGTATTGCTTCAATTATTAGCGTGATCGTCTTACTTATTGGTGCTTCAGGGGTATTTGCTCAATTACAAGAAGCATTAAATACAGTCTGGAATGTCAAAGCCAAACCCGAAAAACAAGGTTTCTGGGAATTTATTCGTAAACGGCTATTATCTTTCGGAATGGTACTGGCGATCGGGTTTTTGTTGTTAGTATCTTTAATTTTAAGCGCGATGTTATCTGGTATTAGTAATTTAGATATTAATTTACTTCCAGGTTTCGATCCTTTTTGGGAAGTAGTAAATTTTGTAATTTCATTTGGTTTTATATCCTTGTTATTTGCCCTCATTTATAAATATCTTCCCGATGTTAAAATCCGTTGGAAAGATGTTTGGGTAGGAGCAATAATTACTGCCTTATTATTTACTATTGGTAAATATTTAATTGGTTTATATCTAGGTCAAGGTAGTTTAGGTTCGACTTATGGTGCAGCAGGTTCTCTAATTGTTTTTTTGGCTTGGGTGTTTTATTCTGCTCAAATTCTTCTTTTTGGTGCAGAGTTTACCCAAGTATATGCCCGTAAATACGGCAGAAATATTGTCCCTAACAGCCATGCAGAATTAACTAAATCTATTTAATATTCAAATCTCAGTAAAGCAGCTAATACTCGTTTTGCGGGAGCAAGTCAGATTTGTCAGAACAAGAATACTACTTAGCTAAAAGAGTATTATTTAGATAAGCACATCGGTGTTTTAAGACTTGTGATACATTTTCTAGATTCCATTGGGCTCCAGAAATTTTTAAGCGACGATCAATTTGTTTAACTGTAGACTCGACAGCTCCTGAAGCAATAGCACAAATTGCCTCTGATTGATAATAATCGTAGTTAATAATACGGTGACGGTGATTCTCTAAATACAGGCAAA
>JBOFLX010000010.1:0-44294 GCA_051658085.1 Waterburya sp.
TTCGCGTGGTCTCGGTTCAGCCTTTTGCTCTTACTCATAGAGAAATTAAATCCTTCAACTGCCTATTCTCTCTGAGTTTTACATCATTCTTAAGTTAAGATTGACTTTTTTCTGATTTCCTTAACTTGTGACCACTGCCCAATATGCGGAAGTTGGATTAAAAGCACTAAAACAACGTTGGGAAGGTAAAGTTAATATTCAAATTCAAGATGATATTCGTAAGATTATTAACATTGCGTAGTCAATCAAAACAAATCAAGCTTTTTCTTGCTATCTTCAAATCTAGTTGCTTAAAAATCTTGATAGAAAAACCTAGTTAAAAACATGGCAAAGGGACAAACTTCATTGTCAACCTCGCGTAATGTCTCCGAGTTAATCACTCACATCAATAAATTAATTCAGGAAATTCAAGCATTGTATTGTTTTGATGCTGTGCCTTGGGTTGTTGGTTATTCAGGTGGTAAAGACTCTACAGCTACATTACAGCTTGTTTGGAATGCTTTAGCTACATTACCTCCAGAGAAAAGAACTAAGAAAGTCTATGTTATTACTACAGATACACTAGTAGAAAATCCTATTGTGTCTTTTTGGGTAAGCAAGTCTTTAGAACAAATGAATATTGCTGCTCAGGAACAAAACTTGCCTATAGAACCTTACTTGTTAGCTCCTGAAGTCAAAAATACGTTTTGGGTTAATTTAATGGGAAAAGGTTATCCCGCTCCTCGTCATGGATTTCGTTGGTGTACTGAAAGATTGAAAATTCGCCCTACTAATGATTTTATTCGTAACGTAGTTAGGGTTAGTGGTGAAGCTGTTTTGGTTTTGGGAACTCGCAAAGCTGAAAGTTCTAATCGAGCAGCAACGATGAATAAATATGAAGCTGGTAAGGTTAGCGAACTACTTCAATCTGATTCTGATTTATCTAATTCATTGCGTTATAGTGACACTCTACCCAATGCTGTAATTTACAGCCCTATTCAAGAATGGCGAGATGATGAGGTTTGGATGTACCTCATGCAATGTGATAATCCTTGGGGAAAAAGTAATCAAGATTTATTTAATATGTATCGTGGTGCAACTGAAGATAATGAATGTCCTTTGGTAGTTGACACCTCTACTCCTAGTTGTGGTGACTCTAGATTTGGCTGCTGGGTCTGCACGATGGTAAATAAGGATAAATCTATGGAGGCAATGATTCAAAATGATGAAGAAAAAGAGTGGTTGCAGCCTTTATTAGATATCCGTAATGAATTAGATGTTCATCAAGACCGCCATCGAAGAGATTTTCGTCGTCTTCGTGGTAAAGTACAGCTTTTTGAAAGAGAAGATAAAGGAAAAAAAACTGTAAAAAATATTCCAGGCCCCTATGTTAGAAAATGGCGAGAAACTTGGTTAAGAAAGGTATTAGAAGCACAAGTACAAGTAAGAGAAAATGCACCAAAAGAATTTAAAGATATAAGTTTAATTACTCCTGAAGAATTGAGTGAAATTCGTCGTATTTGGCTAGAAGAAAAGCACGAGTTTGATGATAGTTTGCCTCGTATTTATCAAGAGGTAACAGGAGAAGTATTCAAAGATATTAGGTTAGGTGCTGATGAGAAGTTATTGGGTAGTGATGAATGGGAAATTTTAGAAGAAATTTGTGCTGATGAAATGCAGTTAGAATTGATGTCAAAGTTGTTAGATACGGAAAGGCAATTTTATCTAAAAAATCGCCGAATTGGTATTTATGATAGTTTAGCTAAATGCTTTGATACTAGTTCTAGAAGTAAAGAAGAGGCGATCGCTAATGCTCATCAGAAATATGATTTAAAAACTGCTGCGGAACAAGGTGATGTGGAAGCTGTCAAAATGAAAGTAGAACAACTAACAAAAACTCAACCAAATTCAGCAGTTGAAGAGCAACAATCAGAAGAAAAAATAACTTGGCAGAGTATTAAATTTGCTGCTAAATAAAGACAAAAAAAAAGACATTCATTTTTCTTTGAATGCCTTATTAAAATTAACAATTAAATTTTGCTTGAGTAATTACTTAACAGCAACTTTTGCGCCAGCTTCTTCCAACTGTTTCTTAGTTGCTTCTGCATCATCTTTAGGAACACCTTCTTTCAGAGCTTTGGGTGTAGATTCTACCATTTCTTTAGCTTCTTTTAGACCCAAACCAGTGATGGAGCGTACCACTTTAAGAATGGCAATTTTCTTATCAGCAGGTACTTCTTCGAGGATGACATCAAATTCAGTTTTTTCCTCAACAGCTTCACCAGCAGCAGCAGCACCAGGAGCAGCCATTACTACTCCAGCAGAAGCAGCAGCACTGACGCCGAAGGTGTCTTCAATTTGTTTAACTAATTCCGAAGCCTCTAGAAGACTGAGAGACTTAAGCTTTTCGAGAATTTCATCAGTTGCAGTAGACATAGATTTTACTCCTTGAGTTAATAGTTATTGTTTGTTTATGGTGGTTAATTAGATAAGCTGTTTTATTCTTCTTTTTCCGAAACAGCTTTAATACCTCTTGCCAGTCCACTAGGAATTTCTTTAACACCCACAGCAATTTTAGTAGCCAGAGCGTTAATTGAGCCAGCAATTTGAGCGTATAGCTCTTCTTTGGTAGGTAAGTCACCTAAGGCTTCAACTTGTTCTTTAGTTAAAGCTTGACCTTCCATTACGCCACCGCGCAATTCAGTCTTTTTGGTATCCTTCTGGAATCCTTTGTATGCTTTAACTGCTGCTCCTATTTCTTCGCCAGTAAACAGAAAAGCAGTAGCATCACTAAGTAATCCCTGCATTGGTTGCCAATTTTCATCACCATCAACGGCAATGTTCATCAGGGTATTTTTCGTAATCTTGCACACAGCCCCACTAGGACGTAAACGATTACGCAAATCGGTAATTTCTGCTACCGATAACCCTTCATAGTTAATGACAAAAGCTAATTGGGCTTCGCTCAAAGTTTCTTTGAGTTCGGCAACTATTTCTTTTTTGTTGGCGAGAGTTCTCCCCATTTTGTATCACCTCCTGGATGCTTAAGATCTTTTTGGGTCTTTCATGACAAAACCCCCAGCTATTTGCCAGAGGTTGCCTAATGTTTATTCTCATTTCTCGTCCAAGAAATTAGAGACTTAAACTAATAAACATTGACCTCGGCAGGATATTAAGCAAATAAACGCGCCCGCTGTCTTTGGTACTTGTCGTTGTTTAATATTTACTTGTAGGGTTTTGTCAAAAAATTTCGCTTAGGCTACTCCTGTTAAACTTAAATCTTGCAAAGCACTGACATCAACTTGAATTGATGGACCCATAGAAGCGGAAACATAAACAGTACGCCAGTAACGACCTTTTGCACCCGAAGGGCGATTGCGGTCAACGGTTTCCTGTAAAGCTTTGAGATTAACTAACAGATCTTCCGCACTAAAAGATGCCTTACCAAACATAACATGAACGATGCCAGTTTTGTCGGCCCGAAATTCTAATTTACCAGCTTTAAACGCTTCGACGGCTGGTTTGAGGTCAGCAGTAACAGTTCCGCCTTTAGGAGAGGGCATCAAACCTTTAGGCCCTAAAGCACGTCCTAATTTTGCCACTTTGGGCATCATGTCAGGGGTAGCAATCAAGATATCAAAATCCATCATGCCTTTTTGGATCTCTTCAATTAATTCTTCTGAACCATAAATTTCTGCCCCAGCTTCCTCAGCTTCTTTAACCTGCTCACCACGAGCTATAACTGCGACTCTGACAGTTTGCCCTGTACCTTTGGGCAAGCTAACTGTAGTTCTTAATTGCTGGTCAGTGTACTTGGGGTCGATACCTAGCTTGATGTGAGCTTCTGCGGTTTCATCAAATTTAGCTGTAGCTGTTTCTTTGAGTAACTGCAAAGCTTCTAAAGGTTGGTAAGCTTTATCTTGGTCTACTTTTTGGATTAGCTCTCGCATTCGGCGAGATATTGTTTTTGCCATTAATTTTCTCCTTGGGTAATTAACGAAGCTATTTGCTTCTCCCCATTAAAGTTGATGAGTAATAAATTAAAAATTAGAGTTTATTCCGCGATCGCGACTCCCATATTTTTCGCTGTACCCGCTACAATCTTCATAGCTGCTTCGATGTCATTTGCATTGAGATCGGGTAACTTAGTTTGAGCGATTTCTTGTAGTTGAGCGCGGGTAATAGTGGCGACTTTTTGCTTGTTCGGCTCACTCGCCCCTTTATCAATTCCTGCTGCTTTTTTGATTAAGACAGATGCAGGAGGAGTTTTAAGGATAAAGGTAAAACTTCTATCTTCAAAAACAGAAATTTCTACAGGAATTACCAGTCCTGCTTTATCGGCGGTTTTCGCATTGTATTCTTTGCAAAACGCCATAATATTTACACCATGCTGACCTAAAGCAGGGCCAACTGGAGGTGCAGGGTTAGCTTTACCAGCAGGCAAAGCTAATTTTATTAAAGCTACAACTTTTCTGGGCATTTTTTAGTTTTGTTTTTCGACTTGATTAAACTCCAATTCTACTGGAGTATCTCGCCCAAAGATAGATAATAAGGCTTTGAGCTTACTTCTTTCTGGGCTAACTTCAATTACTTCCCCTTCAAATTCCTTAAATGGGCCTGAAAGGACAGCAATTTTATCTCCAATTTCCATGTCAATTTTGATGACAGGTTCTTGCTCTTCAGATTGTTTGAAAATGCGCTCTACTTCAGTACGAGATAAAGGTAAAGGTTTTACATGACCTCTGCCCCTACCGTAACGACGTTTTTGTTCCGCCCCTACAAAGTTAATCACATTGGGAGTGTTTTTTACTATTTGCCAAGCATCGTCGTCCATTAACATTTTGACGAGAACATACCCAGGAAAGACTTTTTCGTCGCTAGTATAGCGTGAACCATCCTTGCGAATCTTAACACTTGGGGTTTGAGGAATTTGCACTTGTAACACCCGATCTTTAATGTCTAGGGTTTGAATCCGCATTTCAATATCGGTTTTGACGCGCTTTTCACATCCTGAAGCTACCTGCACCGCGTACCAGCGAGCAGTTCCCTTGGTTTTTGCCTGAACTGCTTCTGGTTGTTGGTTATTATCTTCTGGTATGTCTGCGGTATTAGTCATAATTAAAATACCTTTCCTGCCCCCCAAGCAAAGAATTGATCAATCAAGTAAATGATTGTAGACACTAAAATAACCATCAAGATTACTGCTGCCGATTCACTAATTAGCTGTTGGCGAGAAGGCCATACTACTTTACCTAATTCTTCTTTGGTTTGAATAGCAAAATCAGCCACACTAGTGCCACCTGTTGATTCTTTGGTTGTGGATTTTTCCTTGTTTACTATCTCTTTTTTAGCCAAAATTGTTGCCTCGCGAGAGTATTACCGAAAATAATTTATTTGCTACTGTTGTTTAAAATATTTGCCACAAGACTAAAATAATCAAAAATTTATGATTATCTTTCTGGCTTTAAAAAACTTTGATCTCATGGGTAGAGAAAAAAATTTTCTAATTACTATTATTAAGCTTAACTAATTACTAAGTAAATAGCTGACTTCCTCTCAACGAGTCAACCAAGCTTGGTAAAAATGTTGATTTCAAACGCACTATCAAAATACATTAATACATTTGGGCTTCACGCGCCTTGGAGGACTTGAACCCCCGACATCCGGTTTTGGAGACCGACGTTCTACCAACTGAACTAAAGACGCATTCAAGTACTGACTTTATAGCTTTTATTTTTGTCAGCCACTCCCAATTATACTGTATTTGTGTATTTTTTTAGCAAACAAGCTTTTTATTGGCAGTAGAGTCTAAATAGGGCGATCAAAACGTTGCTTGATTCTAGTAGCCTTACCAACACGATCACGTAAATAGTAGAGTTTCGCACGGCGTACTTTACCGCGACGCTCTACTTTAATTTTGTCGATCATGGGAGAGTGTAGCAGAAATACTCTTTCTACTCCAACTCCTTGGAATACTTTACGCACGGTAATAGTTTCGTTAATACCACCGTTTTGTATAGCAATGACTGTACCCTTGTAAGGCTGTACTCTTTCTTTATTTCCTTCAGTAATTCTGACACCAACCTCAACAGTGTCACCGACATAAATTTTAGGTACATCTGATTTAAGATGTTGGGCTTCAATAGAACGTATTATCGCTTCGGCATTCATGGCTAGTATAAAAACTCACGATTTACTATAGTAGCTTTTTTTTGGGCGATCGGGAAGAGGCAAATTTATTTAGATTAATTAAATATCCCTATTTCTTCACAGTTGATTTTTATCTTAAAGCTATAAGTAATCATATCAAGAACGAAAAAGGTGAAAGATGTCTGATTCTAATCTTATCGAGCAAAATTTATATTTTGAATTGAATACTTCTGAGGGTGAAAGTATTTCTGAGAAAGAGTTTCAATCATTTGTTGACAATGAAATTACCTCTCGATTTCCTGATGGCTTGACTATTTTTGATGCTCAAGGAGAAGGACAAGAAAATAGTAAGGTTGTCAGTCTTTTTGTTGAAGATACTGCTATTAACCAGATTGCAAGCCAAGAAATTGCCGAAGCTTATGAGCAAAAATTTCCAGGTGCAGAAGTCCAACAAGTTAGTAATCAAGACGATTTAAAAGTAGGTTTTGATGTAGGTGAAGATTTAATTGATAATGACCTTAATCCAGAGTTAATTCAAGTAGATTTATTTTTCGGGCGAGATATTTCTGGAGTTGGAGAGGTTTCTGAATCACAGTTTCAATCATTTGTTGATAATCTCATTACCCCTCGGTTTCCCGATGGATTAACGATTTTTGATACACAAGGACAATTTCAAGACAATACAGGTACAGTCGTCGAAGAATCTTCTCAGGTGGTTAGCCTCATTACCGAAGACACCCAAACTAACGAAACTGCGATTAATGAGATTGTAAGTGAATATATCGCACAGTTTCAGCAAGAAAGCGTTTTACAAGCAGTTAATGAAGATGTAACCATTAGTTTTGGTCTAGAAGAAGATTTAATTGATAATGATCCTAATCCAGAGTTAATTCAAGTAGATTTATTTTTCGGGCGAGATATTTCTGGAGTTGGGGAGGTTTCGGAGTCACAGTTTCAATCATTTGTTGATAATGTCATTACCCCTCGGTTTCCCGATGGATTGACAATTTTTGATACACAAGGACAATTTAAAGACAGTACAGGTAATGTTGTGGAAGAATCATCTCAAGTGGTTAGCCTGATTACCGAAGATACCCAAACTAACGAAACTGCCATTAATGAGATTGTAAGTGAATATATCGCACAGTTTCAGCAAGAAAGTGTGCTTATTGTCGTGGATGAGGATATAGAAGCTCAAAACAACAATCTATTCTGTGGCTATAATCTTGAGACATTTGTTAATAGTGAAGTGGATTTTTGTTAATAAATAAATTAAGAAAATAATCAAGTTGTAAGGTAGATATTAACTTTATATTTGATTTAACATGAGATTTAACTACTTACTAAAAGTAATATCTCGATACAAATAGTTTTCTCTAAGTTATTTGGCAAAATCATTTTAATTGCATTAATCTTTATATAAAATTTATTAAAAACAGCTTCGACAAGTTAGTAATTAATTGTATAGATCCAATGTTGATATTTTGGTTCTTTATTCTCAGTAATTGCTGTTAGCTTATCTTTAATTTTTTCTGTAATTGGTCTTTGATTAGATAAATGATAATTTTCAATTTTTTTAACGGGAGTAACTTTAGCTGCTGTACCACTTAAAAATACTTCTTCAGCAATAAACAATTCCGTTTTATCGATCGCTCTTTCAACTGTCTCAATTCCTAAATCTTTGGCAACAGTTAATATACTATCTCTAGTAATTCCTTCTAAAATGTCTTGGTTAAATCCAGGAGTAACTAATTGACCATTTCTCACCATAAAAATATTCATCCCCGAAGCTTCGCAAACCTTACCCTGAGAATTCATTAAAATTGCTTCATCAAAACCTGATTCTACTGCTTCAGTTTTAGCTAAGGAAGAAGTAATATATGCCCCACTAACTTTACCTCGCAAAGGTAAACCTCGATCTTCTTGTCGATACCAAGAACTTAAACGACAGCTTATACCTTCAGGGGGTAAATAATCACCTAATTCTAAACCATAAACAAAAAAATCTTTTTCAATTTTGTGTAGTCGAGGAGCAATACCTAAATCAGAAGTATAAACAAAAGGACGGATATAAAAAGATGTATTAGGCTGATTTTTTTTAACGAAATCGATAATTATTTGTTGAATTTTATCCGCAGGTAAATCATAGTGGAGGAACTTAGCACTATTACTTAATCTCTGACAATGACGATCTAGTCTAAATAATAATATTTGATTGGGTTGATCTGGGTTAGGAATACCTCTTAACCCTCCAAAAGCCCCAGTTCCGTAATGTAGAGCATGGGTAGCAATAGAAATATTTGCCTGTTCAAAGGGAACAAATTGATTTTTAAAATAAGCGAATTCTAAAAAATTGTGCATAATGATTACTGATTGGGGATTAGGGATTTGGGATTGGTGACTAGTGATTGGTGACTGGGAATAAGTTATTTACTTATTACTTATTACTTATTACTTATTACTCATTACTCATTACTTACTCCCTAGCCATCCCACTAGATTTTGTCTTTGCAATTCCGATAAATTCTCTTTAATTACTAGTTCATAACGACTCGCTCGCGGATGACTTAAAGTAACGGGCAAGGTTTTTAATTCATCTTGATGAAAAACTGTAACTTGAATGGTATCGTTGACTTGATAGTCTTTTAATCTTTCATTTAAAGACTGTGCATCTACTCGAATACCATCAATCGCCAAAAGTTGATCGTTAGCGTCAATTCCTCCTTTCTCTGCGGGCGATTCGGCAGCCACAAATTTAATTACTTCCTGATTATTTTCCGACTGTACTCTGATGCCCATATAAGGGATGTCTGATTCTTCTATAGTTTTTAAGTATAAGCCAAAGGAGTCTAGGTAGTCATTAAAAGGTAATTCTTCTGTGGTTTCAATATAGCGAGAGAAGAAATCAGTCAGATCTTGCTCGGCAACTTCAGCAATTGTCTCTCGTAGTTGTGTCTCAGTAAAACCAATTTCATCCTGCCCAAAACGCTGCCACATTAACCGCATTACATCATCGAGCGATCGCTTGTTCTGATGTTTGGCTCTAATTAGTAAATCTAGCAACAACGAAACTAATTGTCCTTTAAGGTAATAAGAAATCTGATTGTTATCACTATTAGCATCACGGCGATAGAGCTTAATCCAGGCATCATAGCTAGATTCTCCCAAAGGCTGTACTTTACGCCCAATAGTATGGAGATATTTCGTAATATCCTTGCTTAAATTCTCTAGATATATTTGACGATTATAAATACCAGCCCGTAAAGGAATTAATAAATCATAGTAACTAGTTGTCCCTTCACAAAACCATAGAGAAGTAGTGTAGTTTTCCGCTTCATAATCAAAAGTTTCTAAAGCTTTAGGGCGAATACGTTTAACATTCCACAGGTGAAAAAATTCGTGGGCAACTAACTGCATAAAGCGATTATATTTCTCGCGATCGCGAAACCCAAAACGAGGATAATTTAAAGTACAGCAATCTTTATGTTCTAAACCACCGTAGCCACTACCTGATAAATGCAGAATAAATAAATATTGTTCGTAAGGTAAACCACCAAAAAGTTCTGCTTCGGTTTCGATTACCTTTTTTGTATCGACGATAATCTTTTGAGGATTAGCATTTCCTTGACTCCAAATCGCTAAGGAATGGGGTTTATTAAATACCTCAAAATCATATACTTGTTGTGTACCTATTTCTACAGGGGTATCAACTAAAGTATCAAAATCTGGAGCAATAAAAGTATTACTTTCTCCCTCAACTTTAGGTAAGGTTGTAGTAACTTGCCAATCTGCTTGGGGAGGAATAATTTTTACTTTAATAGGATGTTGTTCTAAGCCTGGTACAAAGAAAAATAAAGCTGCCCCATTAAAATAACCGTGAGTAGTATTTAAATGATTGGTACGTACTGTTAATTCATTAGCAAAGATGCGATAGCTAACTTTTATTTCCGAACAACCCTGAGTTTGAATCTGCCAGTGATTTTTACTAACTTTTTGATTAGCTAAAACTTGCCCATGACTATCTTGTGCCAAAAAATCTTGAACGTGTTTGGCATATTCCCTCACCAAATAAGATCCAGGAGTCCAAACTGGCATTTTTAAATCTAGAGTTGCTAACTGCCAATTGTTTACCTGTAAAGTAATTTCAAATAAATGAGAAGCAGGTTGAGACATGGCAACCTGATAAAACAAAGTTGCTCCCGTACTTGTTGGTTTTGGCTGACGAATAGCAGTGGCTTCAGTCATTATTTCTATGGGTAGAAAAATTAAGTTACAATGTGGGTCTAGGTTTCTATTTTATCTATATCTTGTAGATTGCCCAAAACTGACTTCTAACTACATGCTGGCAAGCCCTTTGTGACTTCTGATTTTTGAACTCCTCAAATGTGTCAATCAAATGTAGATTAGCTTACTCACTATTTTTTTATTTGATTATTATTTCTTTACAGGTTACATAATTGTGATATAAATGTTAAGGATTGCGAAATAAAAAGCCATATTCTATGGTATTTCTGCCCTAGTTGCAGACTAACCTGCTATTGCTACCAGCAATAACACATTTACTCTTCCCGCCTGTATTTGTGAGCGGTGGTCAGATTGTCATGCAAATCCAAGTGCGTTCTTAGACGACAATTTGTTCGACGAGATCGTCCGTAAATTCCCCAATATCATACCTTTAAGTCGAATAAATTTTATGACAGCAATATCTCCACAACCTTTAAAGTCTTCATCATCTCCACAGTTAGACAAAGATATCAAAATTAGAGATATTCTTGATACCCTGCCAAAAGAAGTTTTTCAGAAAAATCCCCGCAAGGCTTGGTCTAAATTAATTATCAATGTTTTGTGTGTTGCGGTGGGTTACTGGACAGTTGCAATTGCTCCCTGGTATTTATTACCTTTTGCCTGGATTTTTTTGGGAACAAGTTTACAAGGCTTTTTTGTGATTGCTCATGATTGTGGTCATCGTTCTTTTTCTAATCGTATTTGGGTCAATGACCTAGTAGGACACATTGTTACTCTACCGATAATTTATCCTTTTCATGCTTGGCGTATCCTGCACAATCATCACCATAAACATACAAATAAATTGGGTGTAGATAACGCTTGGGATCCTTTTACGACAGAGGTATTTGATAACTGTTCGAGCACCTTACAGTGGCTATATCGTCGGATGCGTGGAATGTTCTGGTGGATGGGTTCTATTGCTCACTGGGCAAAACTTCACTTTAACTGGCAAAAATTTACGGGTACACAAAGAAAACAAGTCCGTTTATCTGTCTTAGTGGTTTTAATTGGTGCAACTATTGGCTTCCCTATTTTATTGATAACTACAGGAGTTATCGGTTTCCTCAAATTTTGGCTCATGCCCTGGATGGTTTATCATTTTTGGATGAGTACTTTTACAATGTTTCACCATACTATGCCCGAAATACCTTTCAAACCAGAGGGTGAATGGAACGAAGCTCGCGCTCAACTATCGGGTACAGTGAACTGTAAATATCCTTGGTGGGTGGAATTTCTCTGTCATGATATCAATGTGCATATCCCTCATCATCTCACTACTGCTATTCCCTGGTACAACTTACGTCAAGCTCATCAAAGTTTAGTAGAAAATTGGGGTGAATATCTCTATGAAGACTGTACTTTTAACTGGGAATTAATTCAAAAAGTAACTAAAACTTGTCATTTATACGAAGAGCAAGATAATTATCAAAGCATCGAGAGTTACCGTACAGGAATCAGTTAGGACAGAGTTAGGACAGTTAGGACAGTTAGGACAGTTAGGACAGTTAGGACAGTTAGGACAGTGAAACGTAGTTACTTCCTACTTCCTACTTACGAGCCGATCACTACTAATGTCCTAATCTAATTTTGTACGTCTATAAATCAGCAACGTCTTAATCTGAAATCTGTAAATTTAATTTAGAAGAACCCCAAGAAAAGAGTTTTTTGATAGTATTTTGGGGTTGGTGCGATCGCAATTTATCTTGGACTTGAGGCTGTATAGGATCAGCAATAGCTAAAATCATTCCTGCTGCTTGAGGATCAAAATTAGAATCAAAAACAGTTTGTGAGTCATAAACTGCTTGTACCAAACAAGCTTTATCTAGTTTTGCGCCCGTTAAATTAGCTCCTTTCAGGTTTGCCTGTTGAAGATTAGCTTTCTGTAAATCTGCACTAGCTAAATCCGCCTGAGCTAAATTTGCTTCTTGCAGGTTAGCTTCTTGTAGGTTAGCAAATGTTAAACAGCAGTTTTGAAAATTGGACAAACCAAGATAAGCTCTTTTTAAGCTGGCGCAATTTAAACTACAATTACTCCAGTTGATTTCGATTAAATTAGATTCATCTAAATTAATTTGTTCTAGATTAGTTCCAGCTAAGTTTATCGCCGTCAAGATTGTATGCTGAAAATTTCTAACTCCTGCTTGATAGTTTTGGATAAACTCATTTTTATTTTGTACTTTAAACATAAAACTATAACTAAATAATTCATTATTATATTTAATGCGACAATTATAACTGTGATTCAAATATATGCCACTAAGTAAGATGACTGATTTTACATTTTAATTCTGATAACCATACACAATTAAATTAGTTAAATATGAAGTATGGGTCAATTTTTTATTAAAAGGTTGTTAGTAGCAATACCGACTTTAATTGCTATTAGTATTATTATTTTTACAATTTTGGCATTAGCTCCAGGAGATCCTTTAGGTGAATTTGCTTCTAATCCTGCTATTACTGCGGAAGTGAGAGAAAATATTCGTAGATCTTTGGGTTTGGATCAGCCAGGTTATATTCGTTATTTTAAGTGGTTTACCTCATTTATACAGGGTGACATGGGGTATTCTTTTAATAGTAGAAGTCCCGTAGCACAATTATTATGGCAGCGACTATCGACTACTCTTTTGGTTGTAGGAACGGCTTATATTTTAGGTTTATTACTAGCGTTTCCTTTAGGTATTATTTCGGCAATTAAACGATATTCTCTAACAGATCAAATAATTACCACGATCGCTTTTTTAGGATTTTCAATTCCGCCTTTTTTTACGGGCTTATTATTTATTATTATTTTTAGTGTACAGTTACGTTGGTTTCCTTTTATTTTTAACAGCACGTTACAGGTAACAGACTGGCAAAGTTTACTTGCTCAAATTCAACAATCAATTATGCCGATATCTGTTTTGGCTTTATACCATGCAGCAATCTTGATGCGTTTTATTCGTTCGGCAGTTTTAGATGAATTAAAGCAAGAATATGTGCAGACAGCTTTAGCTAAAGGGTTAAGTAAATTTGCTGTAATTAAAAATCATGTGTTACGCAACGCACTAATTCCTGTGGTAACTTTAATTGCTTTGGATATTCCAACAATTTTCACTGGTGCATTAGTAACGGAACAAATTTTTCGTGTTCCAGGTATTGGTGCATTATTGATTGAATCTATTTATCGTAGTGATACTCCAGTCGTAATGGCAATTACTTTTATTTATGGGATTTTAATTGTATTTTTTAATTTGATTGCTGATTTGATTTATGCTGTTTTAGATCCAAGAGTTAAGTATTAGGCATTAGGCATTGATGACAAGTTAAAAAACCAAGACAATAAAATACTTGTCCATTAGCTTGAAGCTACAAGTTCTTAAGTATGATGGCATAAAGATTGATAAAATAAATTTTATGACTTTTCCCTCTAATCTTAAGGCGTTAATTGAACAAGTTAACGATGAGCTTAACAATCTTGAACGTGAATTATCCCAATCTATTGAGTTAATTAGAGCTAGAATTAATTTATTTTCGGAAAATATAATATGGATTCAACTATTTGCTACTCTCAATAATTATGCTTTGTTCGCAGACAATACCAGAAGACGGATTCAAGAAATTTATCAATACCTTAACAATAAAGGTTTATCTGATCTAGAGTTGCAAGAAGCAGGAGAAGATTTATCAGAACAATTAGGTCGAATACTAGAAGCTAAAATAATTGTAAACAATATTAAAAGACGTTTGGAAAATTAACAATGAAAATTGATCAATTGAGTGAATCAGAATTAAGAGAAATATTACAAGCTGCTCAAGAGGGAGAAAACAAATTGAAAGAAATGAGCGATCACGCTACGATGATAGCTGAAAAGTGGAGAGTAAAAACCTTGAAATTGGAAAATAATACCTCAGAAAATGAGTCAACACCATCTTGAAATTAAAGTTTTATCATTTTAAAAAGTGAATTTATTTGATATTGCTAGCAATCAGTTTTAATATGCGGAAATCAGTAAATTGTCCAGAAATTTGGTTAATAATAAAGATATAAAAGCGGAAACAGATAGTAATTTATGGGTGGATAGTTGGCGAAGATTTAGGCGCGATCGCCCTGCTGTTTTTGGCACAATAGTAATTATATTTATTACTTTAGCAGTAATTTTTGCTCCTTTAATTTATACAACTCCCATCGATAAAATTGACTTTATGGCTGCTTCGACTCCTCCTAGTTGGCAGCATCCTTTTGGTACGGATAGTTTAGGTCAAGATCAGTTGGCTCGAATTTTACAAGGAGGTAGAGTATCTTTAACTGTAGGCATTGCTTCAATGTTAGTGACAATCTTTCTGGGGACAATTATTGGCGCGATCGCAGGTTTTTATGGTGGAATTATTGATGGTATTTTAATGCGAATTACCGATCTTTTTTTAGCTTTACCTCAGTTACCTTTATTATTATTAATTGTTTATTTATTTCGTGATGCAATTAAAAAAGTTGCTGGGGCAGAATTAGGAATATTTATTTTAATTGTTTTCTTAATTGGTGGTTTAAATTGGATGTCTGTTGCAAGGTTAGTAAGGGCAGATTTTTTGAAACTTAAACAAATGGAATTTATCAGCGCAGCAAGAGCGATCGGAGCTAAACCTTCAAGATTGATTTGGAATCATTTATTTCCTAATGTTTTAAGTGTAATTATTGTGGCTGCTACCTTAGCAGTAGGCAACGCAATTATTACTGAATCAACTCTGAGTTTTTTAGGCTTAGGTTTTCCGCCAGATGTCCCGACTTGGGGTAGAATGTTATTTGAGGCAAAAGATTATTTAACCTCTGCTCCTCACATGGCAATTTTTCCTGGAATGATTATATTTTTAACTGTTTTAAGTATTAACTATATTGGGGATGGATTGAGAGATGCGCTGGATCCAAAGGGATAAGCAATAGGTAATGGGTAATGGGTAATGATTTGTCCTTTCTTACTCTACTCCTTTTATCTTCTCTACTTCTCCTGAACTTATTATGTGGGTAAGAGTTTGACTCAAAGTTGAGTTGCTTTTTTACATTTCTGATTTATGGAGGCTAAAATAGCGAAATCTTTTTATGCTATTTAAAGTGCTATGAAACTTGGCTTATTGTCTTTAATCGCTACCTTAATTACTTCAGTAATATCACTACCTTCTCAGGCTGAAAGTTTAAGCGATTTGAATCAGTTATTAAATACTAAAAAATGTTCTCAGTGCGACTTAAGTAACTCTGGTTTAGTGCAAGCAAATTTAATCGGGGTAGACTTGGCACAAGCAAATTTAGTTGGTGCTAATTTAAGTCAAGCAAACTTAACAGGCGCAAATTTAACAGGCACAAATTTAACAGGTGCATCACTCTATGGTGCAAACTTAACAGGAGCAAATTTATCAGGAGCAAATTTATCAGGAACAGACTTAAGAAATGCTTATGTAACTAACACTAACTTAACATCAGTTGACTTAGATTCTGCTCATTTAGACGGCATAAAAGGATTATCAGAAACGGCTGCTACTGCTGAACAATTTCATCGCTGGGGAGTAAAAGAGGCTGAAAGAGGCAATTACAATGGCGCGATCGCTCATTATCGTAAAGCAATTAAACTTGATCCTGAATTAGCCCCAGCCTACTTAGGTCTAGCTATTATTCAGTATAATTTCGACCATCGAGCCGAAGCTAAGGCAAATACAGCCATTGCAGCTAAATTATTTAAAAAACAAGAACATCAATTGGGTTATAAAACAGCTAGTGATTTTCAGAAAAAAATGGACTTGATCCAGCAAGCAGAAGATAGTACTGCACAACAACAAGGAGGAATGGGTAATGTCGGTAAATTTATGGGTAGTGTCGGCTCACTTTTGTTGCAGTTTTTACTTTAATTTTTGTGACTATAATTCTTGATCCTAATGGTTGATTGCTAATTGTTACTATCTAAGGTATTAATATTTAGTTATCATTGATCTGTTTACTTGGCATTAATAATACCTTTGTCATCTAATTGTAAGAAAACCAAATTATACTCAACCGTGAAGGGAAAAATCTTAGGCTCTCGTTATAAAGTTCTTGAGTATATTGCCATGGGAGGATTTGGCAAAACTTATCTGGCGGAGGACACCCAACTACCAGAAAAAGATCGCTGTGTAGTTAAACAACTATATCCTAGTAGCGAAGAACCACAGTTCTTATCTATAGCTCGTCGTCTATTTAAAACAGAAGCTTCAACTTTACACCTTTTAGGCGATCACGATCAGATTCCGAAGCTGCTAGCCTATTTTGAAGAAGAAGAAAAATTTTATTTAGTCCAGCAATATATTGCAGGTCAAACCCTCGAAAAAGAGCTAGATTCTGAGACTTTATGGTCGGAAACACAAGTAATAGAATTACTGCGAGATGTTCTCAACATTCTAGAATTTATTCATTCCAAGGGAGTAATTCACCGCGATATCAAACCCGATAATTTAATTCGTCGCCATGAAGATGGCAAGCTTGTTTTAGTAGATTTTGGCACAGTTAAAGAAGTGCTAAAAGGGCAGACCAATATTGAATTGACTGTAGCAGTTGGAACACAGGGTTATATGCCCACAGAACAAGCCAGAGGCAAACCTCGCCCTAGTAGTGACTTATATGCCTTGGGTATGATTTGTATTCAAGCACTAACAGGCACTTTTCCCTTAGACTTGGAAGAAGATGCAGAAGGAGAGCTTATTTGGGAACCTTTAGCTGATGTTAATCCTCAGTTAGCTAAAATTTTAACTAAAATGACCAAATATCATTTTAAAGACCGTTATCAGTCGGCAACGGTAGTTTTACAAGCTTTGGATTCTATCCCTAATGCTAATTCGATTGAGCCTCAACCTGAGAATAATCCCGTCGAGTCTTTGTCTGATAGTTCTGAAGCCAGTAACGTAACACCTGTCTTTATTTCTCCTTTCGCAGAAACTCAGCCAATAAACACCCCAAATTTACCAAATTTAGATGAGAGTAATCTAGACCAAGAAGTTGATTATCAATCCGACTATGTATACACTTCAAAAAATAAAATAGCAGTCACCAGAGTTGAACCAATTGCATTCCAAAATCTTAATAATAAACAACTTCAATCTCAACCAACTAATAATTCTTCCAATAAAACTCGTGGAAATTTAGCAATTAATCGTCCTGTAGTTTGGGCGATCGCATTACTAACTACAATTATCGGTGGTGGATATTTATTTACCCAGTTTGCTCTTGAGCAATCACCAACCAACCCTGCAACTTCTAATGAGCAACCTGATTCTGACACTCCTAAAATAGACCAAGGAGAAGGATTTAGAAAAAATCTTTAAGCTCAATCGCATTTAGTATAGATACTAAAACTAAGCGTGCCTAGTGCCTAACCTCAACTTTTAAATACTCTATCTCAACAGGATTTAGTATGACTTAAACAAAGCACTGTCTAACAGCTTCAATCACGTCAGTTACATCTTGATCGGTTAACTTCGCCGATAAAGGTATACTAGCAGTCTGTCGTCCAATTTTCATCGCACATGGATAGTCTTCTGGTCGCCACTGCAAAGTTTTTTGATAATAAGGATGTTCAGGAAGGCTTAAATAATGAACACCTGTACCGATATTTTGTCGTTGCATAGCGGTGAGGAACTGATCGCGATTGATACCTGTAACCTCGTCGTTGATTAAAATTGTGTAGAGGTGATAAGCGTGAATTGTTTCTGCTTCTGGCTCGGCTGGAACTGTTAGAGGAAGATCTTTAAAAGCTTGGTTGTAACGTTGCCAATATTCTTGTACTCGACGGAGTTGATGAATACCGATCGCAGCCTGGATATCCATCATGTTATATTTAAACCCAAGTTCCGTAACTTGATAGTGAACATAACCATCATCACTAAAGCGTTTCCAAGCATCTTTGCTCATCCCATGTAGAGCTAAAATTTTCAGGCGATCGCTATTTTCTTGACTACGAGTGAGAATTATTCCTCCTTCCCCTGTAGTAATATTTTTAGTTACATAAAAACTAAAACAACCAAAATCACCAAAAGTACCAGCTTTACCTCCTTTATATTCTGTTTCGATCCCATGAGCGCAGTCTTCAATCAGGATCAAGTTATGCTTGTTTACAATTGCACATATAGCATCCATATCACAAGGTCTACCAGCAAAATGAACTGGTATTATCGCCTTGGTTTTGGGGGTAATTTTAGCTTCTACCTGTTGGGGGTCAATATTCATCGTCACTGGATCAACATCTGCCAATACTGGTGTTGCCCCAGCGTGTAAAATAGCATTGACCGTGGCGCAAAAAGTAAGAGGAGTGGTAATTACCTCGTCTCCTGGGTGGAGATTCGCAGCCAGTAAACTTAGATGTAAAGCAGCCGTACAAGAATTAACGGCGATCGCGAAGCGTGGGCTGCGCCCAATCGCCTTCGGCGTGGCGTAGCCAATCGCGTAAAGTCCGCTTTGCGGAATCGCTTGAGCAGCCTGTTTATAAGCACAAAAATCATCCTGAAACTGCATGACCTTTGGGCCTGTGCCTAACCAACCTGACTTAAGACTTGCTACTACTTCTTGAATTTCTTCATCAGCAATGATCGGCGATCCAAAGACTAAAAAGTTGTCTGCTGAACGAATCATAGGCTCTGAAATAAACTAAGTATATAAAAAAGTGATATTTATGTGACTAGTTATTTTAGTAATAATAATATAAGTATTATTACTGAAAAACTCAGTAGAAATCAACCAGCAACACAATATCTAACAAAACTGAAAACCGATAAATTTACTATTTAGTCAAGTTATTAACGAAATCTGCCCTAATATTTAATCCTTTAATCATGACTACAACTTTTGTTCAACCAAGACAAACTTTACTAGAACAGTTTCAAACTCAAGGATTTATTCAATACAAAGGTTTATTTACTGAAGCTGAAGCCAAAGCTCTTATTGAAGATATTAAACAAGCTGAGACTATTGATGGTGTCAGTACTCTCAACAAAGGAGCAATGACCTTTTATAGTGGTGTTTATTCCAAGAGTCCAGCCTTGCAAGCGGTAATTTCTCAACCTAAAGTGATTAACTGGTTAAAGCAAGTTATTGGTGATGATTTTTGGGTACGTTGGGATCAGGCAGTAGCTAAAGGGCCAGGAGCAGGGACATTTCCTTGGCATCAGGACAATGCCTATAATTACCTTAAAAATGAACATTTCCAATTGTGGATCGCTTTAACCAAAACTAACGCTGATAATGGCGGACTCTGGCTAGTTCCTAAACATCAAAACCAGATTTTGCCCCATAAAAAAGTTGGCAATCACATGATATTTGAGGGAAAACCTGAAAATCCGATCTTAATTGAAGCTGAACCTGGAGACGTGGTTCTTTTTTCCTCTTTTACTCTGCATAGTACTACACCTAATATTACTCAAGATACCCGTTGGGCTTATGTAATTGAATATATGAAGTGTAGAGACTTTGACCCCAGTGTCAATCCTCCTTATTTTATTGTTGCTCGTAATGGTCAACCAAGGGCTAAATTTGTCCATTGGTATGAAGGACGCTTAAATATAATGAATCATCTCAAATACTGGCATTGGCATTTAGCTGATTTGAAAAATCGACTACTAAAGAATTAAGTTTAAAAACCTGGTAAGGTGGGCAAAAGTATTTTTAAACAAGGTATTAAGTTAAACCTGAGTGTTGCCCACCCTACTCTACTAATAACTAATAACTATTGATGGAATATCGAATTTTAGGAAAAACGGGTTTAAAAGCATCAGTGTTTGGAATTGGTAGTTGGCAACTCAGTGGCCCTGTGGTGATTGATGGTCAAGCGGATGGTTTTCCTGATTTGGGTCGAGAGCAAGTTAGGGCAATTATTCGAGGTTGTGGAGATTTAGGTATTAATCTCATTGATACGGCTGAGATTTATGGAGATGGTGAAGGAGAAAGACGAATCGGTGCAGCTATTGAGGGTCAACGCGATCGCTGGATCTTAAGTAGTAAGTTTGGCATGAGACGGAGTGAGACAGGAAAACGTATTGTTAATTGTCATCCCGATACGATTCGTAATTCTTTAGAAGGTAGCTTAAGCCGTCTAAACACAGATTATTTAGATATATATCTTTATCACGCTCCCCCTCAATCTGAATGGATTGATCCAGCTAAAGAAGTCTTGGAAACCCTGAAACAAGAAGGAAAAATTAGATTTTATGGTATTTCTACTGATAATGCTAGTGAGGTGCAAGCTTTAGTTAATCATAATGCTGTTGATGTGGTTAGTTGTTCTCAGTCTTTAATTAACCAGCCTCATAAAATTTTAAATCTTGTCAAAGCTAATAACCTAGGGTTACTCAGCCGAAGTGCTTTAGCAGCAGGACAACTTTCGGGTCAATATTTCCAGCGATCGCCTCAGTTATCTCAAGAGGATTTCCGCCATCATCTAAATATGAACTGGAATCGATATCAGTTTTACAGCAAATTTTTACCACAGGGGGGATCTATGGTGACTTTTTCTTTACGTTACTTATTAGATTTCGCGACTACTCAGACAATTCTCATTGGTGGTAAATCTTTAGCTAATTATCAAGAAGCAATCAAAGCATTAGAATTAGCTCCCCTAGAGCCTATAGTTCGCTCTCAATTGAATTGTGCCAGGTATCGCCAGAGAATATCGAATTTAGCCAAAGATAAAATACGTTCTCTGAGAAAAAAAGTTTTTAATTTTTAATTGGAAGATTAGAACAATTTTTGGAAGAATAGACAAGACTGCTATTTAAAAGAACTTTAAACTGACGATCAAAGTAGTTTAAGAAAGATCTTCGAGGATAGTTATGTTGACAATTCAGAGATGGCAAATTGTTAAGTGGTCAACAATAATTATTGGGACTGCTTTCTTGTTAATACTATTAATTCAAGGTTTTAATGAAGCTAGTTGGCGTATAGCGATTCGATTAACTGCTCGTACTTCTTGTATCTTATTTTTACTCGCTTTTTGTGCCTCTGCCTTACGCAGATTTAAAACAACTGCATTTACCAATTGGCTAGTACGAAACCGTCGTTATATCGGCTTATCTATGGCGGTATCTCATAGCTTTCATGCTGTTGCGATCGCAGGTGTAGCTTTTTTAACTTCAGAGAATATGGTACGTGATAATCACGGTGCTAACTTGGGTTATTTGTTTATCATTTTGATGACTATCACTTCCTTTGAACGTCCTGCTGCTATTTTGGGACGGCGTAATTGGCGGATTTTGCATACAGTGGGAATGTATTATTTGTGGTTATCGTTTACCTATGCTTTTAGCGAAAGATTATATGAGTCCTGGTTAATTTATACGCCTTTTGTAGCAGTCTTAATTTTGGCGTTAAGCTTGCGTTTTATTCCTATTCGGCAAGTATAGCCGTACCAAGTTAAGTTAGGACACACAGATTAATCGGCTCGAAAGTAGGAAATAGGAAATAGGAAATAAGAAGTAACTACATTTCACTGTCCTAACTGTCCTAACTGTCCTAACTGTTCTAACTGTCCTAACTGTCCTAACTGTCCTAACTGTTCTAAAGACGCGCTCGTTCGCTAAATCAGCAACGTTTAAGAAGCTAATGCTACCTCTACCATCTGTTGTAATTCGCCACTTTGATATAATTCGATCACAATATCGGAACCGCCAACAAACTCACCATTGATATAAATTTGGGGAATAGTGGGCCAATTGGAATATTCTTTGATTCCTTGACGTATTTCAGCATCGGCTAAGATATCCAGGGTTTCGTAAGGAACACCCAAAGTGTTGAGAATTTGCACGACGTTATTAGAAAAACCGCATTGGGGCATTAATTTCGACCCCTTCATAAACACCATAATCTTGTTGTCATTAACTAATTGCTCTATTTTTGCTTTTACTTCAGGTGTCATAAGTTCTAATTACCTAATTATTGTTAATTGATTAATGATTAATTCAGCCATGAGTGGCTAGTAGCAATTGAATTATTTCTTAATTTTAAACAGTTTGACCAACTGCCTGCCAAGCTTCAGGAGTATAGGTTTTGAGAGATAGAGCATGAATTGTTTCTGTTGCCATCTCAGATTGTAAAGCTGCGTAGACCATTTGATGTTGTTTGATTCTAGTTTTGCCTTCAAAGTCAGGAGATACAATTACAGCTTCAAAATGCTGTCCATCGCCGACAACTTTCACTTCGGCATTGGCTAATCTCTCTTGAATCATTGTTTGTACTTGTTCGGGACTAATCATAACCTGTTTAATTTTCGTGTTTAAGGGCTTGAGGTAATTGTATATGGAAAATATCTGTCGATCGCAAGATGAACAACGAGAGTATATTTAGGCTGTGATTTTCGGTATATTTATTATTATGGGTCAAATCTTAGGGGTATGATTATCTCTGATGTTTTGCGCTTGAAAATTGCCAATTACCTCGCATGACTACTTCTATCCAAGAACAACTAAAAGAATTAAATAACTCAGCCTTAAGTGCGATCGCTATAACAGATAGCTTAGATGAATTAGAACAGCTACGAGTTAAGTATCTGGGTAAAAAAGGTCAACTATCTCAAATTTTAAGGGGTATGGGCAAATTAACCCCAGAAGAAAGGCCTGCGGTTGGTTCTCAAGCTAATGTAGTCAAAGAAGAAGTCCAAACTAGTTTAGAAAAACGCAAACAAACTTTACAACAAGCAGAAATTGAGGCAAAGATTCAAGCTGAAACTCTAGATGTCACTATGCCTGGAGTTTATCGCCCTTTGGGTCGAGTACATCCCCTTAATGGTGTAGTAGATCGAGTTTTGGATATCTTTGTTGGTTTGGGTTATACGGTAGCGACAGGCCCTCAAATAGAAACAGATTATTACAATTTTGAGGCTCTCAATACTCCTCCTGACCACCCTGCTAGGGATATGCAGGATACTTTTTATTTACCAGGAGGCAATTTATTACGTACTCATACTTCTTCGGTGCAAATTCGCTACATGGAAAATAACGAACCTCCAATTAGAATTGCTGCCCCTGGTCGAGTTTATCGTCGAGATACAGTAGATGCTACCCATTCAGCCGTATTTAACCAGGTAGAAATCCTAGCTATTGATAAAAATTTAAGATTTACCGATCTCAAAGGCACAATTAAAGAATTTTTACAACGAATGTTTGGTGATGAACTTCCTATCCAATTCCGTACCAGTTATTTTCCTTTTACTGAACCTTCGGCAGAAGTAGACGTGCAATGGCAGGGTAAATGGCTAGAAGTCATGGGCTGTGGCATGGTCGATCCTAACGTCCTCAAAGCTGTGGGTTATGATCCTGAAGTCTATACAGGCTTCGCTGCTGGTTTTGGGGTCGAGAGATTTGCGATGGTGCTACACCAAATTGATGATATTCGTCGTTTGTATAATAGTGATTTGCGCTTTCTACAGCAGTTTTGATCATAGCTATAAGCAATGATATCCTGAAAAATTCTTAATATTACACTTATTTGGTATGATATCCAGAAAGTTTCTGTATAGTAAATAGTTATGCGGTTTTAATTGAAGATAGGATTTGGATCTGGTAAGGAAAAAGTACTCTTTAGAGGTCTATCCAAGCACTACATTCTCTTCGTATTATGAGTCTAAAGTTTTACAACAAATATGAATCATGAACGAGGGCAGTTAAGTGATGAATCAGCGATCAAGAATTGGAACTTACGAATAGTGCGAGCAGAATAATGGGCAATTGAGCCGAAGTGAGAAGTTTAAGCTAGTCCGAATGTTGATTCGCTCTCAGGTAGAAAATTTATTAGAAGATGGAGTCGAAGCTAAGTTGCTGAAAGATGGAGCAACGATGGACGTTATTGGCTTACGAGCGCATTGTCTTCCAAGTAGCGCAATTCAAGCAGTCCACAATCAATTTCCCAGAGCAGGATTTCGAGAGGAGATTTTAGCATCAATTAACAATGTTCCTCACGCTCCAGATTCACGTCCGCAATTTCTTAGCCGAGGATTTGGTATCCTTGCCGCCAAAAATCCTTTGGATGGAAAGTGCGATCGCATCGCCGTAGGTTGAGTTAAAGATAAACAGTTCACTTTCCTACTAAAATTTAGTCACTGTACAACAATCATCAAATTTCATCCCAACCTGCAACACCAGAAGACATAACATAACTAGTTACTCCAGCTTCAAAAAAGTTTGCTTTAGTATGACCATCTTTTTTAGTATCAGAAAACCTTTCTAGGTGTTTGTAAGGGCTTTTTTTGTATTTCTCTTCACTGAATAAAGGATCTAGACCGATCGCGCCTAGACGCAAATTAGCCATATATTTAGTGTAATGTTCTGTACTTGCCTCTGTAATTCCCAGTACATTATTACCAACGATATGATTTGTCCAACGGCATTCATGTTGCACTGCGGTATCAACCATTTCATAAATTTGTTCAATTGAATGAGGAAATAGTTGCATAGCCTCTGGCAGAAGTTTTTGATAAAGTCGCACATGACTTAATTCATCACGGTTAATCATCTTGAAAATATCCGCACTACCTGGCATCAACATCCGCGAAGCGAGATTATAAAAGTAGATAAAACCATTGTAAAAATAAATTCCTTCTAGTAGATAATCAGCTAAAAGCGAAACAAAGTAATTTTCAGGGGTGGGATAATCGACATAGCGTTGATAAATAGAAGCGATAAACTCACAACGATCTGCCAATACCTTATCAGTACGCCAAAAATCATACACATGACTACGGCGGTCGCTCGGAATTACTGTTTCAATAATATACTGGTAACTTTGATTGTGCATTCCTTCCTGAGAAATCTGTTCTGCCATACAGACGCTTACTTCTGGTGCTGTTACACAACTCTTGATATGAGGAATATTACAAGTTTGAACTGAATCTAAAAAGGTTAAATAACTTAAAATACCATCATAAGCCCGACGCTCTTCAGTAGTTAAATTCCAATAATCGGTTACATCTTGAGTCAGATCTAGCTTCTGGGGAATCCAAAAGTTTTCTCGCATCTGTTGATATAAACCAATTGCCCAAGAGTAGCGCACATCGTTTAACTGCATTAAGTTGGTGGTATTACCAAACCAAATAGAACGATTTTCCACTTTGTCATCCCCACCAGGATTAAAAATGGGGTTAGCTGACATTGTGTTTTGAGGTTGGGACAAAAATGAAGTCATAAAAAATTAAGTTTATAATTTAACGCTATATATGGTGTTATAGCTTAACAAAAATTCCCAAGAAACACTACAAGCATTATTAGGCTCTTGTTAATACTTAGCAGGAACAAATTTTTGAGTATTTATAGGCGGACGTTCATATTCTATTTCTTTTTGGCGGGGAGGTAATATAATCTCTTGAGGTGGTAAATCTTTGTAGGGAATAGTGTCTAAAAGATGACTAATAAAATTAAGTCTTGCTCTTCTTTTATCATCTGCCTCGACTACATTCCAAGGTGATTCAGAAATATCGGTAGCTGCAAACATATCGTCTTTAGCTTTAGAATAATCTACCCATTTTTCCCTGGCGTGTAAATCCATTGGGCTAATTTTCCAGCGTTTAGTTGGGTCTTGGATTCGATCCTGAAAACGTCTTTCTTGTTCTTGATCGCTAACGGAAAACCAATACTTAATTAAAATGATGCCCGATCGCTGAATCATCATTTCAAACTGAGGACAAGAGCGCAAGAATTCGTTATATTCTTCATAAGTGCAAAAGCCCATTACTTTTTCGACACCAGCGCGATTATACCAACTACGGTCAAACAAGACTATTTCTCCTGCTGCGGGTAGATGAGCTACATATCTTTGGAAATACCATTGAGTCTTTTCGCGATCGCTTGGTGTACCTAAAGCTACTATTCTACAGACACGGGGGTTTAAACATTCACTAATACGCTTGATCGCTCCTCCTTTACCTGCTGCATCTCTGCCTTCAAAGACAACTACTACTTTTAAGCCTTTATGTTGTACCCATCTTTGTAATTTGACTAGCTCTATTTGTAGTTTCGCTAATTCTTTTTCGTATATTTTTCTACTGATTTTTTGAGATTTATTTTGAGTTTTTTTATCTTTAGTATTTTTAGTTTTAGTAACTTTTTCATTTAAATCTTTTTTACTCATGATTTTAAGATGTTACGTACTTAACTTACTCTTCTATTAAATGTATCTAGTTTCAAAATCTCGATTCAAATTCAATTAAAGCCCTACTACCATCTTTTTCAAAATTACTCGATCCACGGAGTACAAAATTATTATTTAAGCGATAGCGAAAACCAAATTGAGCAGGAATATCAGTATTAAGAATTTTCAAGATTGAAAAAGAAAAATTATCAAATATATCAAAAGCGATTTCTCCTGCTATACCATCATTGCGATCGCCATCGCGATTGTCCTTGTCGTCAATAATTTGCGTAGGAAACAGCCGTAATTCGCCAATGGGAAAAGTATTATTAAATTCTGCATTTAAACTACCAAACAAAGCAGAACCAGCTAGGGTAGCCAACCCAATCGTACCATTACTATTGGCTAGAGTTTCGACAAACCCACCCCCTAATAAAGCTAAAATTTCTGCCTCGCTACGAGGAGGACTACTGGTAAGTTCAATTTTATTGGTAATTTGACTAGCGTGTCCTTTGACTTTGGCAGAAATTCTGACGGTTTCGAGAGTCCCTAGACTAGAAGCAGGAATTTCTGAAGGTAGTGCTTCACTGGGAACAGTTCTATCTGTGGTTTCTAAGGCTGAACCAACTAGCAAGACATCTAAAAATGGGTCGAGAACATTGTTGCTGGAAAAACGGGCAGTATTTTGATAGTCTCGTGATAAGTTTAGCTGAGTTGTAAAGAGATTTACCTGACCTCGTTGGAGAGTAATTGTACCTTCTGGACTAGGTTCTAAAAAAGTACCGTTAACGTTTAAAGTTCCTGTAGCTACAAAAGTAGAGATTGGTGGTTGACTAATTTGAATATTTTTGCCTAATTGTAGTTGAAAATTATTATACTGCGTGACTGCTGCTAGTCCTTCATTATTAGCTTCACGTCTAATAATTGAATTAATCTGATTGTCAGTACTATTAGCTGTTGTAATTTCGGTAGTTTCAGTTTCGCTATTTAAAAAAACAGTGCCGTCAAATAGAGTTACATCACCAGCAAGAATGGGTTCAGTGGCATTGCCTAATATTTGCAATCTTCCTTGCAGTCCACCGTCATATAGTTCAGGAAGCTCAATTTCTTTTATATTATCAAAATCAATTGTCAGAGGATTGTTAGCATTATCACCTCTAAAAGGAACAGTACCAGCAGCTAAGATTTGACCACCACCAAAATCTCCTTGAAAATTGTTAACTCGGACATTATCTAGATCAAAAAATATCTGGCTTTGAACATTGGTAATTAAATTTTTGGGTAAGCTTTTAGCAGCAATGACAGCATTTTCGATAGTTGCTGTTCCTTGAGCTACTAACTCGCGAGGCAAATTTTGTTCAGGATCGAGAATGCCTGAAATATCAAGCACAATTTCTCCTTGACCATCAAGCCATTTAAGTTCACCGCGAGAAAAGATATCGAGCAAAGTCAATCCTTTGTCTTTGACGTTTAGCTGTAGTTCCAAGCGATCGCTTTCTGGTTCTACTTTGGCGAAAGGTAATTTGTAAGGAATATTACCTGTGATGGTTAGAGGGTCAGCATTTTCGGCAACAATACTACTAGCAGAAAAGTCTAAACGGGAATTGTTATAGTTAAAACTGCCTTTGGTAGATTGAATGGAAGTTTGATTGAGAGAGGCATTGTCAATACTAATTTCACCTCTAGCTTGAGGATCGTCTTTCGTGCCTGCAATGGTGGCAGTGGCATTGAGCAAGCCATCTAAGCCTAATTCTGGTGGTAAGGAAAACAGTTGCTCGATTAGTTTTATAGGAATTTCTACTAACCGCAATTGTCCTGAATGAGTTTCACCGCCAAAGATACCTGTAAATAGTAGTGTTGAGGCGGTAGTATTGTTAGGTTTAGTAGATTGAGCAGTTTTATCTTGCAGTTGTAGGGATATAGGCAGTAAGGTTAGTATCCCCTTTTTAAGATTGCCTTTGGCGATAATTTGCTTGCTAATTAAGTCACCCCATTCCCATTGTTTGCCTAAAAATTCAAATTCGGAATTTAGACCTGTATTAACAGAACCAGATACATTTACTTTGCCATCAAAAGTACCTCTGAGGTTTTTAATGTTTGGAATTAAAGCAGTTTGTCGCTGTTTTTGAATTGATTTTAAATTAGCTTGAATTGCTGATAATAGCTGTAACTGGTCGAGAACGTCAGCATCTTTTAAGCCAAGCTGAAATAAAGGAGACTGATTCGTTTGTGTAGGCGATTTGTAGAGATCTGCTGCTTTAGCATAGGCGCGATCGCGAAATATGCGACTAAAATCAGTTAATTCAAAAATTTGCAGAGCAATTAAAATATCTTGAACTTGTCCTCCTTGGATGGAAACTTGACCATCAACAGCGATATCATCTGGTTTTTGGGCTAATCCTCCTTCTAGCTTGTAGGTACTATTTCTTTGTTTAAATTCTACATCTTGGAGAGCAAAGTAACCATCAGCATATTGGAAATCTCCTTTCAGGCGATCGCCTCTAATACTAGCTATAGCAGGAGCATCAATGATGATGTTTTCTCCAGAAGTAGCGAGGGTATTGAGATTTAAAGTAAAATCTCCTGATAATTTTCCATGAATGGGTTGCAGGGCAAGATTTTTAGGAACTTGAAAATCTTTGTTTTTGAGGGCAATGGTTTTGAGTAATTCGACAGGGAAATTGTAGGTACTAATATCCAGTATTTCTTGTTGACCTGTGCCTTCAACTTTTAGGTTGTCTTGGGCGATTCCCCTTCGGGTACGCTTCGCGATCGCAAATGTTTGGGGTGCAAAGTTAGGATCTAAGACAAGTTCGATTTTATCTAAAGTCGGTGTATTAGTAGTTATATCGGCATCTCCAGAATCTAAGGAGGGAGTGAGGACTTCTTGTAATTGCAGTTTTGCTCCTGTTTTGGGTGATATATCTACATTTCCTGCTAACAAAGGAGCAAAATTAAGATTTTCAACCCGAAAATTTCTTAAGCCTAAATCCCCATTAATGGTCATGGCTGAGGGAATACCACTAATCTGCCCTGAAAAATCACCTCTACCTGAGTAATCTAGATTAGTTGCCCAACTGGGAAGAGTTATGCGGAGTTTTTTGATATCAAGCCATTGGGCTTTGGGAATCTGAAATTCAAAGTATTCGACTGCTGCGAGTTTATCGGGAATATCACTAAAAAATGATTTATTGAGTTTAATGTGACCTTGAGCGTTTAAACCATCCCCTGTAGCTTGCAGGATATCTAAACGTTTACCATCCCAAGTTATGGCTGCCCCGAAAGGTTGTTCTAGTAAATCAATTCCCTGGCTGAAGGTTAGATTACCATTGGCTGCTACGGCGGTGGGACTAAGATTATCTACCTTACCTGTGACTGTTAATTCTCCTCCCAATTGTCCATTAAGTTCTAGTTCGTCAGAATTTGGATCGGCAAACAGGCTTAAATCGACTGCTTGGGGAATTACAGAGGCTTTAAAACGTCCCTTGGCGATCGCTAATTGTTCAGCAGCAAAAACTCCTTCTGGTAAAGTCAAACTACCGTTGCCAGTGGCTTTAATCCCTTCGGGAGTAATATTATCGGTAGTGCCAGCTAATTTTAGTCTGCCATTAACTAAGCCTGCAAACTGTTCAGGAGTAGTGGAACTTAATTCTTTTAATTTAAGGTTTGTACCTTGAGCATTCGCCGTCCATTTTTGGTCAACAATTTTGAGATCTTCTACTTTTACCTTACCTTGAGCTAAAACTAAATCCCCGAAACCATTAATCAAGGTCTGAGGTTGAGCGGTATCGGGAATATTGCCTGTCAGATAAAATTTCCCACTCAGGTTATCGTTAAATTCTTGAGGTAAGTCAGCAAATAAACGCCGTAATTTTAAATCTTGAGTTTTAGCGTCGGTATTCCACTTACCATTAGCGATCTTAACTTCGGGAAGAGCTATTTTACCCCCCACAGTCTTTAAATCCGCTTTACCTTTGGCTTTCAGTTGATTTAAGTCGCCAACATTATTTGTGCCTGCAACTTTAAATACACCGTCTACTAAACCTTTAGCAATAGTAGGCTCACTCCCCTCACCAAAGGGTAAACTACCAAATTCTACTCCTGAAGTTGTTAACGTCGATGACCATAATCCCTTACCATAATCGAGGTTGTTAACTTTAACTGTGCCATTCCCTAAAGTAAAATTTGCCTGACCTTGACGCAAACGCAGGGTTGATAAGTCTCCTGCTTGGGCTGCTAATTGGGTTTGACCTGAAATGCGACCAATATCAACAGGTAACTGATTATTATAACTACGAGCGATCGCTTGTCCTGAAACACCAATTGCTGCAATGTTAAAAGCTAATTCCTGTGTACCGTCTAGCTGTAGTTGACCGTTACCGACAAATTCCCCCCCAGTTTGAGGTAAACCAGTAAACTGCCTGACTGATAAAGTTGAGCCAACTAATTCTAAATCCGCTTTAATTTGCTGAAAATCTAGTTTGTCGATGCGAGTAGAAGTAGTGGTAGCTAAAGCAAACTCAATTACTGGTTGTTCTAGCGAACCTGTTACTGTGACATCACTCCTGATTTTACCAGCGATCGCGACGGTCGATTCTAATTCTAGAGCTTTAATTATTTTATTTGCTGCTACAGGCTTTACCTTGGTATTGATTTGATAATTACCTTTTCCAGCTAAATCCAACGAACCAGAAGCAATACCTACTACTTCACCAAAATTTGTCTTGATATTCTCTAGTTCAATTTTAGATCCCTTAAAATTTAGCTTTCCGTCACTACTACTAAAAGGTTTAACTAAATTAGGAATTTGCAGACTCACATCATCTAAAGTCAACATTCCTTCTAATTTAGGGATAGGTGCATCTGTCAGAGTCACACCAATTTGACCATTAAGATTGCCCTGATTTAATTTGATGGGTAAAACTATTAAATTACTTATCTCCGACGCATCTAATTTTTGCGCCTTAACGGTTAAATCAATAATGTCAGTTTGGTTATCACCTTGACCAATAATATTAAATCTTCCACCTTTATTTAATTCGGCAGAGGCATCAAAGGTCGTAATTTTCCCCTGGGGACGAATCTCAATATTGTCTATTTGTGCAGTAACAGAAGGATTTAAAGCTGATTTTTCGTCATTATAAGCAGCTAAAGCTAATTTTCCCCCTTGCAGTTGAATTGACGTAACTTCTACTTTGATTCCACCGTCTGACTCTTTATCTGATCCAAAATCCGTAGGAGTCCAAAGTTTAGACTTATCTTGTTCAATATAAACATCGGGTTTAATTAAAATAATCTCTATCTTCAGTTGACGCTTCCGCAAAAAATACAGAGGTGCTAAGTTAACTCTTACGGCTTCGGTTTTAAGGCGATCAGGGTTTTCTTTGGTTGCAGGTAGTGAACTACTCCCAAAACTCCCTCCTAATGGAGAAATGCTTTTCAATTCTCCTAGTTTTAGAGGACGATGGAGATAATTACTCGCTTCTTTTTCAATTAGCGGTACTAATTTACGCTGTAAAAAATACCAACCATAAATTGCACTACCCCCTGCACCAGCCAAAAGTAAAATCGTGATGGAAATAATTAATTTGCGCCACCAACTGTTAGAAATCACAGTATTGCTGTTTTTTTCTTCACCCCGAAGGTGATTATTAGGATTAATTTTTTTGTCTGAATCTCGATCAGCATTGTGGTTCATTTTATAGTTGAAGTCCATGGCTGAAGATGCCAGTTACAAGAGCTACAATTTTTACCAATAGGCTATGGTTTTTTTGACTGAGGATTTATCAATATAAAATATAAAGTTTACTTATTAGTTACACAATATTAATTTTTTTTTAAATCCAATCAAGTATAGCTAATTCTTAATTTTATTGTTCACTTTTGAGAGCCAAAAAAGTTTCTTTAATTAAAGCCGATCAAAATGAAAATTCAGGTTAAAGTAAAACCCAATTATTGACATTTAACTATAATTAGTTTTAATAAACTCAACTATCTGCTGATGAATCTGTTGTGCTTTTTGTGTACCATCAATAGCGATTGCTTTATCATTATATTGAGCAAATATTTGTTGATATTGTTCCCGCACTTGAGTTAATTTGGTTTTAGTTTCATAAATTTCCTGCACAGAACGTGATTGTAATCTAGCCAGAGAAATTTCAATCGGAATATCGATATAGATTGTTAAATCTGGATTGGGAAAGCGAGCGTTTAGTTTTTGCACAAAGGCAAACTTGTCTTTATTCTCGCAGTTATAAGCTAAAGAAGAAAAGTAGTACCGAGTACTAATAACATGATAATTATCTCGGATTAACTTAAACACACCATCAAAATCATTATATAGATGATCATGGCGATCGGCAGCAAAAAGATAAGCCATTTGCTCATCAAATAAAGCTTGATCTTGGCTAAAAATAATTCTTTGTTTTAATGCTTGACGAATTAAATTACCGATAATACCATTGGAAGGTTCAGGACTTATTACGGCTTTTTCTCCTATAGCTATGAAGTAATCTTTTAGTAGTTCTGCCTGAGTAGATTTACCTGAAGAATCTATCCCTTCAAAGACAATAAAAAGTTTTTTGTTAATTGTTGATTGTTGATTGTTCATTGATGACTAATGTTATTCCTACTTCCTATTTCCTATTTCGACGCCAAGAAGACCAGGTTTGTAAACGTTTTAATAATTTAGGCTGACGTTGTAGTTTTTGCAAATAAAAATTATTGCTTGCTTGAGCTAATATTTCAGTCATGGTTGGATAAATAGTAGGAATAGATACTGAAGTTAATCCGCGCATAGGATTAGAATCCAATTTTATTTTGTGTTGCATCATTAAGGCGATCGCTGTAATTAAATCCGCAGCGCGATCGCCAATAAGACTACAGCCAATTATTGTGCCATTTTCTGCAACTATTAGCTTACATAAACCTGTAGTTTGCTCTAATATTTGGGCTTGAGCAATATTCTTAAAATATTCCTTGACCACATAAATCTTTTCTCCATATTGTTGTTTAGCTTGTGTTTCTGTTAAACCAACTCTCGCTAGATTAGGCTGAGTTAAAATCGCCCAAGGCAGGGTATTATAATTAGTTTTATACCAAGGAAAAAACAAAGTATTTTTAAGAGCTAAATTAACTTCATACTGAGCAATATTCGGTAAACAATAACCACCAATTAAATCACCACAAGCATAAATATTAGGATTGGTAGTTTGTAGCTTTTGATTAACATAAACCCTTTGATGGTCATACTTAACATCAATACCAGCCAAGTTTAATCCCTCAATATTTGGTTGTCGATAATCAGCCATAATAATCTCATCAGCAGATAAAGCGCGATCGCCTGCTTGTAGCCATTTTTGATTATTAATTACTCGAATCTGGCTAACTTCGGAATTAGTATAAATAGTAATCCCTTCTGCTTCTAATTGTGCTTGGATCAAGGTGGCAAGATCTAAATCTTCTTGTGGTAATATTCTTGGCTGTTTAACAACTAAAGTAATTTGTTTACCAAATCTGGCTAAAGTTTGGGCTAATTCCAGAGCGATCGGCTCACTACCAACGACAATTAAATTATTAGATAAATCTGATATTTTTTTATTGAGTAAATCTTTTAAATTTAAATAATTATTAGCAGCATTATTATCAAGAAATTGAGGGGCAAAATTAGAACCAGTAGCTAATAAAAAACTACGCGATCGCAATTTTCTTTTGTTAACCTGAAAGCCTAATTTTGGTAGACGATAAAACTCCCCTTGACCCACAATTACATCAACCCCTAAAGCTGCTAAATTAGCTAAAGAATTTTGAGTTTGGACAACGGAATTAATCTCAATTGCCCAATTAGTAGCCTCTGAAAAAGAAATAGTTGGTAAGTTGATTTCTGATGATTTAGCCCAAAAATTATTAGCTAAACGATAATTCCAAGAGCTAATCTCACTCAGGCTATGATTAACTAAAGTATCATTAGGCAAATATTTATTATCACACTGAGTCACTAAAGCAACACGAGCTTTAAGTTGCACCGCATTTCTAGCAGCATAAATCCCTTCCCAACTGCTACCAATGATCACCAAGTCATAGTCTACTGACATTTAACATTTATCATTTAACATTTATCATTTAACATTTAACATTTAACATCTATCATTTAACATCTATCAACGATGCTGAATGTTCAATGTTCGATGCTCAAAAACCTGTAAGGGCGTTTCGCGAAACGCCCCTACTTAAACTAAACGATAGCAGTAATAGATTTAATCAGGCGATCATTTTCTGTGGGTAAACGGACGGCAATGCGAAAATAGCGATCGCCTAATTCGGGAAAACTAAGACAATCTCGGATTACAATTTGATAATCGGTTAATAATTTTTGTTGTAACTGTGTCGCCGAAAATTCTGTTTCAACTAAAAGATAATTAGCTGCACTAGGAAAAGGTTGTATTCCTGTTATTTTGGACAATTGCTCAAATAATTGCGATCGCGCACTTGCTAACCAAGACCAAGTTCGTTGTTGAAATTCCTGGTCTTGAATTGCTGCTATAGTTGCTGCTGCTGCTAAAGCATTAACCGACCAAGGATCGCGCCATTGTTGCCATCGTTTTAATCTAGCAGGATGAGCGATCGCATAGCCAATACGTAACCCAGGTAAACAGTAAAACTTGGTTAACGAGCGTAAAATCACTAAATTTGGATACTCCTTAATTACGGGAATTAAACTTTGGGACTGAGAAGGGGTTAAAAAGTCCATAAATGCCTCATCAATCACAACTAGTTCAAATTGTGATAAATAAGGCAGAATCTCTTCTCTCGTCCATAATTTGCCTGTAGGGTTGTGGGGGTTGTTGAGGAGAAGTCCAGAATGGGGATGGGGGGACAGGGGGACTAGGAGACTGGGAGATTGGGAGATTGGGTGACTGGGAGAAATATTTAAAGGGCAAGGAATTATATTACCGTCAAAAGCATTCAAAGCCCTTTGATAATCGCTGAAGGCGGGAGTAATTAAATATGTAAAATTATGTTGCGCTAATTCTCTACCTGCCCAGGTCAATAATTCTGCCGAACCATTACCAGGCAGAATAAATTCAGGTTCAATTTGATGATAATTTGCCAAATGCGATCGCAACTCAGCATATTCAGGATCGGGATAGGCGGTTAATTGTGAAGTATTATTAACAATAGCAGCGATCGCGCTTGCAGGCGTTCCCAAAGGATTAATACTAGCCGAAAAATCCGTCAATAGAGAAATTGGACAACCAGCAATTTTGGCTGCCCAATTCAAATTTCCACCGTGTAGTGGTCTGTTCAAAATTAGAGAAGAACCTAGTTAGCTACTTAGGTGCTACTTTTTCTTTAAATAGCTTGCCTGCGGAGAATGCAGGAACTTTAGTAGCAGGAATAGACATTTTCTCTCCAGTTTTAGGATTACGTCCTTCTCTTTCTTTACGTTCGCGTCTTTCAAAAGAACCGAAACCTACTAAGGTTACTTTATCTCCATCAGATACAGCTTCCATAATGGTTTCAATTGCAGCCGAAAGTACAGCATCAGCTTGTTTTTTAGTAACAGTCGCTTTTTGAGAAATGCGATCGACTAATTCACCTTTGTTCATTGTCATGGTCTCCTTCTTGTATCTTTTTGTGGTAAGTGTGTATTGTGTTCTCGATTATTGAGAACTGAGATTGTGAAAATAATTTGACCAGCCTAATTTATAGCATCTGAGTTCTAAAAACCCACAGTATTTAATAGACTATTTTCACATCAGTAGTCACAGTAGAATCTGGCCCCAAGGGCAGAGTAATCTGTAACTGCCTTATTCTAAGCTCTCTTTGACTAATATGTAACGTTGAAACCACGATTTTATATAGATTTCAACAATTTTTTCGATTTCAACTACCAAAATTAGGCAACAAAACAGGCTAATTAGCCGACTCTTGAAGCACCTCAACCCCTTCTCTATTAAGGACTTCACGGCTTTCCTTACTGGGTGAATAGTTGCTAGCTAACCCCGCATCCTCTTCAACGATCTCAGGAGTTAACAAAACTATTACTTCTGCTCTTTCATTTTGCTTATCTGTACTTCTAAATAAAGCACCGAGTAAAGGAATATCACCCAAAATAGGTACTTTAGAAACAGTAGTTCGTTCTTGGTCTTGAATAATGCCCGACAAAATTAAGGTTTGACCATCTCGTAGGCGTACCAATCCAGAATTGAGTTCTCGCTCAGATAGCAAACTGATTGGATTAGTCACACCACTAGAACTTTCGAAATCTACAACCTGTGAAACCGAAGTAACTCTGGGACTAACAGACATTGCCACAAAACCATTGTCATCAATCCTTTCCACGTTAACACTTAAAGTTACACCTGCGTCGTCAAATATCGCTTGATTAGTCCTAATTCCAGTTTCTTTATCAACAGAAGTCCCGATATTGGAAATTATTCTTTGAGTAAGCTTAACTCTTGCCGACTGTCCTTCCTGAACCATTAAAGTTGGATCAGTTAAAATTTTTGCATTGCCACTAACAATTTTTGACTCTAGTAATGCTAAGAATTTATCAGGATATTGAAAGAGACTTGGTAATGAAGATGTTGCAGTCGGTTCCGTGGGATCGGTAAGTTTAATGTTACCAGAATCATCGATTTCAATTTTGCCATCTTGACCATTAGTAAAGTCAGTAATACCGCTAGCGAAAGGATTATTAGATATTGCGGCAACTCGATTGAAAAAGTTAGCATCGCTTCTACCTTGTCCCAATCCACTACCGCTCAAATCAATGATACCAGGCGATGCTCCAGGAACAGCAGTTGTACTACTAAAGTCGTAAAAAGTTTTAGCACTCAAAAAAGGATTGTTGATTGTTGGTGGATTAGACAAACGTCCTGTAGGACTATTTAATTCAGTATTTGTTGGTGGCGCAGTATCGCCAAATCTAAGAGAAGCAGAGCCTTTATCTTGGCTGAAAAAGCTGTCGTTTATGCCAAAGGAAAAGCTACTGTTGAAGATATCCTGATTAAGTAGGTTAACATCAATTACTTTTACGTTAACTGATACTTGACGGCGACGAGCATCTAATTGAGTTAGCATTGCTGTCGCTATTTCTACTTTACGAGGTTCGCCTACCAGAGTTATCGCATTAAGTCTACCATCAGTAGAAACCTGTAAACCTTTGAGCATTAAAGCTTGAGTCCCAGTTTCATCCTCACTACCGCCGTCTAAATCGCTTAGTTCAGGACTGGTTTCTTTTCTCTGCACTACTTTGCCACTGTCAGGATCGATGATTTCTTCGACTTCGTTAGTAAGTCTTTTACCTTTTGCACCTTGGCTGGCTAGATATAAAGCTGCGTTTTCAGCTCCAACTTGATTTAAACGAATAGTACGGCTAATTAAATTACGAGCTTGTGCGGGTAATTGTTCGCCGACGTAGATGATATTGCCCTGGCGGTTGGCATCTAAACCAGAAACAAGTAGAACTGAGTTAAATACTTCCTGTACGGGTTGATTTTCTAAATCTAGAGAGATAGTAGGCTCTTTTGCCTTCTCTTGACCTTCTTCGGCCTTACCAGCAGCAAAGACAACGTTTAAGTTAGCAGATTTAGCTAAGAGGGAGAGAACTTCGCGGATGGGGGCATCTCGTAGGACTAAACGCGGAACTAATGCGCTTGAGCCTAAATCTACCATGTCTGGCATAGTGCTGATATTGGAAATCGCCATATCTCCAACAGGAGGGGCTACAGCCCTGGGAAGGGTAGCCTCGGAAGTGGAATTATCTTGAGCGGTAAATACTTGCTCTTTTATCTCACTGGGGTGGTTGTCACTAATAACAACTTCGGGATTAGGAATTAAAATATCAGAATCTTCGGAATTATTTTTACTAGCAGTTTCAGTTAGTTTTTCGTTGTCTTTAGTGTTTTTTTCACCTAAAGCCGATTTATAGGTTTGCTTAATGTTAGTGATTGCTTGTTGGCTGAGTTGTTTGATTTCTCTTTGAAACGACTCCGCTTTGGTAACACGATTTAAGCTCAGAATTAAATTATTTCCCTGTGATTTTAGTAAATGTTCTACAGGGACACCTGGTTCAGTGTCAATCAAAATTTGCGTATGTTCTTGATCTACTTGATTGATTGCGACGGCTTTAATTCCAGGTAGAGGATTTTCTTGTTTAAAAGAATTTCCTTGAGGTAAATCTAAATTGGTGTTAAGTAAATTCGCCTCAATAGTATTGCCGTTACGAACTGTAAAAAAAGAAGCATCAGTGCTATTAGTTGATGTTGCTAATTTTAGTTCCAGTTGATTGTTGTTTTGATCTAGCTCAATATTAGTAATCTTTCGTTCAGCAGCCATCGAAGGGGCTGCCATCAACATAACTGTTAATGTAGTCAAAAATCCTAAGCGATCGCAATAATTTCTCACTGTATTAATCCTCAACCTATAGTATTAGTAAATATATTTTTGGTAGAACTCTTATTTTTTAGCTTCAGCAGGTTTTGCCTGACTATCTTTACTACCTTCTTTACTTTCTCCTTCTTTTCCTTCTGCTTCCTCTGCTGCTTTTTTGGCACTTTCTATTTCAGCTTGGGTCAAAGGTATAATTGCATCGAGTTTGATTTGAGTTTTTAACTCTGCTTGTTTTTGGGGGATAAGTTCGCTTCTACTACTAGCTAAAATTGCTGTAGGTTTTTCTTCCACAGTTGAGCTAATAGTTTGTACCATTAATAATGGTTGTAATCTTTCTAAAGACTGCAAAATTTGCTTGGTTTCGGTAAAAGTTCCTTTAAGAGTTAAAGAAATACTTTGGCGTTTAAGCTTACCTTTTACTCCCTCTCCTAAAGAAGCATCCTCAACAGTGGTCATAGTTGCTTCAGGTGTATAGTCAACTAAAATTCCCTGATTAGAAGCAACAAAGTTATTTAAATCTAAGAGCAAAGTATCTAGATCTTGCTCTCTAGTAAACATAGACATTACCTGAGTTTTTAGAGCCTTTTGGGTTACCAAATCAGCTTCTAATTGCGCTAACTGTAATTGAAGATCTCCTGTCTTTATTTGTGCTAGTTGTCCTTGCAGTTCTTGTCTTTTAGTTGTTGTTTCAGCGTATTTTTTTTGAGCAGGACTGACAAAATTAATAAACCCATAGGCTGCTAAAGCAAATCCTGCAACTGCGATCGCAATTCCAGAAACTTGGGGGGTAAAAGTAATACCAAAGGCAGAAGGATAATCCCCTGCCATACTTTTTTCTTCGGTAGAAAAATCATCTGCAAAGGTCATTTTACGATCGCTCCTTTACTCTCTAATGTTTTGAGTCTGGTTACTAAACCAACTGAACCTTTTTCGCTAATTTCTTTAATTAGTTGTGATGAAGGTACATTATTTAATTGGGCAGAAATAGTATATTTAATTCCTGAAGGAAGCTCTAAAGAAGCCTTATCTGGTAAATCATCTTTGTTTTCTATCTCAATAGGAAATTCAGCGAGACTAGCACCATTTAATTTAATTTGTTTCCCATCAAAAAAGGGCGATCGTTGTAGGAATAAAACAAAGTCGTTGATATCGTTATAAGAACGAGCAACCCCAGCAATACTAATATTTGTAGCTCCTGCTTCACCACCCTGTTGGATAGAATCAACTTGAACTCCAGGGGGAGTGCGATCGCTCACTTCCTGCATGATTGCTGCCCAAGATTTAATATTTTCAAAAACTTGAATAAAGGCAGTTGTTTCTGTCTCTATTGCTTCAATTTCTTGATTTACTGCATCCAGCTTTTTATTTTGATTTCCTAGATCGGCAATTTCACTTTCAATCTGTTTAATTTCTGCTTCGATAGTAGCTGTTTTGGCATTCACACTTTGTAAATAACCAAAGGTCATTGCTGGTGCTGCTAACGCTATAATTACTCCCGCAGCAATAGGAATTTTATCGGCAAGAGAGGGTTCTTTTGTTTGAGCTAGACTACTGGTATCAACAGTTTTTTCTATCCCTCGATCTCTGAGAAAATTAATATCTAAGTTATACATACAGTCATACCAATTTCAAGAATAACTAATATAGTTTTAGAAAATTATTGATGTTTAAACATCACGCATTCCTAGTCCTAAAACAATACCTAAACCAGGACGGCGATCTGGTGCAATATCTTGGCTTACTTCTAAACCTAGAGTAGTAATTGGATCAATTTTCATAGTCGGTAAATTTAGTTTTTGAGTAAAAAATTCATCTACTTGACTAATACCTGCTCCTGGCCCTGCTAAGAGTAATTGAGCTATTTCCAAGTCTTCACTTTGATTAATATAAAAGTTAATTGAACGACTTAATTCTTCGGTTAATTCTCCTAAAACTCTGATCAATGCTGCTTGTCCTGCCTCCATTTGTGATGAGTCGAGTTCGCCTGAATTTTCTATCCCTTGTAAAACATCAACATCAAGAAGTAACTCTGTTGCCCCAGTTATCGGTAAACCCATTGCTTGCGAAAATGCTGCTCGCATTTGATAAGTGCCTATCGGTACAGTTCTAGAAAACTGTGGAACTCCTTCAACTACAATCGCAATTTCTGTATTATCAAATTCCAGATCTACCAAGACTACAGCTTCTTTAGAACCAAACTGACGTAGTTGTTCTCTAATAGTTCTAATTAAGGCAAAACTATTAACTTCTAAAACTCTGATTTGTAAGTCTGCTTGCTGGAAAATTTCACAATAAAGATCGGTTACTTCTTTTTTAGTCGCTATTAATAAAACATTGACTTTTTCAATACCATCTTCGTCCATAAAATAGCCGAGCTTGACATAATCTAGATCTACTTCTTCACGAGGATAAGGAAGATACATTCCTGCTTCGTGTACCAAAACCATATCTTTTAATTCCTCTTCGTCTAACTCGGCTGGAACAGGAATTACACGGATAATTGCCTCCCTCATGGGTACGGCACTTGATACTTGTTTGGCACTTATTTTATTAGCTTTGAGGGTGTCTTTTATTAATTCTGATAGCGTTAAAGAATCAACTATATGTCCATCTTCATATACCCCTTCAGGAATATCGGCTGAGACATTTTTGATTAATTTATATTGCTGACCTTGTTTGCTAATTTGAGCAATATTAATCTTTTGAGGATTAATTTCAATACCTATCCTGTCACTTTTCTTAGCAAAAATACTCGTTAAATTATTCAGCATACTCCTGTCCCAAGTAGTATTTCCAAGTCGCACCTCATTCTTAGATATGACGGTATGATTTTGGTTCGTAGCCAGACAAAGTATCTTTAAGGTTAATTCTTAGTTATAAAATCGAGTTACTATCTTTAATTAATTGCTATTAATAACTTGCCAATTAGCTATTTGTAAGCTAAGAAATATTCGATTTATTTTGATACTAAGCTGGTCACATTGGACATTGTAGCTGCTACAAATCGATTTTCAGATAAGTGGTTGCACCGAAAAATAAGCTGACTATATATAGATTAATAGTTAAAATTACGCAGAGATATTGCCATTTTTACTTATAAGTAATATTGTTTGTTTGGTAGTTCATCTCTAACTAGGTAATGAAAAGAATTATCCTGACTAAAAAAATCGGTTTGTGCTTACTAGTAGGAATAGTTTTGAGTGGGCTATCTAGCTGTAATCCCCGAGCTATTAATAAGTCCGATCAGCTTGAATTTTGGACTATGCAGCTAAAACCAAACTTTGAGCAATATTTTGCCGATGTAAACACTACTTTTGAAGCCCAGAATCAACCGATAAAATTACGCTGGGTAGATGTCCCTTGGGAGGCTATGGAAAATAAAATCCTCACCTCCATCTCAGCTAAAACTGCACCAGATGTGGTGAACTTAAATCCTAAATTTGCTTCACAATTAGCAACACGCAATGCTTGGTTGGATTTGAATCAAGTAATTGATCCTCAAGCTAAAGCCACTTATCTACCCAAAATTTGGCAGGCAAGTACGATTGAAGTTTGCCAAGATAATAACTGTCAAGAACAAGCCTTTGGTTTACCTTGGTATTTAACCACCACCATTACTATTTATAATCAACAACTATTAAGGGCAGCAGGTATTCAAAAACCACCCCAAACCTATGAGGAATTAGCAACGGCTGCTAAAACTGTGAAAGAAAAAACAGGTAAATATGCCTTTTTTATTACTTTTGTCCCTAATGATTCGGGAGACGTTTTGGAGTCTTTAGTCAAAATGGGAGTAGATTTAGTTGATGAGTCAGGTAAATCCGCTTTTAATACCCCCGAGGGCAAGGCTGCTTTCCAATATTGGGTAGATTTATATCAACAAAAATTACTACCTCCAGAAGTATTAACTCAAGGACATCGTTACGGAGTTGAGCTATATCAGTCTGGGGAAACAGCTTTATTGGCTTCTGGGGCAGAATTTATCGACGGTATTACTAATAACGCGCCAACTATAGCTAAAGTTTCGGCTGCTGCACCCCAAATTACTGGTCAAACAGGTAAAAAAAGCGTAGCGGTAATGAATCTAGTTATTCCTCGCGATAGTGATAAATCTGAACAGGCACTAAAATATGCGTTGTTTGTGACTAATACCAAAAATCAATTGGCTTTTGCTCAAACATCTAAAGTACTCCCTTCGACAGTCGAGGCGGTAGAGCAATACATTCAGGAAATTGAGCAACAAAAACAAACTACTTTAGTAGATCAGGCAAAAAAAGTGAGCGCAGCCCAACTTGAGGATGCAGAAGTCTTAATTCCTGTCAAACAAGATATTCACATCTTACAAAAAGTAATTTATGAAAATTTACAAGCTGCAATGTTAAATGAGAAAACTGTAGAACAAGCTGTTCAAGATGCTGCTGCTGAATGGGATAATCATAATTCAGGCAATTAAATATTTTTTACGGTTAAGAAAAAAGAATTATTGATAAACCAAGACTAGCGATCGCAATCAACAGTAAAATAGTCTGTTGATCAAAGTGTTTTAGATAACTCTTTTTCCGATTACGGAATTTTGCTCTGAATGTTCTGGTTGTTTGATGAGGATTAGTAAAATCTAGATCATCGGCAGATAAAGGAGTAAAAAGAGAGTCAAGACTAGCTTTATTAATTCCCAATGGCGGGTTGTTAAAATTATGAGCCTCTAATGTCGAATTTTCTGCGGTTTCTAGTCTGGAATTTAGCTGTTGTGAAGTTGCTGCTGAAGGAGTATAAAGAATTTTTCTATATCTTTTGAGATAAGTGTTGTGGTTTTTAGATTTAGTGGGATTAATTCCTTGAATTTTATTCACTGCTTGGGTCAATAATTTAGACTCAATATAAGAATAACCACGACTAAGAGAATAAATCGCCTGTTTAAGATCGGTAGCTAAACTACTTTTTAAAACATAACCAGATGCCCCTGCCTGTAACGCTTGAGCAACATAATTGCGATTTTTGTGACTGGTAAGGACTATTACTTGAGTATTGGGAACATATTGACAGATATATTGAGTGGCAGTAATACCATTCATTTTAGGCATCTCAATATCAAGCAAAACAATATCAGGCTGCAATTTAGGTATTTGAGCGATCGCAGTTTGACCATCTTGGGCTACACCAACTATCTCGATGGCTGATTCGGGTTTTAAAATTGCTTTCATCCCTTCTAATATTAAACATTGATCGTCTACCAGAAAAACTTTAATCATGTAAATAATACGGGAGCAGGGAAACCGCTATCTTTTAAGTAGCGGAGGAACTGCGACACGAGACGGGGCGTATAAACTTGTCGGGAAACCCGACAAGACAGCCCCTTCAGTTTTAACTGCCGTGGAGCAATGGC
>JBOFLX010000011.1:0-7456 GCA_051658085.1 Waterburya sp.
GGCAATGACCAGGCAGTGGCGGCTTTAATTGGGTCTCTTCAACATGAGAAGAGTTACGTTAGATGGAAGGCAGCAGAAGTATTAGGAAAGATCGGCAATGACCAGGCAGTGGCGGCTTTAATTGAGGCTCTTCAGGATCAGGATCATCGCGTTAGATCGGCGGCAGCAGCAGCATTAGGAAAGATCGGCAATGACCAGGCAGTGGCGGCTTTAATTGGGTCTCTTCAACATCAGGATAGTAACGTTAGAGCGACGGCAGCAGCAGCATTAGGAAAGATCGGCAATGACCAGGCAGTGGCGGCTTTAATTGAGTCTCTTCAACATCAGGATAGTAACGTTAGATCGGCGGCAGCATCAGCATTAGGAAAGATCGGCAATTTAACCATTTTAGAAAAACTACTACAGTCCCCTGATATTGACCTTTATGCTCCTGATCGTGTCGATAGCTTCGCCTTAGCCCGAAAATTAGCCATTAAATTCAGTAAGGAAAACCATCCTTTTATCCCCGTGTATCCTGAATTAGTGAGGAAAACAAGAACAGAGAACTAATTAACTGATGTTACGCAATCAGCTATTTGTAAAGATTGGTTAAAGGTTAAAGGGAAAGGGGAAAAGGAATGGAAAAGAAAAAAATTGAAACCTTTGAAGATTTAAGAGTTTGGCAACAAGGCATTGAATTAGTTAAACAAATTTATTTGATTACTAGAGAAGGAGAAATAAGCAGAGACTTCAGTTTAAGAGAGCAATTGCGTAGAGCAGCAGTTTCCGTACCGACAAATGTGGCTGAGGGCTTTGAAAGATATTCTCGTAAAGAGTATGTCAACTTTCTCAATATTGCGAAAGGCTCTGCGGGAGAAGTAAGAAGTCTTTTAAGAGTCGCACTCGAAATTGGTTATCTAGATCAAAGCACTTATTTTCGGCTATACGAGATGACTAAAGGATTAAGTCGAATGCTTGCAAGTCAGATCCAAGCTATCAATCGCTCAAATAATCAGTAATTTATTCTACCTAGAGCGAGAAATCCTTTAACCTTTAACCTTTAACCTTTAACCAACCTTAACAGATTTATGAGTGCTTAACATCAGTAATTAATAAAGTAAAGCAAGTATCTAAAAAAATGAATGAACAAATCAACTCAACTTCAGAAAAACTTTCTTCTCTAGTCACAAAACCAGGGTTGCAACAAGCGCGATCGCCTGCACAGCAAATTAATATTAACGGCAAGATTAGACAAATGAAACAATGGTTTCCTGCAATGCTTCTACCACTTATTCTCCTACAAACACCAGTTCTCGCCCAGACAGAATCGACCACTGAGGTGAATAAAGCAATTTCTAGTACAGAAGTAGTATCTCCGAATTTATCACCATTAAAGGGGACAGAGCAAATCCAACTTGAGTTAGTTAATTGTGGATGGTGGCTAGACTGCGCTTTAGCTCGTCTGCTACTGCCTGCTAGCGCATATATAAACCAACGGGAACTTCAATTTGATAATTCTACTCAGGTTGCCGTTAATATCCTCAATACAGCAATAATTGCACAAGGAGATTTGACAGGATATCAGCTCAATAACCAAGCTATCTCCCTTCCCCAAGACCTCAAATCTTTATCTGCCAATCAAATTGTCAGTATCCCGATTACTCTCAACAGGACTGTAATGCCTCCCGATCGCTATAGTGGGGCGATTTATCTAACCCTCAAAGAGCGTAGTGAACGGCTTTCTCTGCCAATCAACCTGAGTGTCCGCAGTGGCCCTTTTTTACCTCTGATGGTTCTCTTCTTTGGTGTAATTTTGGGTAGACTATTCAAGTACATGGAGGAGCGAGGAGAACCGCAAGCTAAAACTCTCGAAGAAGTCTACCAATTGCAAGCAGATATTGCAGGAGCAAAAATAGAAGAACGAGACAAACAATTACTGGCAGAGATGACTAAAGAAGTCCAAACACTTGTTTTTCGAGAAAAATTAGATGTTGTACCCACTCAAGTTCAAACTATTCGCGATCGCTTGGAAACCTTGGTCAAGCTGCAATCATTGGAAAACCAACTCAATGAGCAAGCAACAACTTTTCCCACTGATGTCGATACCTTCACCGTCAAAATTAGTAAAGCTAGATTATATATCGCTCAAAAAGAAGATACTAAAGCCAAAGCACTCTTAGAAGAAATTGGTGCGGATTTAGACAGCGTTGGCACGAGAGGGACAGGAGAAGCAGCAGAGATTGAAGCTTTAAAGCGATCGCTGACAGAAGCTGCCACAGCCACTGTTCGCATTGGGGAAGCTCCCGCGACCATCGTTAAGCCACTGGGTAACTTTAAACAGTTGATTGGTACTCTCTCTGGTGTATCCGAGCAGGTTCGTGCGGAGACAACCTTTTGGGTAATACGTCCACTGCTTTCTTTGATTTTGTTGGTGGGTTTGTCGGCGGTAGGAATAGGCTCTTTGTATATAGACAATGGTACGACCTTTGGGGCTAGACCTTTTTCAGACTATTTAGGATTGATTTTGTGGGGACTGAGTGCAGATGTCGCAAGTCGCAGTTTAAGTAGTTTAAAGGGGGGCAATGAATGATCCTAAATCCTGTTTAGATAGGCTATTTATAGCCGTACAAAATTAGGTTATGACAATTAGGGAGATTAGCCCGAAGGGCTACGCTTCGCGATCGGCTTCATTGGTAGTAGGTAGTAGGTAGTGGGTAGTAGATATTAGTAAAAAAACGTCCTAACATTGTCTAGTATTGCTATATTTGCTTCTATCGCCCTGATTTTAGTTCTCTTCGTCGATCATTACAAAGAAAACTCTCGCTCTGGTTAATAGTAGAGTTATTGTGGAGATAGTTCTGCATTAAAGAGCAAGCTTGACTCATTAACTGGTCAAAAGAATCAATCCGCCATAATTTAATTGAGCCTCCTTGTCCTGTAGTGGCTAGCAAATTACCATCGGGGTTGAGACTGAGACTGTCGATACTTGATGAATGAGCTGTCCAAGTGGCTAAAGATTCTCCAGTGTTTTTATCCCATAGTTGAACTGTACCGCGATCGCTACTACTAATAATTGTTTGACCATCAGGGCTATAGATTAATGAATTAACTTTTGCCTGATAAATATGTAAAGGGGATTTCGTGGAATTATCTTCAATATTCCAACGACGCACTGTACTGTCTTGACCGCCACTTACCAACCATTTACCATCAGGACTAAAAGCGACAGTGTAAACTTCACCAATATGATCGGAAAATGTGTTAATCGATTGTTGATTTTGCCAATCCCAGGCAATTACACTGCCATCTTGACTCGCACTAGCCAGTAATTTTCCATCGGGACTAAAGCTGAGGTCATAAACTAAACCTTGATGTTCCGATAGCTCGTTTACCAAGTCACCTTGTAAGTTCCATATATATATCTTGCCATTACCTCCTGCTGTAGCGATTAACTGACCATCAGGACTAAACAGGATGGTTTCTAAAGATGTAATCCCAGTCGGAATGCTTCGTAATAATTTCCCTTGTAAATCCCAAATTTCAACCTTGCCATCTTGACTGCCACTAGCAATTAATTGACCATCAGGACTAAAACTAAGACTGTTTGATGAATTATGCCCAGGGAATTCCAGTAATTTTTTGCCCTGCAAATTCCACAGAAGGATCTTTCCTGATTCTCCTGCACTAGCGATTAATTGACCATCAGGACTAAAAGTAATATCCCGTACTCGAAGATTATCCCCTTGCCAATTAATTAACTCTCGCTCCTCTAAAGTCCATAAACGGGTAGTGCCATCATCTCCCGAACTAGCTAATAGTTTAGCATCCTTATTAAAACTGACACTTCTGACAGGCCCAGTATGACTCTTAAATTCTGATATTGGTTGTCCTTGTAAATTCCAGACTCTAGCCGAGCCATCTTCCCCCGCACTAGCAATAAACTGGTTATCGGAACTAAAAGCTATATTCCAAAGTCGCTGCTGATCAGCTTGCCAAGATGCTATATCTTGATACTGTCGATTCCAAACCTTGATGATTCCATCATCTCCAGCACTAGCAAATAACTGACCGTTTGGGCTAAATATGACTTTCCAAGAATTAATAGGAAATTGCTGTAATAACTTACCCTGAAGATTCCACAAATTAATGGTTTTATTTCTGTTAGCAGTGGCGACTAGTTGATTATCAGGGCTGAAGCTAACACTCTTCACTCCTATAGAATCTACTTGCCATCGTTTTAATAGTTGTCCCTGCAAGTTCCATAAGCCTACAGTACCATCAGTCCATCCCCCTGTAGCTATTAATTCTCCATCATGACTAAAGCTAATAGTTCTGACTTGTCCTTGATGAGCTTGCCAAGCAGCTAATTCTTCCCCCTTTAAATTCCAGAGACGAATCTTGCCATTTTCTGAACTACTAACTAAGTAATCTTGTTGAGGACTAAAGGCTACATTCCAAACTCTTTGAGGATCGCCTTGCCAGTTAATTAATTCTTTTCCTGCTAAATTCCAAAGGCGGATCTTGCCACTTTCCTCGGCACTAGCCAGTAAATCACCTTGAGGATTAAAAACACTTCTGGCTGGGACAGTATCACCCTGCATTCGATTCAGTTCTTTAACTTGATAAATTGACCATTGTAGTGTTCCCGTTACTTGTTTTTTTAGTTGTGGGCTAGGTTTGAGCAGGTTTAAAAGTTGATGCTCTAAAGTTCTACCTGCCTGAAGACTTTCTAGCATGGCATCGAGAGAGTTATTGGCGGTTAAATTAATTCTGGAGGATTGTATAGAGGCAGTGCTTTGAGCGATTTTGGCGTTCCTTTGTCCCCACAAGGCTAAAATTAAACCAGTGCTTAAAAGCATGATTACAGCGATCGCACCACCCCATCGTAAGCGACTATTTAATTTTTTTCGGGCAACACTAGAGCGTACAAATTCTGTTTCTACCTGATTAAACCAATTATTTTCCGAATTGAGAATTTGCTGAAGTAAATCTAAGCGAGGATTAGCATTCCAGAGAAAAAGCGATGATTGTCCTGCCGATTGCCAATCAAAAGCTGCTGGAGTTAAAAGATGCTGTAAAACTAAATTATCTTGTTTAGCTTGCTGCAACCAATCCTGTAATTTATCCCATCCCCGCAAGAGAAAATCGTGGGCTGGTTCGTAATAGATTTGATCTGATTCGGCTTCTTTTCCTGTAACAATTAAACGAGTAGAAATTAAATTCTCTAATACTCTCTGGACTCGCTGATTTTCTGCTTCACTAGGATAAATTAATTCTGGTTTTAATACCCTGCGCCTAACGGCTTCTCTTCCTTCTATTTCCACCATCCGCAACATGACTCGACTCATCGTCAGACGGTGTTCGCGATCAGGTAAATTTTGATATTCTTCATTAGCTGTTCTGGTTAATGAACCAGCTACTCCACCTTGGCGATCAAAGTTTTCATCTACCCTTAAAGCCCGATCTTCTTGTCCTTCTTCCAGCCACGCCCGATGGAGATTAATATACATTTCACTAAGGGTAAAAGAAAGCAATGGTAAAGCGGATGGCATTGACGCTACTTCATCTACCAAACGATCTACTAGATTGGCTGGTTCAAAATATAATGCCATCTCTGTCGCAGGTTTTTGTACCACCTCCCTTAATTCGTCAGGGCGCATGGCACGCACCACAAAGCGAGAATTTAACCAGTTTGACTGTAAGGCTGAAGTGAGAAATCTTGGTTCAAAATCGGAGCGTAGGGTGATAACTAAACTTATTTTCGGGCATTGTTGCAGAATATTGGCTAATAAATTAATAAATTGCTGCCATGATTCTGTTGGTTCTGATTCTGATTTAGCATTGCCTTGTTTATTTGTAAGCTGGTCATTGCCCACCCGACTTTTGGGTTTTGCTAGAGTTATTAATTCTTCAAATTGGTCGATTACCAATAACAGTCTTTTTTGGGGATTTTGTTGACTCCAAGTTTGGATCGCAGATATAAACTCGTGGGTATTATTTTTAAGACGATTGCTGAGAATTGCTGTGTTTTGGTCTGGTTGTCCTAATTGAGCATTGAGTTGAGTTAAAGTTCTTGCGAGGGAACTATATAGGTTAATTCCTGGGCGCATCGGTTCGAGAATTTGCCAATTATCTCCTTGTTGTTCTTTTAGATAGGGAATTAAACCTGCTTTAACTAAACTGGATTTTCCCGAACCAGAAATCCCTAAAACTACGGTTAATTGTTGTTGAGATTGAGTCACTTGAGCATATAAATCTTCGATAACCTCTTGTCTGCCAAAAAAGAATCTAGAATGTCTGGCTTCAAAGGATTCTAAACCACGATAGGGATTATTTTCTTTATCTAATTTAGGGGCAAATTGTAACTTGGGTTCGAGATCAGGTAATTTAAAAATAAACTCACCCCGATCATGTTTAGTTAGAGGAAAAAAGCCTGGAGTTTGTTTTTCTTGGGAATTTTGTTCGACATAATCTCGCAAGTATAAATATAGTTCGGGAGTGGTAATTACGCCATCGACAATGAAATCTGCCTGGCGATCGCCCAAAGCTTTAATTAATCCTTCAGCAAAGGGGGAATGTTGTTTACTAGTAGCTAAGTCGCGATTATTGAGAAAGTCTAGAGCCTCCTGATTATAAGCAGCAGAGGTAATTACTTGCCAAGCAGGATATTTGATAAAACGATAGTAATGTTCCCAATGAATGGTTTCAGGGATCGGAATTAATTTACGAGTACTCGCCCAGCGAAATGTACCAGCAAAACAACAATCAAGAATGACCAATAGATGTCTGCATTCAAGTTGGGATAACCACTGGTTTAATTCTTCCATCCGCAATAAAGATTCGGGATGATTGATATCTCCATCTTGGGGTACTAAATAACCTTCTGGCCCTCTGTCGCTACTACGGGCAATACCATGTCCTGCAAAATAAATTAACAGGCGATCGCTTTTTGTCGGTTTGATTTGCTTTAGTAGTAAATCAGTAAATAAACTTCTTAGAAGATCCCCCGTTGCATATTGATTGACGATTACCCCAGTTGCAAAATTAGGATGAACTAACTGATATTGATAACTATCTTTGAGAATAGTTGCGATCGCTACTGCATCAGGAACGGCAGTTTTAAGGCGAGCAATTCCGTTTTGATATTCGTTAATACCAATGACAACAGCTAAACTTCTCGCAAATTCACTCATTTTGTTATCCTTGAACTTTTTTAGCTCAATGAAAGAGTTGCTATTTATTAGTCTGAGGAATAGGAAACTTTTATGCAATTAACTGGTTTTTGTAATATTTTTTTATAGGTTTGGAGAAAAGAGCGATTGGGCAAAGCCCACGCTTCGCGATCGCCTTGCCATAAACTCAACCGATTTTTCTTGTAAAATTAAGATAGAATCACTCAAATAATCCACAATGAAAGGAATTCAGTATCTAGTTGATGATACAGGTAAAAAAACTGCTGTTGTTATCGATCTACAAC
>JBOFLX010000012.1:0-10094 GCA_051658085.1 Waterburya sp.
AAGTTGTTGCGACGTTCAACAGGGTTGATTTGTACACAGGAAATAGATTTCAACGTCGCAGCTTAATTGCTGGTTTTCTTTTCCTCTCAGCCCTGGCAAAGCCGAGGACTGAGTATCCACTCAAACATTTTCTGATGAACAAAAAGTATCAAGGAGATTTTTTTAACGGTTTAAGTCGTCGTCAGTTTATTAAATATAGTTCCTTAGCCGTAGGTACAGGTATCTTAGCAGCTTGTTCTGGTGGTGCTTCTAGTACAGGAGAAGAGGACTTAGGGGAAAATCCGATTAAAGTTGGAGTAATGTATTCTACTACTGGGACGATCGCGATCGTAGAAAAATCCTTACAAGATGCTACTTTCTTGGCTTTGGAACAGATTAATACTAATACTGGCCCTTGGGAAGGTAATGGCGAAGGTATTGAAGGTAGAAAAATTCAGAAGGTAGTCGTTAATCCTGACTCTAACTGGGATTTATATAATCAGATGTCTAAGCGTCTGATCGATGAAGATAAGGTAGTTTGCGTTTTAGGCTGCTATACTTCCGCAAGTCGCAAGTCGGTTTTACCAGTGTTTGAAGAAAAAGACTCAATTCTTTACTATCCCGTCTATTATGAAGGTAATGAATGTAGTTCTAACGTCTTCTACACAGGGGCTGCACCCAATCAACAGATTACCGATTCGATTCCCTATTGTTATAAGAATTTTGGGCCGAAAGGCTTTTTTATCGGTTCAGATTATATTTATCCGAAAGAAAGTAATCGTATTGCCAAAGCAGAACTTGAAAAAGCTGGTGGTCAAGTTGTTGGTGATGAATACTCCGCTTTAGGTACAACTGAATTTATTACGATTATTAATAAAATTAAACAAGCAAAACCAGATTTTGTACTCAGTAACTTAGTAGGTGATAGTATTCCTGCTTTCTATCGTCAGTATAAAGATGCAGGAATTACCGCCGATCAAATCCCGATTATGGCTTATCCCACTACTGAAGAAGAAATTCAGGCAATGGGGCCAGAATATGCCGAAGGACACTACACTAGCTTTAATTATTTCCAGAGTGTAGATACACCAGAAAATAAAGCCTTTGTGGAACAATTCAAAGCTAAATTTGGTGATAGTCGCGTCACCAACGGGGTAATGGAAGCAGCTTATTTACAGACATTCTTTATGGCACAAGCGATGCGAGATGTCTTGAAGAAAAAAGGAGAAATTAATACTAAATCTTTGAGAGAAGCCACCAGAGGGCAAGTATTCCAAGCACCTCAAGGTTTAGTCAAGGTAGATCCCGATAATTATCATACCTATCTCTATTCTCGTATTGGTAAATGGGATGCTAAAGGTCAAGCAGAAATTGTTTTTGCTACTCCTGCTTCGGTTAAACCAATCGCCTGGAGTCAGACACTATATCCTGGTCGTATCTGTACTCGTCCTGTCCCCGACGATCGCAGTAATCCGATTAAAGAAACTGGCAAAGAATTAGGAGTTAAGTATTTGGAGAAAACTTAAATCAATGGACAATTGATAATTGACAATTGATAATTATCTTTCCTCAGCGATTTCCTTTTCCCTTCTTACGTGGTTGCAGATGGCGAGGAAACCTCGCCCTGCCCCACGCGCTTTTCCCCTTACCCTTTTCCCTTGAAAAAATGTACGCATATTTATTTCCGCTTTATTACTTGGCGCAAGAAACTGCAACAGAAGAAGTGACCGAAGCTTTTAGTCTAGTAGCTTTAGCTAATCAACTACTTAACGGTGTTGGTATTGTCGGTATTTTATTATTAACTGGGTTGGGTTTGGCGATTACCTTTGGGGTGATGCGAATTATTAACCTTGCCCACGGTGAATTTATTATGTTGGGGGCTTATGTCACCTTTTTGATGCAGGAAACCTTTGATATGGATTTACTGCTGACGATTCCCTTTGCTTTTATTATTACGGCTGCCATTGGGGCATTGGTAGAAATAAGTATTATTAGACGATTATATGGTCGTCCTTTAGAAACTCTGCTAGCTACCTGGGGTTTAAGTATTGTCTTGCAGGGGGTAATTAAGTTGATTTTTACTGCCCAGCTTAAGTACGTCAGATCTCCTTCCTATATTTCAGGCAACTTGACTCTATTAAATGATGCTGAAGGTTCACCTGCGATCTCTATTTCCTATTATCGGATTTTTATTGTAGTTGTCGCGATCGCGCTATTAGCTTTAACGGCTTATCTTCTTTACAATACCGATCTTGGTCGTCAAGTACGGGCTGTCACCCAAAACCGAGATATGGCAAAGTGTCTGGGAGTTAATACTAGTCTGGTAGACATGGTAACGTTTGCTTATGGTTGTGGGTTAGCTGGTGTGGCAGGGGCAGTAATTTCATCTCTCAAAAGCGTCTCGCCACCAATGGGACAAGATTATCTCGTGGATGCCTGGATGACGGTAGTAACGGGAGGTGTGGATAGATTAATCGGTGTCTTAGCTGGGGCGTTTTTAATTGGTGAATCAAGTTCGGGCATTGCTTATCTATTAAACGATCCAACCGCTAGGGTAATCGTCCTGGCAGCAGTAATTATTTTAATCCGTTATAAACCAGAAGGTTTGTTTACCATCCAAAAACGCGGGTAAATAATCAGTCATCAGTTACTCAAGTAGGAAATAGGAAATAGGAAATAGGAAGTAGCAAGTAGCAAATAAACCCAGTTACTTACTACTTAAACCGTTATAGGTTATAGGTTATAGGTTAATTGAGCCTAGTGTCTAATCAGCAATTAGTAATCAGTAATTATTAATCCATGTCTCAATCAACAATTGGTATTGCAACGCGATCGCGAAACCCTACAAAACTAGCAATTATTACGGCGATCAGCTTTTTAGTGATGGCAGTCTTGCCGTTTGTCGTCGGTGAATTTCAAGTCTCGCTTTTATCTAAACTTTTGTTATATGGTGCATTAGCTATTTCCCTCGATCTAGTTTGGGGATTTACAGGTATCTTGAGTTTTGCCCACGGGGTATTCTTTACTCTGGGTGGGTATGCGATGGCATATTACCTCAAATTAAATCTATCGTCTGAAGGTAATACCTATGGTGGAAATTTACCAGATTTTATGGTGTGGAATGGTTTAAAAGAATTGCCTTGGTTTATTGCACCTTTAAAATATTTTCCCATAGCTGCGATCGCAATGGTCTTAGTACCTGCTGCTTTTGCTTATTTAATTGGTTGGTTTATCTTTCGTTCTAAAGTAAGTGGTGTTTACATTACGATTATTACCCTGGCGATTTCTTCAGCCTTAACAACTTTTTTTATCAGTCAACAGGCATATACAGGCGGTACAAATGGCATTACCGATGTTTCTAAACTGAGTATTTTGGGGGTTGGTATTCCTTTAAATGGTCTCTATTGGATGATTTTGCTGTTTACTACCTTTGTTTTAGTTGGTAGTTATTGGCTGACGCAATCTAACTTTGGTTTAATTTTGCGATCTATTAAAGAAAACGAAAATCGCATATCTTATTTAGGTTACGACGTTGCTAGCTTTAAGATTTTTATTTGGACGCTTTCAGCAGGGATAGCAGGTATTGCTGGTGGTTTATTTGTTCCTCTCAACCGTTTCATTTCCCCAGTATACTTAGCAGTAGCCTTTGGAACACAGGTAGTTATTTGGGTGGCTATTGGCGGTAGGGGAACTTTAGTTGGGCCATTAATTGCAGCGATTTTATTAGGTCAAATTCAAAACTCTGCCGAACGAGTTACTCAAGATTGGCAACTAATTGTCGGGATATTACTGTTAATTGTAGTTTTATTTATTCCTGATGGTTTGGTAGGTTCAGTTACCAAATTATTCCAAGATAAGGGCGTTTCGCGAAACGCCCCTACAACAACAATCAATTAATAATCAATCATGAAACCTATCTTATCCGTCAAAAACCTACAAGTCGTCTTCTCTGGTTTTAAAGCCTTAAAAGGTGTAGATTTAGAAGTAGGCGATCGCGAAATTGTTACGATCATTGGCCCTAACGGTGCAGGTAAAAGTACTCTCTTAGATGCGATCGTGGCTAAGTCACCTGTAGCAGCAGGAAAAGTTTTTTTCCAAGACAAAGATATTACTAATAAAAGTCCTTATGATATTGCTCGTATGGGTATAGGTCGTAAGTTTCAAAATCCTAATGTTTACAACGAATTAACTGTCTTTGAAAATATCTTATTAGCCTTAAAAGGAACTCATGGCATTTTCAATTCTATTACTACTAAATTAACTAAAACTAAGAAAGAAAAAATCATTGACGTACTTGAGAGTATTGGCTTATTAGATGTGGCTGCTACTACCGTCGGTTCATTATCTCACGGACAAAAACAATGGGTAGAAATAGGCATGGTAATAGCCCAAGATCCGACAGTAGTTTTACTCGATGAACCCACCGCAGGTATGACTCCCGAAGAAACCCATGCAACAGGCGAAATTATCAAAACTTTGGCACAAAATCATGCGGTAGTTGCTATTGAACATGACATGGATTTTGTTAAACAAATTGCTGAAAGAATTATCGTCTTACACCAAGGAGAAAAATTAGCTGAAGGTTCAGTACAAGAAATACAAAATAACCCCAAAGTCATTGAAGTTTATTTAGGAAGAGAAAAAATCGATGTCGCTGCTTAAACTTAATAATCTTACTGCTGGTTACGGACAAACCCCCGTTTTATTTAATGTCGATATGTCCATTGATAAAGGAGATATGGTATGTCTTTTGGGGCGTAATGGTGTGGGAAAAACTACTCTGTTACGTAGTATTATTGGCTTAAACAAATTAAGTAAAGGTAGCCTAATTTTTAATAACAAAGATATTACCAAAACTCCCACTTATCAGCGATCGCGTTATGGTATTGCCTATATTCCTCAAGGTCGTGAAATTATTCCCTATCTTTCAGTTTTAGATAACTTGAAACTAGGCTTTTCTGCTAGTGGTAAAAGTAGTAAAAGAATCCCTTCTGAAATCTTTGAATTCTTTCCCATGCTGAAAGAACATTTACCAAGACAAGGAGGATTATTAAGTGGTGGACAACAACAACAATTAGCCATTGCCAGAGGCTTAATGTGCAATCCTAAAATCATGTTACTCGACGAACCTACCGAAGGAATTCAACCTTCAATTGTGCAAGAAATTGAAGATACCCTAAAAAGAATTAATCGCGAAAAAGGAATTACCGTAATTGTAGTGGAACAAAAGATTGATTTCGTCAGACAATTAGCCCAGAAGTTTTTTATTATGGATAAAGGCGCGATCGTTACTAAGGGTAATACTCCTGAGTTAACGGATGTTTTAGTGCATCGATATTTGACTGTTTAATCATAAGATTGTGGAAAGCGATCGCCACCAGGTGTTCTGAGAGTACATATCTTGGATGAATTAATTGTCCACATTTATCAAATAAATTTAGTGCAAGTGCTGAAGAAGAAATTAAAACTTAAGACGGTATCTAAAGTAACTTAATACCAAACTGTTTTCTAAATAAACTTAACTATTTCTCTATGATAAGAGGTTTCTTTAAAATCGTTTTGACCATGCTGTTTGTTTTTAATTATAAAAAGCTTTTTAAACTAATTAGCGCTCGCGCCTTTACCTAAAAACCACTAAATTCAAGAAATGCGATCAGCCGTCGGTTGACATTGCACGATCGCATTAAGAACTAATTTCCAACAGCATATAATTAAACTGTGAATATCCATAATTGAGTCTTGATAGCTGTACTTTTTATTGTACTACTTTAAGAATTAAGAAGAATCAAGCGATTAGCCCGAAGGGCTACGCTTCGCGATCGCAAAAACTTTATCTGTTACATATTCGTCGCAACGTGGGGGTTTATTCTCTAATAAAAACAGATGACTGGCTTCAATTCCTTTCTCGGTAAGCAAAGCGATACCAAAGGCTTATCGCCTATCAACTGTTGCTGTACATTAATGTACATAATTTACGAGCGCGGCAGGATTTGAACCTGCGACCTACAGAACCGGAATCTGTTGCTCTATCCCCTGAGCTACGCACCCTCGATGCTAGATTAGATTAAATCAACTGATTTTTAGCTTTTCATCAGTTATTTTACAGTAAATTAATAAAATTAGCTCCATCTAGTGATTTTATCTTTAAAAATTAATTAATATTAATACAAAATCCCACCTGATTTTTAGGTGGGACAAGGTAAACTCTTACTGATTTTTTTGCTTTTGTGCAGCCGAACTAATTATTAGTATTATTAGTTAATTTGGGGAATTTTTCAGCAAAGTAGTTACTGATAAAAGTATTGACAAATGATAAAACTACAGGGGCAATTAAGAAAGCAATTAAACCACCTACATGAAATCCTGGTACTAATACAGAAGCTAGCCAAAAACATAGACCATTAATTACCAAGGTAAATGCTCCCAGGGACAAGACGTTAATGGGTAAAGACAGTAGAGATAAAAACGGTCTAACACCGCTATTAACAAGCCCAATAACTAAAGCAGCTACCATCGCAGCAGGAAAATTAGCTAATACGACTCCAGGAAAGATAATATCAACTACTAAAAGACTAAGAGCAGTTGCTAATAAGGTTAAAAGTGTTCCTAGCATTATTTACTTTCTCCTGATATATATTGTTAATTTTACTAAAAACTAAAAAAGCAATTATTCATTAAATTTCATACCTTACTATTATTTCTTAGCTCTAGTTATTTGTATATCGCTTAAAAGATAGATTTTTTTAACATTTTTGGCTAATGTAAAATAAAAATAACTATTAATTTTATATCTCTCGATAGAAGATTAATTCTACAATATTTGTAAACCTAGATAGTTGAATGGGAATTTAGCACTTTATAAGATTGGCAATAAAAATTATGAAAATTTTACAGTTAATTACAAGTATATTGTTGCCTCCTTTAGGAGTATTTTTAACCGTAGGTGTTAGTACCGCTTTGGTAATTAATATTCTTTTAACGCTTTTAGGGTTTGTTCCTGGAGTAATTCATGCTCTTTGGATTTACTCTAAACAAGCAGAAAGCGGAGCTAATGCTTAAAAAACAGCAAAAAAAGATAAATAAAAAATAATTGCTTAAACTCTACCGTAGCGGGCAACAGCATTCGCGGTAGGGTTTGCTTGATTATGTAACCAAGCCCACATTTGATCTCCTAAAGAAAAATGCCACCACTCCCCAGGATGTCGACAAAAACCAGATTTGAGCATAATACGGTGTAATAGTTGCCGATGAAAATGATATTTTTGATTTTTGCCGTCGCGATCGCTCAAATAATAATCAGGTTGCGATCGCTCTGAAAGTTCGTCAATTTCTCCCCCCATATCTATAGCTTTACCTTGATCATCAACAATCGTGACATCAACTGCTGCCCCCGTGCTATGAGGAGGAGGCATTTTTTTGTCTAAACTAGGTGCTGCCCAAAGTTCATAAACTCTACTCCATAAGTCTTGTTGTTGTTGAGAGGATAGTTGTTGCTCTTGAAGATTAAGACTTTTCACCAACGATTCATAGGTATAGTTAACCATAAATTGCTGTACCCCTACTGGGCGATAAGCATCATATATTTTGATTTTCCATTGATGATGTCGTTTTTGTAACAGAAATTGCGCCTCAAGTAAAGCTTTGACAACTCCTTGACGTAGACAGTAAGGGGATTTGTCTCCATATTCCGCCCCCAATCTGACATAAGGATGAGGTAACTCGACAGCAAAATGGTCTAAGGGTATGGCAATTAAAGGCTCGCCACACTCTTGAATTGGAATCTGATGGTATGGTTTCACTATTTTTTAAAGTCAAAAGTTACTTCATTTGTCATTTAACATTTATCATTTAGAGCAGTCATTTCTGTAAGAACAATAAAAGCAGTTGAAGTGCCAACTAACCTAACTTAACTGTCCTAACTGTCCTAACTGCCCTAACTGTTATCTATCTACCACCAACCACTACATTTTTGATCCGAATATGAGGGCCACCAACGCTTACAGGTAGAGGCATTTGACCTCCCTTGCCACAACCACCATTAGTATAGATGCTATCGTCGCTAATCGCCTCTATATCTTGCAAAGTTTGGAAGACATTGCCTGATAAAGTAACATCACTTACAGGTTCAGCAATTTTTCCATCGCGGATCATATAACCTTCTGCTGCTGCAAAGGTAAACATTTCACCGTTGGTTTGTCCACCTAACATTCTGACAGCATATACCCCTTCTTCTATTCCCTCAAACATCTTTTCTAGAGGCGTATCACCTGGTTCAATGGCAGTATTAGTCATCCGTACAATGGGGGGATAACTGGCGCGAATTGCTCTAGCATTACCTGTGGGGATTTCCTGCATTTTGCCTGCTGTTTCTAGGGAATGAAGACGCTGAGTTAAAACACCGTTTTTAATAAGATATTTGCGTTGTCCTGGTACACCTTCATCATCATATTTCATTGAGCCTGGGAGATTCTCCAGCGTTGCATCATCTACTACGTTTAATTGCTCAATACCCATTGGTTTGCCTAAAGTAAGTAATTCTTGCATTTTAGGATTTTCGTAGACAAAATCTGCTTCCGAAAGATGTCCAAAAGCTTCGTGGATAAACACACCAGCGAGATAAGGATCGAGAATTACGGTATACTGACCACCTTTAACTGATTTTGCTTCTAATTGCCTAACTGCTCGCTCTGCTGCTCCTTTAACTCGCTCTTCAATACCAACTAAAACATCAAAATCATTACGGGAATGGACAGACTCAAATCCCTGACGTACAATACCGTTTTCATCTTTAGCGATCGCTGCAAAGCGTCCATTGACATCTAATCTTTCTTGAACGATACAGCTACCAGTCGAGTTGGCAAAAGTTTTAGTCGCAAAGCGATCGCTGATACTAGCTGAGGTGGTTTGGATACGAGAATCGTAATCTAACAAGATTTGATTATAAGCTTCTAACAGTTGACGTTTATCCTGGAGAGATACACCACGAGGATCGCGTTTAATTTGCTCAGGTACATAATCTTCAATAGGATCAATAGCTGCTAGCTGCGTTTCTTCTTTGCCTACCAGTTTGGCTTGCGAAATCGCCTCTTCAATTCTCTCGTTTAACTCTTTCAAACCATTAAAAGTAACAAAACTCCAGCCACCTTGATGACAGGCGCGAATTCCCCCAGCCAGAGAAAAGTTACGATCTACAGCATCTAACTGTTTACCACGAAAAGAAAGCCCTGTAGACTCACTCTGCTCAACTCGAATTTCTAGATAGTCTACTTTGTCTTTGTAAGTTGCGATCGCGCTTTTGATTTGCTCTGTAGTTGTTGTCGCTGCTGTAGTTGCTATAGTCATTTGGTGTAATTGTGTTTTAAATAATAGTGAGCTTTGAGTTGGCTAGACGTTATATCTTACATTTTAGAGAATTGTTGCCCAAGATATCGAGCGATCGCATTTATGAACAGTTAGGACAGTTAGGACAGTTAGGACAGTTAGGACAGTTAGGACAGTTAGGACAGTTAGAGCAGTAATTTAATTCTGGAATTTACCTAATTAAGCTAAACAACGTTGTATTTCCTTTATTTGTTTGCAAAATACTATCCTAACTGTTAATTTATCGAAGCTGCGATAATGGATTAGCTACGATTCAACTTCTTTTTTTATCAATGGCGGAATTTCTCCGCTAATGATGTCATTACATATATTCACACACTCATCACAGATATAAATAGAGATAGTTGATAACGCCAGACAAGTTGACTGAATGCAGTTTTATCCCCCTCTAATGCTAAAAGAATTAATTCTGTATCACTCTGCTCTGACACACTTCCCTCACTAAAATACCTTGCTTAATAGTGGCAAAGCCAAGAGAAAAAGTTACTTATTTATTCATGGTTAATTAAGATAATCCAAGGCTAAAGAGCGATCGCACTTTGTAACTACGTATAGTCTGTAATTTGATTTGTATACCAATGTCAGGATCGGTAAAATACACGACTTGGCAAAATTGAGATTGAAATGAAGAAAAAAAACAACTTTAAGTAGGCATAAGTAACTCCAGAATATTTTGACTTGATTGACCCTGAGCAAGTAAATTTTCAGACCACGAAAGTAAATTAGCCAAAGCC
>JBOFLX010000013.1:0-116736 GCA_051658085.1 Waterburya sp.
TTGGGCTACGGTCGGGTTTCCCGACCATGTAGAACCAAGCTGTTGACCAGCCATAAGGACGATAGACATATTCTTCAAAGCCTGATTCATCCAAATAAACTAAATTGCTTGACCCATCAAGGATGACAATTTCACGTAAATTTCTCAAAAAGTTGATTCGCTCACTATGCCTGCGTTCGCGCTCATTTCAGAGTTTTTTTGACGAGTTAACTTCATTTGCTTCTGGGCATACCCAATAGCACTCGTATGCACTCCAAAATATTGCGCTCTTTCTCTTAACAAAGCATCTGGATGTTCTTGAATATGTTGGGCAAGTGCTTTCCAGTTTAGTTTTCGCCTTCTTCCAAGTTGTGGTGATGGAGTCAAATTTTTTCTTCGACACCAATCATTCACACACCATAAGCTTACTTCATATCTTCTTGATGCTTCGGCTTTTGAGCCTCCAGCCTCGACAAACTCCACCACTCGCTTTCGCCAATCTACACTATAAGTCATCTAACTTGATCGATTTCTCAGTTAGCTTATATTATTTCATATGTTTCCTATTTAGAATGACTATACTCATATTTTTATCACCCAATAGTTTAATTTTTGTCAGCTACTTTAGTTATCAAAGCTATTTTCTAATTTAGGTGTTAAATCCGATTTTAAGGTTTGTTTCCAACGCTGTTCCCAATCACGACCAATTTCTACAGTAACATCTGATTGCAATACACCCGTGCTTTCTACAATTACTTCACCTACGCCCAAAATTGAACGCACTTCTTCAGCAGCTTCGTCATCTCCCGACTGGGCAATTATTTTTGTAGTTGCTAAAGGATCTTGCCAATTTGTACTAGCGGATACTCGGTTATAGCCTGCTTCTCGTAAGGTATCTAATGCTGACTGTAATATTTGTTGATTGCCTGTACTGTCTTGAACTGAAATTTTTAGACGCGGATTGAGGAGTGCAGAGTTATTATTCAACGAAGCATACTGATTATCAGCGATGTCATCATAATCGTTATTGGCTGGCAGATTAAAATGTTTAGTCATCAAACGTTGAATTGCTTCCTCATTTGGTAACCAATAGCTTACAGTTTCGTTACCATTGTTAAAATCTCCTGGTAACATCATCATTTGGACGTTAGATCTTTTAGTTTGGGAAGCGAAATTAGACAGAGCCATTAACTCTCTGACAGTTAAATTGGTGTCTAGGTGAGATTGAATTACTGAAAGAATTTTGGGAATTTTAACTACAGTTGCAGGTTTAAGAGTTTGTTCTACTGCCGATCGCATTAACATTTGCTGTCGTTGTACCCGAGAAATATCACCATAGTCATCATAACGAAAGCGCAGGAATTGCATGGCTTTATCACCATCTAAATGCTGCACACCTTTTTTTAAATCAATATAAAGATGTTGGCTAAAATCGTTATACTTCATATCTTTGGGGACATTAACCGTAACACCACCCAAAGCATCTATAAGTTTTTCTACCCCTTGAACATTAACTCGTACATAACGATCTATATTTACTCCTCCCAATAAGTCACTTGCAGCAGCAGCAGCAAAGGCTGGGCCACCATATTGATTAGCATGATTAATTTTGCTAATTCCATGCCCTTTGAGAAAAATACGAGTATCTCTGGGAATAGAAACTACAAAGAGTTTTTCTTGTTGAGGGTCAAACCTCAAGAGCAACATACTGTCGCTCAGACCATCGAACGAGTTTACTAAGTGAAGATAGCCGACATCTTTTTTATCGTATTTAATACCTCTGTCGTCGAGATCAGAGCTAATTACTTTGATACCTAAAACCAAAATATTGACAGGACGAGATAATTTTGGCAGGTTCAGATTTTTAGCAGTTACAGTTTCTTCTTGGCTAAAAACTTTTTGTTCTTCGTTACTTAATTGTATTTGTTGTAGTGGAGAAGCAGTAGACAAAGCTACGGCCAAAAATGCTCCTACTGCTGCTGAAACTAGGGAAACACCAGCTAAACCTAATCCAACTAAAATCGCTCTACCTTTGTTCAATTTTCTTTTCTGACTATTAGAGTGGTAATTAATTGAGTTAATTCGAGCTGTGGGTTGTCCTCCCGAAGGGGTTGATTGATAAGCTTTTCTAAATGTCACTGAATATCCTCACACTAAAATAAAAAGATAAAAAAAATGATATATATACAAATATAATTCGATTAATCTTAACAGCTATTGGTTAGTAAAAATACTGAGATAGAAAAATACCATTGAGATATTGTTAATGCTAAAAACTTAAATAAAAGCTTACTTTGGTAACTATCTCCTCTCAAATACATTCCGATTTTAGCTTTTCCCCCAGAGTAACGACAGTTCAAGCAACTGGCAATTCTTTCTAGATATTATTAGGCAATTTTAGCTATTGAGGTTGATTAATTTAATCTACTGAAGGTAAACTTTTTTTCCCTAAACGAAACATTAAATATGTACAAGTTATAAAATAGCCTGTAGTTAGCAGGGCATTGGTATACATCAAGCGAAAAGACATAATTCCCTCAGTATTGGCTGCTCCTAAAAATAGGAGAGAATAAGAACTTAACCAGATTACAATTAGAGAAATAGCAAGACGACTGGCTTTTTGCTGTTGAGAATCAACTTGGTGGTCTTTTTGGGTGTGATATAAAGTCTTGATAGCAGGCAAAATGCCGACAACGGGTAAGAAATAAATCCAGAGTTTTAAATGTCGCTCTGTCTGTATGGGCTGAGAATATTGATGATTCATTATCTTAGTTATTGAGGTTGTGAGTTAAATGACCAAATCAATTAGAGATGAGATTACGGCAATTATTTTAGCTGGGGGAGAAAGTTCTCGCATGGGACAAGATAAAGCTCTCTTGACTATCGGTGAGGATACGTTACTGTCTCGAATTTGTCTAGTTGCTAGAGAGTGTGCAACTCAAGTTTATGTGGTTACTCCTTGGATAGAAAGATATCAGGGGATTTTGTTCCCAGATTGTCAACTAATTAAAGAAAAGTTAGTTTTAAATGCTAGATCTAACACACCTTTAATTGGCTTTGCTCAAGGATTACGCGTAGTACAGACCAAGTGGGTATTGTTACTTGCTTGTGATTTACCTCGATTATCTTCATCTCAAGTTAAACAGTGGTCTCAAGATTTGGCAATGGTACTGCCGAGAGAAATTGCTTTGCTATCACGTTCTCCAAAAGGTTGGGAGCCTTTATGTGGGTTTTATCGTCAAGATTGTTTACCTCTGATTGAAGCTTATCTTCAGCAGGGTGGAACATCTTTTCAATCTTGGTTAGCTAATCATCCTGTCAAAGAATTGTCAGTAAGCGATCGCACTTGTTTTTTTAACTGTAATACTCCCACAGACTGGGAAACTATCAGACCATCTTGCCAAAGTCAAAATAGTCGCTAAAATCGGGAGTAATATTTTCTTTTCCTCATGGGGCAGATATTGAATTAAACATTTCTACAGATTCAGTATTCCCTTTTTGGTGAATTAAGATAGCAAGTCATCAAATTTCCCATTTTATTTTTACTAATTCAGTGATTAAATCTCGCCCCCAATCTAGAAATCAGCCCCCATCTCAAGTGAAACTCAGATATTTAGGGCAGCAAGTATTAAATTGGTATTATTACTGGCGACAGCTAGACTGGATTTTATTATTGGCAGTAATGGGATTAACTATCTTTGGTGGCTTGATGATTTATAGCACTGAGTCACCTGCTCAACATAGCTATAGTTATCAGCATTGGACAGTATGCTTACTTGGTTTTCCCCTGGTGTTGTTCTTATCTCGTTGGCGTTATCAATTGTTGTGTAAATGGCACTGGTTGATTTATACCATCACTAATCTCTTTTTAATTGCAGTAATGGCAGTTGGAGTTACAGCTAACGGCGCGCAGAGTTGGCTGTCAGTTGGAGGGGTTAATGTTCAGCCTTCGGAATTCGCCAAAATTTCCATGGTAATTACCCTCGCAGCATTGTTGCATGACCGACCAGCCGATCTCAAGACGATAATTCGCACTTTAGCAATTACGGCTGTTCCTTGGGGATTGGTATTTTTACAGCCAGATCTGGGGACTTCTTTAGTATTTGGGGCGATTGTTCTTGCTATGCTCTACTGGGCAAATGCGAAAACTGGTTGGTTACTGTTAATGATCTCGCCTTTGTTGTCAGCCATTTTATATCATCTATATCTTCCTGGTTGGCTATTTTGGGTTTTGATTGTAGCAGGAATTGCCTGGTTAACACTGCCTGTCAAAGTAGTTTCTACCCTCAGTGCTGTAGCAATTAACCTGGGTGCGGTGGAGTTGGGTAATATTTTTTGGGGACTACTAAAGAATTATCAAAAAGATAGACTCATTTTGTTTCTTAATCCTGAACAAGATCCTTTAGGGGGTGGTTATCATTTAATTCAATCGCGAATTGCCATTGGTGCTGGTAAATTTTGGGGACAAGGATGGAATCAAGGAACACAAACTCGGCTGGATTTTATTCCTGAACAACACACAGATTTTATTTTTTCGGCTGTGGGAGAACAGTTCGGCTTTATCGGCAGCATACTTACAGTGGCACTGTTTTGGTTAATCTGTATGCGTTTAATTTGGGTTGCCTGTAATGCTCAAGATAACTTTGGTTCGCTGCTGGCGATCGGTATTTTAGCGATTCTAGCTTTTCAAATTATAGTTAATATTAGTATGACAATCGGACTCGCCCCAATTACAGGTATTCCTCTACCTTGGTTGAGTTACGGGCGATCAGCTTTATTGTCTAATTTTATTGGGATTGGTTTAGTAGAATCTGTAGCTAATTATCGAGATGAGACAAGCAGAAAGTCTTATTAATTGATATTAACAAGCAATCATTTACCAATCGTTACTGCTTTCGTAACCTAGCTTAATTAACACATCTCCAAACAGTTCTTTAAATTGTTTTTTATGATTTTCATTAAATAGCTCCTGCCATTCTCCAGTACGACCTGAACGAAGATGACTTTTGGTATTTATCGTCCCTTTTCGCCTATTTGCTTTATTATTAAAACTAAATTTTTCAGTAATATCGAGGCAGTTTTGAATCGCTTCTTCACTAAACTGATAGTGTTTGAAAATTTGGTAAAAAACTGCTTTCTCGTCACGAATAATATCTTCGTATTTGAATTCAATAAAATTGGGGTTGTGATAATTCCAGGTAGACATTTCAGAAATAACTTCTAAAGAAGTACCCTGCATTTCTGCTAGTAAACCTTCTTCTTGATTTAAGGAATTCAAGTATTCTTGATAAGTCAAGTTATTTAAACTTTGGCGAGGAATATGCGCCCATTCTTCTTTTGTCCAGAGATGATAAAAATATGCTGAAATGATCATATCTCTGGGATCGCGAATCATGTGAGAGCCAATATATTCTGGCAGTTTGTCTACCTCAACACGACTCATGTATTCCATAAAAATGTCAGTATCTCTTTTAAGCTCACTTTGAAGACAAGGTTGAAATTGTAATCCATAATAGCGAGCGATCGCTCTTAAAACTCTAATAAACCATGCTGTCCCAACTTTGTGATAGCAACAATGAACAATTAGTTTTTTTTGATAGTTGTTTACAAAAGGGGTTCTTAACTTTTGTTTAACTATAGACTCTAGAGATGAGTAAAACAGCAATGTCATCTTATATCTGAATGAATATGTAAAAATTGAATAATACAAAAACGGAATAGTTAGAAATCTTACTTGTTAGTCGTAAAAATCAAGTAATTTTAAGATTATTGTGTGTTTAAGCTATAGTCATTGTACCTATTTAATGGAAAAAGCTCTATTTTAAGGGAAAAAGCTCTAGCGATAATCAGTAAAAATACTGAGAAAAATTTTGGCTCATTTTTTGCTTATTAGTTTTTATGTATTAAAGAGGAATTAAATTATGGCAATTTCTGAAATTACTGAAAGATTGTTAGCTGCTAAAAAAGCTAAAGGAATCACCTTTGAAGATCTAGCTAAAACAGTAGAAAGAGATGAAACCTGGATTGCTTCAGTTATCTATCGTCAAGCTAGTGCAGACATGGAAGAAGCTACTAAAATTTTAACAGCTTTAGGTTTACCTGAATCGATGGCTGAAACCTTAACTGTGCCACCTTTAAAAGGTTCTCTTGAGCCTGTAGTTCCTACTGACCCTCTAATTTACCGCTTTTATGAAATTATGCAAGTATATGGGATGCCTATAAAAGCTGTAATTCATGAAAAGTTTGGCGATGGGATTATGAGTGCGATCGACTTTTCAGTTGAAGTGGATAAAGTAGAAGATCCCCAAGGCGATCGCGTACAAGTGACTATGTGTGGTAAATTTTTACCTTATAAGAAGTGGTAAATACTTAATTAACTAAAAACGGTGAGGATCTTCCCTGAAATATTTAATCAAACTTTCAGAGACTCTCACCGCCAGCAATAATTCTTTGAAGTCTATGATTGAGAATAACTAACCATAAGACTCTATCTTTTCCTTACCATCAGGCATAGTTGGTACAAATTTCCGTAATCCCAGATATTGTTGAACAATATGCCATACATAAAGAGGATTAAGAATTGCATAGCGTTGCCATAATCTCTTAGGTTCTTGCATCAAACGGAAAAGCCATTCTAAACCTGAATCTTGCATCCATTTAGGAGCTTGAGGTAAAGTTCCTGCATGAAAATCAAAAGCAGCCCCTACAGCTAAAATTGGGATGTTGAGAAGATTACGATATTCATAAGCCCAGGTTTCCTGACGAGGACAACCCAATCCCAGAAAAACTGAATCTGCACCAGAGGCTTTAATCCGTTCGACTAATTCCGAACGTTCTGACTCAGACAGTCTTCTAAATTTAGAAGCTTCCATCCCGACAATTTTTAATCCAGGATATAGTTGAGTTAAATTGTGGGCAAACTTTTTGAGAGTTTCGGTTTTGCTGCCATATAAATAGATGTTCAAACCCTCTTGGGCAAAGGATTCTGCAACCTTAAGAGTGAGATTAGGGCCGTAAACGCGATCGCGTAGTTTTTTTTGGTGTACCCAAAATAATGCCCAGCGTACTGGTTGCCCGTCGGGGAGTACTAAGTCTAAGCCGTTCAAGCGTCTAGCATGGATACGATCTAAAAATCCAGTCATGACACCATGAACAGCCAAGGCACTCACAGAACAAGGTTGTCTATTTTTGGCAGCATTAGTGATGGCTGATACCGCAAACTCGTAGTCTACAGCACTGATATTAATTCCCAATATAGAATACTTTCCTTGGTTAATCATTTCTCATTCCATCTCTCAATACCACTTTCGTAAATCTCAGATAAGATCTGATTGATGTTGTATTTAAGCGACCAATCGGGATAATGGGACTTAAATTTAGCTAGATCGCTGATATACCAGATATGATCACCACTACGGTTGTCATCAGTATAGGAATAATCAAGCTTTTTACCAGCAAGTTCTTGGGCTATTTCGATCGCTTCTAACATCGAACAATTACTCTCTCTGCCACCACCGATGTTATATACTTCCGCTACACGAGGTTGTTTATAAAACTCGTAAAAAGCAGCGATTAAGTCAGAAGAATGAATATTGTCGCGAACTTGTTTACCTTTGTAGCCATAAATTGTGTATGGTTTACCAATGGCGGTACATTTTACTAGGTAGGCTAAAAAACCATGTAATTCAGTACCAGAGTGATTTGGGCCAGTCAAACAACCACCTCTAAATGAAGCTGTACGAATCCCAAAGTAACGTCCATACTCTTGCACCAAAACATCAGCAGCTACTTTAGATGCCCCAAACAAGGAGTGCTTACACTGGTCGATGCTCATATTTTCCGCTATACCTGGATGATATTCATGAGCAGAATCTATTTCCCAGCGTTTTTCCAGTTCAATTAAAGGTAGGGCATTGGGTAAATCTCCATACACTTTATTGGTAGAAGTAAAAATAAACACAGCATCAGGACAGTACTCACGAGTTGCTTGTAGCAGATTGAGTGTACCGTTAGCATTAACAGTAAAGTCTGAAAAAGGATCACGTGCTGCCCAGTCGTGAGAAGGTTGGGCTGCGGTATGAATGATTAGAGAAATATCTTGACCAAAATGTTGGAAGATTTCTTTGATTTTTTCGTAATCTCTGATATCTACTTCTCGATGTTGATAGTTATCAATTTCTTGTTCTAATTTTTGGCGATTCCATTTAGTAGAAGCTTCTTCTCCAAAAAAGAATTTGCGCATATCGTTGTCAATACCAACAACATCCATTCCTAAGCTACTGAAAAACCTTACCGCTTCAGAGCCTATTAAACCTGCCGATCCTGTAATAATCGCTACGCCCATATGTGATTGATTTGATTTAGATTTCTAGACTGTCCCTAACCTTGAATACACAACTTGCTGAAAATTCCCAATTAAAAACTTCAGGCATAATTGTGCGTATTAACTACTAAGTATATTCACTACTAATTTTTGCCATATTACTACAAGAGTTGTAAATATGTCGATAGATAAATAAGTAAAAATTCTGAGCTAAAAATTTGGACAAAAAAAATAAAACGATGATATGATCGCTTAGTTTAAAAATATAGATTGTCGTTCAGAAATTTGTGTTTCCAGGTAATAAATTGCTCGCTCAATATGTTAGTAGGTTTGTTGAATTGTAAATAGACAATAAAATTGTAATCGTTTGGTTCTCTATACTAGTTAATATAGTGCAAATTAATTAGTTATTTATACTTAAGTATTTACAGTTAAAATAATAGTTGAGATATTACAGATATGCTTATTGGAATTATTGAAGTTAGCGAACCTAATCATTATTCAGCAGTCAATGGTCTAGTCAAGACTTATGCTAGTGAGCCAAGCAACAAAATAATAGTTTATACTCTGCCCTCAATTCAAAAAGCTTTAGCAGAAAACGGCTTACCAGACAATGCCAGTGTGGTAGTGCTAGAGAAAAGCCAGTCTTTAAAAAGTTTGCTTGGTGAGATTGAAAATATCGCTTTTGATCGTATACACATTTGCACGATTTTCGATAACTATTTTGAATTTGCTCAATTTAAACCGCAAGTAAAAGAAATTATTTTCCACGTCCATCAATGTGAAGAGTGGTATAACGATAACTTTAGTCGAGCGATCAATACCTTACTTCCAAGTCTGAAAAATAAAGATCAAAACCGCAAATATTCACGGATTATAGGGCGGGCAGTAGTAGACTATTTAGTTTATCGACCACTGAGAAAGAAAATGCTGACTCAGTATGCTCAAAATTATCAACTCAAAATCATAGTTCATAGTCAAGGTCAAAAAGAGGCATTGCTGGAGTATGGTTGTAAGTTTCCGATTATCGTCTTTCCTTTTGCTATCTATGAAGGAATGGCAGATGCCTCACAAACTAATCAGATGCTCAGAATTTGTATACCTGGAGTGATTACACAAGCTAAACGCGATTATTTGGGAGTATTCCAGATTTTACAGGAAAATGCCACTGCTTTGCGCGATCGCCTTGAGCTTTATTTACTAGGATATGTTACTGAGCGCGAAACCAAAGAGATGGGTGCTGCCATATCAGATTTAAAGGCTGCTGGTTACAAAGTTTATTATCATGATGATTTTGTCTACGGGGAAGAATTTGATCGAGCGATCGCTGGTTGTGATTTATTATTAAATAATCAATTTATCAGCAAAAATAGCACTGAAGTCTACGGAAAAACTAAGGAATCTGGAATGATTTTTAATATGCTACGGGCAGCTAAACCTGGACTACTGCCGAAGGAGTATCATGTCTCACCAGAATTTAATGACTGTACCTTGTTTTTTGATAGTTATCCTCACTTAATTGAGCTGATTCAAAAAGTTTTAGATAATCCTCAATTACTACAACAATTAAAAGCTTCAGCCAAAGAACTATCAGTCAGTTATTCTCCCACTGCTCTCTATTCCAGATTAGTTTAATTTTATTTGTCTTGGTTAAGCAATTCAACTAGTTTAGTAATTTCTTGTTGGACTTGATTATTCCATTGACTACGATAGGTAGCTAGATCTAGTTCTTGTAATGATAAGGATCTAATTGCCTGGACTATCGATGCAGGAGAATTGTCAACTAATACTGCCCATTCTCCAAATAATTTTTGGGTAAGAGACGTTTTACTAATAATCAGTTGGGTATTAGAAGAAAGAGCTTCACAAGCACCGCTAGGTTGAGTTGCTTCACTAGTAGTTAAGACCAAAGCTGCCAGACTAGAACACAATACTTGATGATACTCTGCTGTTGCTAAAAAACCAGTTAAATTAACATTATTGAGTTGTTGTAACTGTGTAGCTGTTTCAGGTGCAAGTTTATTGATATCCGCCGTCACAATAAATTGATACTCTGTTAATTGTTTCATAGATTCGATTAACAAATCTACTGGTTCATCCCAAGGATCGAAAGAGGCAATGACCAAAATCTGCTTTGCTTGGCGTTGTTGAGGCTGATCTAGCTCAATCGACTTAATTGGATCAGAAATAGTAAACAGTTTCGCTGAGGGATAAATACTTTTAACTAGTTGAAACATTTCCCCATTATGAACAATTATTGCCAACGCCTGGCTGAGTAAAGTTTTACTGAGGGGTAATTTCTGCCACATTGCTACTTGAAACAAAGGATTGTGAGCATCAATCACGTAAGGGGTTTTAGTCAGCAAGGCTGGTAAAGCACTAAAGGTAGGAGGACATTGAGCAACTACAAAATCAGGTTTTTGAGTAAAGATTGCTTGAATACTAACTACCAGTTTAATTAAGTAATCTAAGGGGCGCAGATACTTACTTTGGAAGAGATGGGGAATAAATTTAAGCTGACAATTAATGAGAGAAGCCAGGACTTCTGGTCGTCTTTGATATTTTTTCCAAACTAAAAATAAACCAGAGGCTTTTTTGGCTTTTGTTTGATCGGACATACTTTTATATATAACTAGTTAAAATTATCAGCTATTTTAAACTTTTTAAATGCCATTAAAGCTGAAGTTTGTTGTTTATATTTGCTTTTTTGTATTTTAAACTATCAAGTATCTAATTAAAAAGGTTATTGTACTAATAGTATAGCGATCGCAGAAGCGATCGCGATTAGCGTAATAGCCAATCACACTTTCTCTACTCAGTTACGCGTCTTGCAATCTTCTTGTGATGTACTACTGTCGATCTGTTATTTAAAGGCTAAAATCTCTTTGAGATTAGCTTCGATAACAATAATAATGTGGTTGGAATACAGTCTCAAGCTTAAATGATTGACCGTTTTGATACTGCTTTTAAGTTATAATTTTGAGCCTTATAGAACTAATCTTTACTAATTCTATTAATGATCTTGTTACCAATGATCAGAAGTTTACAGTAGCCGATGAAAATTTACACTTTTAATGCTCCTGACAATACTCGCGTCGAAATTTTATGGTCACTTAGACCTCAAAATCGCGATCAAATGTTTCATCAGTTTATTACTGAAACTAATTATACAGAAGTAGATTCAATTCAAAATTGTCAAGTAGCTATTTATCCCCAAAGAGCTTTTGACCCAGAAACTTTAGAATTAAATGATTCTGTATTTAATGCAGCAATAGAAGCTGAAAAATATCATAAACCTTTAATTATTGATGCTACCAGTGATTCTGATATTTTTTTAGATATACCAACTGCTCATATTTTACGTTGTGGTTTATATAAAAGTTTTAAAAAAGCCTTTGAAACAGAATGTCCTTTTTGGAGTAATTATCGAACTAAAAATAGTTTAGATTCCCTAGATATATTACCTAAAGGAAAAAAACCTGTTATTAGTTTTTGTGGTACTACATCTTCATTGGGTAAATTGTCTAACATCAGCAAAGCTTTATTGCCAACTTCTATAACTAAGTCGGTTTTAGCTCAAGGTAAACTGACTCGCCAAATTGATATTAAACTGCGAGAAGGAATGAGTTTACAGTTAAGAGAAAAAGCAATCAAAATTCTGGCTTTTGAACTAAGTCTCTCGTTACTTTGGATAAATGGTATAATTCATTCGACATCCCAAAGTTCTCATAGAATCAAGAATAACTTCAGAGTTGGGGATAATTAGACGAGATTGACGATAGGTGTCACAGGCTTCGTCATACTGACCATTTTGGGTATAAATTAAACCTTTTTGACTCCATATCTGAGGATCTTCAGGCTTGATTTCAATGGCACGATCTAGAGCAGATAGAGCTTTTTTATCTCTACCCAACATTTCCCAAGCAGTTGCTAAACCAACCCAAGTTTCTGGATCTAAAGGAGCGATTTTGCTAGCTTGAGTGAGAGATTCAATCGCCTGGTTATAATTACCTTGTTGATTTAAAGCCAATCCCTGATCGCGCCATAAGGGAGCATAATCAGGATTAATATCGAGAGCTTGATTATATTCGGCGATCGCCTGAGCGAAATTATTTTGAAGGTTCTGGTAAACTGAGCCTTTTGCTTGCAAAGCTAAATAAGATTGTGGTCGAATTTGTAAGGCTTTATCCAAAGCTGCTAAAGCTTTTTGTCCTTGACCTAATTGACCCAAGGCTTTGCCTTTGGCTAACCAAGCTTGATAAAAATTGGGTTTAAGTTCAATTGCTTTCTCGTAAGCATTAATTGCCTGTTGATACATTTGATTGGCAGCCATAAAATCAGCTTTAGCCAGCCAAATTTTGGGATTGCGCGCTTGATTTTCGAGAATTGCTTGATAATCTTGGATTACTTCTAGCTTAACTCGCTCTGCTTCTTGAGGACGTTCTAAAGCCTTCAATGCTAATGATTTATCCTGCCAAAGTTGGACATTAAACGGTTCAACTGCTTGAACTCGATTAAACTCATCCAAAGCATCATAATATTGTCCCAATGCTAGTAAATTCTTAGCGCGATCACTCAAAAATTTAGCATTCAGGCGATCAATCTTTAAGGCAGCATCTTGCATTGCCAAAGCGGATTCATAATTTTGTAGCTCATACAAAGCCCGACCTTTATCATTATATAATTTGCCATTGTTTGGCTCTAACTCAAGAGCGCGATTATAAGCAGCGATCGCTTCAGTATATCGTTCTAATTGATAGAGAGTATTCCCTTGTTTTTGCCAGTTTTCAAAGTTAGTTTCATCTAACTGTGTTGCTTCATAATAGGCTTCTAAAGCCTCAGAATAACGTTCAAGGTTATATAAAGCCTGTCCCCTCCCTGACCAAGCTAAAACACTGGTAGGTTTTAGATCAATAGCTTTAGTAAAGGTATTAAGAGCCGATTGCGGTTGTTGAGTTAATAATTTGTTGCCCCGATGCCAATAGTACATAGGTCTTAAAGTGGGAAAAGCAAATTCAATACTGCCCAACAGAAAAACTAGACCTAAAAGTCCAACGATGACAGGGCCAATTCGCAATTGAGCTATATCCACACCTCGCGATCGACGTAACCTGAAGCGATTTACTTTGCTGTTGTTGACTCTAACAGGTTGAAGCAGTCGAGAATTAGCCGCCAAATTAATTTTTTGTAAATCATTGAGAACTTCTTCGGCAGACTGATAACGTTTGCCCAAATCTAAAGCAATCATTTTGTCAATAATTCTAGCTAAACGACGATCAATATTGATTTGTTGCTGCCATAGTAGTTTCCCTGTTTGTCGATCTTTTGGTAACTTACTAGGTTTAATTTTGGTCAAAGCCTCGATCACCGTCATCCCCAAGGCATATAAATCGCTACTAAGAGTTGGTCTACCAGCAATTTGCTCAGGAGACCAATAGTTAGCTCTGTCTTGGTGGGAGCTAAAATCTAAATTAGTATGGGATAAGATTTTGATATCCCTCAAGATCCCAAAATCCATTGGCACTACCTGGTGATCTTCATAGCGAATCAGTAAAGTTGCAGGTTTAAGATTGCGATGAATGATTCGGTTTTGATGGATAAACCCTAAAACTACAAGAGTGCTAGTTAAAACTTGGATTATTTGTAGAAGAGATAAATCTTGCTGTTCTATCTTGCGTGCTAAACTTTCTCCCTGAATATAGGGTTGAACTAAATAAAATTCGTCATTTTCTTCAAAATGATCCCATAGTTGCGGAATTTGTTCGTGGTAGCCTAATCTTTCTAAAATTGATAGTTCTTCCGCAAAACGTCTTTCGATTTTGACTTTACTATCACTGTGAGCATTAGGTAGTTCGATTAGCTTAATTAAACAAGGAGATTGATATTGACGACGCAAATTATCAGCTAAATAAGTATCAATTACGCCATCTCCTCCTAAATACTGAGTAATTGCATAGCGTCCTCCTACTACCTGCCGAATCTTTAGCAAAGGTCGCAAATCGTTTAATACATCTAAAGCCGAGCCATAACGTTCTTCAATACTAGACGACATCATTTTGTTTAAAATTATCTCTAGTTTGTTACTAATTTGACACTGCTCCTGCCATTGACTGTTAGTTTGTTCCCAGGCTTGTGGCGATCGCCCAGTTAAAGCATATACAGCAGTTCGAGCTAGAGAATATAGATCACTAGCAAAGTGGGATTCCCCTGTCTTTTGCTCAGGTGCAGTATAAGCCCAATTACCCAAGGGTTTACTAGGGGTTGATTCTCCCTGAAGAGTAATTACTGTTGATTCTAGTTCACGAATAGCCCCAAAATTAATTAACACAAAGCTTTGATCTCGCTTACGTCTGATTAAATGAATTGGTTGCACATCGCGGTGAATAACATTAGTTTTATGAATAAAGTCCAGAATTCTTAAGACATCTTGAATTAAAAAAATTACATCTGCTTCCTCAAAAATCTTTCGTTCAACTTCTTGCTCTAAATTATCGCCATCAATATATTCTCGAACTAAATAAAATTGTTTGTTTTCAATAAAATAGTTATAAAATTGGGGAATTTGAGGATGATCTCCCAGTCTTTCTAGAACTGCAATTTCATTGAGCAAATACTGCTTAATTAGTTGCCAATTCGCCTCGTTATCGTAGTTAGGGCTTAATTGCTCTATGGCACAGCGAGCATCCCCAGTTGCCTGTAAATCTTTTGCTAGGTAGGTTTTTCCCATTTCCTTTCTACCTAACTTTTGAATAATTTGATAGCGATTACCAATAACAGAGCCAGGAGCGTGCATCATTCTCTCAGAATTGGTGATTTTACGGGCAAAATTCAATAAATCCCTCTTGGGAGTTTGCATAGTTGATAATCTAGGTTAAAAAAATAAAGCAGCACTTTTTAGCCAAATTATTTTGATTACTAATCTAGTATGAATCTCCAGTTTTTGTGCTATGTAAAGCCATAAAAATATATAGCTTGGTGACATCTAAACTTAGTCAAGTCAGATGCCCTATTGTATGATCATTTTTTCATTCCTGGGTAAAATCTGTCCTCACCAGAGATTTGCTGGAAACTAATTACTTCGGCTGTATTGCTTTCTCTGGCAACTCTAACTAATAATCCAGCTAATAGCAAAGAAGCGATCACAGAATTAATTCCATAGCTAAAAAAAGGTAATGGTAAACCTGTCGTTGGTAACGAACCTGTTGCTACACCAATATTAATCAATGATTGTCCCACAATAAAAACCATAGCACCAACCGCCACTAATCTTGGAATGCTTTGGCGACATCTAATTGCTACTCTCAAAGCCAAAGTTCCATAAATAATAATTAATAACAGCAATAGAACACAGCCAATAAAGCCAAATTCTTCAGCATATACGGCAAAAATAAAATCTGTAGAACGAATTGGTAAGTATGATAATTTTTGTTGCGACAGTCCAAATCCCGAACCATTTAAATGACCTGAAGCGATCGCCAGTAAGCTTTGAATTAATTGATACCCTTTATTGTGATAGTCTTGCCAAGGATTGATAAACGAAGTAATCCGATCTAACTGATAAGAATTAATAGCAATACTTAGACTAGCTACACTCAATCCCCCCAAAGCAACTGTTATTAGTTGAATCCAGGGTAATTCGGCAGCCAAGGCAATTAACCACAAGCTAATTCCACATAACCCTGTAGTGCTTAAATTGGGCTGCATTAAAATTCCTGCTAATACCAAGGCAAACACTATTAACCAAACTATCCGCACTTGTTTTTTTAGCTTGTACCAGCGAGCAAATACACAAGCTGCTTGCAACATTAAAAAAGGTTTAATTAATTCTGATGGCTGTAAAGAAAATGGGCCGATCGCAATCCAGCGACTAGCTCCCATCGTTGTCTTGCCCAAGCCAGGAACTAAAGTAACAAAAATCAACAATAACAAAATCATTACCATTACAGGTGCAATTTTCAGGGTTTGACGCAAAGGCTGACGCGCCATCAAATTAAAGCCAATAATGCCCACCCCAACTCCAATTAACTGTCGTTTCAAGATATATAATCCATCATGATTATTAACAATTCCTTCTGGATAAGATGCTGAAACCAGAGTCACCAAGCCAATAATCAACCAAACACCAGTTAACCAATTCAACAAGCGAGCTTCCCATGTCCAGAACTTAATCTGAGGATCAACGAAGGGAATGAAATATCCAAGATATTGCCTCACAATTTTGTTTCAACCCATATTATTTTTTCTTCTCAAAGGTAACAGCTAATCAAAAAAAAGAGGTCATTTGACCTCTATCTGACTCAGATTTAAACCCATTCATGAAATGGTAAAGATTTTTAGGATAAACCTGTATTCATACCTTGTTTGCCTGTAGCTAACTCTACTTTAATAATTTTGCCTCCCATTTTCATGATTCGCTGTTGCTCACGAAACCAGTTATCGTAAGGCACTAACTTAGTAAAGAAAGTATTTTGTAATTCTCTTTGAGTCCGAATTCTAGTTTGACTGGGAACACAAGCAGTCACCTTGAACATACGCATAAGATAAATTCTCCCTAATTTAATAAAAAAAAGTTTAATTTTCCTGTAGTGAGTTTTGATCGCTAAAAATTATCTTGCAGGCGATTATCGCGGAGAGATTTTAATGGTCTTAAAATGCCAAAATTCGGGAGTCAGGAGTCAATACTAGATCGTCTAAACTTATCTTTCTTTCGCGCTCGAAAAATTAAGCTTTATTAGAACTAGCACTCACTCTAGACTTCCCGAATCTTTACGCTTACTATTCTACGATAAACTCAGGTTGCCAACGAATTAGCTTAAGCCAGAGCAGATATAGTCGAAATAAACGCCCATTTCTTTACCAGCATCAGCACCTACTAAGCTAGCAGTTACTTCTTTCATAGCTTGGATTGCTTGAACTGTAGAAGAAACAGGAACACCTAGAGAGTTATAAGTTTCTTTCAAACCGTTAAGTACACGTTCGTCTAGGATGGAGGGATCTCCAGCTAGCATGGCGTAAGTGGAATAACGGAGATAGTAATCTAAGTCGCGAATACAAGCTGCATAGCGACGAGTAGTATACATATTACCGCCAGGACGAGTAACATCAGAATAGAGCAAAGATTTTGCTACTGCTTCTTTAACGATGCTAGCTGCGTTAGCACTAATTACGCTGGCTGCACGAACTCTTAGTTGACCAGTTTGAAAATAGTTTTTGAGCTTGTCCATAGCAGCACCGTCGAGGTATCTGCCTTGAACATCGGCTGAATTAATTACAGAGGTAATTGCGTCTTGCATAGTTTTGTTTCCTTATCTTACCTAGTCTTAAGTTGTTTAACACTGATAAGTTAGTGTGTTTTTGAAAAAGTTTGTTACTGGTATATTTAGCAGTGGATTATAGTTATTTCCTACTGCATTGCTCCGATAACGTAGTCGAAGTAAGAAGCTGCTTCTGAGCTATCATCGCCAGACATCATAGAAGTAGCAACGCTTTTCATTTCACGGATGCTTTGAGCCATAGCACCTACGTCAGTACCTAGAGATTTATACATCTCTCTTGCACCAACCAAACCAATCTCTTCGATTGGAGTTACATCACCAGCTACTACACCGTAAGTTATTAGGCGTAAATAGTAGTCCATGTCACGTAGGCAAGTTGCAGTCATTTCTTCACCATAAGCGTTACCGCCAGGAGAAACAACATCAGGACGCTTCTGGAACAACTGGTCACCAGCTTGTTTAACGATGCGCTCACGAGACTCAGTTAGAGTTTGAGCGATACGTAGACGGCTTTCACCTGTTGTAACGAAGGATTTAATTCTTTCTAATTCGCCAGGACTCAAGTAGCGAGCCTCTGCATCGGCATTCACGATAGATTTCGTGACAATACTCATCGATGGATTCCTCCCAATACAATGAAATCAAGTAAATGAATGAGCTATCTTTAAGCTACAAATTAGTATTGCAGCTTGCTTAAACTAATGTACAAAAAGTAGCTACTGCCTTAACAAACTTTTACATAAAGTCAATACTTGATAATAAATATTGCTCTATGTTAATTCTTGCTTTTAAAATGCCTTAAAGTCAACAGATTTGCTGATCCCTATAGGTCTTATTTTTATTGGAGTGATAACCCAACTTAATCATCATCTGATATTTCGTTGCAGTTAATTGCTTTCCCTTAACAGAATTTAATGTTCAACCCTAAGTGCCTGCTGAAGATTTGCCAAGATAAACCTAGTAACCAATACCTTCAAAGCAAAATCTATTTGTTCTACGAAAAATGAGAGCATTAATCTCAGAAAAATAGAAACAATTAAAGATATTGATTACCAAATCATGGCTAGTTACAGTGACTTGTTTAAACGTTTAACTTAGTTGGTTCAAAACTAGGAATAACGATATCATCATTCTGTTTAGTCAACTGGTTATAAAGTTTCTCCGTATTGGGGAAATTAGCAGCAGGAAGAGTTGGGAAGCGTCGGAAAGGAACAGTGTCTTCACCGAATACTTGAACATATTCCATACTGTTAACCATTGCGCCAATGAATGCCTTAATCCCTTGAGAAGCCAGAATTTGATTATATTTCTGAATCTCGCGTTGATTGAGAGGCGCACGTCCTAAGAAGTGTTTAGTACCTAACTCGATCGCTTTAGTATTGGGATAAGGGGTATAGAATTCTTTGATGTATAGATCTGAACAACCTAAACCTTCAATAAATTCTTTAACGTTAATTTCATTGTTACTCAGACGGCTTTCTAAGACAGAAAACTGAGTTTGGACGACATAGGGATCGATATCACGTTCAAATACCTGACGATAAGCAGCTTTGATCGCGTTTTTCACTCCTACTTTGTCTACAGTACTGGTAAGTTTAAATACTTTGCTTTGCTCACGCTGTACTGATACACCCTGGGAGATTTTTTGTTGGACTTCGGGAGCAGTGCGGAAACTAGAAACTTGACCTAATTCCACAAAACGTGGTGTGGTGTCTTTGATGACCTTAGCACCAATACCTTTCTCAAGCGCACCAGGACGAGCTTTACGCAACTGCAATCCAGCAGGAGTTAGATAACGTTCATAGGGAACAGTATCTTCCCCAAAAGCTGCGGTGTATTCGTCAGAGTCAATTAGAGCCTCGACTAAAGCATAGAAACCTTGTTTAGCACAAATATCAAAATACTTGTTGATTTCTTGACGACCATAGGTAGGACGACCTAAAAGACGACGGTGAATGTACTCTACTGCTTTGACAACATAGAGAGATGTCCAATAAAGGTTACGGAAAGTATCAGATTTAGCTAAGATTTTGACAAACTCGCGAACAGTAATATCGCCGTTTTCTAATTTAATCTCTGCTACTTTGAGTTCTTGACCTTGATAGACATCTCGACCAAACACCTGACGATAACAAGCACGAATTACAGCTTGAGTTGAGTTTTCTGAGAACTTAACACTACCACCGTTGCTCGATCCTGGTAGTTCGTTATTCAGACGAATTACTTTTGCTCCTAAAGAACCAGGAAATTCTCCTGTCGCTTTCGGATTACTGTTTTGGTTATTAATCCCTGCACCACGATGAATCAACAAACGCTTGGTATCTTTGTTAAAAGGAGCAGGACTAGAGTTAGGATTACGAGTTTCTTTGGGGAAAATCGCACCAAACTGAATTTCTAAAGGATCGTTACCTGAACCATAGACGTGTTGATCTGGTAGGGGACGATTATAACGAGCAAAGGTGGTCACAAATTGCGGTACTTTGCGGAAAGGCGCACTGTAATTTAACAGGTCTTGCTGCATTCCCCAGTTGCGACATTCTTGAGCTTCTTGACCTAGACCTCTTAAGTAGGGAACTGTTTCTTCACCGAAGTAATCAGAATACTCTTGAGAATCAACTAAAGCGTCAACTAAGCCTGCTAAACCTTTTTCTGAAACAATAGAGAAATAGTTTTGAACTTCTTCACGGGAGGAAGGCCCACGTCCTAAAATATGACGGAAAGCTAATTCTAAAGCACGGCTATTTATAAAAGGTTCAAAAAATTGTTGACGATATAAAGGAGTTTTACACAAACGACGGACAAACTCTTTCATGGAGATGTCGCCATTTTTTACCTGTGACTCTAAATAAGAAATAGATTGACCATAGGCGCGAGTAATATCTCGTTCAAAGATCTGTCTATAAGCTGCTTTGATTACAGACTGCTTTTCTAAAGTAGATAAGCCAGGCTTCATAACGAACTTTTGACGGTTTTCTGAAGCATTAAAATAGCTTTGAGGTAGTTGTAATCCTTGAATGTTAGAGGAAGTACCTTGGCGTAATTTGTCAGATGGGGTAGATGCTTTGAATTCACTGATAGCAATATCGAAATACTGCGTAATAATTTCTGCTGCTTCAGCATCTTTACGAAAATAGTCTCTGGATGCTGCCCGCATTTCCTGTAACGCCACAATTGTTGCTGCGCTAGAACAGGCTCTTTCAATGATTTCCCGTAAACCTCTAATATTAACTACCAAAATATTGGGATTACCAGCCACAATTGCATAGCTAATATAACGCAAGAACCAAGACATATCTCGCAGGGATTTCTGCATATTTGCAGGCCCATACTGAGAAACACTGATAGGTCTAAACCCTGCTGGCACAGGGCCAGAGCCACCTGCGAATAGAGATCTAAACGCCCCAAAAAGACCACCACTACCGCCGTCATCTTTTTGTTCTACCATTAGTTCACTGGGTACATTGGTGTTCCCACTGGGAGTAGCCACTGCCATCTCTTGGACGGCTGGAGGTTTTTCCAAATAAGACATTGGTGAACCACCTGTAAAAATGCGATTCGCTGCCCGTGAGACAATGATATCCGCATTATTAGTAATGGTTTGAGCAATATTTAAACGTTGAAAACCAGATTTATAATATGCTGTTAATTCCTGAAGTTCGCCTCCTTCTAAGAAGCGGTCTTGCTGTTCCGCTTGCAGGATCGTAGACACCGCTACGGTTTGATAGAGTTGAGGACGGGCTAATGAACTGCCACCACTTGCCGTTACACTCATGTTTACTTTATTTAGATTTTTTACTTATAGTTCAGCTTTTAGATTAAAACTTTTCGGGCTTTATCAGGGGATTTATTAAGAACTATGTATTGAGCGACTAAATGCTATTTGAGCGATCGCTTTTGCTATTTGAGTATTTAAAAGCTTTGTAAATGAGAACTTGTAGAGTTGAATTAACTGCTGGAAATGACAATAATTTCTGGCAGCAAGTTTGAGACCACTTTAAGTTTTGTTAAATAAATTCAGATAAGACGGGGATCATTTCTTGATATTGAATGAAACTCTAAATTATAGACGAGCAAAAAATATAGATAGTAGTCACAATAAATAATTAGTAGAGACAAACTTTAACTAGCTATGACTACCACTATTTCTCCCTCCAACTCCATTGAATATTTACTAGGTGAAGAAGCAGAAAGTTTATTGACCTACAAAGCAAAAGTATCCAAAGATATGCTGCACTTGCCTGGAGCAGATTTTATTGAGCGTATTTTTGGTCAAAGCGATCGCAATCCTCAAGTTTTACGTAGTTTACAACAGCTATATTCTACAGGCAGGCTGGCGAATACTGGTTATCTATCTATTTTGCCAGTGGATCAGGGGATAGAACATTCAGCAGCAGCTTCTTTTGCTCCCAACCCGATTTATTTTGACCCTGAAAATATTATCAAATTGGCTTTAGAAAGTGGTTGTAACGCTGTTGCCACTACTTTAGGGGTTTTGGGCATGGTATCCCGTAAATATGCCCACCGTATTCCTTTTATCGTTAAACTCAATCACAACGAATTACTTACCTATCCTAATCCTTCCGATCAAATAATGTTTGGTAACGTCGAACAGGCTTGGAATTTAGGTGCGGTAGCCGTCGGCGCAACTATTTATTTTGGTTCACCAGAATCATCTCGTCAGATACAAGAAGTTAGTCAAGCTTTTGCTCAAGCTCATAAGTTAGGCATGGCGACTATTCTTTGGTGTTATCTGCGTAATGATGTGTTTAAACAAGACAAAGACTATCATTTAGCTGCGGATCTTACAGGACAAGCTAATCATTTGGGTGTAACTATTGAAGCTGACATAATTAAACAAAAACTACCTAAGTGTAACAATGGTTATGCAGCCGTTGCTAATGCTACAGGCAAAAAATATGGTAAAACAGACAAGCGAGTTTACAGTGAATTAACCAGCGATCATCCCATTGATTTAACTCGTTATCAGGTAATTAATTGTTATGCAGGACGTAGTGGTTTAATCAATTCTGGTGGTGCATCGGCAGGCGAGAATGATTTAACCGAGGTAGTACGTACTGCGGTAATTAATAAACGCGCTGGTGGTAGTGGCTTGATTTCGGGAAGAACAACTTTTCAACGTCCAATGGATGAAGGGATTAGGTTATTTCATTCTATTCAAGACGTTTATTTATCTGAGCAAGTAACTATCGCCTAAAACAAAACAACTCCTGGGGTGGGTAAGTAATAAATATTAGCTTGAAAATATTTAAATTTAATTCATTTGCCCACCAAAATCAATAATTATAATTTTGTCAAAACTATTGGTAAATATTGACTAAAATTGATGAAGTCATTAATGGAAAGATTAAACTTACTAATTAGTTTAAATCTTTTGGTTCAAGCTCTCGCTTCATAATAACGCACAATATATTATTTATGCTTAACACTATAAGATTTTTGTTGAATAGTTTATAGTAACTTTTAATTAAATACGTCAAATTTAAATGGTATTTAAACTTTAAAAAGTTAAATAAAATTTGAATATCGTGAATACTGACATAATAGTTCGTTCTGCTCAATTAGATGATCTTCAGGCTTTAATGAACCTTTGGCGTGGATTTATGGAGTTTCATTTACAGTACGAGTCAAGTTTTGTTCTCAACGAAACCAGTGAGCGTGACTATCAAATTCATTTAGAAAAGATATTATTCGATCCAGATTGGAAAGTAGTTGTTGCAGAAATAAGTGAAGTAATAGGTTTTGGTAGTGTAACTATTCAAGAGTCTAGTACTGTTTTTGGAGGGAGAAGATATGGATTTATTGATGATGTTGTAGTAAGCGAAAACATTCGAGGTAAGGGAGTGGGGCAGAAACTAAGTGAAAATTTAATTCAGTGGTGTAAAGAAAAGCAAGTTGATGAGATTCAATTACGAATTGCTGTAAGTAACTCTGTAGCCGATCAATTCTGGAAAAAGTTAGGTTTTTCGGATTTCATGCTCACTTTAAAAAAATCAATTTAAATTTATTACAATTGAAAATTAATTAGCTCGCAGATTTATTACTGGATTTTTAGTAGATATAGCCTGCTCAATAATATCAACAGCCCGATTTACTCCTTCAGTACGGCGAATTAATGCTTGCAGACGAACTGCATTTTGTTTGTACGATTTTTCTTCCAACACTTTTTTGATACTTTCTCGCAAATTATTAACACTTAAGCTAGAAAGTTTTACTAGTTTTCCTACTCCTGTCCAAGCAATCCTTGCTGCTACTCCTGGTTGATCGTCAGTGATAGGTATGGCAACCATCGGTACACCATAGCTTAATGATTCTAAAGTTGTATTCAATCCAGCATGGGTTATGTTGAGGCTGGCTTTTTGTAAAAGTTCTAATTGAGGAGCATATTTCACGACGAGAGGATTTCCTGGTAAATTTGGTAAGGCTTCTGGATTAAGTCCACCACCAAGAGAAATAACAAGTTGAGCATCTAAGTCAGCACAAGCTTCTGCTATAGTTTGGAAAACATAGTTTTGGCGATTTTGTAGTGTTCCCATAGAGGCATAAATTAGAGGTTTATTATTTAATTTGTCAGAGGGAAATGTTACGGGTGGTCTTGTAATCGAAGTATGAAATGAGCCTGTAAAGTGAAAGTGTGCAGGAAGTTGACGAGGGAATTCAAACTCTGGAATGTGGCGAGTGATCATAGCCAGTTTAGAAAAGATATCGTTGGTGTGGGAGTAGGCTGGTAAATTCCACAGAGAGCGATAATGAGAAATAACTTGCCAGACTGGTTTGGATATGTAGTTTAATAAGCTATAGGCAATAAGATTGCGAAATTTTGTCCATAAGGCAGGATTATATTGCCATGTCGTCGTAATAGGTGGAATCTGGGGATCTTGGTAGAAAGGTAACATACAGAACATAGTTACATAGGGAAGGTTGAGATAATCGGCTATTGTTCCCCCCTCAAAGACAGACGAATCTACTAACAGCGCATTAATATCCTGTTCTTTAATAATTGTTGGAGCTTTCTGAAGTCTAGTTTCTGCTATTTTGGCAAATTTTTGTAGAGTGAGCCGTATATCTTTTAACCTATCTGTTCTCTCTAAAATTGCTAGCTTCCTTTGTCTTTGAATAATTTTGTTTTCATCGATGGGAGAATAAACTTGACAGAAGTTGAAACCTGCTCTCTGTACTGGGATTTGAGCATCTGGGTTACTCAAAAAAGTTACTTTATGTCCCCGTTGTTTGAGTTCGTAACCGAGAGGAAACATGGTGTTTAAATGACCAGTCGCAGCCAAAGAAAGAATACCAAAGTGAGTCATATTTTTATCCTCCTAAATAATCTCTAGATACAAGCATTAACGAGTCATTAGAATAATTCCTGTAAAAATCAAACCTGTTGCCATAATTTGATTGAGTGTTAAACGTTCTTTGAATAGCCAGAAAGATAAGAATGCAATTAGCAGAAATGACAGTCCTTGAGACACTGGGGTTAAAACAGCAACGGGAAGTTTCTCTAGGGCTTTAGTTCCTAAAAGCATTCCTGTGCTATAAATAACAAGTGCGCTAATAAACCAAAAAGAAGCAAGGCTTTCAAAAAAGTTAGAATTATCGGTCGTTAACCGTGATTGTTTGAGAAGAGTTGTGCCAATACTGTTGCAAACAGCAGATAGAAAAACCAGCAACCAAGAATTTTGGAAAAATTGAATCATTGACCGTTATCCATAGTTGGTAATAATTCGTTTAGCAATGCCTGCAAAGCTCGTTCCAAGATTTGTTGTGGTGATACCCCTGGATAATTGAAGTAACTTATAAGTTCTAGCCCGACATGACCGTGAATTGTTGCCCAAATTACACGGGCAATTTCCCAAGCTTGGTCTTCAGATTTTTGTTCGCCACTAATGCAATCTTGAATAGCTTTGACTAAAAGTTTGAGACTTTCTTGACCTAATTTTAAGTTGACTTGGCTAGGAGTATATTCTGGAATCACTTTGAGAAACATAATTGAGTAGTAAGTTTGGTTGGCTAGGGCAAAGCCTCGATATGCATGACACAGTGCATAAATATAGTTTCTTGAGTTACCTGAATGAGAAACTGCTTCTAAAGACTGTCGCAACATATCAAAGCCCCTTAAATAAAGTTCGTCTACTAAACCCTGTTTGTTGCTAAACATGGTGTAAAGAACTGTAGTTGAGCATCCTACTGTTTCAGCAATTCGACGCATTGTTAGAGCATTTGCACCTTCTTGCACAAGAAGACTGCTGGCATCATCGAGAATTCCCTGACGTAGTTTTTGCTGATGCTTTTCCTGTGCTGCACGAAAATTTGTAACCTTTTTGGGTTTCATAACAGTGTTTTTATCAATAACACCGTTATAGTAAATTTTTACAATAAAATCAATTCAGTACTCTAGTTCTTATACTAAATCCTGTTGAAATTAGAGTATTTAAAAGTTGAGATTTATACTAAACTGACTAATCTGTGAATCGATAGATAAATAATGTGAAATCCAAAATTTTGCCGAATATTCCTTATAATGTTTGGGTTTTAGGGTTTGTTAGCCTATTAACAGATATAAGTACTGAGATGATTCATTCGGTACTTCCTCTGTTTTTAGTTTCCTCTTTAGGCGCAAACTTACTGACTGTGGGTTCAATTGAAGGAATTGCCGAATCTACAGCTTCTATTTTAAAAGTTTTTTCTGGTGCTTTAAGCGATTATTTAGGACAACGCAAGCAGTTAGCTGTGGCAGGTTATGGATTATCAACTCTAGTTAAACCTTTATTTGCGATCGCTATTAATCCAACTTGGGTTTTAATCGCTCGTTTTGGCGATCGCGTTGGCAAAGGAATTCGTGTTGCTCCCCGTGATGCTTTGGTTGCAGATGTTACTGATGTAGCCAATCGTGGTGCTGCTTATGGTTTGCGCCAGTCTCTCGATACTATCGGTGCATTTTTAGGGCCTTTAGCTGCTTTTGGCTTGATGTCTGTATCTGAGCAAAATTTCCGACTGGTGTTTTGGTTGGCTTTGCTTCCTGGAATTTTAGCTGTAGCTCTCTTGGCAAAAGGTATACGAGAACCAAAAACTACGGTGACTAATCAGCGAAATAATCCTTTAAATTGGGCATCGTTGCAAAGCCTGGGTAAAAACTATTGGTTGCTGGTAATAGTGGCATTGTTATTTAATTTAGGTAACTCCAGTGACGCTTTCTTATTGCTACGAGCCGAACAAGTTGGTATCGCTGCCAATTTCATACCGCTTACTCTAATGGTTATGAATGTAGCTTACTCTCTCAGTGCTTATCCCGTAGGTCTATTATCCGATCGCATTGGTCGAATTGGTTTATTAAGTAACGGACTCTTGTTGTATGCTTTAACCTATCTTGGTTTTGCCTTTGTTGATCATTCTTGGCAAATTTGGCTGTTATTTGGCTTGTATGGACTGCATCAAGGCATGAGTCAAGGTATCTTATTGGCTTTAGTAGCAGATCGAGTGCCAGCTAATTTAAGAGGTACAGCTTTTGGAGCAATCAACTTAGCTACTGGAATCGCTCTTTTGCCAGCCAGCATAATTGCAGGAAGTTTGTGGGAAACTTTTGGTTCTCAAGCAACTTTTATTTGTGGAAGTATTTTTGCTTTTAGCGCGATCGCTTTATTATTGATAACTGTTAAAAGTAATTAATTTAGAATTGGAAGTAGTTAACTTTTTAATTTTGCTACTAAGTCATTAATGTTATCGCGATTGAAGCGATAGCTAAGAGGATGAGCAATTAGTCTGGCACTGCTTTCATAGAGTACATCGATTTCAATTAAGCCGTTTTCCTTAAGAGTTTTGCCTGTAGAAACCAAATCAACAATTGCCTCAGACATTCCCGTAATAGGCCCTAATTCTACTGAACCAGACAAGGGAACAATTTCTACAGGTAGATCGATACTATCAAAATGTTCTTTAGCACAGTTAACAAATTTAGAAGCGACTCGACCATGAGGTGGTAGTTCAACTGAACGACGATAAGGACTACTTTGGGGTACTGCTACCGATAGACGACAATAACCAAATTCTAAATCGGCTAAATTAGCAACTTCTGGCTGTTTCTCTCGCAAAACATCATAACCAACAATTCCTAGTTGCGCTTGACCATACTCTACATACACAGGCACATCCTGCGCCCTAACTAGCAAAGCTCTAGCCGTATTAGTCGGATCGATAATTTGTAGCTGACGGTTGGAGTTATCCAAAAAGGCACTAAAATCTAGACCTAGATTGCGGAATAATTCAATACTATCTTTTAATAATGCCCCCTTGGGTAAGGCAATGGTAATCATAAAATAATTTAAGCAAAAATAACGTTAGCAAAATTAAATCACTTTCATAAGAATACAGGAGTCATTTCATCATTGATCATTTATTCATTTAACATTTATCAACGATGTTTGAGAGTTCAATGAAAGGTCAGTAAAATCTATAATCAGCAATCTGCAATTGCCTGACTTTTCAGACCACCTCTTAACAGAAAACGATTCTCCATGACCGTAAAACCTTCTGGCTTATCAAATCGCGTTCAAAAGTTATCCAAGCAATTTTCATTTAACTACTTCCATCATCAACCAGGTAGTCTACCAGGAACGATCGCTATTGCCGATCAAGCCAAAGCATCCGAAATAAATTTAATTGACTACAATCAAGAAAAACTATTTCAACAAACTAAGATCACCACCATAGAATGCGCTACTCATCTCGATAGCGAATCTGTATCATGGCTGGATATTGCTGGTTTAGGAGATAAATTAACTCTACAGTCACTAGGCGAGGTATTCAATTTACATCCCCTGATTTTAGAAGCTATAGTCAATGTTCCTCAACGTCCCAAAATCGAAGACCATCAAAATCAATTGGTAATCATTACCCAAATGGCTAATTTGAAACCCAAAGCCGATGGATTTTGGCTCGAACAAGTTAGTTTTGTCTTGGGTGAAAATTATTTATTGACAGTACAGGAAGAACCTGAAAGAGATTGTTTTGATCCTATACGCGATCGCCTTAATCGTAATCGAGGCATTATTAGACAGGAAAAAGCTGATTATCTCACTTATTGCCTATGGGACGCTATTATTGACGGTTATTTTCCGATTCTAGAAGCTTATGGCGAAAAAATAGAACTTTTAGAAGATGCAGTAATTCAAAAATCGAGCGATCGCATATTAGCTAAAATTTATCGAGTTAGACGGGAATTATTGGCTTTACGCCGTGGTATTTGGTCACAACGAGACGCGTTGAATTCTCTAATTCGCGAAGGTCATCCTCTGATTAGCGAACACGTCATGCCTTATTTTAAAGACTGTTACGACCATACAGTTCAAATTATTGACACTATTGAAACTTATCGTGAACTTGCTTCAGGATTGATAGATGTTTATCTCTCGGCGGTTAACAATAAAATGAACGAAGTTATGAAACTGCTTACGGTAGTTTCTAGTATTTTTATTCCTCTAACTTTTATTGCGGGTATTTACGGGATGAACTTTAATCCTGATGCTTCTCCTTGGAATATGCCAGAGTTGAACTGGTATTGGGGTTATCCTTTTTGTTTGGGAGTAATGGCTGCGATCGCTCTTATTCTTATTATTTATTTTTGGCGACGAGGCTGGTTGAAGTAGCAGGTAGCAAATTTTTTATAATCATATTAAAAAAGCGATCGCGTTATTAGACTATGACCCTTAAGGTAAGTTGCGCGATCGCCATTATTTAACTATTTATTGTTGATTATTATTGATATTTTTCTTAAAGCTTTAGGCAATGGTAAAGGGAAGAAGTTTATAGATAATTGAGTTAATAATACTTAAAGCAAATGCTCCAATTAAGGCACTCCAGATTCCCCAACGTAGTCTAAAACCATGAACTAAAACGGCTGCTAGTCCAAAGATAATTCCATTGACAATTAAAGAGAATAAACCAAAGGTAAGAAAATTAATTGGGAGAGTCAGAAAAGACAAGATAGGATGCAATACCGCGTTAAGAATCCCAAAAACAATTGCTGCAATTACACCTTTCTTAACATTGTCTATTTCTACTCCTGTCGGTAACTTAGAAATTATCAGTAAGCTAATAGTGGTAACTATTAAAGAAATAAGAATCGCTAGTATGTTACTCATAATAAGTCAATCCTAAAATAGTAATTACCTGTAACCTTACAACAAGACAACTATATTTTTCTAATTTCGCAAGACAATCTTTAGCTTTAAGTAAAGTCTTGTAAGCTGTTATTCATTTAAACTACGTTGGACAAAATTTCCTAACCCCTACCTCCTAAAACCTACACCCAATCACAACAAGCAAATTAAATGCGTGACAGCTTATTATTTAAATTTTAGGCTGCCATTTACCGCTATACCAACGCAGTAAAACCCTAGCTAACTGACTAGAACTATGACGAACGTGTCCTTTAATTGAGTCTTCTTCCATCACGTTTGCCATAACTATACGACGGTTAAGTTTAGCAATTTCTTCACGGTCTAAATAAACTGGATGGGAATTTTCTAGAGAATAACGTTGCAAAGATACGGGACTGGGAGGCTTGCGATGTACTAAAACAGCATCAAATAATTTTTGTTTACTAATACGGTCAATTTCACGGATATGATCGCCAACACTAAAACCTTCAGTTTCTCCAGGTTGAGTCATAATATTACAAACATAAATACGAGGAACATCTGCTTTCGCGATCGCATCTCGAATATCAGGAACTAAAAGATTAGGAATAATACTGGTATAAAGACTACCAGGCCCAATAATAATATATTCTGCTTCCTTAATGGCAGTTACAGCTGCGGGTAAGGCTGGGGGGTTAGCTGGCATACAGCCAATAGTTTTAATTCTGCCTCCTGCTTGGGGAATATTTGATTCTCCTTCGATTAATCTGCCATCTTCCATTTCTGCCCATAAACTGACATCTGTAAGGGTAGAAGGTAAAACTTTCCCACTAATGGCTAAAACCTTAGAACTAGCAGCTACAGCTTGCTCTAAATCTCCCGTAATTTCGCTCATAGCGGTCAGAAATAAGTTACCAAAGCTATGCCCTATCAAACCAGATCCCGCTTCAAAACGATACTGAAATAGTTCTGTTAGCAATTCTTCTTCATCCGCTAAAGCTGCTATGCAGTTACGAATGTCGCCTGGAGGTAACACCCCTATTTCTCTTCGTAATCTCCCAGAAGACCCTCCGTCATCAGCTACAGTGACAATAGCAGTAATATTACTACTGTAATCTTTTAAGCCTCTTAATAAAGTGGATAATCCTGTTCCTCCGCCAACCACAACAATTTTTGGGCCACGATTGAGGCGACGACGATCCAACAACATATCAATTAGCTGTTTATCTTTATCAACGCCCAAAACATCGGTAATTGAACCAACAGTGCGAGATTGACCCCAAATTATCAAAAAAACTCCTGCGATTAAGACAATTGGGCCAGAAATATAACTAGGAATAATTGTGGTTAGAAATTCTAAGAATTCGGCAGTAAAGGAAAGTATACGATAAATTGGCGTCAGCTTACTCCAAATAGCAGTACCAACCACTGCCAGAAAAACACCACTGGCACTTAGGAGTAACCAGCGTTTGATAAATAACCCAGGAGAAAGCCATTTAAATAATCGATGGCGACGACGAGGAAACTTCTTTTTTTGCGAAAAAGATGAATTTTTCATCTCAATAGAGGAATATGTTTAGATAACAATGCTAAGGTCGCTATCATAAACATAAACTATCTGGCTTTAAACCACTAATTAGATTGAAATAACAATTAATGATTAAAATTTCTCCACGATTAGCCATAGAAGACCGTTTATCAAGTAAATCTTAAGATACTCTGAAATTCTTAAATTTTGTTGTCAGCAGAAAGAAACCCAAAGACTATTGATTAGAGTTTAAATTTTTTTAGTTTAGCCATCATATAAGAGTTTATGCAAAAAAGGCTCTCGCTATAACCCATAGCTAAGTTGAACTCTATTATAACCAGCGAAGATATCATTGGATTCAATTAATTTTCTGTTCGCTATTTACTATTCACTACTGAGTTGATGTCACTCTGTTTCTAAGCTTTCTAAGTTTTGTTACCAAACTATTAATTTCTGGCACTGATTGATTGTATTCAAAAACTATTTTTTTAGAAGTGTGTCGATTAGAAATTTCAATCCATTCTCCTCCGCCATCTGCACAATCTGGACATCCTATAGTGTTGGGTAAAGCAGTAAATTTATTAGTATCAATTGATTTTACTAGTTTTTCCCATTCTGCTCTAGAAATAGCTATTTCTTCAACAACATCATGATTGTTTTGTTTATCACCTCCATTAGCTGTCTTAGTAAAAATAATTTTTCTAGGAGTAATTACAAATTCTTGGTTGCAGTAGCCAAGACAATGACCAAACAAAGTACCTGTTTTAATTGTTCTTATTTTGTTTAAGCGTAATGGTTTATCTGTGGGATTAGGATTTTTGGTAATTGTTTGAGTTATTGCTTCGTTGTTAGCCAATGCATAATTATTATAGGAAAAATATATAGATAATCCTAATGTTGTCAAAAATACGAGACTTAATTTAATTGATTTAGTAAGTAAGAATCGATTACTTAAATATATTGGTAATAGCTTGTTCAATTGTTCTTTCCACTCCTTTTTGTAAACTATCTACGAATATTGTTCCCAGATCTGAAGATTCTTCTTGTTGTTCAGAATCATCATCAAATGATTTATTGTTAGCTAGTTTGTCATCAATAAAAGTAAAACTCATATCGGTGTTACGATGATCTTGGCTCACAATATTATTCTTGTCACTACCTGTATAAAATTCTTGTCCTTCCAGTATTTTTACAGTAATTTCCCCCCCTTGTTTGTGAGTAATTAAACCTGCATGAACAGCAGTACTACAAATACCAGAATTCAAAGTATAGATCTTTGTTCCCCAAATTGGAGGATGGATTAAATCATTTTCTGCTGGTTGACAATCAAAAGTATAATCATTGCCAATATTTTCATTTTTATCTAATCCCATACTACTGATTCTGCTGCTCCAGCCAATTTCGGGGACTGAAGTTTGATCTTTTTGAGCATTGGCTGGATTTAATGAGGTTGTGCTAATAGCGATCGCGAAACTAGTAGTCAGTAGTTTTAGATTACGACCATTTTTTATAGTTTTCATAAAGTTATTTAGTTTTAATTAAAAATATGTTTTTATTGTTTTTATAAATTAACATAAATTTTATTGAAATATGCAATATTTTTATAATTGAGTTTATCAGTTATTTATATTTTTATTGTCTAAATAAATATTGTTTAGTAGCTGTGATCTAAAACATTTATCAGTGTGATGTAAAGTCAATACTATCTCATCTATTGCTTGTTTAATCTCTTGATTAGCAACCTCAGAGTTATTAAGAAAAATACTAAAAACCAAAGTTGGATAGTTGGGTATAGCCATATATCCTGATAAAGAATTGATTCCTGTTAAAGTACCTGTTTTCCCGAAAAGATAACCTTGAATCTCAGTATTATTAAAGCGATTTTTTAAAGTCCCATTAACTCCTGCGATCGCTAATGATTGACGATAAAATTTACTTTGAGAAGAGCGCGACATTATTCTCAGAATTTTTACGAGGGTTTGAGGAGTAATTAAATTTTGACGAGATAAACCAGAAGCATCAACTAATAAGTATTCATCTGAGTTTATACCTAGTTTAGTTAAACTTTGATTGATAGCTGCGCTCGCGGTTGGAGTATTTAATTTTTGAGCTAAAACTTGAGCGATCGCTTCTGCATATAAATTATTACTTTCCTGATTTATTTCGGTTAAAATCTCCTGCATCGGAGGTGAAGTGATTACTGTTAATTCTCTTTCTAATTTATTTTTGTAAGGTTGTTTAACCACAACTCCTTGTTTAACATCGATACCAGCTTGTTCCAAATACAAACGGAGAGATTCCAAAAAATACTGAGCAGGATCGATAACAGCTAAATCCCAAACATCGGGAGGTTCATTTACAGCTAATTGACCACGAATTTGTAAAACAGGTTGACCTAATTGGCCATCGATCTCGATGTTATAAGGACTATTAGCTTTTCCAGTTATTGCGTGATTAATCACTTGCCACTGTCTAGCTGCGATCGCATTACTCCAATAATATTTAACTGGCTTGCCTATCTGCTGCGGTAACAAAGTTAACGTCACTGTATTTTGATTCAAGATTGTACTATTAACTGCTGTGGCAAAGTAACTGTGGACATCTAACCACTCCCAAGTAGGGTTAATTGTCGGTGGTGCAAAATAACTATCGTCAACTATTAATTTTTCTATCCGTCTAATACCTTGCTTCTGCAACTGATGTACTATAGTTTTTAAGCTTTTAGTCGATAAAGTGGGATCTCCTTGTCCTTTTACACGTAAGGAAGTCAGATAAGGAGGTTTGCCGACACTATATAAAGGCGTAGTAATTTGATAATTAGCACCAAGTTCAGATAGCACAGCAGCCGTAGTTAACAATTTGACAGTCGAAGCAGGAGTAAAAAACTGTTCACTATTCAAACTATATAAAGACTCACCAGTTGCTAAAACTTGAATCTCAATTCCCCAACGCGATCGCTTAAACTTGGGATGATTGATTATCTTGGCGATTGCGAAGCTAGCCGAAGGCATCTCTGAAGATAAATTTGCCGAGCAAACCTTGGAAGTAGGTGTTAACTTCTCAATTGCCGACTCAGGATTCTCTTGTGCTATAACTTCATAGTTAATTACAGAAATTCCCCATAATAAGCCCAGTAAACTAGTAAATCTCAACCAAGTAAAAAATAACTTCATCTATAGGTCGTGCGTATAGTGCTAACAACAATTCATACCAGATTAAGTGTAGTGACAAGAGATATTTAATACTGGATAATCTATGGGACATACAAAAATCAAGTCAAAAGGCAACTAATCAACAATCAATCAACTAAACCATGCCATCTCCATCTATAGAAGACTGTAGTTTTCCCTCAATGAGCGAGCCAGCACAACTAGACCTATCAATAGTTGTACCAATTTACAACGAAGCGGAAAGTGTAGAGACATTGGTACAGGCGATCGCTGATGCAGTCAAACAAACCCAACTAAACTACGAAATAATCTGTGTAGATGATGGTTCAAAAGACGGCTCGACCGAAGTTTTAACCAACTTAGCCAGAAGACGTATCGATCTCAAAGCAGTAATCTTACGTCGTAACTATGGTCAAACGGCTGCTATGGCTGCGGGGTTTGAGTCAGCTCGAGGAAAAATAATTGTGACTCTCGATGGCGATTTGCAAAACGACCCTGCTGATATTCCTATGCTGTTAGCTAAACTTAACGAAGGTTACGATTTAGTAAGTGGCTGGCGTAAAAATCGACAGGATGCAGCCTTAACCAGATTATTACCTTCCAAGATTGCCAACTTGATTATTGCTAGAGTCACAGGAGTTAAACTACACGACTATGGTTGCTCCCTCAAAGCCTATCGCTCAGAACTAATTGCGGATATGAATCTTTATGGTGAACTTCATCGCTTCTTACCAGCTTTAGCTTTTATCGAGGGTGCAAGAATTACCGAAGTACCAGTACGTCATCACGCGAGACGGTTTGGCAAAAGTAAATATGGCTTGGGTAGAACAATTCGGGTAGTAATGGACTTAATGACTGTTTTCTTCATGAAGAAATTCCTTACCCGTCCAATGCACGTTTTTGGGTTTGGAGGAGTAATTTCCCTGACTACGGGGATAGCGATCGGTACATACCTCACAATCATCAAACTAGTAGGTCATCAAAATATCGGCGATCGTCCTTTACTTATTTTAGCTGTATTATTGATCTTGACTGGAGTACAGTTATTCTGTTTTGGGTTAGTGACTGAGCTATTGATGCGTACCTATCATGAATCTCAAAGAAGACCGATTTATAGAATTAGAGATATATTCGGTAAAAAATAACTTTTCTTTCAGACTTAACGAATCAAATTCGTCGGACGCTAAGGTTAGATACCTATTTCTGCGGAATTTCCATATTCTTAAAAAACTAAGAGCTAAAAGCTAAAAGCTATATGCGTAGCGGTATCCTTTAGGACGAACAGTATTACTATCAGTTTCATACATTAAAATCAGCAACGTCCTATATTTGACCACAATTCATTCTCCCTTCAGGAATTCTTTCCCCTGTATTATTGGTGGGATAAGCGGTTAAAATCACGCCTCCATCCTCTGTAATTTTAATCCCTCTAGCTGGTTGAATCATGCTTTGACTGGTTTTTACAGGTTGAGGTGTAGTGTAGGTATCGTCAGTATATTGTCCAATGGCGATAATATTTTGCGAAGTTAATGGTACTTGACTAGTTTTTACAGGTTGAGGTGTGGTGTAAGTATCGTCAGTATATTGTCCAATGGTAATAATATTTTGCGAAGTTAATGGCTGATCTGGAGGCGCAGGAATACCACCTTTACCATTAATGATTAAACCATTTTTGGCTGCTGCTTCTCGGTTAGCTTGGCAAGCTTGTTCAGTAGTTTGTTCTGCTTCGATTACATTACTTGGTAATTCAGTTGACCCTTGAACAGGATTAACATCAAGCGTATTAACCCTAACAGTGCCATCTAAACCTCTGACTTCTGAACTTGCATTGATATCGTTGGTTAAATCATTTAGAGGTCGTTGTTCAATACCTAATAAAGAATCAGCATTAATAGTAATATTGCCCCCTTCTCCTTGTTCGGCGCTAGCAAGAATATCGTTATTACCATTAGGATAAGCAACGATAACCTTGGCATCAATCTCTAAGTTGCCACCATTAGCGTTATTAAATGCTTGAGCATTGATCTTGCCATTGTCTCAAGATAGAATATTGGCATTAATGTCTACTAAGCCACCATTTCCTTGTTCACCACTCGACGCTGAAATAGTAGCTCCATCAAAAATACCTAAGTTATTGGTAGTAATACTAATAGTTCCTCCATTTCCTTGGACAATATTCTCAGCAAAGGTCCCAGAAGTGTTGGCATTTATCTCGCCTCCACTAGTTAGAGATAGTTGCGGTTTTAGAAAGTTGAATATCTTGAAAATTTTGTACTCCTGCATAATCTAGACCAAAACCTTTATTTACAGAAGTCAAGCGAACCTGTTGATTACCTTGGAGACTACCTAATTCGATTCTCCCTCCTGCGGTTTTAATAGTTCCACCTTCTAGATTTAGCTTGCCACCTACTAAAGCAAAAGTCTTGTCAGAATTAACTCGCAAAGCATTTTCTGTATCAATTAAATCGGTTGTTGATCGTGTATCTTGACCATTTCCTATAACAGTAATATCACCAGGTTGATCTCTTAAATTCAAACCGATAGGGGCATTAATCGTTAACACAGGTGGATTGGTTAAATCAGTTGCGCTAAATTCCCCATCTTCAAACAAAATACTATCCGCAGTACTGCCATAAAATGAACCGCCGACATCTAATCTGGCATTTTCCCCAAATATAATTCCAGCAGGATTAATTAGGAATAAATTGGCACTACCGTTAGCACTAATCAAACCGTCGATGTTGGAAATATTACCGCCTGTGACTCTGGAAAAGATATTAGCGATATCATTGGCATTTAAAAAAGAAGCTTCATTACCAGTACCAACTGAAAAATCCTGAAAACTATGAAATAAATTACCGCCTCGTGTTTCTCCCCCAGTGATCTCAGACACATTTCCATTCTGATTAACTTGAGTATTAACTGTTCCATCCGAGGTTACTTGAGCTATGGAAATTTTACTGGTATATAAAAGACAGCCTAAAGTCAACAGAGAAATCTGAAGCAGAAGAGAAAGATACTTTTGCACGATAATATTTTTGGTTGAGTTGAGATTTATAATTCAAGGATATTACCATCTCCTTAGTTGTTTTCGGTGATTTCTAGATTTTCTTTATTTATTATTTTTATACTAAATCCGTTTCGTATAGGTTACTTAAAAAATCAAGTCATAAGTGTTTATTAATCTCCCAGTCCCCTATTCTCCTAGTCCCCAAGTCAGCCTAAATAAATAACTTCTGTCAATCGGATTTAGTATTAGATACCTGAGATGAAGTGTTGATCATTAATTATAGTCAGCAGAATAACTGCTCACTGGATAAGTAGTGTAATTACCACTAAACTGAAAATTAATACTGGATCGAACCTTGGTATTATTCGATAAACTAATAAAAAATCTAGGTTTATCTTCTCTCACACAATGTTTAATTGGTTTCGCCGTAACGAACAAGCAAAGCAAACACAACCTGAAACAACTCCAGAAACACAACCAGAAGTATCGACAGAATCTACTGAGTCATCAGAAATAGCTGAACCTGACTATCTTGCCTTTGCGAAAGCTGCTTACCAAAATATTCAGCAACGTAAAGGACAAACGGAAGCTCAATCGGAGTCGGTAACAGATGATGATGTAGTTAAATCAGAAGTAAATACGGCGGAAGAAACCAAGACAACAGAATCTTCAGAATCAACTACTGAAGCTGAGACACAAGCCTCTGAAGCAGTAGTTGAACCAGAAAGCGTAAAGATAGAAAATCAAGAAGAACCAGAGACTTCAGCTACAGCAGATGAGCCTCCAGAACTAGAAACAGAAACTGAACCAACAGCCAATGTTCCTGCTTGGATGAAGAAATCTCAGGGGTTAGAAAAGCTTAAAGAAACTGCCATTGAGACTCCAGAACCAGTAGCAGAAGTTGAACTGGATGAGGACTTTGTTTGGTCGTCCCAAGTACTAGCCAAAAGTGGTAGAACTGCTGATGATGTTTCCGAAGAAGAAATTAATTGGCTAACTAAACTGCGTCAGGGGTTAGGTAAAACTCGTATTGGCTTAGTTAACCAACTCAAATCAATTGTTGGTAAAGGCCCTCTCAATGATGATGCAGTAATAGAAATAGAAACTTTACTGTTGCAAGCGGATGTAGGTATTGAAGCGACTGACTATATTATTGAAACGTTACAATCAAAACTCAAACAAGAAGCTTTGCCACCAGAACAAGCGATCGCTTATTTAAAAACTATATTACAAGCTATTCTTGATAAACCTCTAGAAGGTAAAGAAAATAAAGATTTTGTGCCTGAACAAGGTGAATTTAATATTTGGCTCTTGACAGGAGTAAACGGCGCAGGCAAAACTACTACTATTGGTAAGCTGGCAAATCTCGGTCAAAAATCAGGCTATAGTTGTATGATTGCTGCTGCGGATACCTTTCGTGCTGCTGCGGTAGAACAGGTTAAAGTTTGGGGAGAACGAGCTAATACCCCTGTAGTTGCTAATCCTGGTCAAAACACTGATCCTGCTGCGGTAGTGTATGATGCGATCGCTGCTGCTCAAGCAAAGAATACTGAATTATTATTGGTAGATACCGCAGGCAGATTACAGAATAAACAAAACTTAATGGCGGAATTAGCAAAAATCCGTCGCATAATAGACAAAAAAGCTCCAGACGCAAAAGTAGAATCTTTGTTAGTATTAGATGCAACTCTAGGACAAAATGGTTTACGCCAAGCTCAAGTGTTTTCTGAAGCTGCAAATCTAAGTGGTGTGGTATTAACTAAATTAGATGGTAGTGCTAAAGGTGGTGTGGCTTTAGCCGTAACTCAACAGCTAAATTTACCAATTCGTTTTATTGGTGCTGGGGAAGGAATTGAGGATTTAAGACCTTTCTCTAGCTATGAGTTTGTCGAAGCTTTACTTAATGGTTAAACAAAATACACACGAATTTAAATGTTTTTAGTTTATTTTCTTGGCGTATTAGCTAATTCAGGTTATCATAAATCAACTCATATCTTGGTAAGCAAAATCGCTAACTATTAACTACTGGCTTTGACTAATTTCCTCGAAGGTAGTCATCAATATAGATGATAGATAAATCTAAATAATTTAGATAGTATCTAATCGAATTTTGTAGGATTACTATACTTTAAATTACATTTGTGACTAATGAATTGAAAAACTAATGTCTAAATTTGTAGAGGCCATGACTGTTATATCTTCTCATAGCCATCCCTCTCAAGAAAATAATAGTATTAGCCAGCCTCTTACAGGGGATACTAATCCTATTGTGGCACTAAAAGAATTAGTGGCTAATCTGCAAAGAGAACAAAACAAAATTCAAGATTTATTAAGCTCCTTGGGATTTGCCCTACGTAGTTTTAGTAATTTGAATCAGTTTTTAGAATTAACTCCTTTGATGGCAGCGAGGGTGACAGATTCTATTGGGGGAGCATTAGTTTTATATAAAGGAAATAAAGTACACATAGAACAGATTCATTGCCAAGATAGTAAAGTTGGACTGGAGATGCGTCGTGTCTTTGACAAAGTTAACTATTATGTTAATCAAGCTGCTCTTAATCATCAGTCCGTTGAGACTAACCCGCGACTCTCAGAAGTTATTGATGAACAAATAAGTCTAGCGTTAGAATTAGATATTAAGTTTTTTGGCACACCAATATTAGTCAGAAATATCGAGCAAGGTCGTCTTTACGTTTTTACTACAGAGTCAGATTATGCTTGGACACCCACTAGAAGGAAATTAACCCAACTAGTAGCCGATCAGACAGCAGTAGCGATCGCCAATCATGAATTAACCGTTGAATTACGCTCTAAAGAAAGACAAGATCGTGAATTAGAAATTGCCTCAGAAATTCAGTTACGTCTTTTACCCAGCAAGTGTCCCCAAATTCGAGGATTAGCTATTGCAGCTAAATGTGAAACAGCTAATCGTGTCGGTGGAGATTATTACGATTTTATTCCCACTAATTATGACCGTTTAGAAAACCAGCAATCAGAAGCAGCTTCGGATGTCCCCTGGAGTATTGTTATTGGTGATGTAATGGGTAAAGGTGTTCCCGCAGGACTTATTATGACTATGACTAGGGGAATGCTACGAGCAGAAGTCTTAAATCGCCATAGTCCTGCTCAAATTATGCGTCATCTGAATCGGGTAATGTATGCTGATTTAGAAAATTCTCACCGCTTCGTGAGTATGTTTTATTCGGAATATAACCCCCAAAAGCAAACTCTTTCCTTTACTAATGCTGCTCACAATCCACCTCTTTTATGGCGTAAATCTACTGATACCCTAGAAAAACTCGATAGTTGGGGAATGCTTATTGGTTTGGATATGGAATCAGAATACGAAGATGCCACAGTTCAACTTGCTCCAGGGGATACAATAATCTACTATACAGACGGCTTTACTGATGCTGCTAACGAAGAGGGCGATCGCTTCGACGAAGACAACCTCTGCCTCTGTTTTAAATGGGCTTGTCAGCACCTAGATACCCCCAAAGAGATTTTAGACCATGTTTTTGGTCAGGTTAAGCAATTTAGCGGTACTAACACTAAATCTATCGATGATATGACCTCAATTGTGATGCAAATTCAACCAATTTAGAGAATTAGTGACTGGTGATTAGGGAATAGGGATTAGGAATTACCTACTACCTAGCTTAAATTCTTCTGACTTCTGACTTCTGACTCCTGACTCCTGACTCCTCATCACTTTTACATAGTAAATTTCATCAGGATTTAGTATTAGACCAAGCTTCCATAGAAATAGGCACAATCGGCTCAATTAACTCAACAATTGCCTGAGCATAAGCCCCAATTTCACTTTGCGCCCCATCCCCCATTCTTAGCCCAATAAAGTTTAATAAAGCTTGGAGACTGACTGTCCAAACCCAAGAAGTATAGACAGAAGGAACTAAAACCCCTCTAGCTTGTTCTCTACCTACGCCTAACTCCAGCAGCTTAGTATAGGCTTGATAACTATTTTCACATTGTTCTTGATAAATAGCGATCGCCTGACTATTAAGTTCTGATTCTAGAGAGCCAATAGTAGCCTGTTTATTATTCTTAGACTGCTTTCTAAAGGTTTGGGGAATATAAAATTCATTGCTATCGTCAATTGCTACATAGCGAAAGCTTTTTTCATTCCAGCCTAATTGTTCGTCGTTATGATTACTAGCGATTACGTGTTTCCCAGATTTGTTACGATTAGTCCGCTTCCGACTAATCTCTTACGGTTTCCCGTAAGCTCAGACTATATCTTATTCCTTCCAAAGGAGGACTGAAGGATGAGAAAACCTCGCCCCATAAAGTCCGTAGCGAGTTTAGCTTACACTTTCAATGTCCATAAATGGTGAGGAATCTCCGCTTTTCGAGTTCGCTTGAACCCTACTCGATAAATCGATAGTCGTTGCACCTTCCAATGGGATATCGGCTTGGCTCAGGATTGCCATATTTCCGAGTTTATCAATCTCTAAAACGTAGGCTTCCCCTGAATTAACGGAGTACACATTTAAAATCTCTTCTAAATGGGGCAGATGGTATTTTCCTGTTTTATGGCAAAATTGAATTACTCCTGCTTTAACCAGAATCATTGATAATTCTTCAAGCTGAGTATGTATATCTTGGTGTGTGGCTTTGCTTTCACAAATAAAAAAGTATTTCCTACTTTGCATTCTGCGACAGATGGAACACCGCCTTTATTCCAAGCAAGTTTTCCTCTGTTTCTTATTCCTATTGCTTTTACAACACAAGATTTACAATGATGCGTCTCCGATTGTTGAATTTTACGAGTACAGTTAACTTCCCGTTCTAATCCACACTTTTCGCATTTTAATAAAACACGACGAGTATAACGGTATTTACGGTTAGCTCCTTCTCCTCTTAGAGTTCTTTTGTTTTCTCTATACTCAACAATCATGTCTACTCCTCAATTTACGCCCGAACAGTTTACCTGTTTACCATTGACGACACACGTATAAGGGAGCTTTTACTTTGAATTTGAATACAACACCTCTAAAAGGAGAAGTATGCTCATGCTTGATTAAATAATTGATTAATTTAACATCCTTTTCATCTAACGAATCAGAAGTCTTTTCAAAAGAAGCTCTCGCATCATTAACAATACTCAAATCATTGCCCATAAAATCTATTAATTCAATTTTACTTTTGCCATCATTTAAGGGATCTTTTGTTATTTTGGAATTGTCCATAGTTGAATAAGTATTGTCAGTTTGTTCTTTGTAATTTGAACTTGTTTATTTGTAATTAAACCCTGGGTAAGGTAACTCTACTCGATTGATTTTGGTATTTACCACCGCGATCAGCATAGGTTGTTTCGCAGGATTCTCCCTCAAAAAATAATAATTGTACTACACCTTCATTAGCATAAATTCTGACATCAGCACTAGAAGCATTAGAAAACTCTAGAGTAATCGCTTCTCCTTCCCAAGCTGCTTCTAAGGGGGTAGTATTAGCAATCACGCCGACACGAGCATAAGTAGACTTACCCAAACAAATTGCTGTGACATTAGGAGGCATTTTGATACTTTCTAGGGATGCACCTAAGCCATAACTATTAGCAGGAATAATAAAATAAGATGAGCCATCGCGATCGCTATGTAACTCAGCCTGTTCTAAATTCTTGGGATTAAAGTTTTTCGGGTCAACTACAGTCCCAGGTATATGTTTAAAAATCCGAAAATCGTGAGGTGATAGACGAATATCGTAGCCATAGGAGCTTAAACCCCAACTAATAGTTGGAACTTCTTTATCTACACCTAAAACTGCTTTTCTGACCGATTTTTCCTCAAACGGGGTAATCATACCCTGGCGAGCTTGTTCAATAATCCACTTATCATTTTTAATCATTTTATAAGCGCATAGCGAAGTTATGCCGTTAGGCTTATCGCCAACTAGAATTCAATATGACTAAAGAAGTATACCAATTGAATCCCAATTAATGAGCAAATTTTTAGATATTTCTTTTTGGGCGTTGCTGATTTAAAGTATGAAACCAATAATGATACTGTTCGTAGCTATAAGCTATAAGCTATAAGCCATAAGCTTTTTGATTTTTGACCTTTCATTGAACATTAAATCTCTTTGATAAATGATTAATGTTAAATGTTAAATGAAGTGACTTTTAATTTAACTCGCTTTTGAGTTTTAAAACATTTGTCCCATCTTCTTGTTCTATAAGATAAGCAGGATTATCTTTTGTGCCTTTGCGAGTAATTTTTTTACCTTTAATTGTTTTATTGATTTCTTCGTGATGAATCTCTTTTACTTTACCTTCTGCTATGCCATTTCCCCAATCCCAAGATACGGGTGAACCTGTTTTAATTTGTTTTTGTCCCATGATTTCGACTTTCGTATTTTTGTTTGTGTTGTTTTAATAATTGTTGATATTTAGTATTAGTTTTTGCTTGTTCCCATTTGGCTTTAAAAATTGCTGCTGACTTAGCTTTGATTGGATCTATGTCAAAAGGTAGTATTTCTTGACGAACTTCTTTTTCTAGTATCTTTGATTCCGCTTTTTGAGGATTTGTTTTATATTTTTTACCACTTTTATGATTTGCATATCTCCGCGATCGCGTGTATCCCATTTGTAAAAATTTACGCGCCATATCTGCGCCAACAAAATCATTTGCCTCTAAATATTCCAAAAACATTTGGTAAATTTTATTGCTTGATTCTGTAGCTATTTCGGGATTTTTAAATCTCCAGTATGGCAAAATTTCAGATTTATAAGGCTCTACTAATAATACTCCTTGTTCTCCTGTTCCTACTTGATAAAGCTCAGGGCGCTCGCGAAAGTTTAAATTCTCAAAATCTTGAGAATAATCAAATTTATTCATAAACGAAGACGCGATAATTCGCGCCTTTAAAACTTTAGCTTGCTCATTTAAACTAAGCTTATAGCTTATAGCTTATAGCTTATAGCTTATAGCTTTGTTAAATTGCATCTTTAACCGCGTTTTTTGCATTATCTTTAGCACCCTCAAATACCTCTTGTGCGCCACCAGGAAGTTTGCCAAGATTGTCTTTTAAATTGCCTGATTTATCTTGAACATATTCAGATGCTTCTTGTGTATTGCCTTTGATAGCTCGGGGTATATCTCTTGTTGCTTGTTTAAACTGGTTGCTAGCGCGATCGCCTATATCTTCAACGTATTCACCTATGTCGCCTCCTGTCTGACGACTTTTTGCTGTATCGATTAATTCTTTGGTTTTAGCAGTAGTTCTAGCATCATATCTGCGATCGTCATTGTAGCCATTCATACCGCCTTTATATGACTGATTTGCATCATATTCATCATAAGTATTAGGTGTAGGTTGACTAGCAGTTTTTGTTAATTCTGTACCTATTTTTCCTGGTGTTTGAGCGACGTTACCTCGACTACACGCTGTACTTATTACCAGTAAACAACCTGCTAAAAATACTGTTAATACTTGCCTAATTTTTATAGATTTAATGCTCTGAATTATATTACGCATAATCACTCCTTGATTCTTATTTTTTAATCTACATAAAATATTAAAATATGCAAAACAATATTACTTCTATCAAAAGTTAAATATGTAATATAGTGTTTCTCGATTAAATGAGACATACTTTCTAGCAGTCAGGGAATAGTTAACGGAAAATAGAAAGTCTCTTACCTCACCAATGTGAAAATTACTATATATTAATAGTTATAAATTTTGTAAGTTTATAATCAAGCCAATAAAACGAATTTATCATTCTGAAATTTTCTACATATTTTTAGTTATTAAATACATCTATCTCAAGATATAGTTCTTTTGATTGAAAAGAAAATATAACCTTAGACCAATTATAGAAAATGTTAATTAAATTAATATTTGCTTATGTGACTTAGTTACTGTAACTAACTCCTAATAACCATCGTTGACACTAACCCAATCCTTCAAGAGACGGCTTGTTGTTGGCGATCTAAATGTAAGCAAAAAAATAATGGATAAAAATTTACCTACTAGCGGACAATTAGAAAGAACTCTGGCGCAAAGTATACAAAAACTATATCGTCAGGAATTAAAACATTCTCCCAGTAAAATTACTTGTCAACTTTTCGGCAACCAGTTGGCAATTGTTATAGAAGATGCCATAACTGCCGTAGAAAAAACTTTAGCCAGTCTCCAAGACAACAATAAAACAGTTAAAGAGTTAAATGCAGCTATCAACGAGGCAATTGAATCTAAGTTAAAAATTTTAATTGAAGAAATATTAGCTGTGAAAGTGGACGATATTTTATTTGATTCTACCTTTAAAACTAACCGTACTGGCGCGATCGCGACTCTCGATAAACCACCTCAAGTACGTAACCCACAATCAATTCCTAAAAATAAAAATAATAAAGTTAAGAACTCCTAAGAAACAAACTAAACTGAGTCAGGCTGAGGAACAAGTGCGTACAATCCATTCTATAGCTAAATGTATTTTTGGTCTTTGTCACTAATTTGGATACAATATTAATAAATTGTTAATTGTTAGGTAGGCGAAATTAGGGTATGACATCAGCTAAAAACGTTTTTGGGGGAGACTTGAAAGTCTGTTGTCAATCCCCCATGACAGGATTTTATCGCAATGGGAAATGTGAAACTGGTTCTCAAGATCAAGGAGTACACGTAGTTTGCGTCGAAGTCACTGCTAAGTTTCTAGCTTTTAGTAAAGAAAGAGGTAACAATCTCAGTACTCCTATGCCCATGTATGATTTTCCTGGGCTTAAACCAGGAGATTGTTGGTGTTTGTGTGCTGAACGTTGGCGAGAAGCATTAGAAGCAGGTTTAGCACCGCCAATTAATCTCGAAGCTACCCACGAGGTAATGCTGGACTATTTTCCTTTGGAAGTCTTAGAAGAACACTCTTTAGATTTAACGAGATAATTAAATATTTTTAAATATTTAATATTTTAATTGCCGATCGCAGGGGCTAATGGTTGTAATGGTTTTCCACCACCACCAATGTTTTCAGGTGCATTATTATCTACTATTTGTAGTGCCTGGAATAGTTTATTGATATCGTCATGAAAAGCTCCAGAATCAGACTCAAAACTGTATTGATATTTTGATTCAAACTCTTCCATTGCTCCCTGCTCAATCGCGATCGCGTGAGCGTCCCAAAGGGTATCATCTGCTATGTATCCACCATAGTTTTGAAGAGCAAAAAACAGCTTGCGACCAGGAATTGTTTGTAATCCCAAACTTTCTGCGGTTAACTGGGGAGGAATAGCCAATAAAGACCCCATTACAAAACTAGGATTAAAGCCTCCATACTGCATCTTGCCTTCATCGTAATAGTTGTTATAAGCATAAATATCGGCACGGACTGCGGGCCAGCGATATCCAGGTGGTTGATTATAAAGATACTTGTTGGCAAATACTTCAATTTTTAAAGTATGGCGAATTGGTTGGTCAGAAATTAATTCTCCCAGGCGAATTGTACCACCAATACTCGATAATCCTGAACCTGCATGTCCACCTGTAATTCCTGGCCCATAAATATTTTCATTGTAGTGAGAATAACTAGGTGGAACATATCCAAAAACTATGCCACCTGTTTCACAACGAGCCAAGGGACTCATTTGAATTAAAGTTTCGCCATCTGGCTGTAAAAAAGCAGCAGGATTATTCGGGGTTTTAGTTTCAGTTGCGTCAGGTACAATTAAGTCTTGAGGAACATGAAGAAAACCATTGCGACCTTTACCCATACTGCTACAGCGACCTTTCATCCAGCTTTCAGGATTGTACCAGGGTACAAGGGGATCTAACTCTGTCGTAATTATATAGTGATCTACGTCACCACTATTATAACCTGCGGGTTGAATATTTGCTGGAACATACTTAGCGTTTGCACCTATGGGCATATTCCAAATACTGTCGCAGGCAAAGGGTTGTTGGTGTTTATCTCTTAGTGAACCTGAACCGCAACGATTGTTGATATTTTGACTATGAATTACAGATGTCCAGCTTAAGATTATTAATACAGTAATTAATAAAGTAATCCAAAAAAATAATTTTCGCGTCTTCATAATCATTTTTCAGAGTTCCTCTTATCAGACAATTCAGAAATACTATCGATTGATGCTGATAGTAGATTAGCTTTATTTGGCATATTTTTTTACATTTATTTATCAAATGCTTTTTTACTTGAGTAAATACTAAACACAGAAGAAAACAAGAAATTTATAACTAAAACTGTAACAGCAACAGATAAAATTCCCCACTGAACAGATATAACAATGCCCAAAGCAAAAGCAATTGTATAAATTAAATCAAAATACAAAGATATATGAGTTTTGTCGATTGAATTGAGTAACAGCGAAGCAGCGTGTTTAAAAGTCATGGGAATAACCGATAAACAAATTAAAATTAGAATCGGAATTGCCGAAACCCATTTTTCACCGAAGATAATTGGTACATAAATTGGAGACAATGCCGACTGAAGAATAACTATGGGAATTACAGTTAAACTAATTGTTTTGAGACTTTTATAATAGCGTTTATATAGTTGTTTAATATTTGCACGAGTCTCACACAAATGAGGATAAAGAGCAGACATTAAAGAATTAACTATGTTATTTGTAATCCCTGAACCAGCATTAAAAGCAAAAAAATATATACCTAACTGTTCAACTCCTAAAAAACGACCTACAATTAAATAGTCCAAATTTAGTCTTAGTTTAGTTAATAATTCAACTCCTACAACATTTTTACTAAAGTGAATTATTTCTTGCCAATCTTTAAGACTAAAAGAACGCGGAGGTCGCCAATCATGATTTTTCCAGGTAATTATAAACCAAACAGGAATAGTTATTAACATAGGAAAAACAATTGCCCAGATACCAAAACCTAATAAAGCAAGAGTTACAGTCATAATATTAATTAACATTGACTGGACGGCGTTACATACAGCAATAACTTTTAGACGGTTTTCACGCTCAATTAAAGCACAATGAGTTAGAAAAAAAGGATAAACCAAATACATCAATGAAAAGGTCAAAATAGGAAAAACAAGCTGCTCATTATCATAAAATTTGGCAATAGGATAAGCTGCTAAACATTGAATTGTAAACAGCATTCCACACAAGAGCCAATTAAGCCAATAAGATGTATTACAGGTATTTTCTAATTTTGCTTCGTCTGTTTGAATAACTTTAGCCCCAATGCCTCCTTTAAAAATAAAAACAGTCGCTAAATCAAAAATAGTATAAATAACCGCCATCAATCCATAATCCTGTGGACTAAATACACGAGCTAAAATAACTGTTGTACCTAGTCTAAAAACTCGATTGACTAGCTCTGCTAAACCTAACCAGCCAACATTGCGAATAAATTGACCTGATAATATATGTTTGATTTTCTCAATCAGCATTAAATAATTAAATTTTATCAACTAAATTGTAATTCTAAAAACAGAAAATTATGATTTTTTAGAGTTGCGAAAGTATCTATTGAAGCTAAAAAAATGTAATATAAAATTAGTACCATTAATAGGTAATAATTTGATTAACAAAAATTTAATTAATAACCTTTGAGTATTTATTTCTAGTAAACTGTGTGGCCGTAAGCGAATTGATAACCACAAATTTTCTCCGACTTTATTAATATCTTGACGATTAATTTGACTGTTGTATAAATATAACTCGGCACAATATAAATAAAGAATACTAAAACTCTGATTGCCGAGATATTGCATATTTGGCGGCGCATTTTGATACGCTCTTTCTAATACTATACAACTAGTTTTCTTCATCCTCTCAACATTGGAAGACATATTAGTGGAAGATTTACGATAAAGAATTTGATATTTTGGAACGGATACAAAAGGATAACTAGCTGCTAGTCTTAAATAATAATCCCAGTCCTCACTAGATTTGAGACTGGGATCAAATTTGCCAATCGATTTAATTGCTTGCTGCCGAATTAAGGGATTAGAACCATTAATTAAAAAGTTGGTTAAAAGCAACTGTTTTAAGACATTACCCTCAAAAGATACTGGATTGCACCTATATAATAGGTTATCTTGCTCGTCGATATAACTAGTTAGACTATAAGCAACTCCTGCCTCTGGATTAGCTTCTAAAGCTGCTAGTTGTTTTTCTAACTTGTCGTTTGTCCACAAATCGTCGGCATCAAGAAAAGCAAGATAGTCTCCACTTGCATTATGAATACCTCGATTTCGAGCTACAGAAACCCCTCCATTTTCGTAAGAAAAGAGCTTGAGACGTAAATCTTTAATATTTTGAACTATCTCTGCTGTTCGATCTATAGAACCATCGTTAATTATAATTAACTCGAAATCGCCAAAAGTTTGTTTTTGGACTGATTCAATAGTTCTACTAATGGTTTTTTCTGCATTGTAAGCAGGAATAATTACTGATATTTTAGGCATTTTTTTTGTTTTGCAAAATTTAGAGCTTATAGCTAATAATTTTTAATATTTTTTTATAAATTTTTAATTGTTCAAATGTTATTTTTGCGTGATAGCTGTGTCAAATAACCTGTGGGTATCATAAAAAATAATTCCCATACAATTATTTTTATTAATATTCGTAAAGTACTAATTTCTAGTAAACTTTGAGGGTACAACAAAATAGAAGTTTTTAAATTTTCTTTAGCATTGACTAAGCTTTGTCTATCTTCAATGTTAATTTTTTTTCGATATAGATCCGCACAATATAAATAAAGAATACTATAACTTCTCTTTTTCAAAAGATTTAATTTTGCTGGTGCTGACTGAAAAGCTTCATTTATTATCTGTAAACTCTCTTGTTTTATTTCTTCAATTTTAGAAGACATAGAATTAGCAGATTGACGATATAAAATTTGGTATTTAGGAACAACAGCAAAGTCAAAATTTTTGGCTAAACGCAAATAAAAGTTCCAATCAGCAACGTAAGGTAAATCTGGGTTAAAGCCTATCACTACTTGTAAAACATCTCTATGGATTAAAATATTCGAGCCACTCAATAAAAAGTTTGTTAATAATAAATGCTTGTAAACATTTCCTTGATAATATAAAGTTTTTCCTGAAAAAAGAAATTTGCCATTTTCATCAATAAAACTAGTCCAGCTATAAGCAACTTTTGCTTGGGGATTTTGATTTAATGCTTCTATTTGCAACGCCAATTTATCACAAGTCCATAAATCGTCAGCATCTAAAAAAGTAATAAATTCTCCTGTAGCCTGAGCAATTCCTCTATTTCGAGCCATGCCAACGCCACCATTTTCGTAAACAAAAAGCTTGAGACGAGGTTCGACAATGTTTTTGACTATATCTACTGTGTTATCTTGAGAGCCATCATCGATGATAATTAGCTCCCAATTAGTAAAACTCTGTTGCTGGATTGACGCAATCGTTTCTTCAATAGTATCTTCAGAGTTATATGTGGGAATGATTATTGATACTTTTGGCACTTGAAAAAAGTAATAATTAAGTAGTTAAATATAAAAACTGAATCTTTCAAGTATGTCAACGATCAACTGCGCCAATTCCACGACGACGCACACTAAAGATAAATTCTTTAACTTGAGCGTAGAAATCTGCACCCAGCCAACGCTGAATCAAAATCGCTATAGTCAGACGAATACATTTAGCAGAGAAACGTAATTGGGGACGATGGGCGATCGCCTGATCCCGAAACTCTTGAGCTTGCTGATAATCTTGATTTTCAATTGCTCGCCAACCTAAATACAGGTAAATACAGCCGTAGCTACGATTGCGGTAGTGGAGTAATTCTATCGGCGCATTAGCAAAGTTACGCTCAATTAAAATACGAGATCCCTCTAACATTGATTGACAATCTTTGGACATATTATTTGGATGTTGTCTATAGCGAATTAAAGGCTCTTTAACAACCACAAAAGGATATTTCATAGCGATCCTTAACCACATATCCCAATCCTCGGAAAAGCGTAAATCTTCAGCAAAGAAGCCGACTGTTTCAAAACAACTACGACGAATCATGGGAGTACTACCACAACAAACAAAATTTATTTCTGTTAGTTGCTGCCAAACATTACCTTCTGCATGGGAAGCAACCACTCTACCTGTATCCTTACCTTCATTATCCGCTAAAGCTGTCCAGGTATAGCATAGTCCAGCTTTTGGATTTTTATCTAGACAATCAACTTGTTTTTGTAGTTTAGTTGGCTCCCAGAGGTCGTCTGCATCTAAAATGGCAATGTATTCTCCTTCCGACTCCTTAATACCCGTGTTTCTCGCTGCTGCTAATCCTTTATTGACTTGAGAAATCATTCTCACTTTTGGCTCTTTTTCACTAAGTTGATTTACCCAGTTAGGTGTTTCGTCAGTGCTGCCATCGTTAACTATCAAAACTTCAAAATCTTGATAAGTTTGACTGAGAACTGTATCCATAGTTTCTGCTAGATAGCGTATAGCATTATAAGCAGGGATGACTACCGTAACTGTAGGCATTTTATTTTCAGTGTTGATATCCATGTTATTTTTTAGCGGATTGAATAGTTTCTAAAATTAAATCTCGATAGCTTAAAGCAATGGTTTCCCAGCTAAAACGTAAGGCATTTTTTCTAGGGAGATTTTCCCAATCACGTTTGAGAGCTTGAGTGAGTGCTTGACTATAAATATCTGAGTTAGTAACGTCACACAAAATTCCCCCATCTCCCACAATATGACGACGCATTTGATCGTCAGGAGCGACGATGGGCAAACCAGAAGCCATTGCCTCAATATAAGCCAAGCCAAAAGGTTCATCAAATGAGGGCAAGGTAAAGACATCGGCACTGCGATACACTGTTGGCATTTGCTCGTGGGAAAAGCTGGCAATGGCGAAACGTTCTGCACCAAGTAATTTATCTCCCAATGCCTGATAATAATCGCGGTCAATGCCATCACCGCAAATTAGCAGACTACCATCAGGTATTTTTGCCATAGCATTAATTATTAGATCAATTCGCTTATGGTTGTTGCGGTCAAGGGAAGCTACACAAAGAACCCTTGGGCGAGATAGTTTAAACTCAATCGTTGCTCCTGTTGTGGTAAAGCGATCTAAGTTGACACCATTGGGAATAACACTAGTTGCTTGTTCGGGTTTTAACTTTTTAGCTACTTCAGCGATCGCTTCTGAGTGTAAGACCAGCATATCTGGTTTAAAAATTAAGTTGCGAGTTAAAGCTTTTGCCCCATTCATTGCGCCAGCGTGTTCTGTAAACAATATAGGTGTACCTCTAATTTTTCTAACCAAGGCAGCCATCGCCAGTCCACCATAGTCATTACAAGGAAAAATCAAGTCGGCTGGTTTTCTAATTAAATAAGAGGCGCAAGGAAAAAAGTTGCTCAGATGTTCGATTAGCATATCTGGATGAGTTGCCAGTCTGCTGAACAAGTTAGCTAGTAAAGGATGTTTGACTAATTTATAAGCGCGATCGCGAGTTATTCCTCCCGTAGTCCGACAAAAAGTTTCGCATTTAGCTCCACTGAGTAGTTCTACTTCAAAGTATTGATTGAGATGACGCGCTAATTCCAAGGTAAAAATTTCTGAGCCACCGCTCCAAATAATCCCAACACTGGGATGAACTAGTACCACTCGAATCGGCTTATTAAGTTCCTTTTTTTTAATCAGATTTTCATTAATTGTTATATTTGCTTTTACCATGATTTCTAGTTATTAAACTAGCCATTTAATTAGTTATAAGTTCCATTGATTTGTCTGTTGAAATTAAAGTTATTTTCTACTATTCTCTTTTTAAGAATATCTTTATGCCAAACTATTCCCATCATCAATAATCCTTCCCAATACATATAAGCGAAAAGTTGAATATTATCAGTAAAAGAAGATATTAAAATAACCAGAAGAATACTTAAAGCCAATTTAGCTTCTACATCTTGTTGAGCTTTTACTATTAGATCAAGTAAGCTCCAAATTACCACCATAATCAGAGGAATAAAACCGACTAATCCATGTGTATATAAAATACCATACCAAGTTTGATGAGAACCAATTGGCATATGAGCTAAAGCTTGTGGCCCTTCTTCTGCATTGAGAGCATGACCCCAAATTGGGGCTTCATTACGCCACTTGTCCAAGGTCATAGCATAAATTAAATTTCTGGTTCTTGAGGAACCGTCAGAATCTTCACGAATACTATTAACCGTTCTCTCAAACCACTCAATACCATCAATGATATTGACAGCAATTAAACCGCAGAAAAAGCTAATAACACTGGTAGTTAATTGCACCCAAGGACGCAAAAAATTGGTTAAAAACCAAACTAAAATAAAGACAAAAGGCAAGCAAACAATTGCTAATCTCGATAATGAGAAAATAATCATCATCACCGAGCCAATAATACCAATCCAACGCCAAAATTTGTTCTTCTCTTGACAAGCAAATAAAAAATAAATATTAGCAGCCATCCCTAAAGCAGTTTCCCAGGGAGCGAATAAATGTAACCGTTGATCAATTACCGTTTGAAACGGCACTACTTGATAATGTTCTATGTCTCCACCACTAACTATTAAAGGAGAAACATAAGTAAATTCGGGACTATTAATTAAAGTTCCGATCGCGATCGCAATTATGCTTTGTAAACATAAAATACAAACAGCCCGATAAATAATTTGTGGTCGAATTTTTAGATGACCTGCTAAGGGAAAAATGGCAAAAATTGCCCAAGTTCTAAACCAATGCGAAGATGATTTAATAACCTGTCCAATTCCTAAATCATTATTAAAATGACCTACAATCAAAGCCAACTCAATAATTAGCATTGCTCCCAACCAAACCCAAGCCACAGGAGCAATCACAACTCTTTCCTCTTCAGGAGTCGCTCCAGTTTCCCCCCACCATTGTTTGCCTAAATAAAACAGCAAAATACTCCCCATAAAAGCAGTTAAAAAGTAATGCGCTCCCAATAAATAGATGAGGTAAGTACCAATGATGTAATACCAAATTATTGCCTCTGGTAAATTTTCTGGTTTGATCGAATTACTTTTCATAACTTAATCCTTGTGCTGAGAGACGGAATTAGCTTTTTCTGAGTTAATAGGCGGTAAATAAAAATACTTTCTGCCGTTTTTGCGAGAGTTATCTGAACCAATAAATTGAGAAGATTGAAGACGGCGATCGTGTTCCTCTTTTAACCAAAGGGATAACAACCCCGTAGTGACGAGCAGAGAAGACATCATCGATCCCAATAGCACTAGGACTGGTTGAGGAGCAGCTGGTTTTTTAGGTAAATTGGGAGAAGACACGACAGAAATAGGGGGATAAGAAGCAGAAGTTTGCGCTCTAGTAAGGTCTAGTTTGGTGGCAGTGGAGGAAAAAACAGCTTGAGCTAGCTGAACATCTTTCTCTAATTGTTGAAGTTCTGAGCCATATTGCGCCAGCTTTGTGAGTTTAACTTCCAGTTCCAATATTTGCTGGTTTAATGCTTGGGCTTGCTCGATCAGACTAGTTTCCTCTGCTTGTAAAGAAATTAATTCTTGAAATAAATTAGCTCTTTGAGAAGAAGAGTTATTACTATCAGCATTAATGTTTTTAAAATTAGTTTCAGTAACAGGTTTGCCTAGCAGAAACTCACCCCGACGATATAATTCTGCTTGAGTTTCCTTTTGCTCTGCTTGTTTAGCTATTATTGAAGGATGGGTGGTAGAAAATTTTGCTTTGAGATTAACTAACTCTCGACTAACTAGACTATAGTTGCTTAAATACTCTTTAAATTCTGGATCAGATTGTAAAACTAGGGCATCTGCTGCTTCTTGAGTTGATAAACCTAAACTCTTTTGCAATTCATTAAAGCGAGATTGAGTTTTTTGTTTTTGAGCAATTGTTTCTGAACGCTGCTTGCGTAATTGTTCGATGTTATAAGTTAAGTTGGATGTCTGATCTGTGGAGTTTAAACCTGATTTAATTTTAAATTGGGCTAATTTCTGACGGGCTGTTTCTAATTTTTTACCTGCTGCTTTGAGAGTGTCTTCTAACTCTAAACTGCGATCTTTACTTTCATCTTTGCGCAAACGCTTTAAACTTACTCCTAAAGATTCTTGTAAAGCGATCGCTTTACTTTGTGCTATTTTGGGCTTGTTTCCCTCAATTTCAAACTCAATAAGGGTAGTATTGCCAGGAGTATTGATTTTAGGTTCACCAAATTTTTTTAAAGGTATATCTAATTTTTTAGCAGCATTTTCAATTACTTCTTCGGTACTGGCTAAATATTTATAATTTTCTCGCGGATCTGAAAAGTCACTGTTAAAAGGAGACTCACTTTCCGAAGAAGCTTGTCCCACTCCTGGTATATCAATATTAGTAGATGAGTTACTCGATGGCAGCGCGATCGCCCATTTACTTGTATAGGTGGGTTTTTTAAATTGCAGATAGATTATACTACCACTCCAGATTATTAAATTACTCACCAACCAAATTATTAGATAGAATTTTTTACTTCTCGGCTTACTTCGGGGCTGATATCGATGACTAAGATCAGAGTCAACTAAATCTATTAATCGAGAAGCATCCGCATTATTATTATTATTATTTCCTTTATTTACCTGCGCCTCTAAAGTTGCAGAACTAGGGATTGATTCAACAATTTTGTTTACTAGTCCAGGAGCAAATTGTGAATAACCACGATTGACCAAAGATATCGCTTCAATTAATTCTTCTTTCGGGGTATTTTTTAATAAATATCCTGTTGCACCTGCTTGTAGAGAACGAGCCAAATACTCTTGACCATCGTACATACTCAGGATGATTACCTTCACGCCCATAGACTTTTGGCAAATTATGGAAGTAGCTTCAAATCCATTCAAACCAGGCATTTCCATGTCAATTAGGACTATATCTGGTTTGAGTAATTCCACTTGTTCGATAGCACTATGACCATCACTGGCAGTACCAACAATTTCAAAATTTGCCACTGGTTCTAACCAAGCCCTAAGATATTCTCTGACAGCTTTTTGGTCGTCTACTAATAAAATTCTAATCATATTATTTATTGTCAAAGGTTAATGCATTTACTTTATTAATTCGTTTATATGTGAATGCAATAGCTATAAATTTTTATAGAGATAAACTTAGTTTTTAAACAAAAATCTTAAATTTTCAAGCTTTATACCCAGCAATATACATTTAAAGCAAACTTTTGTAAATAAAAGGTTAAGTAGGCTGTATTTTATTTTTTTGATGTCATTTGTTGATTAGCTTCTCATGAGATAAACATATCAAGATTTGTCTAATTTTTGATTATTTGCTTTTGTATTTTTTAATACCAAATTAGTCTTATTTTTAAATTCTTTTACACCACACATTTTCTACGATTCCAGTAAATCCTATTAATTCAGGCAGTTGACATTGTTAGTAAAAAAAACTTGAAACATATTGTTATGTATGATAACGTCTTGAGTATAACTACTTAAGTATAAACGCTTATTTAAAAAGTATAAAATAAACTTTTTGCGCACTTGAAAGAGTGCATAGAATCAAATCTAGTAAAACTCAGTTCCAGATTTAACTCAACTATTTACATCTGTATAAAAACATACGTAGATTTACGTATATAATCATCTCACAAAAAAATGAAAAATAAGCCAACATTATCAATTTTCTATCAGTTCGATCCTTGGCGAAGTAGTATTGGCGGAATTCAAACTTTTATTTGCTCCTTTCTTAAGTATGCTCCTTCAGAGTTTGAAGTTAGGCTGATTGGCACGGGAGGCAAGGATGCAACTATCGGACAGTGGCAAGAGAAAGAGTTCGCGGGTAGAACAGTGCAATTCATGCCTCTTATTAAAATCGAAGATGATGACGTTAGGCATTTGATTCCCACGACCTTAAAGTACACGACAGCCTTGTTTCAGCATGATTTTGCTTCTGATTTTATGCACTTTAATCGTATTGAAGCAGTTTTAGCGACAAGTAAATGGCAAGGGGAAAAAAGTTTGTTTGTTCATAATGATATCCAGAAGCAAATGGATCCCATTGCTGGTAATAACGCGATTCTCTGGCAAAAGTTTCCCGCAGCCTATTTTGCTTTAGAAAACCAGTTGATTAAACAATTTGATTACATTTATTCTTGTCATACTCAAACAGCAGAATTTTATCAGCAAAAATATCCTCAACTAGCTGCAAATATTAGCTATCTCCAAAACACAGTAGATGAAGAACGATTTTATCCTTTAGATTGGGCAAAGAAAGAAGAGAAAAGACGGGCTTTAGCAGCAGAAATGGGACTTTCAGAAGCTACCCGTTTTATACTTTTTGCTGGTCGTCTCCATCCCCAAAAAGATCCTCTGTTACTGGTAGAAGCATTTGCTGCTCTCAAACAAGCCAACGTTCATTTATTGCTGGCTGGTGCAGGGGAATTAAAATCTGAACTAAAAGCCAAAATAAACCATCTAGGTTTATCGTCCCAAGTAACGATGTTAGGAGCAGTACCTCAAGATAAATTAGCTGCTTTACATCAAATTAGTAGTGTTTTTGTTCTTTCTAGTGTATACGAGGGTTTACCTCTTACTGTTTTAGAAGCACTTTCTTGTGGAACTCCCGTAGTCACTACTAATTCAGGAGAAACCCCAGATTTCCTAGCTGCTGACAGTGGAATTGTCTGTTATCAAAGAACTCCTGAAGCGATCGCCGAAGCCTTAGCCAAAATCCTCCAAAATTCCGAGCAATATCCATCTACCGCTTGTGTGCGAACAGCAAAACCTTACAGTGCTAAAGCAGTTGTCAGTGAAGTTTATCAAAATATGTTCGAGCGATGGTCAGCAAAAAATTCTGCTGCCAAAACTTTAGTCAGTCTCTAGCAAACTCCTCAATTATTAATTAATACACATGAAAATAGCCGTTATTGGAGTCAAAGGACTCCCCGCCAGTCAGGGTGGTATAGAACATTATTGTAAAGTCCTATATCCCAGAATCGTTGAGCGTGGACACTCTGTAGACCTATACGCTCGTTCGAGTTATGTCAAAAAGCCTTGGTTTTCTGTTTATGAATATCAAGGAGTGCGAGTTATCTGTTTACCTTCGTTACCTCTTAGGGGATTTGATGCACTGACCAATTCTGGTCTAGCTGCTATTGTAGCTGCCTTAAAAGGATATGATGTTGTGCATTTTCACGCTTTAGGCCCATCTTTATTTAGTTTTATTCCTCGCTTATTGTCTTCAGCCAAAATTATCACTACTTGTCAGGGTCTAGATTGGCAGAGAGGAAAATGGGGCAAGCTATCTAGCCGTACTATTTTCTTAGGAGAAAAAATGGCGGCCAAATATGGCCATAACATGATTGTTGTCTCCAAAGCCTTGCAAACTTATTTTCAAAAATCCTACGACCTTAATTCCGTCTATATTCCCAACGGGCCAGGGATATATGCCCAATCAGATCCTACTTTTTCTTTTGTCCGCGCTTTGGGTTTAGAAACAGGAAAGTATTTTCTATTTTTAGGTCGTCTAGTACCAGAAAAACGACCCGAACTACTAATCGAAGCTTTTCAAAGACTTAAACAGTCAGATTGGAAATTGGTTTTGGCTGGTGGCAATAGCGACACCAATGATTACATTACTGAGTTGTTTAGGATAGCAGATAATAACCCTAATATTATTTTTGCAGGCGTACTTAAGGGTAGCCGTTTATCCGAGATGGTCAGGGGTGCAGGAGTATTTGTACTTCCTTCAGATCTAGAAGGATTACCTTTAGCTATGCTAGAAGCGATGCGAGAAGGTATTCCCGTAATAGCTAGCGACATTCCTCCTCACCAACAATTAATTAAAGGGGATCAAAGGAATGGCATGACTGCCCAACGGGGATTGTTATTTAATGCTGGCAGTGTTATGTCCTGTGCCAAAGCTTTAGATGAAGCGATCAATCACCCAGAACAACTAGCTTCAATGGCAAAGAAAGCCCAAGAACACGTTAAAGCTAATTATGATTGGGAAAAAATCACTACTGATAATCTGTCTGTATATGCTGAAGATTTCGAGAGCGATCGCCTTGAACAACCTACCAATTCAATAGTTAATAAATCACAAGGTACGTCTTCTAAGGAGAAAGTTACTCAATCTTGAGAAGGAGTCAGGAGTCACTTCATTTGTCATTGAACATTTATCATTTATCAACGAGGTTATATTAAATGTTCAATGTTTAATGTTCAATGAAAGGTCAGGAGTTAAAATAACTTGTTAATTATCCTCAAAATTAACAGATGGAGAATCAACAAGCATTTAAAGACTTACAACAAAGGCTATCTGCTCATCTTACTCAAATTGTGAGAGAGCGTGATCCTTATATTGCTTCTGGAGGACATTTTCTAGTCAGAGAATATATTCGCCAATCTTTATCTCAATGGGGTGTAGTAGAAACTCATGAATTTGAATTTAAAAATAAAACTCATCAAAATTTAATTCTGAATCTTGATGCTGCTGCGATATCAAACCTACCCCCAATTTTAATTGGCGCACATTATGATGCTGTACCTGGAACTCCTGGGGCTGATGATAATGCTACGGGAGTAGCAGTTTTACTAGAATTAGCAGCAGTTTTTGCTACCAGTCCTTTAAAGTATCCTGTAAGGTTAGTTGCTTTTGATTTAGAAGAATATGGCTTGTTGGGAAGTACTGCCTATGCTCAACAGCTTAAACATAGCCAACAAAAATTGCGACTCATGTTATCTTTAGAAATGTTGGGTTATTGTGATAGTAACCGCAATTCTCAGACTTATCCTGACTTAATTAAACCATTTTATCCCGATCGCGCTAACTTTATTGCTTTGGTTGGTAATTTAACTGCTTTAGCTGATTTAATCAATCTTAGTCGGCAGATGAAACAACATGGCACTCCCTGTCAAATATTACCCGATCCTACAAGTGGAAAATTAGTCCCAATTACAGGATTTAGCGATCATTATCCTTTTTGGCAACAAAATTACCGTGCCATTATGGCAACCGACACGGCAATGTTACGTAATCCTCACTATCATCAGAATAGTGACACTATCGATACTCTAGACTTAGATTTTTTAACTACTACCTGCCAAAGTTTAATTGCAGCTTTAAAAACCATTAGTTAATTAATTAATCAATAATCTTAGAGCTTACTTAAAACGAATATGCTCATAAATACTGAGATATTGTTTACCTGCATTCTGCCAGGAATAATCACATTCCATACCCTGCTGGACTAATTGCTCAAATTCTTTAGGATACTCATAATATAAGCCGATCGCTCTTTCCATTGCTGATTCTAAAGCCTGGTTATCCATTTGATAGAAAACATAGCCATTTCTCTTTTCAGGGGCATGATCGAGATCGTAGTCACGGTCAAATACAGTACTGAGTAAACCACCAACACCTCTGACAATTGGCACAGTACCATATTTTAAGCTGATTAATTGAGTAAGCCCACAGGGTTCAAAGTTGCTTGGTACAACTAACATATCCGCTCCCGCATAAATTAAACGCCCTAGTTCTTCGTTGAAACCAAGTTCTAAATGTACATCAGGATTGTCATTAAGGAAGTGTTTTTCGTGCCAAAAACGACTATTAACATCGGCAGAAGTTGCTGAACCTAATAGCACAAACTGAGCATTAAGATTAAGAGCATAGTAAATGGCATGGTGAACAAGGTGAACACCTTTTTGATCGTCTAAACGACCAATGTAGGCAATAATCGGTTTATTAGAATCTTGGAGTAAAAGTCGCTCTTGTAAAGCTTTTTTATTTTTGGCTTTATTTTCTATGTGGTCTATATCGTATTGATAAGGAATATAAGTATCTGTCTTAGGATTCCAGAGGTTGTAATCGACACCGTTCAGAATACCGCTAAATCTGCTCTGATGAATTTCTAGAGTATGACCCAAACCATAACCGACATCAGTAAAACGGGCTTCCCAAGCATGGTGAGGTGAAACAGTATTAATATAGTTGGAATAAACTATACCGCCTTTCATGAGGTTGAGGGCAAAGGGATTAAAATTATCTTGCAAGCGATCGTAGTGGAAATAGTATTCTGGTCGATTTAAACCCGTAGCTACTAAAATTTCGTTCCCACAAATTCCTTGATGTCTAAAATTATGAATGGTGTAGCAAATTCTTTGGCGTTCCATCCCGTAATACTGATACATTTCATATAGCATTACAGGAATCAAACCAGTTTGCCAATCGTGGCAATGAATAATATCAGGGCGTTTGTTACTTTTTAGTAAGAACTCCATCGCTGCTTTACTAAAGAAAGCAAAACGCATGGGATCGTCCTCCCCTCCATAGACATAACCTCGATTAAAAAACTGATCTTGGCTTTTAGGTTGAATAAAGAAACAGAGTCTACCGTGTACCCAGCCACAAAAAACATCGCATTTAATTTCGCCCCCATACCAAGGTACATCTAAGTCGCGATAAGCATCATGCAACCCCCAAATATGGTCGTATCTCATGCAGTCATACATCGGCAGAATTAATTCTACGCAATGACCATTATTTTCTAGCTCTCTACTTAATCCGTAGACCACATCTCCTAAACCGCCAGCTTTAATTACAGGAGCGCATTCGGAGGCAATTTGCACGATGTACATATTTTAAATCCTCATTTAATAAAACTTTATATTTATCTATTTTTATTAAGATTTTAAAGCACAAAGTTCGATTTACGCGGATTAAATAGACAGAAAATAAAAAAATCTTATCTAAATAAGCGAAAAAACCGTTTTTAGGAATATAAAGAAATTTTATAAAGCGATCGCCAATGTCTCAATGAATTAATAGGCGGTTGTGGAAGTATATTATAAACAGCTAACATAATTTTTTATTTATCAATAAGCCTTAAATATGCTTCGTATTCTAATTGTTGATGACCAAAAAAGCATTCGCGAAACTTTAAAAGCAGTTTTAGGTTCTCAACCTGATTTTAAGGTGGTTGCTACTGCCGATAACGGCGAAGTGGCTGTAGAATTAGCCAAAAAATTGCTACCTGATTTAATGTTAGTCGATTTAGAAATGCCCAAGCTAGATGGGATCAATTTAACACGACTAATTCATCAAGATTTTCCCAGTATCAAGGTTATTGTGCTGAGTATCCATGACCAAGATGACTATCTTCAGCAAGCTTTGTATGCAGGAGCAATGGGTTATTTATTAAAAAATACACCCTCGAAAGATTTACGCGAAGCAATTCGTTTTGTTGATCGGGGATACACTCAATTTAGTCCTGGATTACTAAATCGCATAATTCTGGCATCGACAGTTAAACCTGCGCTACCACCAGTCACTCCGACAGAGCTAAACAATGTCAATTCCTCATCGCTAGCTTTAAACAATAGGTTAAAGTTAGTTACTCCCCTGTCTAATGAATCATATCGAACTCGTAAAAACTGGAGATCATATTTACCTTCTTGGTGGGTTGGTAATGGAATTATTTGGGGATTAGCAATTCTTTACTTACTCTTTAAAAGTCCTACATACACCAGTAAATGGTCAATTAGTTTACCCTCTAATCAAAATTACAATAGTGTTAATCTTCCCAATGTTAGTCCCAATTCGGACAGTAAACCTCCTTCCCAATACAATATTTTTGATCTTCGTCAAGACTATAAATTTTTATTAGAAGAAAAAGAAATCCTATCGATCGCTGCTGCTCAAATGGGAGTTGAACCTCAAAAATTTGGTGAGCCAAAAGTAGAAATTGTCGATAATACAACCATGATGAAAATAAGCATAGACGGCAATACTCCCGAGGAAGCACAGCAAAAAGCGATCGCTCTGCAAACAATTCTCGAACGTAAATTACAAACCCTTAGACGCGGAACAATTAATCAATCTACTGATCTTTTGCTCCAAGTAATAATTCAACCTAGTCTACCTGAAAAACGTAGCTCTCCTAATTTAGCTTTAGTCGGACTAGGAGCATTTATCTGTTCAGTGCTTCTGACTATCGCGATCGTTGCTATCTGGGTAAATAGCACAGCGGAAGTACCGCTATCTGACAATCACAAAGATAATAACGCTCAAAACAATGAGCTTAATTAGAATTTAGTGAACGAGTCAACCACTATATCTGGTTTTTAGTTTTTAGTCTTTAGTTTTTTAGGATCAAATCTAGAACTAATGACCAATAACTAATTGACCTTCAACGTAGTCTATTAACTTGTCACCAATGGTAATAGGTATCTAAAATGATAAACGCTGTACAACAATTGTATTGCGTTCAGGGCGACTGAGAAAACCTTCTTGTTCGAGTTGATTAATTAACTTGGTGACGGTAACTCTTGTTGCGCCAATAATTTCTGCTAGGTCTTGATGGGTTATACGTAAATCAATCAACTGACCAATTTCTATTTCTCTGCCAAACTTCTGCGCCAACCAAGTTAATATATTGCACAAACGTTGTGACACTTTGTCGGTACGCATAATATACAGTAATTCTTCTGTTTGTTGAACATGACGTTGAATTAAATTTACTGTTACTGCACTATTAGCTTTATTAGTAGGAATATAGGCAGCTTTGACGGTAGTTACGCATTTTACTTGATAAGGATAGACCAGAGATAAAGCTTGTCCCACAACATCGTCTTTACCCCAGTAGCCCAAAGTTATTGGTGTTCCTTCTTCTGACCAGGTACAAGTTTTAACAATACCCTGTTGCAAGAGCCAAAAACAATTAGAGTCAAGGGGGATTAATTCACTAGGAGCAAAAGTTTGTTGCTCGATATTGTTATGTGAATTATTTGGCATTAGAGTATTGAGCATAATTTATCTAATATCTAGCTGCTCTGCATCATAAACAAAAATCGTTACAAAATCAATTATTATGACTGGGTATAGAAGTCATTTCATTGATCATTTACCATTTTATCAACGAGGTTAAATGTTCACTGTTCAATGTTTAATGAATGGTCAGGAGTCTGAAAGCTAAAATTTTGTAAAACTGTAAATTATTTGGCTTTCCAAAGCATTACAAAGCAGAGAAGGCTTTTCTTCTAAACTGTAATATTGGCGATCTAACTTAATTTGTAATCCCGTCATCGAATCGTCTCCAGGTGCAACCAAAAACTCCAAACGATTAACATCCTGCCAAGTTGCTAAAGTGTCTAAGATTTTAAATATTCCTGCTAAATAGGGATGGTTACAGTCTTGATACCAATCAGCTTTAGCTAAATTGGGTTGATCGAAACCGAGGTGAAAAATGAGAGATGAATTGCTAAATAAAGCGATCGCAATTGGTCTGGCTTCTTCTTGTACTAACAAATTAGTTTCTTGGGCAAGATAGCGAATCTTGTCTAATTTTTCATATCGAGCTTCAGGGGAAGTCGCCTCTTGTGACCAGGAAATTGCCACAGTCATTAAATAAGTTTGTAACAATAGATGACCCAGTTTTTTGGCTTTAGTAGCTAGATATTGCGAATTGTAATCAGTAGCTTCAATCAATAAAGGCAGGCGATCAACAATTTCTAATCCATAGCCTTTCAAACCAGCTATTTTACGGGGATTGTTAGTAATTAGACGAATTTGTTTCACCCCTAGATCGTTGAGAATTTGCGCCCCCATCCCATAATCTCGCAAATCCGCAGGAAAACCGAGTCTTTCGTTGGCTTCTACGGTATCTAGCCCCATATCTTGCAGAGTGTAAGCCTTAATCTTGTTAACTAAACCAATGCCTCGACCTTCCTGACGCAAATAAACTACTACTCCCAAACCATGAGCTTCAATCATTTTGAGTGCCGAATTTAGTTGCATCCGACAATCACAACGCATTGATCCCAGGGCATCTCCTGTCAAACATTCCGAGTGCATTCTAACCAGAGCAGGTTTAGCAGTTAGTTCTGCCAAATTCCCTTTGACAATTGCTAAATGTTCTGTATTATCTAGGGCGTTGTGATAGGCATAAATTTGAAAATCTCCAAACTGGCTGGGAAACTGACAGACGCTTTCGCGATAAACAAAGCGATCGTGTTTGAGACGATAACTAATTAAATCCGCAATGCTAATTAGCTTCAGGTCATGTTCACGGGCATATTCGACCAACTGTTGAAGTCGCGCCATTGAACCGTCAGAATTTTGGATTTCACAAATAACCCCCGCAGGATAAAGTCCAGCTAATCTAGCTAAATCTACGGCTGCTTCTGTATGTCCTGCACGCTTTAAGACTCCGCCAGTTCTGGCTCTTAAAGGGAAAATATGTCCAGGACGAACTAGATCTTCAGGGATACTAGCAGGATTAATTGCTACTTGAATGGTGCGAGCGCGATCTTCGGCAGAAATCCCTGTACTTACTCCCAATTTAGGAGAAGCATCGATACTCACAGTAAAGGCAGTCTGATTGCTGTCAGTATTTTTAGTCACCATTAAAGGTAAATCTAGAGCATCCAAGCGATCGCCTGTCATGGCTAAACAAATTAACCCCCTAGCTTCTACTGCCATGAAGTTAATCATGCTAGGAGTAGCAAACTGAGCAGCACAGATTAAATCACCTTCGTTTTCGCGGTTTTCATCGTCCACCACCACTATTGAACGACCTGCTTTGATATCAGCTAAGGCTGAATCGATGGAATCAAAAATAATTGAACTAGTTTGAGGCGTATCCACTACAAAAATTTAAATAGGAGTAAAGTACTTGAAGGTTGCTTAGGGTATTGTTAGTAATTCTAACTTTTTTCCTTCTTAATTTCTGACTCCTGACCATTCATTAAACATTGAACAGTGAACATTTAAGCTTGTGAGGGCGAGCTGCTGAGCGAGAGGGGTGGCGTTCGCGGAGCGTCTCCATAGGAGATGGTTTCCTCGCCTTACCCAATCGAAGCTTGGGGTCTCCCCAGAATGTTGAGCGCGTAATCGCCCGAATTGAACCTCGTTGATAAATGATAAATGTTAAATGATCAATGAAGTGACTCCTGACTGACCTGTAGCGATACTAGCTTATTAGAGATTTTTGACGACAAGAGTGTCCAAATTGTATTAATAGTTTATCTTTGTTAAACAAAATGTTGATTTAACTTATCAAGGTAGTTAATCACCCACAAATTGAGTTTAAATAGATTACGTAAAACCGCTACATCTAAAATCAATGCACATTTGCTAATTAATTTTTAGAGAGTTTCTTTTTTATGGTATCTACAGCATCAAATAAAACCGTTAAAACATCTTCAAAAACCACCAAAATTCAAGCCGATCCCCTCAAAACTGCTCAGGGAGTGTATATCACTGTTCATGGTCATTTTTATCAACCACCGAGAGAAAATCCTTATCTCAACACTATAGAAAGACAGCCTAGTGCTACTCCTTTTCATGATTGGAATGAACGCATCCATTATGAATGTTATCGTCCCAATGCTTTTGCTCGTATCCTTAACCATCAGCAAGAACTAGTGGGGATCGTTAATAACTTTGAATATTTAAGTTTTAATATCGGTGCGACTTTGATGTCGTGGCTAGAAAAATATGATCCTGAAGTCTATCAACGCATAATCGAGGCAGATCGAAAAAGTAGCCAAAGATTAAACGGACACGGCAATGCGATCGCTCAAGTATATAATCATATTATTCTCCCCTTAGCTAATCAACGAGATAAAATCACCCAAATTCGCTGGGGTAAAGAAGATTTTCGTTCCCGTTTTGGACGCGATCCCGAAGGGATGTGGTTAGCGGAAACTGCTGTTGATTACCCTACCCTCGAAGCTTTAATCGCCGAAGAAATTAAGTTTATTATTCTTGCACCTTCCCAAGCAGCTAGATGTCGTCTGATCCCGACAGATGAGTCTGAATCAACAGAATGGCATGAGGTAGGTGGTTCACAAATCGACCCAACTCGTCCCTATCGCTGTTTTGTAGATAGTGAACGCTATATTGATATTTTCTTTTATGATGGCCCGATCTCTCGCGATATGGGTTTTAATGATGTCCTTAATACCGTAGATAATTTTGCCTCTAGATTAGGACAGGCAATTAAAGGCGATCGCCGTACTTCGCAATTGATTAATGTGGCAACTGACGGTGAAACTTTTGGACATCATAAAGGCGGTACGGAAAAATGTATTGCCTATGCCTTGGGGGAACAATTTGCCCAATATGGCTGGACAGTCACTAACTATGCTCATTATCTCAGTATTTGTCCTCCAACTTGGGAAGTAGCTTTAAAACCTGTTACAGCTTGGAGTTGCGCTCATGGAGTTGGACGTTGGCAGGATGATTGTGGTTGTGCTAGTGGTGGTGGTTGGCATCAAAAATGGCGTAGACCGTTGCGAGATTCTCTAGATTGGTTAAGGGATCAATTAATTACGGTTTATGAGGAAATAGGTAGTAAGTTTTTCCGCGATCCTTGGTTAGCTAGAGATGAATATATTCAAGTATTGCGCGATCGCTCTTCCGCCAATATCACTAGCTTTTTACAAAAGCATCAGTTAACTGAGTTATCTAGTGCTGAGAAAATTGATGCCTTGCGTCTATTGGAAATGCAGCGTCATACTTTACTGATGTATACAAGCTGCGGTTGGTTTTTTGAAGAAATCTCTCGTCCTGAAGGGGTACAAATTCTCCGCTATGCAGCTAGAGCTTTAGAACTTGCTGGGGAAGTATCAGGAATACAATTGCAGCAAGAATTCGTTCATCGTTTAGCTCAAGCTCCTAGTAATGTTGCTCTATTTGGTCATGGTAAAAAGGTTTATCAAGAGTTAGTTACCTCCTCTCAAATCAGTTTGCAGCAAGTAGCTGCCCATTATGCTATTAGCTCTCTATTTACTAACTATTTACAACAAGAACGTCTTTACTGTTACGAAGTCGAACAACTAGATTATCAAAAACAACAGATGGGAACAATTACCCTGTCTGTAGGACAAGTACGTTTGACTTCTGAAATCACCTGGGAGAGTCAGCATTTTGTCTTTGCTGTCTTGCATTTAGGCGGATGGGACTTTCATTGCTGCATTACAGGCTTTAATGGTCGTTTGGCTTATGCAGAATTGAAACAACAACTATTTACTGAGATCAAAGATGCTAGTGCTGCCAAGGTTATTTTAACCATGAATCGTCTGATGAGCGATGAGGCAAGGCCTCCGCTACGCGATCGCTCTTTCAACTTACAACATCTATTTGCGGAAGAAAGACATCGTATCATCAGACTCTTAACAGCCAAGACTAAAAAACACCTCGATCAGCTATATACCCAGGTGTACCGCGAAAATTATAGTATGTTGGCAGCTTTTCAACGGGAAGAATTACCTGTCCCCCAAGAATTAAAAGTAGCTGCGGAAGTAGCTTTATCTTTTCGCTGTCTAGAAACAGTTAAACATTGGCAAAAAGCGATCGAAGAGCCTGTAGTTATGGATAGTTGTCTAGCAGAATTAATTGCTACAGCTACGGAAGCAAATTATCTTCAATGTCGATTAAATATACCTGAAGCCAAAACCATTCTCGAACAAACTATTGTGCGTTTATTATGGCAATTACTTTACGATGGTGATCCCACAAGTTTAGAAGCAGATATAGCCAGAATCGAAACAGCGATCGCTCTAGGCGCACAATTACATCTCGGTTTAGCGTTAGATCGCGCTCAGGAAGTTTATTTCAATTGTCTACAACAGCGCATTGTTCCTCATTGTCTAGTGACGCCATCTAGTCCTGATCATCATAGCTGTCGTTGGGATATTACCCAAATCAAGCCTCTATTACAATTAGGACAAACACTGGCGATCGACGTTAGCTGTTGGCTGCAATAAATGACGATAAATAGATTCTGTAGGGGCGTATGGCATACGCCCTTATTAAAATTAACTTTTAAATCTATCAAGGTTTCATTGTGAAGGTATATCTACTCTCCATGAAGCCTTTTTTTTTATCAAATTTGATTCTAAAAACCTATTTTTCAGTAAATAGTTGAAATTGAATTAAAACTTTCCTTGTTCTCTCTTCCTTATTTCTTCTTCCTTTTTCCTTCTTTCCATACCAACGTTTTTAAATATCGTATTGCAACAAAATAAAAATTTAATATTAATCAATTATTTAAATTAACTACTAAAACTAGATTGCTATATGCAAAAAATACATTTTATCTATGCAGTAAACAAAAAAAAACTAACAATATGTAACAAAAACTACAAAAATTTAACGATTTCAATGTGATTCTTTTATTTATTGTGTACAAGTAGCAGTTACTTATTTTTTAGTCAAAGCTATTAGTTGTTCAGTCTTGTTCATCTTTTTAATTCTTGATATTTTTATGCGTTTTTTTCCAAGGAAGGTAATTATTAATTGATGAAATTATTCTAAATTAAAGCTACGGTTAAAGTTTCCCAATGCTTTTTAAATAGGTCGTCCTGAGTTTTCAGCCTATAGACCATGACTAATCATTCTTAAACTATTTTTGATTAACAAAAACTTCAAAATAAAAGACAAACCAAGATAGTTTTTTGGATGAAAGATTTGAAGCTTACCTGCCTATTGAAATCAATCAATATCAAATAATTGGCTCAATTGTTATCAAGTTCACATACTTAACACATATTTTTCATTTTTGTAATTTACTACCTATTATGTCTAAACTATCTCGTCGCAAATTTATTGTTACTGCTGGTGTTACTGCTGCTGGAACTTTTTTAATACATGGTTGTACTTCTTCTAATGAAACTGCCGAATCTAGTTCTACTCCCGAACCTGTAGCCCAACCTGTAGCTAATCTTAGTCCTGAAGAAACTCCCGAAGTCACTACCGCCAAGCTAGGATTTATTGCTCTGACTGATGCAGCACCTTTAGTAATTGCTGCCGAAAAAGGACTGTTTGCCAAATATGGAATGACAGAAGTAGAAGTCCTTAAACAAGCTTCTTGGCCTGTAACCAGAGATAATCTTGAACTTGGTTCAGCAGGAGATGGGATTGATGGGGCCCACATTCTCACGCCGATGCCCTACTTAATGACGATGGGGACGATTACTAAACAGCCCGTGCCGATGTATATTTTGGCGAGATTAAATACTAATGGTCAAGCAATTTCGGTCAGTGAAGACTATTTAGAGATGAAAGTGGGCTTAGATAGCTCCAAAATGAAAGAGGTATTTGCTAAAGCTAAATCTGAGGATAAAGAACTCAATGCAGCTATCACTTTCCCAGGCGGTACTCACGATTTATGGATGCGTTATTGGTTATCGGCTGGTGGTGTTGATCCCGAAAAAGATATTTCTGTCATCCCTGTACCTCCACCTCAGATGGTTGCCAATATGAAAATTGGAGCGATGGAAACTTTCTGTGTGGGTGAACCTTGGAATGCTCAATTAGTTAACCAGGAACAAGGTTACACTGCTTTAGTAACAGGAGAAATTTGGAAAAATCACCCAGAAAAAGCTTTTACTCTACGGGCTGATTGGGTAGATAAAAATCCTAAAGCTGCTAAAGCGTTAACTAAAGCGGTATTAGAAGCACAACAATGGTGCGATAAACCTGAAAATAAACAGGAAATGTGTGAGATTGTTTCCCAAGATAAATGGTTTAAAGTGCCAGTCGAAGATATTATTGGCAGATTGCAAGGGACAATTAACTACGGTGATGGCAGAACAGTAGAAAATCCCGATATTTCCATGAAATTCTGGAAAGATAATGCTTCTTATCCCTACAAGAGTCATGATCTTTGGTTTTTAACTGAAAATATTCGTTGGGGTTATATTCCTGCTGATACTGATACCAAAGCTTTAGTCGATAAAGTCAATCGTTCTGATATTTGGAAAGAAGCTGCTAAAGCAATAAAAGTAGCTGATGCGGAAATTCCTAAAACTGATTCTCGTGGTATAGAAACTTTCTTTGATGGAGTGAAATTTGATCCTGAAAATCCCCAGGCTTATTTAGACAGTTTAAAAATCAAAAAAGCCTAATTAATGGGAATTGAGAAGTGATACTTGACAATAAATATTTATCACTTCTGAAACAGATCTATCTAGCAATGGTGGGCATTGCCCACCCCACAACTACTAATTAAAATTCCTTACCGAAAAGTAGTTTTTCAGAATCGGATTTATATCACACCACATTAAAATATTCATCTTACTTCTCTTACTATGACAGCTAATCTTGATAATTCCCTTAAAAAGCCTAATTTTTTGGTTTCTCTGCTGAAAAATCCACCCAGGAAAATATTAGCTCCGATCTGTGCAATCCTATTTATTCTGACTCTTTGGCAAGTGTTGTGTAGTGGTGAAGATGCTAATTTACCCAGTCCCATAAAAACTTTTCAAGAAACTGCCGCTTTGATTTTCGATCCATTTTTTGATAATGGCGGTACAGATAAAGGTCTATTTTGGCAAATTCTCGCTAGTTTACAAAGGGTAGCAGTTGGTTATACTTTGGCTGCTGTGGTGGGAATTGGGTTAGGCATTTTAATTGGTTCTAGTGCCTTTATGTATGACGCGGTAGATCCAATCTTTCAGGTATTACGAACTGTACCACCTTTAGCTTGGTTGCCGATCGCTCTAGCTGCTTTTGAAGAAGCGAACCCTTCAGCGATTTTTGTGATTTTTATTACGGCAATTTGGCCGATTATTATCAATACTACGGTAGGGGTGCAGCAAATCCCCCAAGATTACAAAAATGTAGCTAAAGTATTGCATTTATCTGGCATGAAGTATTTTTGGGAAATTATGTTTCCTGCTGCTGTTCCTTATATTTTTACTGGATTGAGAATTGGTATTGGTCTTTCTTGGTTGGCAATTGTAGCAGCCGAAATGCTCGTTGGTGGTGTCGGTATTGGGTTCTTTATTTGGGACTCTTATAACAGTTCACAATTGAGCGAGATTATCGTGGCTTTGATTTACGTTGGTGTCGTCGGTTTAATTCTCGATCGTCTAGTTGCTTGGATTGCCTCCATCGTAGTCCCTTCAGATGAACAACAGTAAACGAAGTCAAAAGTCAGAAGAGAATATTGATTTCTAATCTCTATTACCCACTACCCACTACCCACTACCCACTACCTACTACCCACTACCCACTACCCACTACCTAAAAAATAATGACAGCATTTCTTGAAGTAGATCACGTAGATAAGGTATTTCCTCTGGCGAATGGAGGCAGATACATTGCCCTAAAAAATATTAATCTGGAAATTAAACAGGGAGAATTTGTTTGTTTACTCGGACATTCTGGCTGTGGGAAATCTACCTTGCTGAATATTGTCGCAGGATTAGATAAACCAACTCAAGGTGGAATTATCTTAGAAAACAAGCAGGTAAAAGATCCTGGCCCCGATCGCATGGTCGTCTTCCAAAATTATTCTTTACTTCCCTGGAAGACAGTAAGACAAAATATTGCTTTGGCGGTTAATCAAGTTTATGGTCATAAATCCGCAGCCGATCGCCGTATGATTGTGGAAGAGCATATTAATATGGTAAACCTGCGTCAAGCAGCCGATAAAAGACCAGCAGAACTTTCAGGGGGAATGAAACAACGAGTAGCGATCGCTCGCGCTTTGGCTATTCGTCCTAAGTTGCTCTTGCTAGATGAGCCTTTTGGGGCATTAGATGCCTTAACTAGAGGTAGTTTACAAGAACAATTGATGAAAATCTGTCAGGAACACAAAGTTACCTGTCTGATGGTTACTCACGATGCTGATGAGGCTTTGTTACTAGCAGATCGTATTGTCATGTTAACTAATGGGCCAGAATCTCATATCGGACAGATTATCAACGTTCCTATTCCTCGTCCCAGACAACGCTTAGAAGTAGTTAATCATCCCAGTTATTATGCTTTACGGGGAGACATTGTTTACTTCCTAAATCAACAGAAAAAAGCCAAAAAACGCCAGGCGAAAGCTCCTACAGTTACAGTAACATCTCACCAAGGAGTCGAAAAAAATCAGCTAAATATTGGTTTTCTGCCTTTAACTGACTCTGCGCCTTTAATTGTTGCCCAAGAAAAAGGCTTTTTTGCCAAACATGGTTTAACTCAAATCAATTTAGTTAAACAAACCAGTTGGAGTGCGATCGCTGAAGGTGTAACTAGCGGTAGACTCGATGCAGCCCAAATGGTAGCAGGTATGCCTTTAGCTTTAACTATTGGGATGAAAGATCATGCTCCTGTCCCGATTGTCACAGCTTTAACTTTATCCCGTAACGGTAATGCGATCACTCTCAGTCAAGAATTTTATCAACAAGGAGTTCGTACTTTAGCCGATTTTAAACAGGCGATCTTAAATAATCCAGATCGAGTCTACACTTTGGGTGTGGTCTATGAAGCATCTATGCACAATTTAATGCTACGCTACTGGTTAGCTACTGATGGTATTGATCCCGATCAAGATGTCAACTTGGTGGTAATTCCCCCTTCCGAGATGCTAGCTCGCCTCAAAGCAGGTGAAATTGATGGTTATTGTGCAGGTGAACCTTGGAATACTCAAGCCGTTGCCGAAAAGATTGGGTTTGTAATTGCTACCGATTTAGATATTTGGTCTAGCTACCTGGAAAAAGTTTTAGGAGTTAGGGAAGATTGGTCAAATAAATATCCTGAGACTCACTGGGCTTTAATCAAAGCTTTGATTGAGGCTTGTGAATACTGTGACGATCGCCGTCATCGAGATGAAATTGCCGAATTAATTGCTCAACCTAATTATCTCAATACTGACCTAGAATATATCCGCCCTGGATTTATCGAACCTTATAACCGAGGTACAGGTGAACCTCCGCAAATGTTGCCCGAATTTAATGAATTTTACGTCAATAAAACTAATTTTCCTAGTCGTGTAGAAGGATTGTGGATTTTAGTTCAGATGGCACGGTGGGGTATTGTTCCCTTCCCTCGTAATTGGATTGAGGTTTTAGACAAAGTAAGAAGAAGTGATATTTATTCTGAAGCAGCTAGACAACTGAAACTACCTGGTTTAGAACCAGAAAGAAATATTTTTAAACTTTTTGATGGTAGTGTCTTTAACCCTGATAATCCACTGGAATACCTCAAAGGACTAACTATTAAACAAGAAATAAAAGTAGAAGAAGTTAAAACCGATTCATTGGTTACTAGTTAATGGCTGATTATTAATTGCTAACTACTACCTACTACCCACTACCCACTACCCTAACTAATCCAGCTAATGCAAATTTCTAACAATACCTTACAAAATAATATTTCAGCTAATAACTCAGCAACCTTTTTAGAATTTGACAGTGTTGCCAAAATTTATCCCACCGCTAAAGGTAAAGGTAGTTACACAGTTTTAGAAGACGTAAACCTTAGTATTCAAGAAGGCGAATTTGTCTGTGTTATTGGTCACTCTGGTTGCGGTAAATCTACTCTTTTGAGCATGGTATCGGGCTTAAATAAACCCAGTATCGGCGAGATTCGTCTCAAAAATCTGCCTATTACTAGACCTGGGCCCGATCGCATGGTAATCTTTCAAAACTATTCTTTGCTACCTTGGAAAACTGCCTACGAAAATGTTTATTTAGCAGTAGAACAAGTTTATAAACATAAATCTGCTCAAGAAAAAAAAGATATTACTTTAGAACATTTAGAATTAGTTGGTTTAACCGAAGCGATTAATAAAAAACCTGCTCAACTTTCAGGCGGAATGAAACAACGGGTGGCGATCGCTCGTGCTTTGGCGACTCGTCCTGAAGTGCTGATTATGGATGAACCTTTTGGGGCATTAGATCCCATTACTAGGGAAGAAATGCAAGAAGAATTAGTCAAAATCTGGCAAGATCATCGCTGTACGGTACTAATGATTACCCACGATATTGATGAGGCGTTATTTCTCTCAGATCGCTTAGTAATGATGACCAATGGCCCATCGGCTAATATTGGCGAAGTTTTAGATATTCCTTTTCCGCGTCCTCGCGATCGCCAAAAAATGATGGAAGATCCTAAATATTTTGAATTGCGTAATCATGCCCTCGATTTTCTTTTTCGCCGTTTTGCCCATGATGACGCTTTGGAATAATTTCAACTTAATAACTATTAAACTTCAGTACGACTAAGTTTAAGGCTCAGTTCATATAGCTCTTTTTGATAATCCTCCCGTCGCGAATCTTTTGATGTTTTTGTTTGTTTCAATCGGTAGTCAAAATGTAAACCTGTGGTTTGAGCAATCAAGGGATCTGTTAGTAAACGGTAGAGTATGCGTGCTGACCGCTTGGGACTACTGACCCCTGGTACAAACAATCCCAGCACAGGCAGTAGATATTTCCAGGCAAAACGTTCTATTGCATTGCGATCGCGTGCCAACCTAGTTCCTGGCATCAGACCTGGATCAAAAGCTAAGAAACGAACCTTGTCTGGTAGTACTCGACGCGCCATCTCGTAGGTGAAAAGCAAATTGCAAAGTTTGCTGGTGGCATAACGATCTAGACACTGTTGTCGTAAGCTTACGGAAGTATCCAAAATCCCTTGAGCAACTGCTTCAGCATTAGGGAAAAAGCCACCTCGAAAACCAAACAGTCCAGAGAGAAAATCATTTGGATCGTGTGTACCACTTGCAGTCGAGACAACTACCGCATTGGCGGATAAAACTGGTAGGAGCAAACAAACTAGAAGGAAATGTCCTAAATAATTGGTTGCGAAAGTCCGTTCATGTCCATCTATTGATTTTTGTAAACCTGTTGTAATTTGGATTCCAGCATTTAACGTCATTGCTGACAACTGACGGTTACCCAAGTGGTTGATCGTCTCTGCTGCAAAATGACGTACTGAATCTAATGAATCTAAATCGAGCGGTAAGATAATCAGTCGTTCTTTGGACATGATTGACCGCAAGTGATGAGCTTGTTGAGAATTGCGAACACCGATAATAAGGTTGATCTTGGTTAGTTTACTAAGCTGTTTTACCGTATTTAAACCAAGACCCGATGTTGCACCAGTCATCAGAATAGTCTGTAAAGTTTCCATATATAAAAGTCTTATGAGAAATTAAGCTAATTTAACTAAAGACACTGTAAACTATGGACTATACTCCAAGGTCAAGAAAGGACAGTGCGAACTAGTGAACTTGCCAGGCGATCTGGTCTTTCAGTTGATACGATTCGATTTTATGAGAAAAAAGGATTGATTGATTCCGAGTTAATCCGTCGTCAAACGAATAATTATCGAGACTATTCAGAAGCGAGTTTAGAACGATTGATGCTGATTAAGCAGGCAAAACGTCTGGGATTTACACTTGCTGAGATTCAAGAATGGATTCGGGATTTTGAGAGTGAGCAACTGACTATTGATGAGAAACAAAGTATTCTTGGTCGAAAGCTAGAACAAATTGATGAACGAATAGAAGAATTAAAAACAATGAAAACTTACCTTATGGCTAAAATCAAGAATTTGCAGAGATAAAAAACGTATTAACCTGGATTCGAGATAAGCCGAAAAGCTTGTCATGCCGTTTGAAAGCAGTAGTTGTTAATCTATACTTATACAACTTAACAATTTGTCAAAATTGTCAGAAAAAAGATATACTATTGAAAAACAATTAGTCTATGCTTATAATAGATATACTTACTATTAGAGTTCAGTCAGCCAAATCTAATAGTCAAGCTTGAGTTTCAAGTTTGACCATAAGAACGGGGAACCCAATTTAGGGGCTTATTTCTATAAAAAGTAGAAAAGGACATCTCTCAGTCCTAGCCCGTCAGCTAACCTCGTCGGCATTGAGAGGAGATTGAAGAGACAATATTTAGATTAGATTAATATCTAACAGTTCTCATCAGTATCCTTGGTTACTAACTGCTCTATACATATAGTTGACCATCATGCCAATGAGAATTGCTAACAATTTCTTTGGTAGTCGATAGTACTAGCTAGTTATCAGGAGAATTTAGCAGATGTTTAATCTGAAAGATTATCATATATATATTTTTATCGCCAAAATTAGGTACAAAATCAGCAGTGAAAATTTAGTCAATTTGGTGATGAATAATCATTGTCAAAATCTATCTTGTGTCTAATATGAATTTTTGAAAATAGACATTACATTTTACTACTAAGCCTAATCCAAGTTAATTTAACTTAAATTTATTAACTAAGGAACGGAGGAACCAAGTTTGGGGCGTATCTCTACGTATACATATTAAGTGAGAGAAAAATATGTATTTAGAGAGGGGCATCTCTCAGTCCTAGTCCGTCAGCTAACTTCGTCGGCTCTGAGAGGAAACTGAAGAAAAATATTTAAACAATTTAATTTATTTTCATCGGTATTCCTTATTTTTATAGCTCGATCCATTTTTACCAATCAAGATAATATATATGAACTTATCTACTTTTGCTGTAGCTGGTCAAGTTGCCTGGAAAAAGGCAAAACCAATAATTCTTAGAGATACATTTTTATTACCATTAGCAGGTTTTGCTGGGTTAATTGCGGTTTGGTGGGCGATCGCTTTATTTCGTCCTGAACTAATGCCCACACCTCCACAGGCATTGATGGAGAATTTAGATTACATTTTTCATCCCTTTTATCGTCGAGGGCCTGGGGATTTAGGTTTGGGTTGGTTGTTGATAGCTAGTTTACGGCGAGTAGTTATTGGATTTTTAATTGGGGCAGCGGTAGCTATCCCCGTAGGATTTTTGATTGGAATGTCGAGACCTGCGCTGCTGGCGATCAATCCTCTAATTCAAGTTCTTAAACCTGTTTCTCCCTTGGCTTGGTTGCCTATCGCTTTAGCTATTTTTAATGTTGCCGATCCTTCAGCTATTTTCGTTATTTTTATTACTTCTCTTTGGTCAACTATTATCAATACAGCTTTAGGAGTATCTAGCGTTCCGAAAGACTATCAAGACGTTGCCCAGATGTTAGAAATGCCAGCTTGGAAAAAAATTGTCAAGATTATTTTGCCTGCCAGTTTGCCTTATATTTTTACAGGGTTACGGATTAGTTTAGGGATTGCCTGGCTAGTAATTGTAGCAGTAGAAATGTTGACTGGTGGAATTGGGATTGGCTTTTTTGTTTGGGATGAATGGAGTCGTCTTAATCTTAGTTCTGTATTTTTAGCTGTATTTGTCATTGGTATAACTGGTTTGATCCTTGACTACCTTTTAGGACTGATACAAACCTGGGTAACTCATCGTCCTGCTCGTTCCTAATTAATCTCAGTTCGAGTTAAGAACATTAGTCAGTTGAGGTAGCTATAAGCTATAAGCTTTTAAGTTATTTTGGAGTATTAAAATGAATGAGAAAATGAAACGTAGAGCCTTTCTGCAAGGCTTAGGGACGAGTGCGTCGGCGATCGCTTTATCAAGTTGTGCTATTAGTGGTAGTAAAGCACCCAAAACCCTAACAGAAGCAGCCCTAGCAGTAGAACCAATTGTCAAACCTGAGAGTCTAGAAAAACCCAATTTAACTATAGGTTACGTTCCTGTTAACGATTCCGCTCCCTTTGCCGTAGCTTGGGAAAAAGGTTTCTTCCGCAAGTATGGCTTGAATGTAACTTTAAGTCGCGAAGCGAGTTGGGCAAACTCTCGCGATGGCGTTATATTTGGTCGCCTAGATGCCTCTCCTGTAGTTTCTGGAGCAGTTATGAACGTTAGAGCAGGGGCAGAAGGTGCGCGTCACGCTCCCCTATGTGCTGCCATGACTATTCACCGTCATGGTAATGCGATGACCATGAGTAGAGAGCTTTGGGATGCTGGTATTCGTCCTTGGCAGGAATATCAAGGGAATTTAGAGCAGTTTGGTAAAGATTTTGATGGCTATTTTCGTAATGCTCCGCCAGAAAAGCGTTCTTTGGCAGTAGTTTTAAGTTCTGCCATTTATGAATATTTTGTTCGTTATCTAATCTCTGCTACTGGATTAAATCCTGATGAAGAATTTCGCATCATGATTACTCCCCCACCTCAGATGGTGACTAATATGCGAATTGGCGCAATGCAAGCTTACATGGTGGCAGAACCTTGGAATACCAGAGCAATTTCTGGTGATAAAGAGCTTGGCTATGAAAGTATTGGCTTTACTTTTGCCCAAGGAAGAGAAATCTGGCGCGGACATCCTGATCGCGTTTTGGCGGTAATGGAATCTTTTATTAATGAAAATCCCAAAACTTATCGTTCTCTAGTCAAAGCAATGATAGAAGCTTGTCAATATTGCAGTAAACCAGAAAATCGCGCCGAAGTAGCTCAAATTGTCTCGGAAAAATCTTTTACTGGAGCCAAGCCAAATATAACTAGAGCAGGAATTGAGGGAGATTATAACTATGGTGGTTTTGACAATCAAAAGCGAATTGTCGATGACATAGCCACTACTATCTTCTACGACCTGCCAGAGGAAGTTTCGACTGTTCCCAACGATCATTCCACTTTCTTGTGGCAATCACAAAACCTATGGTTAATGACTCAAGCCACACGTTGGCAACAAATTGAGGAGTTTCCTAAAAATGCCGATGAAGTCTCACGGGCAGCTTGGCGAACTGATTTATATCGCGAAATTGCCGACGAAATGGGTATCAAGTGTCCCACAGAAGATTTTAAGGTTGAGTCTGCCGAGGCATTTATTGACAAAAAAGCTTTCGATCCTAGCGATCCAGTTGGTTATCTTAACGGTTTCGATATACGAGCCAAAGCACCTCGCTCATTCTTCATGTCTTAGGTTTTTTTAAACAAGTACTTTAGTTTTTACAGGAGTTATCAATGTTTAATTCTACTATCACTAATAAAAGCAATACTATGGTCGATCGCAGTCAAGATAATTTTTTGGTTATTGAAAATTTGGTTAAAGCCTTTCCTAAACCTGATGGTGGTCGAACAGTAGTTATCGACGGTATTGATTTAACTATTGGAGCAGAGGAGTATATTTCAGTAATTGGTCACTCTGGTTGTGGAAAATCAACTATGCTCAGAATAATCGCAGGTTTAGATAAAGCAACGGTGGGACGAATTACCCTAGAAGGTAAAGAAATTCGTAAACCAGGTGCAGAAAGGATGATGGTTTTTCAAAATTATGCTCTTTTGCCGTGGTTGACAGTTAGGGAGAATATTAAGTTAGCGGTAGATGAAGTCTATAAAAAAGCTACTCGTGCTGAAAAAGTAGATTGGATTAACGAGCATTTAGAAATGGTAAATTTAACTGAAGCTGCCGACAAATATCCCGATGAAATTTCTGGAGGGATGAAACAACGGGTAGGGATTGCTCGGGCTTTGATTACTCGTCCCAAAATGTTACTGATGGACGAACCGTTTGGAGCGTTGGATGCATTAACTAAAAGAAAGTTACAAGCACAGGTGTTAGAAATTTGGGAAAATCATCGCCAAGCGGTAATGATGATTACCCATGATGTAGATGAGGCAATTTATATGTCTGATCGCATTATTCTGATGACTAATGGCCCTGAAGCAAAGATTGGAGAAATCCTAAAAGTTCCTTTTCCTCATCCACGCGATCGCAAGGCAATTCTTAAGTCACAAGAGTATTATGATTTACGTAATCAGGCTTTAAATTTCCTGGAGCAATATCAATAAGATGCTTGGTGTAGATTAGCTTCGTTCAGACTTATAGGTTTTTAGCTATTAGCTTTTAGCTTTTAGCTTTTAAAGTTATGGTAAAAATATTGTTGTGGGTGGTGATTTGTTTGATTACCACCTTGAATTTTTGGATTCAGCCTGTAACTGCTAAATCAATTAGCCAGAATGAACCTGCAATTTTAGTTTGTTTTTCTGGTGGTAAAGAAATTGCCAGGAAAACTATTATTGAAGGCCCTTTTGCTGATGAATATAAATTTGCTCATGAGGTAAAAGTTGTTGATGACACAGGGGAACATCGACTAAATTTTTCTGGGGGACTTTGTATTATTGACCAAGGAGAGGCTACCATAAACAAGCAATCAGACTTGAGCGATCGCCTGAGTTGTTATTCAGGGGCAAATGAAGTAGTTAACTTTGAAGTTTACGGACGCGAGACTACTGTAGATGAATATTTAGAAGGAAGAACTTTTTTAGCCAAAGCTAGCGGAAATTCACTCAATTCTGATTCTCTTCATCGTTATTTAGTATTTGGTGGCGGTGCTTGCTTGGGTTCGGAAATACAGTAGCTAAGTCATGCCATAATGAATCATTTCTGGGGGAATTTGTAATGCCGACTCGCTAGAAATAAAAAGAATTCTGCCCCAATTTTTATCCAACATTTTCGGTAGATAAGCACGAGAAAGACGTACACCACTCATAACGTTGACGGTAAATATTTTTTGCCAATCTTCATCAAGAATCTCAAAAAAAGGTTTGGCTTCATAAATACCCAAGTTATTAACTAAAATATCTACCTGGGGGAATTGTTCTACGGCTTGCTTGACTCCTTCAGCAGAACTAAGATCGACAGGCAGACTCATAATTTTACTAGAAACATTAGATTTGATTTGAGCGATCGCTTTATCAACGGATTCTTGCGAACGTCCATTAACAATTACCGATGCGCCTTCTGTTGCTAAACTTTTGGCGATCGCCAAACCAATTCCCGCAGTCGAACCAGTAACTAAGGCTAATTTATCTGTGAGTTGTAAATCCATCTTTCTTAAGTTGTCGAGTTTGTTTTCTTAATTACTCAACATAAGTTTCATCGATATAACACCATCGCCAGTCTTCATTGGGTTCAAAGGATTCGATGATGGGATGTTTTGTAGCATTAAAATGCTTTTGAGCGTGTTGGTTTTTAGAAGAATTACAGCAACCAACATGACCGCAAATCAAGCACATTCGCAGATGTACCCAAGAATCTCCTATTTTTAAACACTCCTCGCACCCTTCGGCGGTGGGTGTAATTTGATTAATTTGTTCGGTATGAGTACATTGAGTCATTGCTGTTTCCTCATTAATTGAGAAATTCAATACCGTATTTTTTGGCAATTGAACTTATTGTTTGAATGTCTGGTTCGCTATTTTGATTGGCCATACCTATTTCTGAGAGCATATCTGGCAAAGCTTTGCTGCGACTAAATACCATAACTTTTCCTTCCCCTTTATTAGTGTGTTTAAAACCGAAGGGCATACCAGAAGGAATGGAAACAATATCTCCTTTGCTGACTTTAGTTTTTTTATTGGATTGTGAAAAAGCAAATTCAAAGTCTCCATCTATAATGTAAATTTCTTCTGGAGTTTGTAAAATATGCTTTTGAAATAGAAATCCCTCATATTCAGGTGGTTGAGTTATTTCAGTTATTGATACAGTTTCCGAAGAGTCTTTACTAGTTAAGGTTTTATAATTAAAAGTTTCTTTTCCCATAGTTACAGTTTTATTAATTTTGGGATGAAAAACTTGAATATTTTCAGTGGTTAAGGCAGCATTTGCTGGTAGTATCAGACAAAATGTAGCTAATAATACAATAAACCAAGTTGAAAGCCTAAAAATTGTTTTTTTCATGGTTAGAGTTATAATTTTTTGTTGATTTTTTGTTTATTCTGATTCTTAAATCTTAGAAACTAAGCTACCTTTACCTTTTCTTTAGTAAAAAAGATCAGCGATCAAGCTAAACCACCGTTGACACGAATATTTTGTCCTGTAATCCAACGAGCATCGTCAGTACATAAAAAAGCTACTGCATCAGCAATATCTTCTACCTGTCCAAGCCTCCCTAATGCTGCCATTGAAGCAAAACGCTCGATCTGATCTTCGGTTTTCCCTTGACGAAATAATGGAGTGTCGGTAGGGCCTGGAGAAACTATATTTACGGTAATACCGTGATCGCCTACTTCTTTAGCTAGCACCCGTGAAATCTGTTCTACTGCACCTTTGGTAGCTACATAAGCACTGTAAGTAGGCAGCATCATAGCGGTAGTAGTACTAGAAATGTTGATAATACGTCCGCCATCTGCCATACGGAGAGCAGCTTGCTGACAGGCGAAATAAGTACCTTTGACGTTAATTGCGAAAATTTTATCAAAATCCGCTTCAGTCACTTCGACTATAGGCTTATAAACTGTAACTCCAGCACAGTTAATCAAGATATCAACCTTGCCTAATTGAGCGATAGTTTCGTCGAACAAACTGGTTATATCTGCTATTTTACTAACGTCTGCTTGAAAAGCGATCGCTTTTCCTCCTTGTTGTTCGATTTCTTTAACGGTTGTTTCAGCTTTATCGGCACTGTGAGAATAATTAATCACTACTGTTGCACCTTCTTTAGCTAATCGAGTTGCGATCGCTCGTCCGATACCACGAGAAGAACCAGTTATAATTGCTACTTTGTTGGTTAAATTACTCATAACTTTAGTTGTTGAATGAGATTGCAGTTGTATGTAACTATGTCCATACTTAAGATTGCCAAAGATTCAAACGTATTCGCCCACCATCTACTAGTAAATCCTCACCGACAATATAAGAAGCATCATCACTAGCGAGGAACAAAACTGCTTTAGCAATTTCTTCAGGTTTCCCTAATCTCCCCATAGGAATCTGTTGCCCAAGGGATTCAAACATCTCTCCCACGGCTCTTTGAGTCATATCGGTATCAAATACACCTGGACTAACTGCATTGACACGGATACCTTTTGGTAACAGCTTAATTATTTCTTTTGATAGATTAGCACATAGCAATATTTAATTATGATGGTCATTAATTAAATACACTAAGAATTATTGAAAAAGAGGATACCAATGAGTACTGACGATAAGTCTAAACAAATGGCACAAGAATATGGAATTAAGGCTAAAGAAGCTATGGACAAAGTTACTAGCGATCAACCTGAAGAAGTAAAAGAAAGAGTTGACAAAGTTCAAAAGGCTGTAGAAAAAACCATTGATAAATCTAAAGACGCTGTTAGTTAATCAATAATATTAAGCTTGCGTAGGGTGGGCAAAAATTACTAAGAGAAAAAACATCTGGGAAAAAAATAATTGCCCACCAAAATTATTATTCTCCCACTTCTTCCTATATATTTTTCTTAGTTATTTCTGCTCGTGTTTTTGTTGTTTAGCATATTTATTTAATAAAGAACAATCTACCCTTTCCCCTTTTTTCTTTTCCCTTCTTGAAGCAGTCGCTCTCAACGGAAACCGCCAAGACCGCGCTGCTTCGCTTTTCCCGACCCCTACATATCAATTATTGCGTAACATCAGTTAATCAATTAGATGCCACGCCATAATATCGGCAAACAAATTTTGATACCCAGTTACGTTGGGATGTAAACCATCTTCGCCTATTTGCATATTGATCCAATCTGCACCTCTCGATAGCCAAAGATCAAAAATATCTAAATAAGGGATATCTCTTGCTTGACAAGCCTGTAAAGTTGCTTCTTTGTAACGATACTGATCAAAATGATTATAGTAAAGACAACTCATAAAAGGCATTTTCGCTTCATTGACGGGAGTCATCCCAATAAATAATACAGGACAAAGATTCTGGGCAACATTTAATAAATGGGCAATTTGTTGTTTAAAATCTTCAAAATCTGTGAATAGTCTTCCTGTTGGTTTGCCGACACGAGCAGAATCATTGACCCCAACAGAAAGTAAAATTAAGTCTGGGACTCGATTACGTAGTTCACCGCGACAATTAAATTCTTGTTCTAGGCGTTGAGAGACTTGTTGCACGCGATCGCCCCTAACCCCTAAATTATATAAAATATGCCCTTCTCCCTGGGGAGACATCCATTGACGGCGTAATCTCTCAACCCAACCACCACCGACAAAATCCCCAAAACCATAAATTAAACTATCTCCTAAAGCAATAACTTTTAAAGGCTGTTTCTGTTGTAGCTTTGTTTGTAAAATCTGATTGTTGCTGCTAGTAAAAGTAGAGTTAGGAGAAAGAATAGTGTGCATATAAATAAGAAACGTAAAATATATTATGAAGCCAGATTTACATTTAGAAATAATAATACATAATTACCGTACCAGATTAGTCAAATTCAGAGTAGAGTATAGCCGATCCCCAACTTTGACGCATACTTAACTAATCAATTGGCGATCTCCATATAAAAATATAAACATGACCGAATTAAAAAACGCTGTTATTTTGATCACTGGTGCTGCGGGGGGATTTGGTCAAGAACTTACCAAACAATTATTAGCTAAAGGCAGCCGTTTAATACTTACTGATATTGACTTGGAGATTCTTAATGAGCGAGTTGACAAGATTCAATCTGAAATAATTACAGGAGAAATAATTAAGTGCTTGGAGGGAAATTTAGCTACTCGTCATGGATGCGAAACGCTTTATCAACAAGTAAAAGCTTTGAATATGCCCCTCGATATCCTAATTAACAATGCAGGGATTGGCTTATTTGGAAGAATGGATGAAGTTCCTATTGACAAATGGGAACAGTTAATGGAACTTAACTTAATGACTCCGATGCGTTTAAGTTCTTTATTTGTTGGCGATATGATTGCTCGTCAACAGGGACATATAGTTAATATTTCTTCTTTAGCAGGTTGGATTACGCCAGCAGGGATAGCTCATTATTGTGCTAGTAAATTTGGCTTACGAGGTTTTAGTGAAGGGTTGTTTAATGAGGTCAAACCTTACAACATAAAAGTAACTGCCGTTTATCCTTTTTTTAGTCGTACTCCCATATTGCAGTCAGCTAGATATGGTACATTAGCAGAAAAATCTCCAGCATTTCCTGATAAATATGTCACTGAACCAAAAGACGTGATGGCAGAGACAATTAGGGCGATCGCTCGTGATCAACTTCATGTCTTTCCCGATCCGATGGCAAAAAGAATTTATCTGCTTAAACAATATTTTCCTAGTTTATTAAATTGGATTAGCGATCGTTTGGTCTAAAGAGGCGCAGAAGTTGCATATTTATCTTTCCTTCTGCCTTCTGCCCTCTGCCTGCATGCGGACACACGAATGTCCTTTGCGCCTTCTGCCTTATCTTGAACAGCCAATTAGATGTTGACCAGTTTAGCTATTAGGAATAACACGCTCTAATTTTGCACCCAAACTACGAAGCTTGGTTTCTAGATCCTCATAACCGCGATCTAAATGTTGTAAACCGTGGACAGTAGTTTTACCTTCCGCAGCTAAACCAGCCAACACTAGGGCAGCAGAAGCTCTTAAATCGGTTGCCATAACTGGCGCACCTGAAATAAAGGATACACCTTGAACAATGGCATGATTGCCTTTAACGCGAATATTTGTTCCCAAACGCTGTAATTCTGCTACGTGACGTAAGCGATTTTCAAATACCGTTTCACTGATCACGCTATTGCCTTTACTAATACTCAGCAAGGCGGTAAATTGTGCCTGCATATCTGTTGGAAAACCAGGATAAGGAAGAGTTTCAATATCTGTACCGTAAAGTTCTCCTGGGATAATTCGCAGACGTTTCGATTCAATATTGCCACCAAAGACTTGACCTTCATCTGGGTCAACGATGATTTGACAGCCAATTTCTTCAAGTTTGGCAATAACTGGGGCTAAATGTTCAGGAATAACTGAAACAAGTGTGATTTCTGAATGGGTAATTGCACCTGCAACTAAAAACGTACCTGCTTCAATGCGATCGGGAATGACATTATAGTCAAGGGGATGTAGTTCAGTAACTCCTTGAATGATTATGGTATTTGTCCCAGCACCACTGACCTTAGCTCCCATTTGGTTACAGAAGTTTGCCAAATCAACTATTTCTGGCTCTTGAGCAGCATTCTCAATTTTGGTTGTTCCCTGAGCCAAGGTTGCTGCCATCATAATAGTTTCGGTTGCACCGACACTGGGATAATCTAAATAAATTTTAGTTCCTTTTAAACGTTGGCGATTACCTACTAGGTTGGCATGAACAATACCATCTTCAATGGCGACATTTGCCCCCATTGCCTGTAAACCTCGAACGTGAAGATCTACTGGTCTAGCACCAATAGCACAGCCTCCAGGCAGAGGAACACGGGCTGTTCCCAATCTAGTTAATAATGGGCCAATGACGAAAAAACTGGCTCTCAACTGCGAAACTACATCATAAGGAGCTTCTTTGGGCTTGAGCTGGCTAGCATCAATTTCCAAAACATCAGCATGACGTTTGAGTTTGACTCCCAAAGCTTGGAGAATTTGCCCCATGCGCTTGATGTCAACTAGGTTAGGAACATTGCGTAAAGTCGATTTACCTCCACAAAGTATCGAGCCTGCCATCAGTACGAGAGCGGAATTTTTCGCCCCACTGATTTTGACTTCTCCTTGAAGAGCGTGACCACCCCAGATTTCAAGGACAGCTTGTGGATCGTTGGTCGTAATTTTGGTTGGCGTTAAGTTAGAGATAGAATTAATGGCTTTATCCTCTTGATAATAGAAAAAATAATTGAATTTAAGCGTCTACAAGTAGTTAAAATAGACTCTAGGGATTTAACTGAGAAGTAGATTATTGCTACTTTAAGTAAATTAAGATAGAAGTTTGACATTCATGATCAAAGTCAATCATAATAAGAGTCTATGGGTGGGAAAATCTGCGGAACTGGCGGAATTGGTAGACGCGCTAGATTCAGATTCTAGTGTTTGCTTAAAACATTCGGGTTCAAGTCCCGAGTTCCGCATAGGCAAGCAACCAAAGTATTACTTTGAATAATGCTATTCGTCAATAGCTAGTGAATAATATAATTTTAACCAGCACTAAAAATCCTCTTGTTAAGCAGGTTCGTAAACTGCACCGTGCCAAGGAAAGACACAAACAAAATCTGTTACTTTTAGAAGGAACAAATCTAATTGAAGCAGCTTGCCAAGTCGATTATAAGTTAGATATTGTTTTTTACACAGATCACTGGCAGTCAAATCATCAGCCATTGTGCCTAGAAATTGCTCAAAAAGGCTTTAAAACTCAGCTTGTCAGTCTAGAAGTATTAGAGGCGATCGCGACTACAGTTAATCCTGATGGGGTATTGGCGATCGCTCCAAGTTCCATAGCTATAGAACCAGTTATTGCTCAAACTCAATTAGGCATTGCTTTGGAAAGATTGCAAGATCCTGGTAATTTAGGCACAATTATTCGGACATCTGTAGCAGCAGGGGTTGATAGTCTTTGGTTAACTGCTGATAGTGTTGATATTAATAACCCGAAAGTCTTAAGAGCAACCGCAGGCGAATGGTTTCGTATTTCTATGGGTATTAGTCAAGATTTTTTGGAACTAATTAAGCAACATCAACAAGCAGGTATACAGATAATTGCCACTACTGCCAAAGCTTCAAAAAACTACTGGGAAATCGATTTTATTCGTCCAAGTTTAATTTTATTAGGCAATGAAGGAGCAGGACTATCAACAGAATTGATTGCTCTGGCTGATGAACAGGTTACAATTCCTTTGGCTAATGGAGTGGAATCTCTGAACGTAGCAGTTGCTAGTGCTTTATTGCTATACGAAGCTAAAAGACAATTAGCTAGTATAGCCTACAAAATTAGATATTGATTGGTTGTATCAGGGAAAAGGTAAAAGGACTACGCAAGTAGCTAATTATGCCTTTCCCCTTTACCCCTTACCCCTTTCCCTAACCTTATAGATTAGTTGGCATTTGTTAAACGAGAAGTATTGTGTTGTGGCTTAGAAACTAAAAGTAGTACGAAGAGTTGTAATGACTAGATCATCATTATCTTCATTGTTATCTGGTTTATTGACATAAACTACCCCAGGGGTAAGGGCGATATTATCGTTGATTTGATACTGATAAAAAGCCTCAGCATGGAGGGATTGTTCTTCATCTTCTCCAAATCCTTCGGTATCAATGGTAGATTCAGACACCCAAGGTTCCATCCCCACAATAATACCACCGAGATTTCCTTCTTTACCCAAATCGGGAAAAGCTAAAGTTGCTGCCCAGTTCCAAATATCCTGTACACCACGTTCAACTGTCTGTCCATCGGAGACAAAGCTAGACAGAGTGGTTACTTTACTTAAGCCTGCCCAACCACCAATAACAATGCGATCGCTCAAGGCAAAGGAAAACTGAGCGTTATAGGAATCATTAACTGTAGGAACACCATCCTCAAAAACCTCTGTTCCTGGTTCTAGAGGTTCTTCACCTTCTACTGTTGCGGTTAAATCTTGAATATTAGCAAGATCGCTACCCACTCCTGTATCACTCTGATCACGACCGTGAACATAGGTTAAAGCAAGATCTAGCTGTTCAAAGGGAGTAAATAGTACTTGTCCAATTGCACTATATGAACCGTCAAATAAACCACTATCATCACTAGGATCGTTGGCTTCTCCTGCTAGATAACCAGCACTCAACTCTATCTTATCTCCGAGGCTATGGATAATCCCTAAACCAGCTTCTCCTGGGGGTAAATAAATAGGACTACGAGTACCAAAAGCAGAAACTGCACCCGAACCACCATCTCCATCTAATATACTGACAGTCTGGGCAATATCATCAGCAGCTAATCCCACAGCACCAATTAAAACGTTGGTATTTTCGCCAAGTGGGAGATCATAAAATATGGTTTCTAAACCTAATTGATTATCATCAGGTTGTGCAAAAGATAATTCTCCCTGAAAAGTTCCAGTTTCATCGCTAAATTCGGGAAAATTACCTGTAGCAAGACGAGTAAATAGCAAATCTTCCCCAGTAAAACTAGTCTCTAATTCTAGACGAGTACGATGACCTAATACAGGCACTTGATCAATCTCATCATCGTCATCAGCTTCTTCCACTCCATCATCATTAGAACCAGCAACCACACTGGCAACGCCAAAGATTGATTCGCCCACTAATTTAGTAGTAGTAGAAAATTGACTATCTTCTAAAACAGCAGTACGAGCTTCTAATTCATCGACTCTACCGCCTAAAGTCGCTAATTCTGCCTCAAATTCTTGATTAAGACGATTAATTGTATCTAAGTCTTCTTGGCTAACAGCCTGGGAAGAAGCAATCAAACGTTCAATTTGATTTAAACAAGAGTTTAAACCCGCAGCAAATTCATAACGAGTAAGAGGTTGATCGCCTCGATAGGTTTGGTTAGGAAAACCAGCAATACAACCATAACGGTCTACTAGACTACGTAAAGCTTCATAAGCCCAATCTGTAGGGGAAACATCTCGCAGTTGATTAACGTTGGTCACTTGACCCATTCTATTGCCTTGGCTTTCCTGTCCATACTGTTCTACTTGGTTAAGTAGCTCGTTTGGTTTTGTTTGTCCCTGGGCTGGATAAGCATATAATCCTGCAACTAGAGCAGCAAAAATGATTGGGGCAATTTTGCCCAAAGAAATCTTAGTCATAATAATCCTCACACACAAATTAAGATTATAATAATGATTTTAATTCTCGTTATCAATTATCAACTGAATATTTTTATAACTCTGACCATTCTTCAGGAAGCATATTAGCCATAACTTCAAATCCACCATCGCCATTAGGTTTGACTACATAAGCCATACCTTGAGGATCTGGATAGATACCTGTTGCTGCCTCAAAAAGGTCATCGTGACCAATAATAACAGTATTCGTACCGCTTTCGGGCATAGCTGTTAACAAAGGAGTCACATTAGCTTTCATTTCCTCCATTTGTTCAGGTGTATAGTCTTCAAAAGGGAGAAAATTAAGCGCGGAATCTTTTTCGTATTGACCAAAGGCTAAACTAGCAGTCTGCCATGCACGACAATACTGGCTGCTGATTACCTCACCAACTGGTATATCAGCCTCGGCAAAAGCATTACCGATACTTATGGCTTGTTGCCATCCTTCTTCACTAAGGGTTCGTTGAGTTGAGCAATCATTGACATCTGCTTTAACTTGGTCGGCGTAATCTTTTTCTGTTTGAGCGTGTCGGAAATAGATTACATAACCACCCTGTTGCAGTTCACTTAATAGTTCTTCACTCTCCATTTTGTCCTCAAAATCTGCATTGGCTTTTTCTCCAGGAGTCATCTCTTCTCCACCTTCCCCGCCTTGAGCAATTAGGGAAGTATCGGCAGTAGTTAATGGAATATTGGACTCATTAGCATTGACTGTTACAGTATCAGATAAGCCTACGGTGGTAGTTAAACCAATTGCTAAAAATAAGGCTAAAGATTTCATTAAGTTCCTACCTTAATTTTAAGACTACGTATTAGTACTGAGATCTTCGAGCATACAGGTTAATGAAAGTATTTGTCAACTAGCTTAAGATTTATTACAAAGCCATAAGCTATCAGCTATCAGCAATCAGCAATCAGCATTTAAAAAAATAATAAATATAATAATGCCTAAAAAATGAATTTTAAAGACAAATCCCAGTCTGACGATTTATGACGAATAATTTCTATTTGTTTAATAAATTCACGAAAGTAAAAACGTCTTTCAGCTTCAGACAAATCCAACCAAAATTGTGGTAAAGATACAGCTAGAGCGATCGCAGGTAAATTATTAGGAGGTAATTGTGCAATTTTAGTTTCTAACTCGGCGATCTCCGTACGTAATTGATAGTTGCGCCAAGCAAAAGTTTTTTGATCTAAAATTTCTTGTTGTAGTAAAGTTGGTAACTGTTCAAGAATAGACTGTTTTTGTTGAATTTCTTGTTGTATTTTGCTTGCAATTGCTGCATCATTAGATGGATTTAATTGAGCAACTGAGATCGGTAATTCTACGCAAATTTGTTTGATAGTTTGAGTTAAAACTTCTGAATAAGAAATTGCTTTACACTTGGGTTTTTGAGGACAATTATGACAACGTAAATAAAGGTATTCAGTTGATTGTTGACGTTGAGTAACACGAGTAATATTAAAAGTTAATTGACATTGCTGACAAACAACTAAGCCTGCTAAGGAACGAGGTGCGCTAGCAGTACGACTAGGTAGACGACTATTACGACGTAGTAAACGATCTATTTGGGCTGCTTCTTCTCGATTAATAATTGGGGTGTGAGTGTTAGAAATTAACTGTTGATTTTTATATTTTAAATCCCCACGATATACAGGATTAATTAACCAATTACGACCAGTAGTAGGAGATATTTTTTTACCGTATCGCTTTTCTAAATATCTGACTGCACCGCGCAACGAGCCAAATAATAAAAACCTTTCAAAAAAATCTTTCGCCACAGGAGCAGTGCTTTTATCCAGAATATATTTATCCTGGCCACGACGATATCCATAGGGAGCTTTGCCTGGGGGAGGAAGTATTTTCAAGCGATTACGAGCATGACCTAATTGTAACTGCAAACGCTGCTTATTTACTTGTATTTCGTGAAATAATTTGCTTAAATTGTGATTAAGGTGACTATCATTAATTTGATTTCCAATTATAGAACTGTAATCCTGCTCGGTTGTAATAATTACAATTCCTAAAGCCTCTAATTGTTTCAGGCGATCGCCAATGACCCTGACATTATCTCCCAACTCTTCTAAACGACGAATTAATAGATAATTTGGCTTTTCCTTTTGACAATCAGCAAGTAACCGCTCTAACTGCTGGTACTCACCAAAATCTTGATAAACTTGATCTATTTCCCATCCCCATATTTCTTGAGTGGGTGTGGAATCTAAAAGAGGATCACTGTAAATATAGGCAATAATTTTCATTATTTAATTATGTTTAGTGCCTAATGAACTTAAGGAAATTTATTTTATTAGGTTGATCTTCGCTATCTATTCGACATAAATTTTAAGGGAAAATTAAATTTATTTGATTTATACTATCTACTGCTAAATTTTACTTGGTGCATAAGGATTTAAGCTCATGGAGTTACATCAAAAGGCTTTGTTAGAAAAAAGAAGTTTTTTCTTATTACCAAATAAGCTAAAACTTTATCTGAAAGATGCTGAGGGAGAATATGAAAATTATATCGCTTACGAAAGCCTGAAAAGTGAAGCTCAAACATATCGTCGTAAAAATTCTCAATTACTTTTTATAACGCTGGTAGCAGTTAGTTTTGCTGTTTGTATTTTGTTACAAAGTCTTATTACTCAACACGGCTCTAAATATCTTATTATTTCTGTTATAGTCGCTGTTGTGTTTACAGTTTTATATCAAGTTAAGCAACAAAACTACATTGTTGTAGAAACTTTTGACCGTAAAAAGATTATCTTTCTAAAAGATAAACCTAATCGCCAAGCTTTAGAAACTTTTTTAGCCCAGATGTGGTTAAAACGCAAGCAATATTTAAGAAATAAATACTTTTACATTAGTCCCAATCATAATTTAAAACAGCAAACAGAGCGACTGAGATGGTTATTAGAGCAAAATGTGATTACTAAAGCGGAATACCAATTTGCCCAAGAGGATTGGATAATTGATAAAAGTTATCAATCTAAATGACGTTGTAGATTGAAGGTGTGAAAACGAGAAGAAAATTATTCGTAGCTATTAGCTTTTAGCTTTTAGCTTTTTAAGAATGTATAAAGTCAAATGCAATATAAGTAAATTATGAAAGTTGCAATTATTGGATGTGGATATGTTGGGAGTGAAGTAGCTCGTCTGTGGAAGGCAGCAGGAGATGAAGTTACAGTAACGACAACCACTCCTGAGAAAAGAGAGCAATTACAGGCGATCGCATCAGAAGTAGTTATTTTAACAGGAAATGATTTACCTAGTCTTCAAAAGGTAGTAGCTGAGAAAGATATAATCCTACTAAGCGTCGGGGCAAAACAACGCACCGCAGAAGGCTACCGTCAAGCCTACTTGGAAACTGCCGAGAATTTGATGTCTGCGATTGGTAATAATTCAAAAGTAAAACAGTTAATTTATACTAGTAGCTACGGCATTATCAACAATACCAGTGGTGATCTGGTTGATGAGACGGTTGCAGTTAACCCTGTCAGTGAAGGTAATAAAATTATGTATCAGACTGAGCAGGTATTACAGAAAACCCTTACGAGCGAATTAAAAACCTGTATCTTTCGGCTATCAGGAATTTATGGTCAAGGTAGAGAATTAAGCAAAATATTTCAGAAACGAGCAGGGACAACTCAACCAGGTACAGGCGAAAATTATACTAACTGGGTTCATTTAGATGATATTGTGCGGGCGATCGCTTTTGCCCGTGAAAAGCAGTTAGAAGGTATTTATAATTTGAATAGCGATCAAGTTTTAACTAGTAAAGAGTTCTTCAATAATTTATTCCAAGCTCATAATTTACCTTCGATCATCTGGGATACTAGTCAACCTTCGACTCGCTCTTTTAATTTGAAACTTGATAATCAAAAATTAAAAAATGCTGGGTTTAAATTCCAACATCCCCAGATTGAGTTTATCTGAGATTGCTACGGTACTTAGTTAGTAATTAAAAATTAAAAACATTAATGGCAGCACGGGATATTTTTCATAACGTCGTAAAGCGATCGCTCCAGAAAGATGGATGGACGATTACCCACGATCCTTTAACAATTGACCTGGCAGATGGACAGTTACAAATAGATCTGGGTGCAGAGCGATTGATTATGGCTCAAAGAAACCAAGAGCAAATTGCGATTGAATAAAAGTTTTACAGCTCCTTCGGCAATATTTGAATTTCATACGGCATTGGGGCAATACCTGAACTATCGGGTTGTACTAAAATTAAAAGAACCAGAACGAGTTCTTTATTTGGCTGTATCTCTTGAAATCTACGACAGTTTTTTTTGTCGTCAATTGCCTCAATTAAGTCTGCAAGAGTACCAACTTAAGCTGATTGTTTTTGACCCTGAACAGGAGGAAATCGTGCGATGGACAAATTAGATCAGTATCGACAAATTATTCAGCACCTTTTAACGACTTATGCCCAAGTCCAACCGAGCTATGGTGAGATTATTCGGCAAACGATTTTTGATCGCGAACAAGACCGTTATCAGGTAATTAATAATGGTTGGGAAAAGCATCGACGGGTATATGGGTGTTTGATTCAGATGGATATTATTGACGGTAAAATTTGGATTCAGTATGATGGCACGGAAGTGGGAATAGCAAATGAGTTGGTAGAAGCAGGTGTACCAAAGCAGGATATTGTGTTAGCTTATCAGTCTCCTTATTTGCGAAAGTTAACCGAATTTGCTGTGGGTTAAGCAATTCCTAAGTACAGGAACAATCAACAAAAAGAAAGTATGTCTTTAAAACCAATTCCAATTAATCTTTTGGCATTAGACTTCGATGGGGTAATTTGTGATGGTTTAGTTGAGTATTTTGCCAGTACCAAAAAAGCTTATCAACAAATATGGCAGACGGCAGAAATTGAAGATCGCTTTATCTCTAGTTTTTATCGGTTACGCCCCGTAATAGAGACTGGTTGGGAAATGCCGATCTTGCTGCGAGCGTTAGTTTTAGGTATTACTGAAACAGAGATTTTAACTGATTGGCAAGCGATCGCTCAAAAGATTTTAAGCTCAGAAAAACTAGATAAATTAGCCGTAGTGCAAAAGCTTGATGGAGTAAGAGATAGTTGGATTCAGCAGGATTTAGATAGTTGGCTAGGATTGCATCGTTTCTATCCTAGGATGATTGAGAGTCTGCAAAAGTTGGTTGATTCTAATGTAGAACTATATATTATTACTACGAAAGAAGGACGTTTTGTACAGCAACTATTACAACAACAGGGAGTTAATTTAGCGACTACCAATATTATCGGTAAAGAAAGCAAACGTCCCAAATATGAAACCTTGAGACTACTGCGAGATCAATATCAAACAACAGCAGCAACAATTAACATTTATTTTGTTGAAGATCGCCTACCCGCTTTACAACAAGTTGCTCAACAGCCTGACTTAGAGAGTGTAAATTTATATTTGGCAGACTGGGGTTATAATTTGGAGAGCGATCGCCGTTTAGTGTTAGCAGATCAACGCATACAATTATTATCCTTAACACAATTCAGTCAGGAATTTTTAGAGCAATTTCATTCTTAAAAACTAAAACCGCGATCAGAACTTTACTCATTACTTATTACTCATTACTCATTACTTTCTCCCCACTAATTAACTTTTTCAGCAAGCCCTACCTACGTTGCCACCATAAAACTCCACCTGTAATCAAAGCTAGCAGAGGCATAATCCACAAAGCTATCCAGCTAATCATTGTTCCCTGCAACGAACTAAGATTAAGACGACGGTTAGCAGCTTCTTTGGGTCGAATTGAGAGAGTTTTTTGATCTTCACCAATCAGCCAACTAACGGAATTAAGCAAAATATCGCCATTTAACTGTTGTTCAAACCAGCCATTAGTAGCAAAAGTAGAACTCCCAAAGACAACTATACGAGCAGATTTAGGTTTAGGGCGATTTAGGGCGATCGCAATATTTAATGGCCCTGGTAAGTCTTGTTGAGGATTAAAACTAATTTCTTCGTTACTTAAGTCACTTTCTGCCCAAGTTTGTTTGTTAGTAATTGCTAAAGGAGTGCTGTCTATGCCTGTCTTTTCTTGAGTTTTTACTGGTCGAGATTCGGGAAAGAGGGAAATACCATTACGAAAACTAGCAGTAATGGGATGATCGCCGTAGTTATTAACTATTGCTACCCCTGGCCCAAAACCCATAATATTACCTGCACCTGAACCATCCACAATGAGACGATTATCTAGTTCTATTCCCCATGTTTGTAGTAGAGTATTAATTCCCAAATCGGTATTAGGGGACAGTAGGAGTAAGAGATTACCACCTGCATCTAAATACTTTTGTATACTAGCAACTTCAGCCGTTAAGAGCTTTCTGATTGCCCCAGCAATAATAATTAAATTAGCATCTTCGGGAATTGTGCCACTGCTTGCCAGGTTTAATTCTTGTATTTGATTGCCCTTATTTTTCAGATTAGTTACAGCTTGTGCTACACCACCTTCAACCATTTCCAAAGAAGCTTCCCCGTGTCCTTGAAGAAAATAAATATTAATCGGGCGATCGCGTTTTATTTTTTCGATACCGTTGGTTAATTGGATTTCAGTCAGAGGTTTTCCAACTGGAGTGTTACTGACATTAAGTTTTTGTTTTTTATCGCCATATTGTAAATATATTTCTCCTAAAGATTGCACTCCAAACTGTTGAGCTATGCCAATTTCTTGTTCTGGGTTAATAAATTTAAACTGAAATTTTTGACTATAGCGACGATAATTTTGTAGTAATTGTTCTAGGTCAGGATTAATACTACGGTCAAATACTAATACTTCTAAAGGTTGTTTTAATTGAGTAACTATTACCTGAGATTGTTCTGATAGAGTAAATAATTTATTTTCGGTAAAATCCCAACGTGTATTGTAGCGAATTCCTAAAATATTAATTAAAGTAATTATTAATAAAACTAGAACTGTAGTAACCAAGGCACTAGCACTTCGTTTAGTTGTTCGTTTGTGCCAAAATTTATGTTTATTTCCCCATAACCAGAGACTTAGAATTAATAAAATACCACTAGAAAATAAAAGTAATATCGATACACTTGACCATTTTTCAGTTATGCTGACTATTACTATTCCAGCCACAACTAAGGAAATACTGATAAATAATAATATAATTCTGGTCATAGTTGATTAGGAAAAAACTAAAAAATTATTGACGATTTGAGCGCAATGAATGAATCGATTGAGCGGTTAAAAATACCCCCAAAAATATGTAGCTAAACAATAAAATAAGATCACTAGTATTGACAATACCTTGAACTAAATTATTATAACTTTCCAATAAAGAAATACGTTGTAGGCTTTCTCTCAATTCACCACTCAAATTATTAGCAATTAGATCAAACATCCATAAGAATAAAATTATTCCAAAAGTCAAAATAGCTGCCAAAATCGTGCTATTTGTCAAAGAAGAAATAAACATTCCCAAAGAAAGCAAGGCAGCAGCTAATAAAATTAAACCCAAATGAGCTAAAAGAGGTACAGCAGGAGGAATAGATGGTTGAGCAGCACTAAAAGCGATCGCTTCACAAATTAACGACGGCAAAATCATAAAGATATATAGACATAAAACTGCTAGCAGTTTTCCTAACGCCACAACCCAATTAGTAATTGGTGAAGTTGCCAATAATTCTAAAGTTCCTCGTTTTCTTTCTTCAGCATAAAGTCCCATTGATAAGATAGGAATAATAAATAAGGATAAAGAACCCAAAATAGCTAAAAAAGAAGTTAAAAATTCAGTGGCAACATCAACTGCACCAATACCTACTCCCATCTGCTCACCCTGAGCTACTTGTTGAATAATTCCCTGTTCCCCGAGTAATATTTCTACTAAAAATAAACCTGAAATAAACCAAAAAACTGCTGCCACCATATAAGCTAAAGGCGAAGCAAAATAACTTTGTAATTCTCGTTGTAAAATCGCAATAATATTAGAAATTATCATGAAGCTATCACGTATTTGATTTACTGGTTAAGAGAGGAGTCAGGAGTCAGGAATCAGGAGTCATTTCATTTATCACTTACCATTTATCAGTTATCAACGATGTTTAATGGTCAATGGTTAATGTTCAATGTTCAATGTTCAATGGTCAATGTTCAATGTTTAAAGGTTCTTCGGTAGTCAGTTCTAAAAAGATATCTTCTAAACTAGGACGAGTACGACGTAATTCGTATAAACTTAAGCCTTGATTAATAATTATGGCTGCCAAGTCTTTTCCAGGTTCAGTATTAGGTTGACAAGTAATGTTGATTAAATAACGATCTGGATAATTTGGTAAAGAATTTTCCGCCTGTGTAACTTGCAGAACTCCCGACACTTTTCGTAACAAAGGTAAAATCAATTCTATTTCGCCTGCAACTTCAATTTCATAACCAGAATTGCTTTCTAACTGGGCTTGTAGATCGTTGGGAGTGTTAGTAGTTATCACCTTACCGCGATTAATAATCGTAACGCGATCGCAAATCATACTAGCTTCAGGCAGAATATGAGTTGAGAGAATAATTGTATGTTCTCCTGCCAAACTTTTAATTAAATCCCGTACTTCAATAATTTGACGTGGATCTAGCCCTACCGTTGGTTCATCTAAAATAATCACAGGGGGTTCATGAACAATAGCCTGGGCAATACCAACTCTCTGCCGATAGCCTTTAGAAAGTTTACGAATAGCAATATTTTCCTGATCCACTAACTGACAACGCACCATTGCATTATAAACCTGACGACGGCGATCGCTTCCTTTAATGCCCTTGATTTTCGCCACAAAATTTAAAAACCCTTTAACAGTCATATCTGGATATAAAGGGGGATTTTCAGGCAAATAACCAATATGACGACGCACTTGCATCGATTGACGATGAATATCATAACCTGCAATTTTAGCTGTACCTGTAGTCGCAGGTAAATATCCTGCCAAAATTCTCATCGTCGTCGTTTTACCTGCGCCATTAGGCCCTAAAAAACCAATTATCTCTCCTGCATTAACCGTAAAATGAACATCTTTAATGGCAACAGTCGAACCATAAGCCTTACTTAAATGTTCAACTTCAATTGTTGGTTTAGACATGGTTTCAGTCATCAGTCATCAGTCATCAGTCATCAGTTAACAATAGATTCTTCATCCTTCATCATTCATCCCTTATCCCTTAAAAGGTTTGATTAGTTTACGGGCAATGGCTAAATCGAGAATTAAACGAGCGATCGCAAAACAGATTATACTTTGCATCACTAAAATAATTAAGGATAATAGCGCAGCTAAATCGAAATTGTCCTCTACTAAAGCGAGTCCTCTAACTAAGCCAAAAGCCAAGACAGCACCGTCATTTAGATGGAAGTTGTGGTCATCTCGGATGATATAACGATAGGTTACTCCAAATAAAAATCCACTAACTGCACCGATAGCCAATTGCAATAACCACTCTACATCGAAGGTTATGGTAGTTGAGCTATGTTCGATAACAAAAGTAATAATTAAATTTCGAGCTAAAATAACTAATAATTCAGCGAGCGCGAATGCTCCAGCCCCAATTATTCCAGCCTTGACAGATTCTATTCTTTCTGTAACTAAACTAGGCATATCTTGTTAATAAACCCCACCACAAAAGACCAGTTAAGAAGTATGATAGGGTTTATAGTTGCCAAATTAAATACATATTTCAAAACAACAATACTGATATGGATATTTTGACATTAGGCTGGGTTACTATCCTAGCTTTATTCACTTGGTCGATTGCTATGGTTGTCTGGGGTCGTAACGGATTCTAAATTGTGGAAACTAACGAACTACTAAACACTCTATTCCTTGCTGCCATCGGCATTCTAGGACTACTTAGTTTGGGGATTTTGTATCTCTCTGTAGTTCAATGGCGCGATCGCCGTCGTCAAAGCCGTGATAAACGAGGTGGAGTTTAATTAAAAGCTATCAGCTATAAGTTGATAACTGTAAGGGCGATTCGCGAATCGCCCCTACCCTCAGTCATTAGTTGGCAACTTCGGCTATTTCGATAGTGCGATTGTCAATATCTTTGACTAAGAAATTTAACGGGCGATCGCGTCTTATTTTGTATTTCAAACGTCTTGATTGGATGCGCATCAATAAAACTTCCAAACAATCGCGATCAAAACAGACATGACGCTGACGCTCTTTATAACCACCGCTAGCACCTGCAATGACATGAAGTTGGGTATTTTTCTTCAGTTGATACCACAGTCCTTCTGTGCCAGCTAAAGCGGTATTAGCAGGACTTGCTGACATATAAAGAGGATCGAGTCCTCCAGCCCCCATCGTCTGTTCGTAATTATAGTAATAGTGTAGGGGAATGTCTGCTGCTGGGAGATCTAATAATCCTTCATAAAACTGTTGGGCATTACGTAAATCTGAAACCATAACTGTGTAGACTTTTGGCGCACTTTTAAGGAACATCCACATTGCCCCTGCATAGGCAACCAACAGCATAACCATAATACCTTGAGTAGAAAATAGACTATCCAAAGCAATTGGTGGTAAAAATGCTCCCAAATAATTTGTCATCAACATACCTGAGCAAATATGATTAACTACCATTTTTAACTAATGATTTTTAAAAAATTTAATTATATCTGAGCTTAGTATAACTGTTGAAAAAAGCTTTGAACGATAATTAATTACTAATTGATGTAATTGATGTATCTATTGCGTCAAGCCATGTTGGAGAGCAAAACGGACTAGTTCAGTCCGACTATTTGTGCCTGTTTTCCCAAACAAACGACTAACGTATTTTTCAACATTTCTCACACTTGTATTTAATTCCCGAGCAATCTCCTTATTCATCAAGCCCTGGGCAACTAAATCCAAAACACTTTGTTCTCTGGGGGTTAAATCAATTTTGATGGGTGAAGGAGTGACGGCAATTCCGCCATTAGTGTTTAATTTATCATCTAATTTAGCTTTAATCTCTACCAACTCTTTGGCAATTTTTTCTAGATTTGTGCTACTTTCATTGTTGCTATCAGCAGGTTTATTTTTAGATAATAAATTCCTAACGATCGCTTCTAATTCTTCAGGATCAAAAGGTTTGGGAAGATAAGCATCACAACCAGCCTCATAACCTTGAATGCGATCGCTAGTCATGCCTCTAGCGGTTAAAAAAACTACAGGAATAGAACGATAGCGTGGATCTTCTCGCAACCTGTGTAAAAATTCATACCCATTTACCTGGGGCATCATAACATCAGAAATAATTAAATCAGGCATTTGGGTTTCGATTGTCTGCCAAGCTTCTTCGGCATTACTGGCTGCGGTAACAGTCCAACCTTCGTTATCTTCTAAGTATGCTTGCACAGATTGTCTGATACCAGGCTCATCATCTACTAGTAATAGTTGTTGTGTTTCGGACATAGGGTTTTGAAATTACGCTTGTTAGCCATACAGACTATTAACTATATACATAATAAGACTTATAAGCCAAGTTCCGCTCAATAACCCGAAAACTCTGTAGTGAAAAAATTGTTGAAATACTAATAACCTGATAACCTGATGAATGCTTTGCTAATTAATAATCAACGTTAACTGCTCGATGTTAACAAACATGGTAACTACTACTTGGACAAGACGGCACATACTTTCCCTGATTGATTTTACAGTTGCGGAATATGAAAAAGTATTACAGACGGCTGCTGGTTTTCAAAAAGTGCTAGCAGGTAGAACGAAAAAAGTTCCTGCACTTCAGGGTAGAGTTGTCGCCAATATGTTTTTTGAATCCTCTACTCGTACCCGTAGTAGTTTTGAATTGGCAGCTAAAAGGCTATCCGCAGATATTTTAAATTTTGCCCCAGGGACTTCTTCTTTGACTAAAGGCGAAACCATTTTAGATACCGCCAAAACCTATTTAGCTATGGGTGCAGACATTATGGTCATTCGCCACCAACAAGCAGGTGTTCCTCAAGCGATCGCGATGGAAATGGATCGACTTAATTCGGGAGTAACTATTCTGAATGCAGGAGATGGATTACACCAACATCCTTCCCAAGCACTCTTGGATTTATTTACAATTACTTCGGTGTTAGATCAAAATAATCCCCGTTTAGAATTGCTAAAAGACAAAAAAATCGCCATTGTGGGTGATATTCTTCATTCTCGCGTCGCTCGTTCCAATATTTATAGTTTAACCGCAGCAGGGGCAGAAGTTCATTTAGCAGCCCCAGCAACCCTTCTACCTAAAGAGTTTTTAGGTATGATTCCTCAGCAGCATCAAGGAAAATTATATCTTCATTGGGAATTAAGTCCTGCTTTGAAAAATGCCGACTTTGTGATGACACTAAGACTACAAAAAGAACGTATGACTGCCAATTTTATTCCCAGTTTACGAGAATATCATCAACTATTTGGGATCACTCGCGATCGCTTACAACTGTGTCAACCAAACGTCAAAATACTTCATCCAGGCCCTACTAATCGGGGTGTCGAAATTACTTCTGATTTAATGGATGATCCTAATTTGAGTTTGATTCCACAACAAGTAACTAACGGTGTGGCAATTAGAATGGCATTATTATATTTAATAGGCATCAGCGATCCGAACTAAATACTTGATTTAGGTCAGACTAGTTACTCATTACTCATTACTCATTACTCATTACTTCTTGCCACCCAGCAAAATTACGCCTCACCCAATCCATACCGACTTCATTATTTAACTTAATCTTTTGTGGTGCGTCAGCATATATTTTACTTAAAATACCTGCATCTTGCTCAACTACAATTTTATTCAAATCTAGAAACTGATTTTTCAACAATTTAGCCAAGGGGTTACTGACTTCGCCAAATAACAAAATATAAATTCGAGTTTTGGTTAATGATTCGGGAACAAATAAATTACATTGAGCAACTTTCCCGAAAGGGCTACTACCATGAAGAATAACTAAGAAAGGAAAGTAATTTTCTAAATGAGCTTGAATTATATCGGGAAGTAAAAATTGCTTGGGTTGCTTTAGTTTTTGCCAGAAAGTTTTGGGTGCAGTTGGCATATCGTAAAAAGCTTCGGAATGATAGCCATTGTCGATAAACCGCTCAAACTTAACTTCAGTAATCTCAAATAAATCTCGATGTGTGCCATTTTGGTGATTGTAATCGTGCATAATTAACAGCATTGATCGCAAGTCTGTTTCCACACTGGTATCTGCCGTATAGCCAACAAACTCATATTTTTGGGCAATTTTGGCTAAAATATCGGGAATAGGAATTTTAGGTTTATAATCACCATAAGACCAAATGAAATCGTTTTGAATAATTAGTTCTAAAGGTTTTAACTGAGACAATGTTTGTTGATCTGTTCCTGGTAAAATAGTGCAACCATCACCATCAAACTCTAGTGCATGAAACGGACAAACTACCGTACTCGTACCGTCAGCTTTCGATTCGCACCATCCTTCAGACAACATCGCACCCATGTGTGGACAGATATTAGGTAAAGCATGAACCTGTCCTGTTTTATCTTGCCACATGACATAATCTTTGCCATAAAGGGAGATTTTCTGGGGCTTATTTATTTGTAGCATTGATTTATGCGCCAATAGCCAAGGCGCACCTTCTAACATCGACATGATAAATTTCCTCAATTTAAAATTTTGAGCAAATAACTTTGTAGCGACAAGTAAAATAATGACGTTGTTGATATAAGGTATAAAACCGATAGTATTACTATTCGTAGCTTTTAGCTTTTAGCTTTTTACTAAAAACGATGATTTAAGCCATAACCTAAATTTACCAACGTCAAATAAATAATGTCGCAAGTTGAACATTATCAAGAAATAATTATTTTTGCTCGTTAGAAAAAGCTTTTATTGATTTTCAATATATGACATATTATTCGTGTTTGTCAAGATGAAACCTCAAAATAAGCCTCTCCGTCGTCAACCACAACAACAACGTAGTCAAGAGCGTGTCGAAAGAATTTTGGATGCAGCAGCCATAGTCTTTGATGAGGTGGGTTTTGAGGCTGCTACTACTCATGCGATCGCATCTCGTGCCAGTACAGCAGTAGGTTCACTCTATCAGTTTTTTCCTGATAAGTTAGCAATTTTTAATGCTCTAGAATTACGTCACGTTGAGCGCGTTTATGTAATGTGGGAGAAGTTAACACGCCCTGAAGTTATACAATTACCATTTGCTGATTTTATTCATACTCTTGTCACCCAAGTTGAGCAATTATTTACCAAACCGACTTCGAGAATTGTTTTTTCAACCTTTTTCACCTCACCGAAGATTTTTAAAAATATTGACGCTAGCTTTACTCAAGAAGTTATTCAATTTGCAGCAAAATTATTTACAATGCGTAATCCTACTTTGACAGAGCAAAGAAGCCAAATATTAGCAGAAATTGCTGTTAATGCTTCTAATGCTTTGATTTTGCTGTCTCTAAGAACTAATCAAACTCACAGTCAAGAGATTATAACCGAGATTGAAAACTTGTTGAAAGCCTATTTACAAGCAGATATTGGTGATGAAACGATTAACCAGAATTCTTTTAATTCCTTAGACAAATTAGCCAGGCAATACCAACTTAACTCTCGTCAAAGCTTAATCTTACGCTACGCTAGTCAAAACCCAGAAATAACTATTCAAAACTGCGAGGCGATGTTTCCTGATATATCTCGGCGCACTCTGCAAAGAGACTTAAAAGCTATGCTAGAGCAAAAATTACTGCTTTCTGAAGGTAATACAGATCAACGTTGTTATCGTCTCAATTCTGAAGGATTCAACTTATGACATCTAGCGACAAAAAAGGATGTTTAAATTTAGCGATCGCGTAGCGTGGGCTACGCCCAATCGCCATATAACAGATATAAATTAACATCAACAATAAGCTCTAATAATGATGCTAGCGATAGATGGAAATACTTATTTTTTGCCATACATTCTAGTTGATAAACTACGTCAAAAAATTTTAATAAAAACTATGGGAACTAAATTCAAGAAAGGCGATCGCGTTAAATGGAAAGTTGGTAAAGGCGAAACTACAGGAGAAATCATCAAAAAGGTAACTGAATCTACTACAGTTGACGGTAAAGAAATCACCGCAACCAAAAGTAAACCTCGTTATTTAGTCAAAAATGACAAAACAGGTAACACTAACGCTTATGGATCGAAGTCTTTATCTTTAATTGAAGATGATCATAACCTCAAACCAAAACAACAAGAAATACTAGAAAATTTTCAATCAGCCGTTAACATGAACGCTTCAGAAATTAAACAATGGCTAAAAACCAAAGAAAGTAATTCTGTTGGTCAAAAGGATAAAAATGGCAAAATTAAAGGTCGTAAATCTAGTAAAAAAATTGTCAAAATTTTAAACAAAGATACATTTAGTTATGACCAAAAAGACTTTCAACACATGAAGAAAGTCGTGGGCTATGTTCATCGCCACCTAGCCCAAAAACCTTCTGAAAATATCAAAGAAACTGCTTGGCGATATTCTTTAATGAATTGGGGATGTGATCCACTTAAGAATGATAAAATTAGAAGCTAAAAATTAAAACTCAAAAATTAAAACTCTTCTTCTTCGGAAATAGTAAGCCTGGTAGGCAAACAACGTTTAATATTTACACTGATACCGATCGCTTTTTCAGCAATCAGATCTTCAATGTAACCAGCCTGCATTTCTTTGGCTTCAGTGCGACTGTGAAATGGGCCAAAATAATAAAGACAACTTGGTTGTTTGGTGGTTATCTCTACCCAATAAGGCTTACTCAAATTAAATATCACTATTGAATTAGCAACAGTCTTCAAACGATTAGTAAAAGTTTTAAATAACATGGTTGTCATCCAGATCAAACATTAATCAATTTAACCTCATTTTTTTAAATAAAAGATTCTCTGACTAGAAAATGCATTCAGTGTATCTGTCTTCAAAGAAAATTGGATAACTAAATTTATCTTCAAATATTAAAAAGCGATCGACATAATATCATCTCTCTTAAGAAATAACCAAGAGAGCTAAAGAAATCAACAAGAAATATCTATCTAAAGTTAGATATTAATATTACTCTTGAAGCAGATGTAGTAATTAATCAACTTTTTATAAGATTTGTTTTGTAAATGAAAATCACAAACTGATTGATATATGACTATAGCTTTAAGAGATGATGTAATGTACATCTTACTCAAAAAAATTCATGAGCAAGATGGTAACGGTAAACACTCGGTAGATTTTAAAGCTACTGATTTTACTGGCAGAAACTTAACTATTTCAGATTTTCTTGGTCATTTAGATTATCTTAATCAAAAACAATATATTAACGCTGACTTTTCTGGTAATGCTTATGCCAATCAAGAAGATGTACCAGATTTAATTGACTCTGAAGAGATAGATTTTCGAGTTGCTAATACTTTTGGCGCACCAGATGGCCCTTTACCCCACTTGATTAAATTCAAAAAAGCAGAATTAACTGAGAAAGGAGTAAAAATGCTAGACAATATGGAAGCCAACCCTCCAGCAGCATTAAAAGAAGGTGCAACTAATCCTATTATTGATACCCATACTCCATTTTTAGAAAAAGTTGCTCTCCAAGCCGAGTTACCAGACATTTTTGACGCTAGGGATTTAACTACTATTGTTTATCGTACAATGCGTGATTTAATGACTACGGAGACTGCCAAAGCTGTAGAATCAGAACTACATAAAGAAGCAGAAACAAATGCTGACAACAAAAGACTACAGCAAGAAATAGCCGAACTTTGGCATGATGATAATCCTATAGTTGCCTGGTTAAGTAAAATTCGTCCTCCTCTAAAATTTGATGCTGACACTTTTGTTTTTCGTATTGAAAAAGAAGGTGGATTACCTCAAACTACCACTGGCGAAAAAGTCATTAATGCTGTTTTTTCTGCGACCAAAGATGAATTATCTGAAGACAGAATTAAAGAAATAGCTGAATTTTTACCAGGAAGAATAAAAGATATGTGGCAAGCAGCTTAACTTTAGTTATCAATTATTTAATTTTTTATTTTAGGACGTTGTAATCAGCGTCCTTATTTTTTGTGTTTTTTAAGCTAGTGGACTGAGGCGTAAATAAAGTTACCATTTTAAATGAACTTATTAGTTCAAAGTTTTAAATGCTTAATAGTTACCCTATTTAAGCCTTTCTCCACTAGGTTAAGTAATTAAACAGAAATACGGCTATCAACAGAAAAAAGCCCTGCATAAAAACAGGGCAATCAATTTATTATTATTAAGCTATTTTTGATTCTTTATTTGGCGTTGGTAAATAAAAGTATGATTTTTAATTTTGCTGCAAGCTAGTTTAATCAAAAGAGCTAAGAGCTAATAGCTAAGAGCTAATAGCTACGAACCAAAACACTTTGTAAGTCATACATAATTACCAACGCCCTTTATTTAACCAATTAGTTCTTTAGCTCTAGCGACAACATTATCAACACTAAAGCCGAATTTTTCGAGACATACTCCACCAGGGGCAGAAGCACCATAGCGATCAATACTAACAGCAGCACCATCAGTACCGATGTATTTTTGCCAACCAAAGCTAGTACCAGCTTCTACAGAGAGGCGTTTGGCAGCAACTTTAGGTAATACAGAGTCTTGATAAGCTGCATCTTGAGCTTCAAACAGTTCCCAAGAAGGCATAGAAACTACACGCACTTTCTTACCTTCAGCTTTGAGTTTTTCAGCAGCAGCAGCACAAAGTTGTAGTTCACTACCAGTACCAATCAAGATTAGGTCAAGTTCTTCGGGAGCGAAACCACAGGAAAGCACATAAGCACCTTTAGTTGCTTTTTCCATCGAACTTCCTGCTAGGTTAGGCAAACCTTGACGGGAGAATGCCATTAAGGTGGGTTTACTTTGTTTAGCCTGTTCAATAGCAACTTTGTATGCCCCTGAAACTTCGTTACCATCCGCAGGACGAATAACAGTCAGGTTAGGAATTGCTCTTAAAGATGCCAAAGTTTCGATGGGTTGGTGAGTAGGACCGTCTTCTCCCTGTCCGATGGAGTCGTGAGTCATCACCCAAATCACCCCTGCCTCAGAAAGAGCAGATAGACGAATAGCAGCGCGCATATAGTCGGTGAAGATAAGGAAAGTTGCACCGTAAGGAATTAAGCCCGAACTATGTAAACTTATCCCGTTACAAATTGCGCCCATACCATGTTCGCGCACACCAAAGTGGATGTTGCGGTTTTGGTATGCACCTTTTTGGAACTCACCAGAGTCTTCCAACTCAGTCAGATTAGAATGGGTTAAATCTGCTGAACCACCAATTAATTCAGTTACAACGGGAGCTAATTTATTGAGACAAGTCTCAGAGTGTTTACGGGTTGCCAAAGCTTTGTCTTCAGGAGTATAGGTAGGTAATACTTTTTCCCAACCATCAGGTAATTTACCACTGAGGAAACGCTCAAATTCTGCTGCCTCTTGAGGATATTTGGATTTGTAGTTAGCTAATACCTGATTCCATTCTTGCTCGTAATTAGCACCGCGTTCAACTGCTTTACGCATATGGTTTAGTGCTTCTTCAGGAACTTCAAAAGGTTCATAATTCCAGCCTAGGTTTTCACGGGTTAGTTTAATTTCATCCCCTCCCAAGGCTGAACCGTGAATGCCTGCGGTATCTTGTTTATTGGGCGCACCATAACCGATGGTAGTTGTTACCTTAATCATGCTGGGTTTATCAGTAACCGACTTAGCTTCTTCAATTGCTTTAGCAATAGCTTCCAAGTCTGTATTACCGTCTTTTACGTGTAACACGTGCCAGCCATAGGCTTCAAAGCGTTTAGAAACGTCTTCGGTAAATGCCACATCAGTTGAACCATCAATAGAAATATGGTTATCGTCGTATAAAGCAATCAGTTTACCCAGTCCTTGATGTCCAGCAAAAGAACAAGCTTCTCCTGAAACTCCTTCCATATTACAACCATCGCCTAAGATTACATAGGTGTAGTGATCTACAAGTTTGGCATCGGGTTTGTTGAATTTAGCTGCTAGATGAGCTTCTGCTACAGCTAAACCCACGCCATTAGCAATACCTTGACCAAGAGGGCCTGTAGTTACTTCTACCCCAGAAGTCATAAAGTTTTCTGGGTGTCCTGGTGTAGCTGATTTCCACTGACGAAATTGCTTAATATCTTCAATAGAAACGCTGTCATAACCTGCTAAATATAGCAAGGCATATTGTAACATTGAACCATGACCAGCCGAGAGAACAAAGCGATCGCGATTAAACCACTTAGGATTTTTGGGGTTGTAACGCATAAACTGATCCCACAACACAAACGCCATGGGTGCAGCCCCCATAGGTAGCCCTGGGTGTCCAGATTTTGCTTTTTCTATTGCTTCAATGGCTAAAAAACGTATTGAATTTATACAGAGTTCTTCAACTGATTTGCTTGATTGGGTGGCAACTACCATATTCGTTAGATAAATAAACTACGATGAAACAAAGTTTGAACTTGCTTAATGACCAAAATTGGAGGATTAGATTTTTAAAACTTGATCTTAAAAGGTGTTCTCAAGTCCTTTTCTTATCTTCCCATCCTAAAGGATCGAGTCGCAAGTTTGAGTATTTTTACTAAGATAAACAACTTTTTATCATCATAATTCGATGTTGTATTGTTTACCAAATAGAGGTGTGAAAATAAGTTTTATCTTTCTCTGCTCTTAATTAGAAATTAACTAAATTTTTTAAAAGCGAGAGTAACATTATGACCGCCAAAACCAAAAGAATTGGAAAGAGCTACATTAACCATATGATTCCGACTATTATTAGTTACATAATCTAAATCACATTCAGGATCGGGGTTGACTAAATTAATTGTAGGCGGAACTTGGTTATTAGCGATCGCCATCGCTACAGCTACCGCTTCGATTCCTCCTGAACCCCCTAACAAGTGACCAGTCATAGATTTAGTAGAACTGACCACGATTTCCTTGGCTCTTGATCCCAAAGCTTTTTTAATTGCTTTGGTTTCGTTAGAATCGTTTGCCTGAGTGCTAGTGCCGTGAGCATTAATATAATCTACCTGCTCTGGAGTTAAATCAGCATCACTTAGAGCTAATTCAATTGCCCTAGCTGCCCCCTGTCCTCCAGGTACAGGCGAGGTCATATGATAAGCATCACAGGTCATCCCATAACCGACAATCTCAGCATAAATTTTTGCTCCACGAGCTTGAGCGTGTTCTAATTCTTCTAAAAACAGAATTCCTGAACCTTCTCCCATGACAAAACCATCGCGATCGCGATCAAAGGGACGACTAGCATGGTTAGGATCGTCATTACGGGTTGAAAGAGCTTTAGCTGAACAAAAACCTGCAAAAGAAAGGGGGGTAACGGCTGCTTCTGCACCACCACAGATCATCGCTGTAGCATAGCCACCTTGAATTAGGCGAAAGGCATCTCCAATAGCATGAGAACCAGCAGCACAAGCGGTTACGGTACAGGAATTAGGGCCTTTAGCACCTGTATGAATTGCCGTTAAACCTGCTGCCATATTGGCGATCATCATCGGAATGGTGAAAGGACTTACTTTTCTCGGCCCTTTAGTGAGTAAATTCTCGTTTTGATCTTCCATGACCTTCAACCCACCAACTCCAGTGCCTATTAAGACTCCTACCTGATCGGCGTTGAGATCATCAATCACAAACTTGGCATCGGCGATCGCTTGTTGGCTGGCGCATACCCCAAATTGAGCGAAGCGATCCATTCGCTTGGCTTCTTTTTTATCTATGTACTGATGAGGATCGAAGTCTTTGACTTCAGCAGCAATTTGACAGGCGTGTTGGGAAGCATCAAACAAAGTTATTTTGCTTACTCCATTACGCCCCTGCAATAAACTCTTCCAATACTCTGTTAGATTATTACCAATGGGAGTGATTGCGCCCAAGCCTGTAATTACGACCCGTTTATTTTGCCTATTTGTCATTTTTGCTCTCTAAACACTTTTTATATATCAGTAGTTTGTCTGAGGCTGCTTTCTGGCGTTTAACACTATTAAGATAGAACAACGCTGTATATTTGTCGTCTCTTACGATTAGTTTAGCTCGATTTATTTAGCAGCCTTTACCAACCCGAAATAAATTTAATTATGAAATAAATTAAATTATGCAGTTGCCCCTGCTTGAGAACTAATATAGTCTACTGCTTTACCTACTGTATCTATTTGTTCTGCTGCTTCATCAGGAATTTCAATATCGAATTCTTCTTCCAAAGCCATTACTAATTCCACTGTATCTAAAGAATCAGCACCTAAATCGTTAGCAAAGCTGGCTTCTGGTGTCACTCTATCTGCTTCAACTTCTAGCTGTTCGACTACAATATTTTTTACCTTTCCAAAAATTTCTTGATTCATTGATTTTTCTCTCTTAAATTCCCCGTTTTAACAAAAATAAATATACATTTAGGAAAACTACACGGGTTTGTGGTTTGTTCCCTAATATAATGCTGGCTCTAATAAAAAGCGGCAACTTTCATCTTATCTGAAAGGGGGACAAAGTTAGAGAGCAAATATAGAATTGCTTTTCTTGACTTGTACCACCTTTTAATCTTCAGATTTTCGTTTTAAAATTATTGACGAAAAAACAAGGACGGAAGTCTACCTTTGTGAAGATAATTCTTCCGTCCATCTAGTTATATTTTGCTTAAACGGTTTTAGGTACTGTTTAACAATATTTATCTAAAATATCTAAATTCTGGGAGTGCGAGATTGTCTAGCCATATCTTTAAATTTGTTGAGGCTAGGGCCTGGACGGCGACGATACTGCGTGACTGTAGGCATCAGATTATCAGTAGCAAAAGTTTGTTCTCCTCTGCCATTATTGCTGCTACCACTACTATTGTTCTTGTACATAGCAGCTACCCAAAATGGAGGATCATAGGAAGAAGCACCAGAATTTTTAGGTGCAGGTGCAGGTTTAGTCGCTGTTTGCTCCTTGGGTTTGGCTTTAGTATCGGTAGCAGACTGTAATTTTTCTTGAGCAGTGTTTGTCACTTCGTTTTTGGTTTTAATTGCTTCCTGTACTGGTTTAGTTTCAACTACATCTGCTGTTTTTTCTTTAACTACCTCAGCTACTTTATTGGCAGTTTGTACTACGGCTTGCACAGGTTTAGAATCTTTGACTTCATCTAATTCTAAATAGTATTTATTTTTAGAATTAAATAGTTTGTTTAGCATTCCCATGACTTAATTCGACTCCTAAAAATGAGATTAAGGTATTTATTTAATATTGATGAAAACAATAAGTATTGATTGACAGTCTTTTTTCTGGGGGAAAATTTAATGACTCACAATTTTTCAGTGATGTATTGTCCTAACTATGGCTACTATTTAATTGCATCATATCTGCCTCAGTATAAGAGTAACTTGACTCTCTCTAACGAGACTAGCAATTTGGGTAGGTAACAAGTGTTTGGGTCACGATCCAAAAAACTTATTAGCTTATTAGCTATTCTTATCAAGCCAGAAAATTAAAGACATCGCAATTATACTTTACAATAATTAATCAAAAATCCGATATATTGATTAATTCTAGCTTCTATATCTAAAGTTATATTAAGTAAAATTCATTTTTGGCAAAAGCTCGAAACTTTAGGCTTTAAGCTGCTTGTTTCTCGGTGGTATCAAGCCATTAGCTTAAATAACTACTAGTTAAAGGACTAAAATAAAAAAAATGTAAGTAGCACTTGCAGCTAAAACAGAAAACTGCTACACTGATAAATGTAAGTGGCACTTGCAAAAGTTATTTTATTTATAAGATTATAACCACAAGCCTAGCGAGCAGTCACATCACAAGTCAACAGCATAATCGCTTAAGCTCATAAATTCTCAAAAGTATTTTATAAGGACAAGATAGTAATGACACAGCAATTAATTGCTCCCAAAAGTCAGCCACAAATTCAACGAACAGAAGAAAAACTCGAACCATGTTGGGTTAATATAATCTTTTTTACTAGTTTTCACCTTATAGCTTTCTTAGCACCCTGGTTTTTCTCATGGTCGGCTTTAGGTCTAGCAATTTTCTTTCACTGGTTGACTGGTAGTATTGGTATATGTCTAGCCTACCATCGGATTTTGACTCACCGCAGCTTAGAAGTTCCCAAATGGTTAGAACGTATTTTAGTGACTTTTGGCGCACTGGCACTACAGGGGGGCCCAATTTTCTGGGTAGCAGGACACAATTTACACCATGCTCACACTGAAGACAACGATAAAGATCCTTATTCGGCTAAACGGGGTTTTTGGTGGAGTCATATGGGTTGGTTAATGTTTAAACAAGATAAATATTTTAACTACGACCAATATAAAAAATATGCATCTCGTGTTGATAAAGATCCTTATTATCGTTGGTTAAATAGTAACTTTATTTTAGTTCAAATTGCTTTAGGTCTTGCTTTATATGCTTTGGGTGGTTGGTCTTTTGTAATCTACGGTATTTTTGTTAGAGCAGTAACTTTGTGGCACTGCACCTGGTTTGTTAATTCTGCTACTCACTTCTGGGGTTATAAAAACTTTGAATGTGAAGATGGCTCTCTCAATCTTTGGTGGGTTGGTATATTAGCTTATGGTGAAGGCTGGCATAATAATCATCATTTTAAACCCCATGTGGCGAAAGCAGGTCAACGTTGGTGGGAAATTGATGTTACCTGGTGGGCAATTCAAGTATTACGCAGTTTAGGTCTAGCTAAAAAAGTTGTTATGTAATAGCTTTATTTAGAAAAAACTCAAGCGATCGCTATATAATAGATGCGATCGCTTTTTTATTGAAACTCTTTATTTGACAATTGTGCATTCAAACTTTAGAGATTATCATGAGTTTACAAAATATAAATATTAAAGATCATTATCTTAGCGATCGCAATGATTTAATTCACGTTTTTATCTTCCCTGTCTGTCGAAAACTATATAGTCGGGCAGAGAAGAAGTAATCGTTTTAATATTTCATCTGGTTATTTGGGTAATCTATAAATTAAACTCTATTACAAAAATATTATGAGATTACTGGCTAGATTAATTGGTTTAAGTTTATTATTATTAGGAGTTTACTTTTTAGGACAAAATATTTACTTTACTAATAATGTTTCTCCTTATTGGTGGCGTGGTGTGGCAGCAGATACTTCTATTTTGTTTTTAACCGCAGGAGTATTGATGTTTTTTGTTTTGCCCCGTGGTAATAAGAGTTTAGCAGGAGTTGCGATCGCTTTTGGTATTATTGCGGTTTTTTTGAGTAGTAAAGCGATTCTTCAACCTACTAGTCTTTGGCAATTTGTGCTTTCGTTAGCTAGTTTTGTTAGTGGTTATCAATTGTTTACGACAGGAAGACTTGATATTTGATTATTTGTTTAGTTTTAAAAAGTTGAATTTTAAAAATATAAATACTAAAGATAATTATCGTAGCGATCGCAGTAATTTAATTGAAGATTTTTATATTCCCTGTCTATCAGAAACTATTTCATATAGTCGGGCGGTGGGATATTTTTCTAGTACTTCTATCGTAGCTGTTTCTCAAGGACTTGCAGCTTTAATTGAAGCTGGTGGCAAAATGCGTTTAGTGGCATCACCTTATCTTTCTCCTGAAGATATTAAAGCTATTAAAAAGGGTTTAAAACAAAAGGAAGAAGTAATTAGTCAAGCAATAATTCAAGAGTTTAAAGCTGTTGCTAAAGATAGATTAGCTTGCTTATCTTGGTTGTTAAGTCAGGGAGTATTAGAGATTAAATTAGCAGTGGCTAATAATGCTGATGAACCTGGTCTTTATCACGACAAATCGGGTATTTTGACAGATAAAAATAAGAACGAAATAGCATTTATTGGTTCTATTAATGAACCAGGATCAGTTGATCGTTTAAGTATAGAGCGATCGCGTATTATTAAATCTGCTAGTGATAAGATAGGCATTCTTGATTGCATTGTTAAAGACCATCTTTATAACAACACCATTTATTTAAAATTAACTACAATACACTTATTTAAAGTTTTTAATTTTACTCATTTCTTCTTGTACTTCTTGAGCAACTTCTAAAGCATCACTCAACAATTTTCCAAATTCAGAAGCTTTTTCATCTGCCTGTAAAACAACTAGTTCGGACAAACTATTTGAAAAAAATTCAGTGTTATCAGTTATTAGCTGTTTGTTTTCTCTTAGTATTTTTTCTGTTTTTAATGCTTTGATTAAATCTTGTCTAACTAACATCAAAGCTTTTATTGATTTTTTTCTTTTTTCTTCAGACATTCCATTGTGTCCTACTTCAATCAATTGATCGTTTACATCTATTGATTTAACTATCTTATTGTATTTTTGAATTTCTGAAATAATTTTAGCTAATGATTCTATTTGTTCATTTTCATTAACATGATCATTATTCATACTTATTGAGAGCCACAAAGATAAGCATATCCAAGCTAGTAAGATAGTGTAACTATAAAATGTTATATTAAAAATCCAAGTAAAACCTTTAATGATTACTCCTATTACTACTAAAGAGACAATAAAGTTAGGTAAAAATTTATTGTCATTTTCGGATGAAGTAACATTTATATTTTTACCGCTTATTTTTTTTTGTTCTTCAATAGTTATTTCAAGTTCTTTAATATCTGTCTTCAACATTGCTACCTCTATAAAAACAAAAAATATATAATTTACATAGTATCCAAATTAATAGTACCCAAATTATTTATGTAAGTTAAACTTTATTTGAATTATTTTTTAGCATTGTTGAAATACTTGTTTGCAACTGCCTACTCTATCAAAAACAATATAGATATCAACACAAGTCTTTTGAAAAAACCATACGAAGTAGCTCGTATTAACTGACATTTCGCAGTTTACTATCATAGATAGAGAAATTTATTTGTACTCCTATGTTGATAGTGCAAAACACAAACATACTGGACTGTAGAATGAGTGTAATTATGTTCTAATGCTCTACTGATAGTGGTTGCCGAATGTGGATATTAATGAAATTAATGATAATGTTCGTTTGGTACTGGAAGCAGAAATATATACTATTCGTAAACGAAACAACCAACTACAACCTGAAAACAGTAAGGAAGTCTTGGATATTTTAACCCAATATGCATTGGTCACAAGTTAAGCTTGTAAGCTAGTTGTCAAAGAGGGTTTGGGAGAAAATTGAAAGAAAAACTGGTCATCACCTCGCTGTTTGTCTGGAAAGGGAGCAATTATTAACTTTTGATTGGGTTTTCGCTGTCTTT
>JBOFLX010000014.1:0-64261 GCA_051658085.1 Waterburya sp.
ATTCTCCCTGGAAATTTGCGTCACTGTAGAATCTCCATGTTTTATCATTAGCGACAGTAATCGAACCAGTAGCATCGTCGAAACCAAACTCAGTTAAGTCTTCGATTGCTTTATTACTCCCAAATTGAACTCCTTCTAAATTTGATTCGGAGTATAAAGTTACATCTGTAGTTTCTAACGCTCCACCAGAAATAGCAGCAGCAGATTCAGGGGAAATATCTTCTACAACTGCGATATTATAGAGAGAATTGGATTGGTTGTTGATCTTAGACATTGTTTTTTTCTCCTGATAATTTGAGTTTACTTTAGTTATTTACCAGGCAAAAGTTAATGAAATAATTAGTAGTTAGTCAATCAATTTTTGCTGTGGTTTTTAACTATCTTTATAGTAAAATTTAGAGTCTAATAAAACATCCAACAAAGGTCTTGAATCTCTATCAACTAAATAAATAGACTCTCTAAGACTTTAGTTGTTTAGCCAAGTAAATTTTCTATCACTAAAGTCATAACTACAATTAATTACAAGAAAAAATACTAAAATCAGAAAAAAAAAGACCCTTAAACGAAAGAGTCTTGCTTAAATATTGTGTTGTGTAGATAAAATTATGGATGGCGCGATCGCGTTATTATTTGAGAATTACAAAGCTTTTAAAGAGGAAATTTCCATTCCGAAATCACCGATATTACGAGCCTCATCTGGCTCTACTTCGATAAAATCTCCCTGGAAATTTGTTTCCTCGTAAAATTTCCAAGTCCGACCATTGTTGACAGCAATAAATTTAGCATTAAAATTTTCATTTTTATAGAACACCCATTCACCTCGAAGAATATTAACTGATGAAACTTGATCATTAAAACCGTTGTCGCCTCCGCCTTCATTTCCATCGCTAGTACCAATGTTATAAAGACCATCATTTATTGCTGCATATTGATTGTTACTCTTAGGCATTATTTTTCTCCTAGAAGATAATTGCAATGATTGTTACTCTTATACATTTAGCTATAATAAAAAAATTACTTAAAATAGTTTTAAATAATTTATATCCACTAATTTATTAGTAAAATAAAAACGCGATCGCACTAAACTAGCTAGTGAATAAATACAAAATATAGATCGGGTAAATATTTCAAAACAAAAACTTGGACGTTTACGATTTATTGCTTGCTTGTGCTAGACGCAAGTATAATTGTCTTCTTAAATTGTGTGCGATCGCAAAGGAGTTTAAAATGCGATCGCCTTATTATTTGAGAATTACAAAGCTCTTAAAAAGGAAATTTCCATTCCGAAATCACCGACATTACGAGCCTCATCTATTTCTATGACACGCGCCTAATGGCTGAAATTTCATCATTTTCACCAAGATTAACGAGGCCTGGTGTTACAATACCTGTATTACCTCCTCCATCAGCGTCAGTAAAAAATTGCCATGTACCTTCTCTAGTTGTGATTGATGAGACATTATCGTTAAAAGTAGTTTCCCCACCAGGGAACAAACCAATGTTAACCAGCTCACCTACAGGTGCATTTATACCCATTGCCTCTCCTTGTCCTTCTGGATCCTTGTGTAAAACTATATCTGTAGAATTAGTAGCATCACCAAAGAAAAACTCTGCTCCACCACTATAATTAGCAGCACTTTCGGGGGCAATATCTTGCACGAAGTCAATGTTATAAAGAGAATTGGATTGGTTGTTAATTTTAGACATGATTAATCTCTTAATTATTTGAGTTGATTTTTGCTTTAAAGAATGCAGAGCCTTGAGTAAAGCCACGACAGTAATAAACAAAGATCTTAAGTGGTAAATGTTTGATTAGACTAGGATTGTTGTGTAAAGCATTATGCCATCCTAAACTGTAGAGTTTATAGCCTAAATAGCCAATACGCTCAATTTGCATTTTCCACCGCCAATTTCGTTGAATTAACTATTTAAGGGCGCATATCATACGCCCTCATAAGTTTTCTGCGATCGCGCGATCGCGTTATTATTTGAGAATTACAAAGCTTTTAAAGAAGATATTTCCATTCCGAAATCACCGACATTACGAGCCTCATCTATTTCTACTCTATGCTATGCGCACAATGGATGTAATTGCATCATTATTTTCTCCGAAATCACCGACTGTTCCTGGGTCTAGAACACCCGTATTACCTTCTAAACCAGCGTCAGTAAAGAACTGCCATGTACCTTCGTTAACTGTGAATGACGAGACTTGATCGTTAAAACCAGTTGATCTACCATCTGCGAACGCACCAATGCCAACGTCCTCACCAATCTCAGCATCTACAACACCCAAGGTCGCTCCTTGTCGACCTAAATCTTGGTGTAAAACTATATCTCCAGTACCATCAAACACCAAGCCTGCTCCGCCACTATAATCAGCAGCCGTTTCAGGGGAAATATCTTGGACAAATTCGAGGTTATAGAGAGAATTGGACTGATTATTAATTTTAGACATTATTAGTCTCCTAATTATTTGAGTTGATTTTAGTTATCTACCAAGCAACAGTCATTAAAATTATTAGTATTTAGTTAATCAACTTTCGCCTTGGTTTTTAACTATCTCAATAATAAAAAATTCAATCAGTAAAAACATCTGAAAAAAGTCTCTAATCTCAATCAACTAAATATATAGACAGCTCTATTACTTTAGTTATAAATATCCTATTTAGTTGAGTAAATAATAAACACAAAAAACTCTTACTAAAAATAGTAAGAGTCTAAAAAAAATAAACATTTTGTCAAACAAATTTCACATTTAAACTAATAGCTGATGTCTTCTATCTCAACTATAAAGTCAAATTAATTTATGAGTAAGAATAAAAAGCGATTGCAATAAGTTAACTCAAACACTGCGATCGCCTAGCATCGGCTCTGCCGAATCGCCCCTATCAGTTGTTTTACTAGCTCACACGTCTTACAGAAGAGACTCTGCCTGTGAGATCCCCAAGAATATTTCCACCTGTCTGTCCCTCTATATCTATAGATTCTCCTTCAAAGCCAGGTTCGTCATAGAATCGCCATGTTCCAGTTTCGACCGTAACGCGCTCGGCGATATTGTCAAAGCCCACTTCGCCTAGATCTTCAATTCCTCCACTTGGTACATCAAAAAATTCGAGTTCGCCACCGATCTCGGCACCGAGAGAAACACTTGAGACTGCGCCACCAGCAACAGCAGCAGCATTTTCATTGCTTAGATCTTGTACACCAGGAATGGCAAAGAGATCAATAGATTGATTGTTGAGTTTAGACATGGTTTTTTCTCCTAATAATTTAATTTTCTGAACAAATTGTTGTTAATTTATGACTAAAAGTGAGACGCGACCTACGAAGTAGAAGCTTTTGCTCCGCGATTGGCTACGCCACGCCTTCGGCGATCGCTTTTTAGTAAACTCAAACACTGCGATCGCCTAGCATCGGCTCTGCCGAATCGCCCCCATCAGTTGTTTTACTAGCTCACACGTCTTACAGAAGAGACTCTGCCTGTGAGATCCCCAAGAATATTTCCACCTGTCTGTCCCTCTATTTCTATAAAATCTCCTTCAAAGCCAGCTTCGTCATAGAATCGCCATGTTCCAGTTTCGACCGTAACGCGCTCGGCAATATTATCAAAGCCCACTTCGCCTAGATCTTCGATTCCTCCACTTGGTACATCAAAAAATTCGAGTTCGCCACCGATCTCGGCACCGAGAGAAACACTTGAGACTGCGCCACCAGCAACCGCAGCAGCATCTTCATTGGTTAAATCTTGTACGTCAAGAATGGCAAAGAGATCGATAGATTGATTGTTGAGTTTAGACATGGTTTTCTCCTAGTTATATGAGTTGATGAAAGTTATCTACCAAGTAATATTCATTAAGAAATTAGTAATGAGCTAGTGAACTTTTACTTTGGTTTTCAACTATCTTGATAATAAAAAACTAAACCAGGAAAACCATCTGAAATAAGTCTTGAATACTAATAAACTAAATATATATACTCTTTATTACTTTAGCTATTTAGATACGTAAAATTTTCTATGACTAAAGTTATAGTATATCAGTACTTAATACAGCTATAGCAAGTGGCATTTGAAGAATGAAACCCAACACAGCATAAGGTTTTGTTGGGTTACGCTGTCGCTAACCCAACCTACGAAAAATCCACTGTTTCAGGAATTTTGTCAGTCAATTATGAGTAAGAGTCTAAATGTTGATAGCTTGTTTAGTTATTTTTAGCTTCTCGCATTAATTTAACGAAATTGTCAAATAAATAATCCGCATCGTGAGGGCCAGGACTAGCTTCAGGGTGATATTGGACTGAGAAGAAAGGTAGAGTTTTGTGACGTAAACCTGCTACTGTTTTGTCGTTGAGGTTGAGATGAGTTATTTCCACGTCTGCCCCCAAAGATTCTTGAGCGATCGCAAATCCATGATTTTGACTAGTAATTTCTACCTGTCTTTGCAGTCCTGCTGGTTGGTTTAAACCCCGATGTCCAAACTTGAGTTTAAAGGTTTCTGCACCAAGGGATAAGCCCAAGATTTGATGTCCCATGCAGATACCAAACGTTGGTTTACCTGCTTCTAATAACTCTTTAGTAGTGGCTATACCTTCAGTTACGGCTGCTGGATCACCAGGGCCATTAGATAGGAAAATACCGTCAGGATTATGGGCTAAAATCTCAGCACTAGAAGTATTAGCAGGAACGACAATAACTTTACAACCATAGCTTGCTAGACGACGAAGAATATTACGTTTAATTCCAAAATCGATCGCAACTACCGTCAAAGGATTATCTTGATTGGCTGTAGTGGTAAATGCCCACTCTGTATCAGTCTCTTCTGTCCACTGATAAACTTCATTAGTGGTAACTTCCTTGACTAAATTTAAACCATTCATATCTGGTGCTTGCTGTACCAAATTCAAAAGTCTTTCAGGCTCAAGCAACTCTGTAGAAACTCCACCATTAATCGCTCCATAGTCACGTAATTTACGAGTCAAAGAACGGGTATCGATACCATAAATTCCAGGGATATTGTTAGCTTTAAGATATTCAGGCAAAGACTGAGTAGACCGCCAGTTACTAGGACGATAAGTAATATTACGAGCAATTACTGCTTTAGCTTGTACAGCATTTGATTCTTCATCATCTGAATTAACTCCTGTGTTACCCAGTTCAGGATAGGTAAAAGTAATAATCTGTCCAGAATAGCTAGGATCTGTCAATACTTCCTGATATCCTGTCATACCTGTATTAAATACGACTTCGCCTACGGCGGTTCCCTCACTACCGAAAGACCATCCATTATAAGTAGTACCATCGGCTAGTACAAGTAAAGCTGGTTTTGCATTGGATCTAAGCATATTCATTTCCTTCCTACTATAAATTATCTTCCCCAAAAAATCGATCTATAATACGGCGATTTTCAACTTGTAAGCCTCTAATCTCGCTCTGCATTTCCCTAATCTCGCTCTGCATTTCCCGTATTACACCCATTGAATCAATAAACATTTCTGTAGCACGACCCATCTGTTCAGTCAGTCTATCTACTCGATAGGTTAAACCATCAATTGCTCTAGTGTTAGCGTTGATCGCTTCAGTGTTAGCATCAATTTTAGCTGTATTACTATGACTTAATTTAACAGCGGACTCTAATAGTTTTTCGATTTGGGTTAGTCTTTGTTCTGGGGTTAATTCTGGATGCATATCTTATAGTCGTACAAATGACTAATAACTAATGACTAATTAATTCACAAAGCACTACAAATTTTTAATAAGATTTTGACGAGGATTAAACTGTTCTAATTCCCTTAATTTTTCGTATAGGTCTTTTTCTTCAGGGGTAATTTCTTTAGGGGTAACAATCTGAATTTCCACTAGTTGATCGCCTCTTTCTCCCGATTTATCAAAATAACCTTTATTAGCCAAACGCAATCGCTGTCCTGATCGCACCCCGTTAGGTACACTAACTTTAACTAAACCATCAATAGTAGGAACTTCGATCGCACTACCCAAAATAGCTTCTGTGGGGGTGACAGGAATTTGACAGTATATATTACCTCCTTGTATTTCAAAAAAGGGATGACGAGCGACGGTAATCTTGAGATAAAGATCTCCTCCTTCTATTCCCTGTCCTTTGAGGCGAATTCGTTGCCCATCGAACATACCCATAGGCATATCCACCTCTAGAGAGCGACCATCTTCGAGACGAATTTTGCGTTTGCCACCCCGATAAGCTTCATCTAAACCCAGAGTTAACTTAGCCTCAATATCGCGACGTTGGGGACGAGACGTGACTACTCTTTCGCGTTTGGTTGTCCCAGGGCGATAATCCTGAGTATCTACTCTAACACGGCGATCGCTATTCGCATTTTTAGTCGCTGAACGATTATTGTTACGTCCAAAGTTACTAAAAGCACCGCTCTTATTACGGCTAATAGATTGGTCGTACTGCACACGCCTAGTTTGGTCTGATAGGACTTCGTAGGCTTCATTGATGTCTTTGAACTTTTCTTCAGCAGCTTTATTACCCAGATTGCGATCGGGATGATATTTAATGGCTAATGTGCGATAAGCTTTTTTAATTTCATTACTAGGGGCATTTTTGTCAACGCCCAGCATTTCATAATAGTTACGCACTTCCTGCATATTTTAGTTATTAGTTATTAGTTATTAGTTTTTAGTTTTTAATTATGTTAGAACCATTCATCATCATCATCCCAATCATTTTCATAAGCTGGATTACGTGAGCTACTTCGACCATTGTAACGGTCTTGGGGTGGATAGTTATCACTCCCGTCACGGCTGGTATATGGACGTTCATAACGTTTTTTTCTGGGTTCATAGGGATCATCGTAGCCAGGGCGACGAGGCTGATTACCATAATCTGGCTCTCCGTAGTTATCGTATCCTTTGGCTGGAGGAGCGGGTTGATTGCCATAACCATCATCCAAGTCCTCATTGTAATCGTTGTAGCTAGGACGACGAGGCTCATTACGATAACTGCCACTATCATAATTATCATAGCGATCGTAACCTGGGGTTGAACGAGTAGTACTACGTTCAGGAGGATAACCATAACTATCGCGACTGCCATAGTAATCAGTCTGACGAGGATCGTAAATATAATCGTCCTCAAATTTATCGTCATCCCCTAAGAAGGTTTTTTTGATTGCACCGAAGAAATCATCGTCTTCTTCGTCTTCATATTGGAATTTAATTTCGCGGTTTAACTCAGAAAGAGCGTCTTGTAGATCTGCTTCTGCTCTATCTAAATTACGTTCATCATCCTGTTCGAGACTTTTGAGGATTTCTTCACACAGAACATCAATGCGACGACGATAAGAGTTGGCAAATTGACTGCCAAAATCAAGAGTTACTTCTTTAAGTTTACGCTGTGCTTGATCAGTTAAAGCTTTAGCACGGTTACGTTTTTCAACTCTTTCCCTTCTAGCGCGGTCTTCTTCCGCAAATTTATCAGCTTCTTGAATCATACGTTGAATTTCTACTTCACTCAGGGTGGAAGCTCCAGATACGGTAATTCCCTGTTCTCTACCAGTGGTTTTATCCCTGGCGGTCACTTGTAAAATGCCATTAGCATCAATATCAAAAGATACTTGTATTTGGGGTACACCTCTGGGTGCTGGTGGTATGCCTGTAAGTTTAAATTTACCTAGAGATTTGTTACCACTTGCCATTTCCCTCTCACCCTGGAGAGCATGAATTTCCACCACCGTTTGGTTATTTTCCCCCGTCGAAAAGACATCAGAACGACGTACAGGAATGGTAGTGTTGCGAGGTAATAGTTTTTTCATGACTCCCCCAATAGTTTCTAAACCCAAAGATAAAGGTGTAACATCAAGCAGCAGGACATCTTTGATTTCATTAGTCATAATTCCCGATTGAATTGCTGCACCAATAGCTACTACTTCATCGGGATTGACGTTTTGATTAGGTTCTAGGTCAATATAGCTACGAACCAATTCCTGTACCATCGGGATACGAGTTGACCCTCCAACTAGGACTACCTCGTCAATCTCCATTGGACTAATCCCAGCATCGGAAATTGCGCGTTTGAGGGGGCGACGAAGACGGCTAACTAAATCTCCACAGAGTTCTTCAAATTTTGCCCGACTGAGTTTAATTTCAATATGTTTGGGCCCATCTTCTGTGGCGGTAATAAAGGGTAAATTAATTTCTGTAACGGATATTCCCGATAATTCAATTTTGGCTTTTTCCGCAGCTTCTGTAAGTCTTTGGAGAGCCTGGCGATCGCTTTTTCTTAAGTCAATTCCTTCTTGTTTAATAAATTCTTCGGCTAACCAATCGACAATACGGCGATCAAAGTCATTACCCCCCAGTTGAGTATCACCACTGGTTGCTCTCACCTCGAATACTCCATCACCAATATCAAGAATGGACACATCAAATGTTCCACCTCCCAAATCAAACACCATAATCGTTTGGGGACGACGTTGATCTAACCCATAGGCTAAAGCAGCAGCAGTCGGTTCATTAATAATCCTCAGCACATCTAACCCAGCAATACGACCTGCATCTCTAGTAGCCTGTCTTTGAGAGTCGTTAAAATAGGCTGGTACGGTAATTACTGCGCCTGTAATTGTTTCCCCTAAATAACGTTCTGCTTCTTCTGCCAGCTTCCTTAAAATCATTGCCGAAACTTCTTCAGGGGCAAATTCTTTCTTCAGCTTCGGACAGCGAATTTTGATACCACCTAGTTCATCTCGCTTAATGGTATAAGAAACTCGCTTTGACTCTGGCTGAAGTTCAGCATATTGACGACCCATGAAACGCTTGACACCATAAAAGGTGTTTTCTGGGTTTAAAACACTTTGTCGTCTGGCTAATTGTCCAACTACCAATTCACCATCTTTGTTAAAGCCAACTACAGAGGGAGTAGTTCGCATTCCTTCTGAATTGGCAATCACAATCGGTTTACCACCCTCCATTACCGCTACGACGGAATTAGTTGTTCCCAAATCTATGCCGACTACTTTTCCCATGTGTGCAACGCTCTCCTAGTTCCCCAAAATATCTATGTTATGAGCTTTTAATCTGCTTTGGCTGCTTAACACCATATAATATCTTTTTACTTATTGTTTCTAGTTTACTGCAAGAAAAACTTAGAACTTACTCTCAACCCGTTAACGAAAGACAACAGCTTAAACTTAAATAAATAAAAAGCTAATAGCTAATTTTACAATTTCATATTTCATCTTACCTACCTTAATTTAATATTATGATTTATCTTGATTCGGCTTTAGTTGAAGAAGCTCAAACGGCGGTAGCAATGGGTTGGGTTAAAGGCATTACTACTAATCCGACTCTGTTAAATAAAAGTGAACTATCCCCCTCTGAATGTTTACAACAATTAGCAGCTATTAGCCCAGGAGAATTATATTATCAACTATGTGCTACAGATTTTGCAGAAATGGTCACAGAAGCTAGAAAAGCTCAGAAAATTATTGGTGACAAACTAGTATTAAAAATTCCTGCTACAGAGTTAGGCTTTCGGGTGACGGCACATTTAGCCCAGGAAATAACCTGTTCAGTTACCGCTATCTATAGTCCTGCCCAAGCTGCGATCGCTTCAGAAGCAGGGGCAAAATACGCGATCGCCTATGTTAACCGTGCTACGAGACTTTTAGGAGATGGTTTGGCATTAGTACGTGCTATGTCAGACGTTTTGAAAAATAGTCAGACTGAAATTTTAGCAGCTAGTTTGAAATCTCCCGAAGAAGCAGCAGCAACTCTCCAAGCAGGCGCAGATCATTTAACAGTTCCAATGTCAATTTTACAGGCAATGACTACCCATGAGTTATCTGAGAAAACTGTGGCGGAGTTTTTGGCTAACGGGATTGGGATTTCTTTTAACGGCGTTGGTAATTGAAAGTATGACATACAGAGTGTTTTTGTTCGTAGCTAAAAGCTATTAGCTAAAATACAAAGTCGTCGAAAAAGCTTTGAAAAGCTAGAAAAATCATGAGAAAGTCTATTCTAATCTCTTATTTTGTTGTCAAATTTCACCTTTATTCCTGCTGGAGAAAAGGAGCGAGTTCCTTGTTTAAATACCCTGCTTGCACAAATTCAGCATAGCTATCGGCTTCAGTTGCCATCAATTCTTGACGTAATTGTTCGTTGGTCGAATTTTGCAAATCGGGATACTCATTTTGTAATTGTTCTATTTCGTCTTTTAAGCGGTTTAGTTCTCCTGTAATTAGCGTTTCTTGGTAGCGCACAAATTCTGGCTCGATCCCTGGACGTTTACCGACTTGATCAAGGTATTGGAGAGCGCGATCAAGGGCAGTATAACGAGCGATCGCTTCTGTATATTGCTCAATTAAAGCGCGATCGCCTAATAAATTGAGTTTCTCTAACAATGGCTTAACCGTCAATCCCTGCACGAGCAACGTAAATAAAACAACACCAAAGACCGTAGCAATAATTGAATCTCGTTCGGGTAAGACAGAGGGGATACTTAAAGCAAGAGCGATCGCTACCGCGCCTCGCAATCCACTCCACCATAGTATCGTTTGTTCTTGAAGCGGAATTTCCGACTTGGCAAGGCGATTGCTCAAACTGCTCAAACCATAAACCGATAATGCTCGCGCCAAGATCATGGCTACTGTGGTCACGGCAATAATTCTCAGGTTTTCTCCTAAAATGGCAAAGTGGATTTGGTCGCCAATCAGTAAGAAAACGATAGAATTCACAAAAAATGCTATAAAATCCCAAAATTCCGTAACAATGATGCGAGTGCGGGGATTCATGCCAATACGAGAACCAAAGTTGCCCAAGATTAAGCCCATTGTAACGACCCCAATTACACCAGAACCACCCAAATCCTCGGTAATTAGATAAGTTCCGTATGCCGACACTAAAGTTAATGATTGCTCGACCAATGGCAGATCGAAGCGTTGCGTCAGATAGGAAATTCCAAAACCAATTAAAGCACCAACCGCAAGACCAATACCGAAGACGGAACAGAATTGCAGCACAATCGGCTGAATTTCCAAGGTGGTAGTACCAAGAGGCAGTCCAACTAAACAACTAAAAGCCACTACCGCCATCCCGTCATTAAACAGGCTTTCCCCTTCCGTTAATGTAGTTAAACGTCTTCCTACCCCCAATTCTCGAAATAACGCCATTACAGAAACTAGATCGGTAGCAGATAGACTTGCCCCCACCAGTAAAGCAGTAGTTAACTTTAATTCAGTAAATACCTTCAATCCCAAGGCAATTCCGACAATTGAAATAATGACTCCAGCGATCGCATATAAGCAGATGGGAACTAAATCCTTTTTCAAATTCGACCATTTCAAATTCCAGGCTGCTTCAAACAGTAGTGGTGGTAAAAAAATGGACAAAATTAATTCAGGAGATAAATCCACTAGGCGAACATCAACAAATGCCAAACCCAGACCAACAATTACCAAGAGCAAGGTATAAGGAATTTGGCGTAACCAACTAACAATTTGAGGCAAAGTTGCTACACTCAAAGATACAGATAAAACTAATAAAAATTGCTTGAGATTTTCTTCAATAACGGTTTCATTCATGCTTAATTAAATAATTCTGCGCGATCGCGTTAATCCTTTTTGCTTTTTCCTCAACTGGTGTCTTGCTAGCAAAAGCTTTACCAATTTTATACGAAATTGGATTTGCAAAAGTGGCTTAATTGATAACACGCCCTATTAGTCGGTCAATTTGGAAATGATGGGTTGAGGTTAAGTAGCAGATAGCAAATAGTAGATAGCAATTAAGTCAACTACTTCAAATTGAAATTAGCTACAATCTTTTGATTGACCTTAAGATAACCTGGTTCAATAACCTGGAAATGTTCTTTTAACTGCTGATGAGTCTTCGGTAAAGCATGAAAGGGAATTGACGGATAGAGGTGATGTTCGGCATGAAAGGGCATATTCCACATCAAAAACTTAAGCGGAAACCAGGTTAAAGTAGTGCGAGTATTGGTTAAAGGATTGTTGTCATTAGTGCATCCTGTATGTTCAGCTAACAAAATTAGGCGTAAAATTGGCTGTCCTATGGCTAAAGGTAATAACCAGTAGGTGATAAACCAAGGTTGACGGAAAATGAAAGAAAAAGCGATCGCAACTTCATAAATCAGCAATTGTAAACGAGTTGATTTGATGACTTCATCTCTAGCATTTTCGGCGATATAGGGCATATTATCTAGCTTTCCTGTAGCTACTCGATAATGAGTCTTAATTTTGCCCACCCACCAGTTATAACCGCTAATTTCTAATAAATATTCTTTAAAATTACTAGGTTTAGAATCTTCTAATTCAGGATCTTTGCCTGGAATTTGGGTGTAACGATGATGCCATTTGTGATAGCGACGATAAAAAGTACTGTTGTAACCAGATAATACTCCTGCCCACCAAGCTACAAAATTATTGAGATAGTTATTAGCAAAAGCTGTACGATGACAGCATTCATGCATAGGCGCAAACATAGTAGCAAAACTACAACCATAAATAAGTAGCCCTGCTAGCTTAATCAACCAGTTGTCTGTAGTTGTCCATAAATAACCGCTAATTGCCAGTACAGTAATATGTCCTGCTAGTTGAATTAAACCTCGCCCGTTGTTACGATTATTGAGTGTGTTTAATTCTTGAACATTGAGAATTTGTCCCGATTTAGCTGGTGATAAGCTGTTAATCATTTAATTTACTGGTTATGACTGACTGGGAGACTGCGTGACTTGGAGACTGGGAAAGAGTTTAAAAGTTTTTTCCTGATACGAATAATATGCAGTTTAAATGCGTAACAGCTTAATGACAATTTAATTTTTACTTGGCTATCCATAATTTAATTTCTCTATAACCTTTTAGACTTAAATTTTGTAGAGATAAATTTTTAAACTTTTAAATTTAAACTTTTAATTTTTTAATAAACTTGTCATCACAAGTGAACTTAACTTTGATTTCTGATTGTAGCAACTTGTTATATTAGGTTAGTAACCAATGTAACCAATTAATTAATACAAAATAAATTAAATTTTCCAACCCAATTTAGTTGGTTGTTGATAGATCTTTTTTAGGGTATTGATATCTCGAGGAGAAATTGGCGGAGGATCGCTTACTTGTGAAAAATACAATGCGTCGCTTTCTTGAGGGCTATGTCCCCAAATTCCCAAAGCATGACCTAATTCATGACGAATAGTCGCCAAAAGAGATACCCCTGTAAAATCTGGGCTAATTACTAAGGTCATACGATGGGCAATTAAAGTCGGACTTTGTTTTAAATAAAAGCTGTAGTTAGTTTCGGCAGTAACAGCCCTGGGAATATTATATAAACCCGTATTAGGATTTAAGGTTGCTTCTCTTTCTGGTTGCGATCGCAAAATTACTATATCCGCTAATTCACGCTTTGTTACTTCTTTTAGAGGAAAATAAACCTTCCATTCGGCGATCGCGCTTTTGGCTGCTTCTACCCATTGTTGGAAACGTTGACTAGCTGCACTGTCGTCCACACTTATCGGTCGTTCAATAAAAACTTTTACGGGAAATTGTGACCAAATTAAATATCCCATTGGGGTTGATTTAACTTGGTTAAAGTAATCACCGCTATTACTTTGATCTTGCCAATTCTCTAAAAACTTTGGTAAAGCATGAATTTGGGACGACGGTAAAACTGAAGACCAAGAAGGCTGAGTCCGAATAATAATGGTTTTAGAAATTAAAGCCACTAAACAAGTAGCAAGCATTAAAATAACTAGCTTCTGCCATCTCAATTGCCACTGATTCATTTTATTGATAGGTAAAAGCTAATAACTAACTGGTCACTTCATTGAACATTTATCATTTATCAAAAATGTTTAATGTTTAATATTCAATGTTTAATGCTCAATGTTCAATGTTCAATTAGCCTAGCCAACCTGCACTCATAACTACGGTTAAAGCTACAAAAGTAATTCCTAGTCCCCAGGTAATTCGATTTAAACTATTTTCGGCACTTTTAGTACTAGTGAACATCTGAGACTGTCCACCAATACCACCCAACCCGTCACCTTTGGGACTATGTAGCAAAATAAAGATAATGCTTAAAAAGGCAGATAATGCCCAGATAATTTGAACTAGTTGATAAGTACTCATGAGAAAAAATTAATAATAGGTTTTTATGTTTAATTAAAGACTGTTAATTATTGTAGGCTGACAACAGAAGTATATTCAACTTAATTTTCAAAGCTGTCAGCCTTGTGCTTTTCATGGCATTTCTTACAAAAATCAATTTAAAATTTAAACTGATAAGTTTTGACTTTTGACTTTTTGAGGGCGTAATTCTGGGGTCTCCCCAGAATGTTGACCGCCCGAATTGACTTTTGACTTGACTCAACCAGGGTTTATAGGACTTATGAAAGAGTTCTGACATATGCACCAGAAGCGATTTCTTCCAGTAAAGAGTTTTCTTTGGGCAACCAACCTAGTTCACGCTTGGCTTTATCACTACTGACACCAGTTAAAAATACTTTCATAGAAATTTCCTTGTCTTAAAGTTAGTTAATTGGAAGCATGGATATGGGTACTTATGCATCACCAGACTATCTCAAGCAATATGGCACACCTTTACATCCAAATGATTTAACAAAGCATAATGTTTTTGGTTTCGTTTTCCCGACTGGACAAATACTCAAGCTGAAATTTGGACACAATCAGGAACACATCGAGTTTGAGCCAAAAGGTTCAATAATATTTAATAATAGTGAAGCAATGGTAGATGCTGCTATTCAAGGACTTGGTATTATCCAAGTACCCCGTTTTCATGTCACTATTGCCGTTGAAAATCGTCAATTGATTCCAATCTTGTCCGACTGGTCAATTACTGGTCATCCGATTCAGCTTGTTTATCCTCAAAATCGCCATTTATCTTCTAAAGTACGAGTATTCGTCGAATTTTTTGCGAGATTACTTCAAGAAAAACATTATGGGACTTGATCCCAGTCACTATAAGTTATGAATGTAACTGATGAAGATGAGCAACGCTGTAGAATAAGGAAAACAATATCTCTAGCACTATGCCAGATTTTCACCTTAACTACATTCCCACCTTCACACTTTTACATAAAGATGCGCTAGCAAGTATGGAAGAGCGTCTTTTGGAATCATCAAAGCAAATGCCAATCGGCGTGGTTATTCCTGCTCTGTTTAGCGATTTATCTAGTACGGCGATGAGCAATATCATTAAAGAACTAGCGCAAATGGATTTTATCAAGCGCGTTTATATTAGTTTAGACCGTGCTGATGAGAATGATTTTCTAAAAGCCAGAGAAATTGTCAAACCGTTAGGCGATAAAAGTTGTTTACTCTGGAATGACAATCCCCAAGTACAACATGTCATTCAAAAAATAGATGCTCTCTTGCCGATTGGCCCTCGCGGTAAAGGACGCGCTGTTTGGACTGCTCTTGGTTATATTTTAGCCAAACAAGAAGTAGCTGTTCTCGCCTTCCACGATGCCGATATTTTAACTTACGATCGCGCTTTTATGATTCGTTTGCTCTACACAGTAGTACGGCAACGCTACCAATTTGCTAAAGGTTTTTATGCTCGTTATGACGATCGCCTGTATGGTCGGGTGGTGCGTCTGTTTTATTTTCCGTTGGTGCGATCGATGCGAGAAATTCTGGGAAATCTCGACTTTCTCGACTATATGGCAGATTTTCGCTATCCTCTCGCTGGTGAATTTGCTATGTTTACCAGTCTTGCTAGAGAAATGCAATTTCCATCCGATTGGGGAATTGAAGTCGGTATTCTTTCAGAAGTTTATCGTTTGGTGCGAGTCCCCCGTGTTTGTCAGGTAGAACTAACAGAACGTTACGATCACAAACATCAGCAACTCGGTACTGACAATCAACCTGGTTTGCAAAAAATGGTAGCGGATATTGCTCGTACTTTCTTTGCACAGTTATCCTCGCAAGGAATTATCCTCTCTCAAGAATTTTTCCGCACCCTAAAATTAACTTATCTGACTCATGCACGAAGTGCGGTAGTTGTTTATGAAGCTTTTGCAGAAATGCACGATTTAACTGAGTACGATTTACACAGGGAATTGACTGCGGTGGAATCTTTCGCGGAGGCTCTCGATCAAGCCTTGGAAGATTTTCAGACATATTCTTTTGGCGCGCCTTTTATTCAAGCTTGGCGACGCATTGAAGTAGCAATTCATGGAATTATGGATGAGTTGACTGAGGCTTTAGATAATCCAATTTAATACTTGTCGTTAGCATTACATTGATATTTTAATGGGTGTACGATTTTGTTTGGCTTCGTAGGCTGCTGGCTCAATCAACGATGTACCAGTCATTTCCTCTGGTTGTGGGATCTGAAGAATTTCTAAAATAGTTGGTGCAACATCTGCTAAACAACCATTTTTTCTCAAAGGTACATTCGTGCCATGTCCGACGATTTTTCTAGCCTCTCCTTCAACTAAAATAAAGGGAACAGGATTAGTAGTGTGTGCTGTCCAAGGGTTTCCTTCTGAGTCTCTCATGTATTCAGCGTTGCCGTGATCGGCAGTGATTAAGAGTGTCCCACCAGCTTGACTTACACTTTCAATTACTCTACCCAAACAATGGTCAACAGTCTCAATTGCCTCGATCGCTGCTTCTAAATTGCCTGTATGTCCAACCATATCAGGATTTGCATAGTTAACCACAATTAGACTATAAATGCCTTTGGCGACGGCTTGACAGACTACATCTGTTACAGCTTCAGCAGACATTTCAGGCGCGCGATCATAGGTGGCCACCATCGGACTTTGAATTAGTTCGCGATCTTCACCTTCAAAAGGTTGTTCTAAACCACCATTGAAAAAATAGGTAACGTGGGGATATTTTTCAGTTTCGGCGGTGCGAAATTGACGTAAGCCTTGCCTGGCAATGACTGAGCCCAAAATATTAGTGAGATTTTGAGGTTGAAAAGCTACTTCTACGGGTGAACTAGGATCGTATTGGGTAAAAGTAACAAAATGCAGAGGACTAATTTGGGTTCTATCAAACCCATCAAAATTGTCATTGACCAAAGCATAAGTTAGCTGCCTTGACCTATCTGGACGGAAATTGTAGAAAATAACCGAATCACCCGCTTCAATCGCTCCTGAAGCTATTCTAGTGGGAGTGATAAATTCATCAGTGATATCTTGAGTGTAAAAACTTTCTAAAACTTCTGTAGCTGATCGCCCATCGGTGATAATATTTTGGGTCATAATATTATATGCTTGCTCAACTCGATCCCAACGGCGATCGCGATCCATAGCATAATAACGACCGCTAATAGTAACAATCTGACCCAAGCCAATTTTATTGAGCGCATCCTGAATCTTATTGAGTGCTTTGATACCTTCGGTAGTGTAGGTGTCTCTACCATCGGTAATAGCATGGATACAAACTTTTTGGACGTTGTTAGACTTAGCCAGATTTATTAGTCCAATCAAGTGTTTTAAGTGAGAATGGACACCGCCTTCCGAACACAGACCTATTAAATGTAATTTGCCCCCACCTGCATTGGCTTTAGCGCAAGCATCAATCAACACTTGATTTTCTAGCAGAGAACCATCTTCTACTGCATCTGATATTCTGACTAGCTCTTGAGGAACAATTCTTCCAGCACCTAGATTAAGATGCCCTACTTCTGAATTTCCCATTTGACCGTCAGGCAAACCAACAGCTTTACCAGACGTGTTGATCAGTGTATTGGGATATGCAGCCTGTAAACTGTTGAAGATGGGTGTCTTGGCAGTGGCAACAGCGTTAGCCTCTGTTGACTCACGATGACCCCAGCCATCTAAAATAGCTAGAACCACTGGAGATACAGGTGCTTGAACCATAATTGTTATCCTTTAATAATTACTGGCAAATTGATAATAACATCGTGAACTATTTTAGTTCGACATTTAGGGGAACTGATGATTATCGTTAGTTTATCAATCATTAGTCTACCCTACATCTTCCTTGATTAAAATTAGCAAGTTTTTTTTCTCTTTCGGCAATTATTTTAGTAAGCTCTGGTCTTTTGGTAAGTTTTAATCGCCAGTCTGCCCAAATACCATAAAGCCAGTCAGCGATCGCTCCTATAAGCGGTAATTTTGTTATAGCATAAACCCACCCTATACCCAACTCTTCATAAATTCGTCGAAAGACTTCGACATTTTTAATTACAGTCCCATCGGCTAAAATAGCGTGAATTCTTCCCATAGCCGTAGCATAATCAATATTGGCATTATCTTCGGGATCGTAATCAAGCTCTGTAATATCTACAAACTTAATAATTTCTCTACCTGCATCTTTTTTGGTAAGAAAGTTAACTTCTTTTACGCACAACGGACACTCACCATCATATAACAGCTTGATTTTCCAAGCTGATTTGTTAGTTAGGTTATTAGTTAAATCCGTTGTCATGTAATAGTAATTGGTTTAATTTAACAACTTAGGGTATAAGTTTGTTACTCAAGTTAACAAAAAATGTAACGAAAGGCAACATTTTATTGCCAAATACTTTATTTACTATTCTTAGTCATTTCTGTTAATACTTAGGTTAAAGCTAAAAATTTATGCTTAATGTAGAGGTAATAAGTAATACAGTCTTATGGTTTCCAAGATAATCTCTCAATTGATGTATCCAATAACTAGTTAAAAATCGCTATATTATTTTATAAAAATCTTATAGTATCAAATGACTAAGTTTTTCTCCTAGAAATTGTGAATCGTCGTTACTTACCAGAAACAACCGCCTACGTCCGAATCACTCAGCAATCTCTGCCTATGGGCAAAATAGAAGGAGAAGTCAAAGCTGATCAGTATGAATGGCAATTTCGATGGCGTTTCCGTCAACGTCAATTATCTGTTCAACCATCTTTAGGTAGAGCTTTAATCAAAGAACCTTTAGAAAGATTTTTAGAACGTTGTGATTATCAGTTAGAAGCTGGTAGCGATTATACTTTTACGGTTCGGACTAAAATGTAATTTTCTTTATTTGCTATAGCCAGTATCTAAGAAGCACGAACATCAGTTTTGGTGGTCACTGGATTATTATTTTTGCCAAAGAAAGTGTCGGTAATAATATGAGAGAGTAAACCTACGGGGCCAAAAAATAAACACAGAATGAGGGAATGTACTGTCCAAATTTGTTTTTCTTGTCCCTGCCAATAGATCCATCTGCCTACAAACAAATCCATTACTAAAAAATGAACCCAACCTGCACCTGCTGCACCTGGTTCAGAGAAAAAACGAGCGATATCTGCTAATTTAGGATTGGCTAAAGCAGCAGCAGATTCTGGACTAATTGTGACAATCAAATAATAAATATATAAGCCAATTAGGGGCAGAAAAATTATATAAGAACCCATGACCTTTTTCGTAATATTCCAATTAGGAAATAAAATCATGATTGCCCAAAAGGGGAGAACATAAATATTGGCAATGTTAAACAAAAGGAAAAGATTCATGATTATTTTACTTACTCTGTCTACTTAGTTTAATGAATAAATGACTACAAATAGCACTATAAATTACCAAGCGATCGCTCTAGAATTAGAAGGAATTGAAACTATTAGCGATCGCGAGCGATTAACTAAATTATCTCTCGATTATTATCATTTTAGCCCAATTCTGACGGCGCAATTAGAAGGCAAGCGAGGAAATATAGCTGTTTGTCCGACAACTGAAGCAGAAGTCATTCAAATTGCTCAAATTTGCGTCAAGTATAAAATTCCTCTAACAGTTAGAGGTGCAGGTACAGGTAATTATGGTCAATGTATTCCTCTTCAAGGAGGTATGATCCTCGATACCAGCAAAATGAATCATATCAAATGGTTAAAGCCTGGAATAGCCTGCGTACAACCAGGAGTTAGAATGGCAGCCTTTGATAAACAAGCTAGAGAAATCGGCTGGGAATTACGCATGGCTCCTTCAACCTACCGTACAGCTTCTATTGGCGGATTTATTGGTGGTGGTAGTGTGGGGATGGGTTCAATTAACTATGGACAAATAAGCGATCGCGGTAATCTAAAAAGAGTTCGGATAGTAACCCTAGAAAAACAACCTCAAGTTTTAGAATTGGAGGGAGACGAGGTACAAAAAGTACTTCATGCTTATGGTACGACAGGCATTATTACTGAATTAGAAATACCTCTTGCCTCTGCTTATCCTTGGCAGGAAGCGATCGTGATTTTTGATGATTTCATGACTGCTGCTAAGTTTGGACAGGCTCTGAGTGACAGTAACGGTATTGTGAAAAAGCTAGTTAGTATTCATGCTGATCCGATTCCCAGTTATTTTGCTGCTCTGCAAAGTTATTTACCTCAAGGCAAACACTGTGCTTTACTGATGGTATCTGAATACGATTTTGCAGCTTTACAAGCTTTAGTAAAAGAATATCAGGGAGAAATAACTTATAACAAAAGTGCAGCGGAAGCGATCAAAGGAACTAGTCTACTAGAATTTACGTGGAATCATACAACTCTTCATGCTCGGAGTGTGGATCGCAATTTAACTTACCTGCAAACTTTTTATTTCACTCTCGAAAGACTTGAGCAGCTATATCAACAAGCTGGAGATGAAATCATGATTCATTTAGAATTCTTACGTGCAGGCAGTAAAGCTTTGCCAGCAGGATTACAACTAATTCGTTACACCACCGAAGAACGATTAAATGAGATTATTCGCGATCATGAATCTCAAGGAGCATTTATCGCTAATCCCCATGTATATACAATTGAAGATGGAGGAAACAAACAAATCGATCCAGAAAAAGTAGCCTTTAAACAACAGGTAGATCCCTTTGGCTTACTAAACCCAGGAAAAATGCGCGGTGCTGATTACTAATTAATGATTATTGTCGGTAATTACTAGTTGTAATGACGTTTCGCTATCGATGGCTTTTCCATTAAAATAGGTAAAGTTATGATAAATACACCAACCAATATTAATCCACTTCGGAGTTTATTAAATCTATGAATTTAGTAATTACCAGTCTTGTACAGTTTCTTAATATCTATTTCGTATTATTAATTGTAAGAATCTTGCTGTCTTGGTTTCAGAGTGCTGAATGGGCAGGACAAATTATTTCTTTCTTGAGTCCGATCACCGATCCTTATCTAAATATCTTCCGTTCGATTATCCCACCTTTGGGCGGAATTGATATCTCGGCAATTTTGGCAATATTTCTTTTACAGTTTGTTCAAGGTTCACTGGCATCTTTTGCCACTGCTTCTATGGCTGGTGGCTTTTAAATTTAATTATTGTATTCAAAATCGTCGTAGTAAAAAGGTCTAACTTTTCCTGCAAACCCAGAAGCTTTGAAATTTTTCAGTTTTAGAGGTGTTGGTTGATTTGCAGGAACACTAACTCTAATTGCAAAATCACTCACTCCAGGGGGAACTTCTTCAATTGTGCCTATACGCCCCCGATTTTCAAAAGTAGGGTTATCATTCGCATCATAAATGCGCCCATATACGTCAGCATCAACAACGGTTTTACCTGAGATGTTTTTAGCTTTACCTCTAATTGTAAAACAGCTAGCTGGTCTAAGATCACCACTGGAAACACTACCATTGGCTTCATCTCCAGCACAAGGTTCATAAGACAGATTTGATAGTTGAATAGAGGTTAAAGCTGCTGCTGAGGGGGTTATAATCCAGCTACCTAGCCAGAGACAAATAGAAAGCAAAAATACGGCTATAAATCGAAGTTGCATAAATAATACTTAGTTTTTAGCTGATTATAATAATAACTTTAGTTTACAGTTAAGCGAGGGCTGTTTAATTGCTAAATAAAGAATCTGCCAGATTTAAAGTAGCAGATTTAAAAATGGTAATGTGTACTTGTTGATCGAGAAGACAATGTAAGGAGAAGGTTATGAATACTGGTATAGTATACGACGTTTTAATTGTTGGTGCAGGCCCAGTAGGATTAGCAACAGCGATCGCCCTACGCAAACGTGGTATAGATAATATACTGGTGATTGATCGCGCCCGTAGTTTTCGCCAAGTTGGACAGGTAGTAGATATTTTACCTAATGGTTTAAAAGCATTAAGATACATAAATGAAGAAGCTTACCAGCAGGTAAAAACAACAGGTTTAGATTTTATACAAATTCGTCGCCAAAAAAGTGACGGAAAAAAGCCAAAAATTCCTAAAAAAAGATTTTGGTCGATGAAAAACTTTCAAGGGGAGACTATTCGCTCGCTTCCTCTAGAATTCGAGACTTGGTTGAAGCGATACGGTGAAGGCAGAGTTTCTCTTTCTTGGTACGATTTGCAAACTAACCTTAGAAAATTACTTCCTCCAGAAATAGTTAAAGTTAACCATCGTTGTGTTAGTTTCAACCAAGAAGCTGCATACGTGCAAGTAGATTGTGTTTCTAATGATGAAAATTCTTTTAATCCTTTTGCTCATTGGGAAATACAATCATTAAATAAATCGACTGATATTAATCCTATTGATTCTAACAACGATCAAGAGCGCGATTATCAACAAATTAAAGCTAAATTATTAGTAGCAGCAGACGGCATCAATTCTACAATTCGTCAGCTAATTTATAGTAATTCAGATTTAGAGCAATGGGCAAAACCTCATTATTCTGGTTTCGCTGCGATCGGTTGTTTGCAAATAGATAATATATCGAATGAGATAATTCAAGAATTAGAAGAAAAATATTTTCAAGGGGATCAAGTAGTTACTTTGCGTAATGATACTCCAAAATCTAATTCCCAAAATGTTGATTCACCTAGGTTTATTTTAATTCGCAGAGGCGATAATGCTTTAGGTTATTTATTTCATACTCCTCTAAGCATCGATGTACTGCAAAATAACTTCCCCGAAGCAATTATCAAGTTAGCAGCAAATATTTTAACTCAAGCTAATTTTCCTACTATTTTCCCTCAGATAGTTAACTTATCCCTTCCCGAAAAATTAATTAATCGTCCTTATTATATTCATCCTGCCGTTGCTCATACTCAACCAATTTGGAGTAACAAACGATTAGTATTAGTAGGTGATGCTGCTCATGGAATGCCTCCTTTTGCTGCACAAGGAGCTAATCAAGGTTTAGAAGATGCTGCCATAATTGGTACTGCGATCGCCAATATTATTAATAATAATGCTTTAGATAATTTAGAAATAATTAGCGACCAATTTAATAAATATGAACAACTCCGTCGCCCTTTTATGAAGATAATTCAAACAGCAACTATGGAAAATCATAATTGGTCACAAGCAGAATTTGATAATTATAGCGACATGGTTTATAGCCGAAATATTAAGGATTTGATTGATAATTTTATTTCTTAGTTGTTGGGATTAAGGAGATGCGATCGCCTTTATCTTAATCTCATCATATTATGGTGCGCGATCGCCTCAGTTTGCTGTGCGAAATGACATTAACGGATAGTTAATTTAACTTAATTTTGGGGAACTATAAAATTGTAAACTTTTAAGTTATTGGTTATGGATTTTATAGATCAAATTAAGACAATTTCGCAGCAAATTGAAAAACTTAAAGCTCAAATTCAAAATGAGCAGGCTACTAAAGCTGCATTTATTATGCCTTTTATTCAGGCTTTAGGATATAACGTTTTTAACCCGATGGAAGTTGCACCTGAATTTACAGCAGATGTACCAGGAGTGAAAGGCGAAAAAGTTGATTATGCCATTATTAAAGATGATCAACCTATCATTTTAATAGAGTGTAAATCATGTAATGAAAATCTGGAACATCCAAAACATAGCTCACAACTACACAGATACTTTCATGTGACAGAAGCTAAATTTTCTATTTTGACGAATGGAATTATTTATCGTTTTTATACCGATATTGAAAAAAGCAATGTCATGGACGATAAAGCTTTTTTTGAGTTTAATATGCTGAATTTTAGTGATTCAGATGTTAATGAACTTAAACGCTTTTCTAAATCAACTTTTGATCTTAATGAATTATCTGATGTTGCTCAAAATCTTCTTTATACTAAAGAGATTAAACGCATCATGGCAGAACAATTAGCTGAACCATCTCCTGATTTTGTCAAATTTTTCGCTAGTAAAGTATATTCTGGAAAGATGATGGCAACAGTAGTAGAAAAATTTACAGAAATTACTAAAAGATCTCTGAAAGAATTTATTAATGAACGTATTACAGATAGGCTTAAATCTGCTATCGATCTTCCTGAATCTACTACAGAATCATCAAGCTCAGATAATCTAAGTAATAAAAAATTAGAAATAATCGATGATACAGTAGATGATGAAAATACGATTACACAAGAAGAATTAGAAGCTTTTTATATAATCAAATCTATTCTTAGAGAAAGTATTGAACCTCAGCAAATTAAATACAAAAAAACCAAAAGTTATTTGGGTATTAATCTAAACGATAAGGTTACAAAGACTATCTGTAGGCTTTATGTTAACTCTAATAAAAAAATTATTGGTATTATTGATACAACAGGTAAAGAAGTAAAACAATCAATTAATAATTTAGAAGAGATTTATTTAGTCAATAAAAGCTTGAAAGAGCGTGTTACTTATTTAAGTCAAGCTAGTAGTGATTAATTTTAATGTCATTAAATTCAATAATGTAATCTTGGGCATAGTTTTTAAATATTCAAAATATCAAGATTAAAGTATATTGCTATAAATAATAATAGGCTATTACCCTTCGGGTACGCTATGCCTACGGCAGCTAAGTTTACGACTTGCTCCGCAAACGCAAGCGCGATCGCCTTGGTAAGATAAGTTTAAATTTAAAAGCTCTGTTGCATTTCCCATTGAGGTCGAAATGTAGACAATTTAATTCTAGAATTAGTATGTTGTCCAGGTAAAATATAAGAACTATAACTGTGTACTGGTGTTCCAGATTTAGCTGAAATCATGACAGCAAAACATTCATCTGGTAGATTAGAGAAAAAGTTATTGATCTCGAGGTCAGACATAGGAATTGTCTCCCAATAGTCATGACAAATCATTCGGGCATCGTAATAGTGTTGTGACTCTTCTTTAAGGATTGATTCGGCAAAAGTACCATAAAGTATATACTCAGATAAATGCCAAGAATTAGCGATTACTTCAATCCAATTTTTACCATGAATATTCTCTAAATGTTGGTGTAATTTTAAAACATTTTCCCGTTTCCAAGTAATAAAATTACCAAGATGATTGGTTGCAGGATAACTAACAGGAGGTAGTCCTAAAAGTTTATTACTAACTTCGCACCATTTAGCTAGATCTTCTGTTGCTGGTGTAATTTCTTTGGGTTGGCTGTATAGTCGAACTTGATTATTTTGAATAAAATTTTGAACATCAAAAGGACGTACAAAAGCTACATCAGAATCAACAAAAATTAGGACATCTTCGGTAATGTATTTAGCAATAGATAATTTGACTATTTGTTGAATAATCCAATTACGTAAAGGCAAAGATTTTAAGCTAATCCAACCGTTTTTAAATAAGGTTACTTTCTTAATCCACCAAGGTAAAATTGATTCGACAGTGATAATTTCGCGATTTGGTTTTTGTAGAGTTTGAAATAGTTTCCAATCTTTTTGATCAACAATAATATAGTGTTTTACAGGAGATAAACTATATTTGTCTATGGTTTCACAAAGCAATTGACAACGGAGAAAATCAGGAGCGTAACTAGGGGTAATTATGGCAAAACTATAATTATTATTCATAATAATTAGTTAGGAAGTTAAATGTGTGTTTGGCTGACAATTCCTAGTTACGATATTATTTATTTTTTTATGCAGTACAGCCTTATACAAATAGGTTAGTTTGGTTCTCTTAACTTACCAAGTTGTATATTATCGATCTCCTTCAATATATCTTCGCTCAAGCTCACTTCTGATGCTACGGCATTATCTTCTACCTGTTCAGGGCGACTAGCACCAATAATAGCTGATGTAACTCTTTTATCTCGCAACACCCAAGCTAAAGCTAGTTGAGCCATAGAAATATTTAATTTTTGGGCGATCGGTTTAAGATCTTGTACGGCACTGAGAATGCGATCGCTATATAGATTTCCCATAAAGCCATTCATCTTGTCGTTTGCTGCCCGAGAATCTTGTGGGGGTGCTTCTCCTGGTTGATATTTTCCAGTCAAAACCCCTTGCGCTAGAGGCGACCAAACAATCTGACCGATGCCATTAGCAGCACAAAGAGGAAATACTTCTGCTTCTGGTTTACGCCACAGCATTGAGTATTGAGGCTGGCTGGATACAAACCTTTCTACATTGGGAAGATCTAACGCTGCTTGAATCTGGGCAGGACTCCATTCACTAAAGCCAATATAACGAGCTTTTCCTTGCTTTACTACTTCGGTTAAAGCTTCCATCGTTTCTTCTAAGGGAGTCTCTATGTCATAACGATGGCATTGATAAAGATCGACGTAATCAGTGCGAAGACGCTTTAAAGAAGCATCAATTTGTTTGTGAATCTGAGTAGCCGATAATCCTTGATCGCTCGGCGACATAGGAAAAAAAACTTTGGTTGCCAAAATATAAGAACTGCGATCGCGCCCTTGTAAAATTTCTCCCAACACTGATTCTGCTGCTCCACGTCCGTAGACATTGGCAGTATCAATACAATTAATACCAACCTCAAAAGCTTTGTTAACGCAAGCTTCGGCTTTTTGCCGTTCGACTCCGCTACCATAAGTTAACCAAGAACCTAAAATTATTTCAGAAACATTGAGATCGCTATTACCAAGTTGTCTATATTTCATGTTTTTTCTCCAATTGAAATGATTATTTTCTCAAAATAGGTAACTATGAAGAGTATGCTGTATTGCTTTCCCTATTAATAAGTTGTATTGATTAAAAAGCTACGACATCTAACTATTGAGGGATAATTATGCTCAATCAATTTGAAGTAATCGTTGATTAGTATTAGTTTTCAATTACACCAACCTCCTTAATAATTAAGTTTAAATCTATTTTAAATATTCTTGTTTCAATATGTAAATTTCTATATTCTGTAATATTGCTTTCAAATAATAAATTACTCTTTTCTTAATTTGTAATAATTCTTCTTATGTAAAGCATCAGGAAAATATTTCTGTACGAAATTTAGCATTGAAATAAACTCATTTCGCATTACGCCAATATCTAATGAATCAGATTTATTTTCTCGTTCTAAATAATTGTCTAGAAATTCGTGAGCTTTTCTACCAGAATAGTTTTGATAGTTATTTAAAAATGCAAAAAAACGTAAAACAAATTCTTGTGGATCTCGTTTTTTTATTTCAGTTTCAGTAAATGAACATAATTGACGAAATTGTTTTTGTTTTGATAGTTCTTCAATTAAATCGAGAAACTTTCCAGGTTTACTTCCTCTGCGTTTCTCCATATCATTTAATTCAACACTACCAGTATTAATTCTTTCAAAAAGATCTCTTCTTACTTCTTCGTCTGCTTCTTCAGTTAGCTGAATCATTCTAATAGTAGTTCTTTGAAAACGCCTTTGACGAGGAAGCGGTAAATCGTTGAAGGTAAAACCATTAAGGCTTTTCAATTTTTTAAGATTATTTAATCTTAATTCATTTTTCTCTGTGTCTTCGTACAAGACTAAAAAAGGTAGATTTGTTTCTTCTTTTAAGAATTAATTCAACTAATCAAATAAAAATAAAAAACTGGTAAGTTGTTAAGCTTTACCAGTCATTTTAAATGTAGTTATTTGTCAATTAACCAAACTCTAATCAATTAATTAACTCTTAAAAAAGCTTATAGCTTATAACTTATAGCTTATAGCTAATTTTATTGTTTATCTTCAATTACTTGATCAATTAGACCATATTCCTTAGCTTCATAAGCTGACATAAAGTAATCGCGATCGGTATCTTTCTTAATTTTTTCGATGGGTTGTCCTGTATTATCAGCCATCATTTGATTGAGTTGATCGCGGATACGGAGAATTTCTTTTGCCTCAATATCGATATCTGTAGCCTGTCTGCGACCTTGAACACCACCTAAAGGTTGGTGAATCATGATTCGAGCATTAGGCAAAGCTAAACGCTTACCTTTTGTGCCTCCAGCGAGCAAAAATGCTCCCATAGAAGCAGCTAAACCAACACAAATAGTTACAATTTCTGATTTAATATGGCGCATCGTGTCATAAATCGCCAGTCCAGCAGTTACCGAACCACCAGGAGAGTTGATATACAGATAAATAGGCTTACCAGGATCTTCTGAATCCAGATAAAGCATAATGGCAATAATTTGATTTGCCAAACCATCGTTAACGCCTCTACCTAAGAAGATAATGCGCTCACGATATAGACGGTCATAAATACTAATCCAGTCACTATATTGCTGACCAGGCAATTGATAGGGAACTTTAGGAATACCAATGGGCATAGAATTTGTACCTTAATTAAAAATTAAATTTGTGTTTGTTTTAAGTCAAAGTGGCAATAGGAGCAGCAAGTTGGCTAGCATTTTCTAAGACCTTATCGATCAAGCCATACTCTTTAGCTTCTTGAGGATTCATATAGAACATACGATCTGTGTCTTTCTCCAATTTTTCGATTGGTTGCCCACTATTACGGCTGAAAATTTTCAAAACGGCTCGTTTATTTTCTAGTACTTCCTTAGCGCGAATTTGAATATCTGTAGCTTGACCTTGCGCCCCTTGACGAGCTTGGTGGAGAATAATTGAAGCATTAGGCAGACTAGCGCGGTAGCCTTTAGCACCTGAAGACAAAATCATCGCTGCTGTTCCCATTGCCTGACCAATACAGATGGTATGTACTGGAGGCTTGATATATTCCATAGTGTCGCAAATAGCAAAAGCTTCTGTTTCAAAGCCAATTGAGTCTCCGCCATACCAAGAAGTACCAGTCGAGTTGATATACATAGTGATTGGTTTTTCTGGGTCATCAAATTGTAGGAAGAGTAACTGAGCCACAATTAGTTCTGTAACATCAAGTCCTATTTGATCCTTATATTCATCAGGAGAGACTAACGGAAGTCCTAAATAAATAATTCGCTCTTTTAGTAGTAGAGAAGGTAAATCTGGGGGTGGAGTACGATAGTTACCACCGCCTCCTCTGTAAGGTGCTTGTACTGCCTGAATTGGTGAATCCATAGTATTTTTAAGTTAATTTACCTCTTACGTTATCTTATGTTCTGCTAGGACAATTAAGAGCAAAACAATAAATATGCTTTAGTTATGGTTTTATGCCAAGGTTAGTAAAATGATTTTAACGCATCTATCATCTTGGGTTTAGCTGGTTTTAATCCCTAAGACCGAACTCTAACCGAATACTTGCATTTTTGATTGACTAACATTAATGGCTAACTATGGCTAGAACGATCGCTTTAATTGCTCATGACGCTAAAAAAAATGACATGGTAACTTTTGTCCAACGTCACAAACCTCTGTTATCCCGCTATCATTTGATTGCGACGGAAACAACAGGCAAACGTACTCAAGAAGCAACTAATCTACCAGTAGAACGTATGGCATCAGGAGCTTTGGGGGGAAATGCCCAAATTGCTTCTAAGGTGGTTGCAGGAGAAATATTAGCAGTAATTTTTTTGATTGATCCGTTAAATCCGCAAGCTCACCAATCAGATGCTCAAACTTTATTAAGAATTTGCAATGTTCATCAAGTTCCTCTCGCCACTAATCTAGGCACAGCAGAAACGATCGCTACTAGTTTTGCTCAAAGTCTAGTCGCTCATTTGATTTTTAACCCTGTATCAGGTAACGGTAATAGTCAACAGGAGCTTAACTCAATTAGACAAATGCTAGAACCCCATCTGCATTTAGAAGTTCACTTAACCAGCCCTGATATTAGTCCTAAAGAATTAGCAGAACAAGCGATCGCTCAAGCTGCGGATCTGATTATTGCTTCTGGGGGAGATGGTACGGTTTCTGCGGTAGCAGGGGCATTAATTGGGACGACAATTCCTTTGGGGATTATTCCTCGTGGGACAGCTAATGCTTTTAGTATGGCATTGGGCATTACTCAGCAAATTAACCAAATGCGTCGAGCTTGTGAAATTATTTTGGCAGGAAAAACTAGAGTCGTAGATGCAGCACGTTGTAATGATTTACCTTTAATTTTGTTAGCAGGAATTGGCTATGAAGCCGAAACCATCGAAAAAGCTGATCGCGAAACTAAAAACCGTTGGGGTTCATTAGCTTATATTATGGCTGGTTGGCAACAGCTAGACGAGCAAAAACTCTTTGAGGCAGAAATCGAAATTGAAGGGGAAGTTAGAACTTTTCAAGCAGGAGCTATTACTATTGCCAATGCTGCTCCACCTACTTCAGTGCTAGCCCAGGGAATTGGAGAAGTTATTGCTGATGATGGCTTGTTGGATATTACTATTGCTACTGTCGAAAATAAACTACACGGAGTTACTACTCTCTTGAGTATGTTAGGGGCAGCTTTGATTAAAACTAGTGCAGGCTTAGATAATATAGTTCATTTGCGATCGCCCAAAGTCAAGATTTCGGCAACTCCTTCTCAAAAGGTGGTTCTAGACGGTGAAATTATCGGCTGTACTCCCTTAGAAATTGAATGTCTTCCCCAAAGTTTGACTGTTTTTGCACCTGTTGTTGAAGGTAAATCGGTAAAATAGTTAAGTAGTTGGACGCAATCAAGATTGTTTAACAGTTTGTTTAAAGAAATCCCTCGATTTATATACTAAGACTTCCAGTCGTTGTATAATACCTATGTACGAAATATCGAGCTAGGAATTGCTGTAACTTCGTACAAAGCAGTATCTTGACAAGTTGGAGTATGGGGTTCGATGTAGCAGTTATATCGGTAAAATCAAGAGCTTATGAAGGAATATAAGTATTCTTATAATACCTAGTACCCAGGGACTCTGGGGCAAAGAAATTGCCTGTAAAATTGCCGTACTGTCGGGGATACATAATAGCTGTTATGTGTCTAGATAAGTGACCTAGTGTAGGAATGCCTAACTGTGAGGTTGGGAAGCCGTCAGTTTACTGACGGAGGATGTCACGCAGCTTGAGAAATTACCTCAACTTTAACTTGCATTCCTGCTTGTACGATCATGATGATTAATTTATCTATACTAAATCTTTCAATATCTCCATTCATTAAGTTACTAATTCTTGGTTGAGTTTCATTAAAAAATTTAGCAGCTTGGTTTTGAGTCCAGCCTTGTTCTTGAATATACTTTTGCAAATCTAATATAAGATCAGTTCTGATTTTGAGATTAGCTGCTATTTCTGGTTCAAATCCCAAATCTTCAAAAATATTTTGTTTACCTTTTTCTATGGAAATAGGAACATGATTATGATTCATGAGTTTAAATTATAGTTCTTTTCTTAACTTAATCATGGCTTGATAACGTTGCTTGCCAATTTCGATATATTGTTTAGAAGTTTTTTGCGTTTTTTTGTTAAAAGCATGAAGTACATAAACAGCTTCAGGAAATCTAGCAACGTAAAATACACGATATGCTTCTTCAGTGCGAATCCGAATTTCTTCAACTCCTTTGCCAATAATAGACATTGATTTAAAATCTAGGGGAGATTGACCTCTTTGAACTGCTCTTAGCTGAAAACCAGCTTTTTTCTTTACTTCTAAGGGAAATTGAGCAATATCTTCTTTAGAAGAACCAATCCAATAAATTGGTTTATCTGACATTAAATTCTAATCTAACTATACCTTATTTGGTATAAGATTACTTGAGAAATCGCCTCTCCTAACTTTTTTTAATTTTTTAAAAATAATCCTATTCCCAGCAAGATAATTAATCCCCCTATTAATGAACCCCAAGAGGGAATTTCGTCAAAAACGATCGCGCCAATTCCACTAGCTACTACTGGTTCAAATAAAAGACTGAGACTAATTAAAGTAGGAGATAACCAACGTATAGACCAATTAAAACTCGTATGACCAATAACTTGGGACACTACTGCCATCAAGAATACATATAGATAAACTGCTGGTGGATAACCAAAATAGCTAGTGTTATATAAGAGGGGTAAAGGTAATAAAAATACTGCTGCAATTGAATAGGCGATCGCAATATATTGGTTAGTGTTTAAACCTCGTTGTTGTGCCTGTAAACCAAAGATAATATATAAGCTAGACATCACTGCGCCAATTAAAGCTAAAATATTCCCCAAAATTGGATTACTATAATCGCTGCTGACAAGATTAATATCTGCCAGGGCAATAATCATACCGCCGACTAAAGCCACCCCGATACTAAAAAGTTTTAGCCGACTAAAATTTTCTCCATACCACCACCAAGAAAACAAGCCTACCCAGATGGGATTAGTAGTGACTAAAACCGTAGAAGCTGCAATGGAAGTATAGCTAAGAGAAGTAATCCAAGTGGCAAAATGAATTGCTAAACAAATTCCTGCTGCGATCGCATAATAATAACTCTGAGGATTATTTTGGGTAAATTTTAGATTTTTCGCCGTCGGCAGTACAATTAAAGCAGCTAAAATTAAACGTGATGCTGACAGAAATAAACTAAAACCAACTTTATTATCGAAAGTAACGGCAGAAAACGCCAAACGAATCCAGATTGCTGATAAAGACACCGTAATGATGCCAATTACTAAAACTATTCCGATCTGCCATTGAGACGGTTTCATTATTTAATGACCTTTTAATAATCATTATGTCTAACTTACCTCCTTTAAATACCGATACAATTTGGGCAATTCTAAATGAAGAATTAGATGATGCGATCGTTAATCAATTAGTGTGGCATTATTTAGGCTATCGTTACGATCAAGCCAGTCAAACCTGGGATCTTAGTAATGTTATCGATGATTGGGGTGAAAAATATCCCGAACCACCAGACTTTATTGCTAATCGTCCACCCACAGTCAAACTTACCCGTTCAATTCCACCTGAAAATAAACAACTATTAAAAGAAAAGCTGGGGTTCAAAGGTTACAAACTAGGGGAATTTGGGCCAAGACAAACCCGTCGAGCAACTGCTGCTAATTGGCTGTTAAGCTACTTAAACTGAGTTTGGATAGTCTAGTAGCGATCGCTATTTTAACTAGCAACTGTTGACTTATTCAAATTGGAATATTTAGAACCAGCAAGAGTATCTACATGAGGTCTAGATAAGGTTGAGCCGTATTTCTCTAATAATCTAATAATCTAATGATCATACTTTGATTCACTAAAGCCATTTTCAAAATTGTTCCTAATCTTCATTACAATAAAGGATTGCAGCAATTATAGAAGAAATAGCCATGAGCGATTTTGATTACGATTTAATTATTATAGGTGCGGGTGTTGGTGGACATGGTGCAGCACTCCACGCAGTTAAACAAGGTTTAAAAACAGCGATTATTGAAGCTGGTGATATGGGTGGAACTTGCGTCAATCGTGGCTGTATTCCTTCCAAGGCTTTACTAGCTGCTTCTGGCAGAGTTAGAGAATTTGGTAACAATGATCATCTCCAGGAGATGGGTATTCAATTAGGAGGAGTTCAATTTGATCGAGCAGCGATCGCTGCTCATGCTACTAATTTAGTCAATAAAATTCAAGGGGATTTAACCAACAGTCTCAAACGTCTTAAAGTTGATATTATTCGTGGTTGGGGGCAAATAGCAGGCACACAAAAAGTTAAAGTTAAAGGTGATGCTGGGGAAAAAATTTACACCGCTAAGGATATTATGCTTTGTCCTGGTTCGATTCCGTTTGTGCCTAGAGGGATTGAAGTTGATGGTAAAACTGTTTTTACAAGTGATAATGCGGTTAAATTGGAATCTTTACCTAATTGGATCGCGATTATTGGCAGTGGTTATATTGGCTTAGAATTTTCCGATGTTTATACGGCTTTGGGTTGTGAAGTTACCATGATCGAAGCTTTGGATACTTTGATGCCTGGTTTTGATCCTGATATTGCTAAAATTGCCAAAAAAGTTTTACTTGATCAACGGGATATTGAAACCTATAAAGGTGTTTTTGCTACCAAAGTAACTCCAGGTAATCCTGTGACGATTGAATTAACCGATGCCAAAACTAAAGAAGTAGTAGAAGTGTTGGAAGTAGATGCTTGTTTAGTAGCCACTGGCAGAATTCCTGCTACCAAAAACTTAGGCTTAGAAACTTTAGCAATTGAAGTTAATAAAGCTGGCTTTATTCCAGTCAACGATAAGATGCAAGTGTTACGTGATGGTCAACCAATACCCCATCTTTGGGCAGTCGGTGACGCTACAGGTAAAATGATGTTAGCTCATGCTGCTTCTGGACAAGGAGTAGTAGCGGTAGAAAATATGTGCGGACAAAATAAAGAAATTGACTATCGTAGTATTCCTGCTGCTGCCTTTACCCATCCTGAAATTAGCTATGTTGGTTTAACCGAAGCCCAAGCCAAAGAATTGGGAGAAAAATCAGGATTTAAAGTGGCTACCGTTAAATCTTTTTATAAAGGTAATTCCAAAGCTTTAGCGGAAGGAGAAACTGAAGGGGTTGCTAAAATAATCTATCGTCAAGATACTGGCGAGTTATTGGGTGTACACATCATTGGTATCCATGCTTCCGATTTAATCCAAGAAGCAGCTAATGCGATCGCGAAACGAGAATCTGTACAAAATCTCTCCTTTAATATTCATACTCATCCGACACTTTCCGAAGTCTTAGACGAAGCCTATAAACGCGCTCAGGTAGTTGCAATATAATTTTAAAGAACTTGAGAGATAAACCTGTCTTTGCTAATAAATTTTTTTCTAAAAAAAGACAGGTTAATTGCTATTATTTTGAGCAAAGATTGCTGAAAAAATTAGCTGTATTATTAAGATAATCGAAGTACTTGCCGTCATCAAAAATGCTAAAAATAATTCAGTAAGTGGATTTATAGTTTCAACTAGGTTGGGATACAAAGAAACACAAGTAAAAATCAAAAAGCCTGTAAATAGACCCATTGCAATACCTGTAAAGATAATATTACTGATATAGTTTTTTATATCTTTTTTATAGTTGGAGCTATGGGCTTTAAATTTTAGATCATAAATAAGATTAATTGCGATAGAAAACACGCTACCTAAAAAACCGCCAATAATACCAATGATAACAATTTGATCTAATGTATTTAATTGATTAAGTGTCATCCAATACTTCTTGTTTAAGGATTAAGCAGAGTTAAAAATCGAAAAAGTTAGTTGTTTTGGAGCAGAAGACATGGCTCGATGAATTGGCTTTTTACGCCTTTGTATAGCAACGGAACAATTTTGGTCGGTAAGGAAATTTAGTCAGACCAAAACTCATTAAAACAATTAGCCGAAAGCGTTGTGTAGCCAACAGTATGCTGAATATTTTTATGACCAAGATATTGTTGAATCACTCTTACATCGTGTCCGTCATTCACTAACTTATGTTAAACTAAGCCACCTCGTCACCAAGGCGACTCGTCTTCAAAACCCGCCGTGAGACTTTCACCTCAACGGGCTTCTCTCCTTTCAGGCTCTTTATGAGTACCTTTTACCGCCACGGAAGCCTGGGTTTACCCCAGGCTATCCGGCGTGCGGTCGTTGACCAAAGTTGGAATATCATCTACCCAGAACCAATTCATTTTGTTGAATTTTTCTAAGGTTTTCTGCCATTCCTTTTTAACCTTGTGCTGTTTAATGGCTTTTAGGTCTTCTTTGGTTTTGATATCGTGGCAATGTTTGTGAAGTAATTGAAGATTATCTTTTAGGTTTCCCCCGATTGCTCTAGGGATGATATGGTCGGTTTCGATTAAATCTTCACTTCTGAAGGTTAGCCCACACCAATTACATTTGATATAGGCTCGGTAGATTCTCTTTTGGAGCTTGAATACAGCTTTTTGGATTTTACGCCAGTTTAGCTGATTCCATTCCACAGTATTCATGGGTGAATCTGTCTTAGACATATTTACTCTTACTTAATCACTACTTGACTGAAAACAGTGAGGACGTGGGCGTATCCCATTCATTACAAATGGGCATTGGCTTTTTCCTCAATCCTTCTCCTCTAATAACCTTTATTTCTAGAGAGGTTGCATCTTGGTTGATTACTCATCTTTTTCGACCTTTGGATGAGAGTTATTAAAGGGTTTCCTCGTTCCGAATACTCTGTTAATTTGAACCAGTAGGATACATCTATTCACCGACTACGATTAGTGTTGTATTTTCTATGCGGTTAATAGAAAATAATCATTTGTAGTATTGCCTTGTCCTGGTTACAGAGAACGCCCACAGGGAATAATCCCCAACAGATTTTAGAAACCCTCGATAAAATATCATTTCTACAACAAAATCAGGTTGATGCTTGGGATTTAAGTAAACTGAATCCCAACCGTATCAATTACTTAGCCAAAATTGGGGCAAGGGCTACTAATCAATACCTTCAACGAGCATCGGAAATTAGACGTTATCCAATCCTAATTTGCTTTCTCAAGCAGTCATTGTATAACTTCACTGACGATCTGATTGAAATGGTAGACCAACGTTTGTGGGAATTGTACAACCAAGCCAAACGTAACTTTGACAGCGATCGCCTAATGGCTAGTAAAACCATTGACGAGAAGCTGAAGACATTACAAGATATTGGTCAAATCCTTCTAGATGGAGACATTGAAGATAATTCGGTTCGAGTTAAAACCTTTGAATATATTACTCCTGATGATTTAAAGGCATCACTGAAAGAAACCCAACGTGCGATTCGTCCTGAAAATGATGCTTATGTCGATTATTTTGGAAAATCCTACAGTCGTGTTCGGCGTTTTTCTAGTAAATTTCTGGCCACATTAAAATTTCAAGTCAGAGGTAATGATTTGGGGTTACTGACAGCACTAAATTTAGTCCATGAAATTCACCTGGGACGAAGACGAAAATTACCCGATGATGCTCCCACGGAGTTCATCCCAGAGCCTTGGCAGCCTTATGTTCGGTCAATCTTTTGATTTGACCGACGCTACTACGAACTAGCAGCCTTATGGTTATTGAGACAGAAGCTACGTTCGGGAGATATTTATCTCGTTGCAAGATGACCAGTTATTAAATCAGGTTGGATGCCTAAATTTAGTAACCAATGCCATTATTGTCTGGAACACAGTCTATATCGACAAAGTTGTTCAGCAACTTCGGCAGGAAGGTCATTCTGTCGATGATGAAGATTTAAGATATATTTGGCCAACTCGTCACGCACATATCAATGTTTATGGGCAGTATCATTTTGATAAAAAACGATTTGGCCAAAATAATCCCCTGAGAGCTTTACGGAATCCTGATTCTTGATCTTACCGACCAAAATTGTTCCGTTGCTATACAAAGGCGGTTACGCTCCACAAATGCAACTCAGCAAGTTTATCAATAACTTCAAAAGCGTATCTAGTCGTAAAGTTAGAAAACATTTTGAAGAAGAGTTGAGACAATTTTATTGGGATTGGAGTAAGGGTTTTTGGAGCGACGGATACTCGATAGATTCTGTAGGCTTTGCCCCACTAGAAGTTCTAAAAAAGTATGTGCAGAACCAAGGACAAGATTAATTGTTCGTCTCCACTACGTTCGGACGTTAAGGCTTTTCATCCCGACTCTCATCTACGGGCTTAGAGCGGGAATTCTCAGCCTAAGAGGTTAAAATTTGTTTACAATTAGCTTGCTATTGTCATGACAAGCTAACAAATTTTGGGCTGTTTTTAACACTCAACTATACCAATTCTCAGACTTATGAGGTACAGTAGCGATACTAGTACCGCTACGCGGAAGTCAAAAGTTTTTAATCTTAAGGCTTTCAAGATTTTAAAACGGTTACTTTCTTTCTATCTTTAGCAGTATAGTTTAATTGTTGAATCAGTCTCCCCATTGTTGAGCGACTAACTCTGATTTGATTTTTTTCTTCTAGTAAGCTACACAGTTCAGAAAGAGTAGCATTATCATTGGCTTCAATTATTTCTACGAGAGTCATTAATTGTTCTGAGTTAAGTTTTGAAGGTGTACTTCCACCTTGAGATTGAGGATTAATATTTCCTGTTTCCCGATATTGTTTAAGTAATTTTTGAATAAAGCTTTTGGTCACTCGAAAACGTTGAGCTAATTTCCTAATGGAGATATCTTCATGTTCATAGACTTCAATAATTTTCTGTCGAAAGTCAATTGAGTACGGCTTCATTTGAAAATTTCTATAACTAAATATTTTCAGTCACGACTGTACCTCACAAATATATAAACCGCCAGATTGCAAGTGACTAATATTTAATTTGTCAGAAAGAAAGAACATGATATTTTCATCATGCAAACAGTAATTAAATTTATTACGCAAAAATCATGGATGAAAATTTCATTGAAGCAATTGAAAATAATGATCTTGTCGAACAGCAAGAAGCTGTTGAAGATATTACTGTTGAATTTTTAGTAGATGAATCTTCTTTAACTCCGACTGACGAAGCAGAAGAAATTATTAATGCTGTTGATGATAGCGAATTAACCGAAACGCAAGGAGAGGTAGTCGAAGATGTAGTAGATGAAAATTCTACCGACATCCCAGAATCAACTCTGGATAATCTGATCGCATATATTAACGATCTAACCGTAGCTGGTACACCTGGCAGTGATGCCTTCCAATTCGGAAGTACAGGAATTGATATTATTCTGGGTCGTGAAGGTAATGATGTACTTTTAGCAGTTGATCCAACAGAAGAGTTTCCTGGTCAAGAAGATACTGATCTACTCAGTGCTGGCAGCCAAAGCGATCGCTTTATTCTAGGCGATCGCAGTAAATCCTACTATGATGACGGTGATGATACCAGTACTGGCGACGATAGTATGGCAATGCTCCTTGATTTCAATCCCAGTGAAGATGTAATTGAACTTCATGGTAGCCCTGAAGACTATACTTTGGTTAACTTGTCCGAACTAGGAGAAGGAGAAACAGGAACGGCAATCTATCTCAATGGAGAAACTAACAACGAACTGATTGCTAGTATCAACAATGTCGAAGGCTTGAGTCTCGATGCTGACTATTTTAAATTTCTGGATGGTTCGGCAGCATCACCAGCTACGTCAGAGATCGAACAGTTTGGTACTGATGGTATCGATGTGGCTTTTAGCGTAGCCAATGGTAATGATCCTTCTGCTCCTATCTTGTCAACAGGTTATACCAACGGTACTTTGGGAGATAGCGATAATGCTGCTCTTGATGCTTTTCTTAGTCAATATGACAACACAGGCAATCAAGAGTGGGTTGAACAAATTGGTACTGCTGCTAATGATAATGGTTACGGTGTAGATACTGATGCAGAAGGAAATGTTTACTGGTTAGCACGAACCAACGGCGAATTGGAGGGAGAGAATGCAGGCATCGGTAATGATGTAGTTCTCAGCAAATATAATTCTCAAGGTGAACAACAGTGGATTCGTCAATTTGGTAGTTTTGGTAACGATAATCCTTTTGTCGATCCCAGAGTTGATAGTGCTGGAGATGTAGTGATCGCAGGATACACAAACGATGATTTGGCTGCACCTAACGCGGATACTGAAATTCCTCCCAGTGCTGATGCTTGGATTGCTAAATACGATAGTAATGGCAATGAAGTCTGGAGCGAGCAATTTGGTACTAATGAAGGAGATGAGACTTTTGGTCTAGATATAGATAGTCAAGATAATATTTACACTACAGGGTGGACTAGAGGAGACTTAGGCGCACCTAACAATCTTGACGAGGAGGGTGAGGCTACTTATGATATCTGGTTAGCTAAATATGACACCAATGGTAATCAACAGTGGATTGAACAGTTTGGTACTGACGACTTTGATTGGTCTTGGGACGTAGCAACTGACTCCAATGACAATCTTTATGCGACAGGTTGGACTTTGGGAGATTTAGCTGGTACTAATTCTGGTTCTTACGATATTTGGGTGGCTAAATATGACAGTCAAGGTAATCAGCAGCAGATTCAGCAGTTTGGTACAGCAGGGGACGATGCAGCCACAAGTGTTGATGTAGACGATGCAGGCAATTATTATTTAACGGGATATACTGATGGCGATATCTCTGGTACTGGTAATGCTGGTTCTTACGATGCTTGGGTAGCTAAGTATGATAGCAGTGGCAACCAGTTATGGATTGAACAGTTTGGCTCCTCTGAGCGAGACGAAGCCTATGAAGTTAGTGTGAACAATGGTTCAGTTTACGTCACTGGAACTACCGACGGTTCTCTTGGGTCTACTAATGCTGGCTCTTTTGATGGCTGGATAGGTGAATTTTCGGCAACTGATGGCACTTTGCTCGATTTTGGTTCACCCAGCAATACTGCTCTCCAAACGAGTGGTGATGAATTAGCAACCTAAAACTAGGTGCAACTTAAAAAAGTTGGTTTTTACAATCAGCGATCGCAACTCATTTAATTGGCGATCGCTTTTATAATTTCTAGATCGATTTACTTTTACTAAAGCCATATTGTTCAAACACAAAGTCAAAGTCTTGAGAAATTTGCTCTAGACTCAAGGATAGAACATCTAAATTAACTAATTGATGCTGGCGCTGATAGTCTTTTTGATTTTGAGCCTGCTGTTTTACTGCTTGTTTTAATTGATTGCTAGGCTTAATCCCAGTAAAATCAACAATTTCACCAAAGGTTTGTTCTAAGTTAGAGCGTAATTGATCGTAGCGGACAATCATCACCTTATCTTCAGTAATTTCTTGGCTTTTTTGTAGTTCATAAAAATAACGATAAAGGTCGATATTGTAGTGATATCTGCGCTCAATATATCTTTGGAGTTTATCGGCAGGAATATTTTTAACTCCTAGCTGTAAATCGAGCAAAAACCATAATACCGAAAGATGAGAAGGAATAGTTTCAGCAGGAGAGCGGACTAGATAAATAAACTTAGCGTCGGGAAAAGCTTCGATAATTGTTTTGATGCGATGTACAGACTGTAAAGTTTGTAAGATTACTTGCTGTTTCCCCGTAGAGTAGATTTGACGTTGTAAACAGCCTTTGAAAAAATTGATCGAACTACGGCGACGTGATGGTACTTGCAGATCGTGAAAGCGAAATTCTGGGTGTTCTTGGTCGTCAAAGCCTAAAGGCGATCGCGCCCAGACAAATTGGGTATCGAGCTTGTGAAAAAATAATAGCTCTTCTTCTTCGACTTTATCTAGAGAAACTCCATGTCCAACTTGGTCTGGTATGAGGGATGACTTATTTTTCTTAATTAAGTAGTCAACAAATGGTTTGACTAAGACACGGGCTGTGAGGGAAGGAAATAAAATCTGCCAAGTTTGAAAGGCGACAAATTCATCTGTCTGTGTTAGCAACTTATGGAGAAAAGTATTACCACTGCGGGGATGCCCGATAATAAAGATCGGATTTTTAACCTGAGTTTTACGAAATTGAGGAAAAAAAATACGGTCTAAAAATAACGTCAAGTGAGTAAAAGCGATAAAAATAGGCATCAATAAAGCCCAACGCCAAAAAATAGCTCCAAAACCAAAGGTTTTCCAGGCTGAGACAACAATGCGATAATAAACTTTCAGCATACTTCTCCTGTTGTAATTATTTAGTAGTAGTTAATTGATAATTATTAGTCGCCAATTGCTGTTTGATAGCCGAAGGCTCGTTGCCAATTAAACAAGATTTTAATTGCTGGACTGTGGCGTTAAGTTCTTGGCGATCGCATACTCCAAATACATAACGATCAGGACGAATGATCACTATTTCTGTTTGCTGTTTTGCCAACCAGTCGCTAATTTGCTGGCTAGTATCTTCGATAAGCTCAACCCAATCAGGAAACTTGTTGGAGCGATCGCTTATCTGGGGAACAACACAAATCAACTTGAGGGATAAATTGCTCAAAAACGCTTCAGATTCAAGAGTAATGACATCGAGCCAATCTGTATCGAGTCCTAAAATGGCAAAATTATTTCCCAAGATGCGATCGAGTAAGACTAACTGTCCAGTCTTTTTTAGCACCTGGGGTTGAATGAACATTTGTCCTGCTACTGACTGCTTGTTTTCTAAAGAATTAGCTAAAATACCGTGTTTTAGCGGTGGCATATCCGAACCAACGTTTTGAAATTTGCGGTTATTGCGCCGTAAAATTCGCAGTATTAGATTCCGCACTAAAGCCAAAAAAGGATTGCGAGTCTTGAAAATTTTAAATGCTCGTGTCGCTAATTTAACAATTTCTTGAACATGGGGTAGACGTTCAGTTTGATAAGTATCTAACAACTTATCTGGTGCTAGACCTCTTAAGACTAAATCCAATTTCCAGCAGACATTTTGAGCATCACGAATACCAGAACACATCCCTTGACCCAAAATTGGTGGCATTTGGTGGGCTGCGTCGCCAACAATAAAAATGCGTTCGTTGCGCCACCGAAGCGCGATTAAAGAATGGAAATGATAAACTACAGCACGGATAATCTTCAGCTTATCGGGTTTTATCCAATAAGTAGAGAGTAATTCTCGTACTTTTTCTGGCTGTTCCATCGCTTCTTTAGTTTCATTGGGGGCAAGAACGAATTCCCAACGTCGATGATTGTTAGTCGAATGAACAAATACTCCTGGTCGTCTCGTATCGCATAGTTGTTGCACTTTACTAGGTAAATCCACCTCGGCGGTTAACAAAGTATCTACTACAAGTTGTCGCTGGTGAAAGCCAAAATCATGAAGCTCGATGCCAGTTTCCTGACGGGTAATACTCCTTCCTCCATCACAACCCAAAACATATTTTGCCCGTACTTGATAGGTGCAATCGCTATTGAGATTTTTAACTATAACAGTTACGCTTTTATGGTTTTGGGTAATCGATTCGACTGCATGAGCTAAATTGATTTTTACGCAGTCAAAACGTTCTACTCCTTCTCGTAGCTTCGTTTCTAAATCTGGTTGATAAAAGACATAGTTGGGAGCAAAGCCATAAGTTAAACAAGTTTTACTTAATTCAATCTCAAACAATACTTGATGGGACTGATTTAAAAACTCAACTCCATCTACGGGAGTAGCAATTGTATCAATCTGGTGATGCAAACCAAGCTGTTGAAAGATCCGCATGATTTCATGATTAAAACCGATCGCGCGTGGCAAATGATAAACATCGGTTTCTTGCTCAAATACGGCAGTTTTAATACCATACATTCCTAAGTAATTAGCAGCGATCGCTCCTACAGGGCCGTAGCCGACAATAACCACATCAAAAGTTAAATCGTTCATTTTTTAAAAATTACAATTTGTACAATTTGCTCTAGGCAGTTACATTTGATTGAGAATTATCGAAATCATAAGCTTCAAAAACAAAGTCAAAATCTTGTGCGATTTGCAATTTACTTAAGTCAAATTGTTGTAAATCAATAATTTTGTGTTGGCGTTGGTATTTTTTAATTGCTTGTTGTTTAATTATCTGGTGTAATTTTTGACTGGGTTTGATTGCCGTAAAATCAACTATTTGCTTAAAAGTAGTCTCTAAATCAGAACAAAGTGATTGATAAGATAAGGTCATGATATTTTCTGAAGGTATTTGATTTTGTTGGTGTAATTCATAAAAATAACGATATAGTTCGATATCGTATTTATATCTGCGTTGAAAATAGCGTTGGAGTTTTTCTGGAGAAATATTATCTAATCTATTCTGATTTTTAAAAATGTTATATTCTAAGGTCAGATGAGAAGGTATAGTGTCATAAGGAGAGCGCGCTAGATAGATAAACTTAGCATCGGGAAATATTTCTAGTAAAGTTTTAATCCGACAAGTAGAAAAATGAATATGAGCGACTACTTGTGTTTTTTGACTGTAATATATCTGCCGTTTTAAACATTCTTGAAAAAACCTTGCCGAGCTATAACGGCGAGCATCAGGCTGTTGGTCATAAAGTCTTAGTTCGGGATACTCGCGATCATCAAAACCTAAAGGAGAAAGTAATAATAAAAACTGTGTATCGAGTTGATGAATAAATAAAAATTCATCGTGTTCTACACGATCTAAATACAATCCATGACCCGTTTCTTCAGATATAATCTGAGTAAGTTGGTGACGAATTAAAAAATTAATAATTGGTTTAATAATTACTCTTGCCGTTAAAGAGGGAAAAAATATTTCCCAAGTTTTAAACGAGACAAAATCTTCAGATTTAGTAACTAAAGTATGTAAAAAACTCGTACCACTGCGAGGATTACCAATAATAAAGATTGGTTTCTTAACTCTAGTCTGCTGGTATTGAGGGAAAAAGATACGATCTAAAAATAAAGTGCCGTGAGTAAAAAGTAAAAACAACGGTAGAAATAGTAACCAACGCCAAAAAATCAGTCCAAGCCCATAATTTTTGACAGCTGCAATTATAATTCGATAATAAATTTGAAGCATGATTTAGGTGTCGGATTATTAATAGTTTATGGAATAAGTTTGAGTGAATTAAATCTGTAAAACTTATTTCATTTTTAATGTCTAGCAATTCTATTAGATTTGTAAAAAAAGCTATTTTTATAAGAAAAAAGAAAGTTTTCTATTACCTATCACCTATTACTTATTAAGCTATTACGCATTTAAACTGCATATTATTTGTATCAAGAAAAAACTCTTAAACTCTCTCCCAGTCTCCAAGTCAGTCATAACAAGTAAATTAAATGATTAACAGCTTACTTATCTCAAACCATCAATTCTAACTTGACCGAGTAGTAGAGACTGGTTCGGAAGTTTTTTGCTTGGTAAAAGAATTATTTTCATCAGCATAATCACTAGGAACTACCCAACGATCAAGATAATTAACATCATTAACTGGAGTAGGTGATTGAGCTTGATTACTCTGGCTATTTTGCAAAAGTTCCGCTGATTTAGGAATTTGTAGAGGTGGTTCTGAACAAAATTCTGTATGGGTATCCCAACCACGTATGCCCAAATTTTTCCGTATCTTGCTAATTGTGACTAAAAGAAAGCTAAATATCCAAGTGCTATAGAGTGCCAAATAAAACTTATCAAAATGCCCTGTTCCCCAAGCGTTCACTCTACGTAAAATGGGATTGTTCCAATGGTTACTATATTTGCCCGATAGTTTAATATAAGTTTCCATCGCTACTCGGTCTTTAAGCATCTCGTACAATAAACTCATGGTTGTAAACACATGAAACTTATATTTTTCGCTCCATTTAGCATATTGCTTGAAAGGTTTGATGTTGCGTTTACCCTGCAAAAATATGGCGATCGCTTCTGCTGCTTTTTCTGCCGAGTGAAAAGCGATATGCACACCAGACGAGTAAAGTGGATCGACGAAAAAATTAGCATCTCCTACTAAAATCCAACCGTCACCTACAGTCTGTTTTGAGCTATAGGGTAAGCCTCGCAACATCCGAATTTTAGAAGATTGTCCGGCATTCTCAAACCTGTCTCGAATAAACTGATAGCGATTGATATAAGTAAGTAAAATTTCCTCTGGACTGCGATGACTCCAGTCATTTGTTTCTGGCTCATTCATCACCACGCCGACACTCATAATATCTGAACTGAGGGGAATAAACCAAAACCAACCATTTTCAATAAAATAGCCATTAAAGTAACCCTGGCGGATACCTGAGTCGCGACTAACTCCCTTGAAGTGACCAAATACGGCGGAGGTTTTGATTTTGGGATGAGGAGTTAGGAGTTTTTTACTTCTGGCAATCAAAGCGTGTCGTCCAGAACAATCAGCCACACATTCTACTTGGGTGCAATACTCCATCCCCTCTTTAGTGCGCCAACGAATACCAGTTGCTTGCTCGCCTTCCCACAAAACTTCCTTGACGGTCGCTTCTTCATAAACAGTCACTCCTTGTTGACGAGCATGATTGAGGAGGAACAAATCAAATTCGCTACGTTCTACTTGATAAGCATAAGGACGCTCTTGTAGCTTTTGCCGTGGAATATTATTAAAACGGTTGGTAGTGTATTCATAGTCGGATTTACGAGGATCTAGTCCGATACGGAACTCCCCTGCATATTTAAATGTATGACCAAGATGTTGCATAGGCTCGGCAATACCTAGCTTTTCCCAGATTCGCTGCGTTGTTGGTAGAAGGGATTCGCCAACATGAAAACGGGGAAACTTTTCTCGTTCGAGCAGTAAGACTCGATATCCTTGTCGAACTAAAAGAGTGGATAAAGTTGAGCCAGCAGGGCCTCCACCGATAACAACAATGTCGTAATGATTATGATTCATGATTTAATTTTTAAACGATGGTTGACTAGATAATCAGCGAAATAATTAAAGGCTCAAAGCTCAAACTAGTAAACTGGATGCTGAACAGTTGAAGCATAGTTAATGTTTTTCTTCAAAGCCTGTTCTTCTGTTTGAATCCGTTTAATCATCACCATGGCATTGACTAGAGAAAAAGCGATCGCCGTTAGATAAGCACTATGAATTAAAGGCAAAAAAGCAATTTCTAAAATGACTCCCAGCCAATTAGGATGTCTGAGATAGCGATAAATACCAGACTCCACTACAGGTAAGTTGGGTACGGTCATAATCGGGAGTGTCCACCGCCACGACAAAGCCTGCATCGAGAGATAACGTAAAACTTGCCCAGCGATAGTTGCAACTAAAGCGATCGCAGCTAACACGGGAATAAAAGGACGGTCGAAATACCAAACCTCAGCAATCATAGCGATCCACCAGCTAACTTGGAGTGCTTTAACCACACCGAGTAAATTATCCCCGTGTTCTTTTCCGCCACGCTGAAGAATTTCTCTGGCATGGCGATCGCTTAAACGGACTTCTATGAGTCTCTGGATGATTACCACAGCTACAATCCCCAGAAAGATATATTTAGTCAGCATAGATAGTTTCCTTTTGCTTATTTAATTCTGGGACAGCACGGTTATAGCCAAAATGATCCTCTCCACGAATCATTACCGCATGCCACTTGTCTAAATTGATCTGGTTAACATCAAGAATTCTTAAGTTATGCTTCTTCTCAAGCATCTTGTTGGAGTAAAGCTTTGTATCAGGTCGAACGATACGACCCGTTAAAGACCACCTTGAATCCTCAGTTGAGTTCCCAAGAGAGCCGTGAATCAATCGCTCGGTAAAAATATAAAATTGTCCTGCTTTCATTTCAATTGCCTTAACATCTTGATCATCAATTGGATAATCAACTTCTATTCGACTCAATTCGGTTTGTTCTTTGCCAGGTTTCTTTTGATAATAATTGTTGGTTTTTATGGGACAAAGTTTTGTGTGAGTACCAGGAAGAATTGCCATACATCCGTTCTCTTTGGTGGCATCGGTAAGAGCAATCCAGCAAGTTAACTGAAACAGACTTTCTTGATCTGGAGGATAGACAACAGAGCCTCTTAGATCGTCTGATAAATAGGTAGTAGCTTGATGCCACGGAGTTGGAGGTCCACCTGGATACTTGCGGAAAAATTGAGTCCGCCATAGCATCAGATCTGAACCTAACAATTGTGCCAAACGTTCGGTAATAGCTGGCTTCTTAAATAAACTTAGTAATAGAGGATTATCAAGATGTCTATCTTTAGAATTCATCAACTTGAAGACATAATCTTCATTGCGTCCTGCTTGGTTATTTTGCTTAATTTCATAATCTCCTTGAGAATATGAATACACAGAAGATTCCTGGTGAATATGGTTAAGTAAATGTTCTCTAACCTGTTCCATTTCATCTGATGGAATTAGATCAAATGGTCCAAGGTAGCCGTTCTCGTAAAAAAATTTGATTTGTTCTTCAGAAAATCGATATTCTTGATCTACTAGTACTTGTGGTTCATAAGAATCTGGAGTTTGCAGTTGGCAATAATAGTCGGCATACACCTTGTCACCACCAGACTTAAAAGCTGTCCAAAACATCCGCTCATTCCAACCTAACGGTAATCGGTTTAGGACTCGTTGGGGTAATAACCTCTGCAAAAACTTGAGTTTGACCGCAAGATAGCCAAAGCTAATTAGGAAGCGAAATAACCATCTGCGTATTGGATTGTACATAAGTCTACTCCTTGTAATATATAAGTATTTACCATTGCAATAAAATTGCTTCTTGAGAAAAACCTGGGCCCATGGCTAGCAACAAGCCATAAGAACCTGCGGGGGGCTGTTCTCCTGCTAAAGCTTGGTCGAGGATATAAAGCACCGTTGGCGAGGATATGTTGCCAATTTCGGCTAGAGCATCCCAGCTGCCTTGCAATATATGTTCATCGAGATGAAATTCTTCTTGAACTGCTTGGATAATTTTGGGACCTCCAGGGTGAACCATCCAGCAAGCAATCTCCTCGGTGGAGAGATTATGGGCTTCCAGTAAAGGATCGATGGTTTTGTGGAGAGCGACTCTGACATAATCAGCTACTTCGGGACGCAGAATATTGCGTGTGCCAGTATCCACTAAATCCATACCCATCAGATGTACTGTATTGGGTAGGATAATCGAGCGACTGTCAATGATACGGGGTTGACCTGGTTGAGCTAAAGGATGATCTTCCCCTACCATTAATACTGCTGCCGAACCATCCCCAAATAAAGCAGCCGTTACAATCGTCATGATGATATCGCTGTATACTTGAGGCTGTTCGGGTAATTGCTCGATCATGCGAGTTAAATCTCTTTGTAGTGAACCTTGCCACAGTCCCGAAGATGGTTCCATCGCAAACAACACCGAAGAATCGGCGGGATGTCCCTTGAGATAGTCGGCAACACGAGCTAGACCAAATGCGCCACCCATACAACCCACACCCGTTAGTGACATCCGTTTGATATCAGGAGTAAAAGGAATACGATTGATTAAGCGAGCATCTAGTCCAGGAGTAGCAGCAATTAAAGTGGTAGCGGTAAGTTGGGAAATATTTTGAGGCGCGATCGCTACTTTATCTAATAACTTGATAACGGTATTTTCAATAACATTAAGGCATTGAGTAATAGCTGTGTTGGCTACTTCCTCTATTCCAGGTGGGTCGTAAAAAGAATCGAGAGGAAAAGTAAAATAGCGTCCCTTGATTTTGACATTGGTAAAAAAGCGATCAATAGTTTCGAGATCAAAATCTAGATCCATCGCTAATAAATATTTTTTTAAGGCTGTTGCCAGCACTTCTTGGGGGTAATAGTTTTCGGGAAATCCCGTCGCTGTTGCTACAATGTAAGCCATAAAAATTGCTCCAAAATTTGGTAGTTTAGTTGAAAATTAAGAAATATTGTTCTAGCTGTGTAGCTATGGCTTCTAATAAGTCTGAGTGGGCAGAATGTAAGAAAAAATGATCGCCAGGAAACATTTTTAGAGTAAATTCAGCTTCCGTTTGTTGTTTCCAAGCTGATAATTCTTTTTGATTTACTTGACTGTCTTCCCAACCACCAAAAGCAGTAATTGGAAAGTTTAAAGGAGCTTCCTCGGCATAAAAATAAGTTTCAAGAATTGCAAAATCGGCACGTAAGGCAGGCAAAAATCTCGCCATCAATTGAGCATCTTGTAAAACTGCTTCTGGAGTTCCATTAAAACTTTTAATTTTGGCAATAAATTTCTCGTCAGATAAGCGATGAATCGGTGGTTTGAGATCAGGTAATTGGGGGGCTTGACTGCCAGAAACAAACAAATGATCAGGCAGAGAGCAGTTTTGTCGACGTAGTGACCGTGCTAGTTCAAAACCAACCCATGCCCCCAAACTATGACCAAAGAAACTAAAAGGCAAATCTAAATAAGGCTTAATTATGGGGGTTAGAGTTTGAATTAAGAGTTTAAGACGACTTAAGGGAGTTTCTGGTAAGCGATTTTCTCTTCCAGGCAGTTGAATCAAGCAAACTTCAATTTCTGAGGGTAAGCGATTACCCTTCGGGCTTGCACTCGAATGGGTGTACGCTGCGTGATGAGGATTCGCCTCCGCTACGCGATCGCTCCAATTATTAAAAATTGATGTTCCTCCACCAGCATAAGGAAAACAAAATAGGCGACAGCGAGCATCAGGATTAGGTTGGGGGCGAATTATCCACTTATCGGTTGACGCAATTGGGGTTGTTGTTAATGGGTAGACTTGACTAGCAGGGTTATTACTTTGCCGTTCGATTAAACATAGTAATTGGATTAAAAATTGTTCTAAATTAAGTTCGGCTAAAAATTCTACAGGAAGATGAATTTCAAACTGGGTTTCAATGCGCCTTCTCAACTCAGTCGCCATTAACGAATCCAGACCTAAACTAGAAAGACGCTGTTGCCAGTCTAGTTTTAAAGGATCTATTTTCATGATTTCGGCGATTATTAACGCCAAATATATTTTTAAGAGTTGTTTGCGCTTTTTTGGCTTAGTTTTTAATAATTGTTTGAGTTTTTGCTCCCAAGTTACTGATTTAGCAATTTCATCTATAGTGATTACGGTAGTATCATTATTGATCTGTATCGCCTTAGAAGCATGTGTTTCTTGTTCGCGTCGCTCTGCTAGTAGATTTAGGAGTTTGGGTAGCAATTCAATTTCTGCTGTTGAGAGAGTAGTGGTGGTTTCTAACTGATTTTTTACCCGTTCGAGCTTGCCCTCGTATAACAGAAACAATAAAGAGGCTTGCTGATTGTCTGTAAATGAAATTGGGCGAGCTTGATTTGCTGCGACCCAGTAACGCTGACGCTGAAAAGGATAGGTAGGTAACTCCAGGCGACGACGGGGTAAATAATCCCGCTCAAAACTAGACCAGTTTATAGTGACACCTCGCAAATATAATTCTCCCAAACTCTCCAATAGTTGCTGCCAATCTGATTTTTGAGGTCGCAAACTGGGAAGCAAAGCATAATCTGTGGCTGTATCAGATAAGCATAGACGACCCATGCCTAAAAGAATTGGTTTTGCGCCAATTTCCAACAATATTTTGGGTTTTTGCGCTTCTAGGGTTTTCATACCGCGAGCAAATTGAACTGGCCGTAGGATGTGATTGCACCAATATTCAGGAGTAGCCATGTTAGCAGTCGCTATTTCACCCGTAACGTTGGAAATTAAGTCAATCTGCGGAGCTGAATAAGTAATTTCTCTGGCAACTTGAGCAAAATCTGCCAATATAGGCTGCATTAAAGGAGAATGAAATCCGTGAGAAACCTGTAAATATTTGGTTTTTATAGCTTGAGATTCTAGCTGAGAGACTATATCTTCAATAGCTGCGGTTTTGCCTGAAATGACTGTATTATTAGAGCCATTATAGGCAGCGATCGCCACATCTTTTTTATATGGTTCAATAGCAGCTAAAACTATATCTGGCTTGGCTAGCAGGGAAACCATACTGCCATTTGGCGGTAAAGACTGCATCAAACGTCCTCGTTCAGCAATCAGTTTTAAACCATCTGCTAAACTAAAAACTCCAGCCACACAAGCAGCTACATATTCACCGACGCTATGCCCCATAACCACAGAAGGTTGAATACCCCAAGATTGCCATAGCTGCGCTAGTGCGTATTCGATGGCAAAAATTGCTGGTTGAGTGTATTTAGTCTGATCGATAGGGGATGTAGAAGAGTAGATGATTTCCTGTAAGGATCGATCCAAATAAGATGTTAGGATATCTGCACAGCGATCAAGAGCTTGACGGAAAGTGGGTTGAGTCTCATAGAGTTCTTTGCCCATCCCCACATACTGTGAACCCTGTCCTGTGAATAAAAATGCTATTTGAGGACGGCTGACCATACTCAAACAGCTTGTAGTTACTCTGGCGGTATCTTCTCCCGAAGCAAAAGCTAGAAGAGATGTCTGCAATTCCGTGGAAGAGTCAGCGATCGCCACTAAACGATGCTCGAAATGGGTACGCCCAACATTAGCGGTAAAACAAAGATCTGCTAAGGAAACAGCTGAATTTGAGTTCAAAAACTCACTATATTTCCCTGCTAATTCCGCTAAAGCTGTCTCATTTTTGGCAGAGAGAGTTAATAACTGGAGTGGACGTTCTTGCTCAACTTTAACTGGCTCAACGACAGGGGCTTGTTCTACAATAACATGAGCATTTGTCCCCCCAAACCCAAAAGAACTAATTCCAGCCAGACGTTTTTGTTCAACAGTCCAAGATTGCTTGGTCGTGGGAATAGATAAAGGAGTTTTATTCAGACGAATGTAAGGATTGAGTTTGTTTAGATGTAAGTTTGGGGGAATCTCTTGATGTTGTAGAGCTAAAATTACTTTAATTAAGCCCGCCATTCCTGCTGCTGATTCCAAATGACCGATATTAGTTTTGACCGAACCAAGCCAACAGGGTTGATCTGCCTGACGACCTTCCATTAAGACACTTTTGAGTGACTTAACCTCAATGGGATCTCCCAAAGGTGTACCCGTACCGTGAGCTTCAACATAACTAATCTCGGCTGGCTTGACTCCAGCATTGTTTAAAGCCTGACGAATTACTGCCTGTTGAGAAGGGCCATTGGGGGCGGTAATGCCGTTGCTTGCCCCATCTTGGTTGACCGCCGAACCTCGGATAACAGCTTGAATATTATCTCCATCTGCTATAGCATCAGAGAGACGTTTGAGGACAACTACTCCACAGCCTTCTCCCCGTACATAACCATTAGCATCCGCATCAAAAGTTTTACAACGTCCATCGGGGGACATCATCCGTGCCTGAGAGAAAACAATATTCAATTCAGGTGTCAAAATTAAATTTACTGCGCCAACGATACAGAGATTTGATTCTCGCGATCGCAAGCTTTGACAAGCCAGATGCACTGCTACTAAGGAAGAAGAACAGGCAGTTTCAATCGCTAAACTCGGCCCTTTTAAATCCAACAGGTAGGATAGGCGACTAGAAGCTAGACTGAGGGTCGTACCAATCCCATCGTAGGCACTAATTTGAGTTAGATCGGCAACGTTTTTATATAGCAGTTGGTCATAATTGACTACCGCCATAGCTGCAAATACCCCTGTTAGGCTTCCTGCCAATTTATCCGTCGCCAACCCCGCATTTTCCAAAGCTGACCAAGCTACCTCTAAAAACAGTCGTTGCTGAGGGTCGATGCGTTCTGCTTCTCTCGGAGAAATATTAAAAAATAGAGGATCGAAACCATCAACCTGTTCTAAAAATCCTCCCCAACGGGTATTCATTTTGCCTGGAGTAGCTGGCTGAGGATCATATAATTCATCAACGTTCCAGCGATCTTTAGGAACTTCCGTAATCGCATCTATACCATTACTAATAAGTTTCCAGTATGCTTCTGGATTGGCAGCCTTGGGAAAACGACATCCAAGACCGATAATTGCGATGTTTTCCATTTCTACCTATTGTTGATTCACTAGCTGGGAGAATTGCCGAAAAGTTTGAAGATTATCAGCGATCGCTGGCGCAATTTGACTTCCTGCTGCCATCAAACTCATCTGACGATTAACTGACCAAAGATAATCCAAACTACCAAAAGTGCGACGAAATTCCCCTAAGAGACTTTGATGGAATTTGACATTTTGATGAAATCCCTCATGCTCTTGACAAAAACACTGCTCCATCCAATGCAATGCATCTTTAGATGACATCCCAAAAACATCTGAGAGTAAAATTTTGTAGATAAAGCTCATCACGGAGTAATCATCTGAACGGTGTTTATCAGGCATTACGGCAGAAAGACCACCCAAAAGTCTCTTTTGAAGTCTGTAGAATGCCAAATTAGCGACAAATTTTTCATATTGTGTTGGCTGCGGAAAATCCTTGTAAAGCTCTCGAGCCATAAACTTAGAGGTAGTTATATGAAATGATTCATCTAAAAAATGGTAATAAATAATGGTGGTAGGAACAGGAATAAATTCTCCCTGTTTACGCAACTTATTAAAATACTTATAGTTGCTGTGTTCTGTATGTTTAAGACCCAGATTAGCGATGAACCGTAAAGTATAGTAATGGCTAGCTAAAAAAGGCGATCGCCCCCAATTGAAGCTAAAAAATTGTACCAAGGCTCTAGAGTCTAGACCATTGCCAAAAAAACCTGTTCCAAAGGCTGGCAGTCGATTATCTTCTGCTTCTAATTTTTGTAAATAGTCTGAATAGTATTCTTCTTTGTCTTTGAGCATTCTATTCGCTAAAAAGCGCAAACCAGAATATTGATAATGGGATAGTTTGGCAGCTAAACCCTGATAGGTATTAGGTTTATGTAATTTGGCTGTAACGGTCTCTTTAAAGGCTTCTTTTCCCAATAATGTCTTGAGCATCTGATAACAGATTTTGCGAAACGCATGAATATGAGCTAGTTCCTGTTCACTTTCCAGCTCAAGAGTTCGAGCCACAGTTTCGTATCCACTAATTTTGGCAAAAACACCACCTGTAATTAAGTTGTAAATAATTGTCTGACTTTCACTATTAGCAGTGAAGTTGTACATCATGAACCAATAAAGATGATTGAGTGCTATCTTTTGCGAATCAGAAGCAACTTCATAGAGGGGAGTACCGTATAAAATTGAAAACTCAGGTGAATTCCAATAATGATTCTTGTTGCGATCATAATTGAATGTCTTATCCAACTCCGCAATTTTCTCGGTGTAATCAGAATTAGTATTACCTTGATAGTTGGATTTAATTAGTTTTATCGCCGACTTTTCTGGTTTTTTAGGTAGAGCTTGTGATACTTCCGTAGTGCTTATCATGATTTACTCGTTATGCAGGTAAAGTTAAATTACAATGGAAAATTAATTACTCTGGGGAATAGACCTGGCAAACTGATCAAAAACTTTAGTGTTATTTTGGATAGCCTGGCTAATCGAGCCTCCAGCAGCCATTACACTCATTTCACGATTGGCTACCCACTGATAATCTAGGTGACTGAAGAATCTACGCATAGTATCCAAAAGGCGATCGTGATATTTAAGTCCCACATGAAAACCATCATGTTCTTGGCAAAAGCATTTTTTCATCCAAGCGAGGGTTTCTTGATTAGACATGCCAAACAGAGGCGATTTCAAGAGCTTGTAGAAGAACAGCATGAATAAAGGACTATCCGGAACACAGCGACCAGGCAGAACACCAGAAAGACCACCCAGCATATTCTTCTGCATCATATAAATCATTTGACCAGATAAAAACCGTTCATAAATTGTCGGTTTCGGCAACTCTTTATACATCTCTTTAGCGATGGTCTGAGAAATAGTAGTGTGGAAAGACTCATCCAATAAGTGATAGGAGGAGATTGCTGTAGGAGTTGGAATAAACTCACCTTTTTTTTCTAGCTCTTGAAAAGACTTGTAATAAAGATATTCTTGATTATTAAGAAAGGCATTGGCTGTGTATCTTAGAGAATAATATTGACAAGCCATAAACGGGGAGATGCCCCAATTCAAACTAAAGAATTTCAACCAATGGCGAGCAGCTACTTGTCCTGCTATACCTTCCGATGCAGCTGCCATCGGCTGATTTTTTTGTTCTAGCTGCTTCAAATATTCAGAATAGTATTGTTTGTCCTGAAGCATAGTCTTGGCTATAAAGCTTAAGACATAATCTTGATAACCTGAAAACGTTGAACTATACTTGCTCGAAACCATTACTTCTGCCAAAGACTTAGGCACTAATTGCCGAAGCCAACCTGGAAATTGTCCTAAATACGATTTACTCGACAAAGGATTACCTAAAGTTGTCTTACCTACTAAAGCCATTTTTGTTTTGTAACCAACCTTTTGAAAGCTTCTAATGTGGTAACTTTCTTGCTCGGTTTCAAATTTTAGTTCCCGACAAAGTTTCTCGTAACCTCCCAAGTTTTCAAAAACTCCAGCGGTGACCAGATTGTAAATACTAGTACTAGCTTCACTGACGGCAATATAGTTATAGTTTCCAACCCAATAGAGATGATTGAGAGCTAACCGTTGAGAAGGCGAAGCAACTTCGTAAAGAGGAGTTCCGTATAAAAGTGACAGTTCAGGGTTAGTCCAATAATGATTGCTGTTGCTAGTGTAGTCAAAACTCTTAGCTAGATCCCAGAGTTTATCTGTGTAGTCAGAATTAGTGTTGTTGTGATATGTTTTTTCAATCACTTTAAAATGCTTCTTTTCCCTGGGATTGCCAAGATTTGATGATTGTGGTAAATTCTGTGATATCACTTTAGTAGTGTTGAGCATCAGCTTTTCTCCTGAGTCTGATTAAAATATCAAGTTAAGAGTAGTTAAGGATGTCTATACTTTGAGTTCCTCAGTTAAATGTTGGGTTAAAGCATCTATAGTTGGATAATCGTAAAGAATGGTCGGGTCTAGTTCGCGTTCTAGCCAATCTTCTAAATCCCCTGCCAGTCCTACGGCTGCTGATGAATCTAAACCATAACGATCAAAAGCGATCGTCACATCAATTTTTTCTGGTTCTACTTCTAGTAGTTCGGCAACATAATTAACTATCCAAGTTTGTATATCTAATTTGCTTGGTAGTTCTTTGAGGTTGTTCACAATTTTAGTTTCCATACTTATTACTCATTACTTATTACTCAGACATACAATGTGGTTTACCCAATTGAAAACTGCTCTTGATTCATCTGGATTGACCTAATTGTCCGTTTGCCTTTTGCAATACCAATTCAATTTCAGCTTGAAGGTTCAGAAATTCTGACTTACATTGAGGATTTTCGCTCCAGTCTTCAACTACGTTTAAGCTGCCATTTAAGAATTTTGTCCGACAAGCATGACGTTTGATTTTGCCACTCGAAGTCTTGGGAATACTTCCTGGTTTGACTAATACTGTGGCGTAAATCTGTAAACCGTGTTCGGCGGTTATTGCTTCGCTCAGGTTTCCTACTATTTCCTTGACATCTAATTTACGTAAATAGCTGCGCTCTACTTCTTGCACAATTATCAGTCGTTCTAATCTTTTAACTTCGACGGCAAAAGCAGCACTACATCCAGGTCTTAAAGCAGGATGACTTTTTTCAATGGTTTGTTCAATATCTTGGGGATAATAGTTTTGTCCTCGGATGATAATTACATCTTTAAGACGACCTGTAACAAACAATTCATTATCTCGAATAACCCCTAAATCACCAGTCCGCAAAAAAGTACCTTCGTTAGTATCTGCTATGTAAGCTTTAAAAGTTTGTTCTGTTTCTAGAGGACGATTCCAATATCCTTGAGCTATACTTCCACCTGATACCCAAATCTCTCCTATTCGATCTGGCGCACATTGAGTTGAAGTTTCAGGATCAACAATTTTCACCTTCATATCGAGCCAAGTTTGACCACAACTAACCAGCTTTTGAACGGCATCGTCTGCTGTACTTGCTACTACTCGGTTTTGTTCTAAAGCAGTTTTGGCGACCTCCTGCACGGCAGGGGAAGCCATTTTTAACCCTCCAGACACAAACAAAGTTGTTTCTGCCATTCCATAGCAGGGATAGAAAGCTTCAGGACGAAAACCACAGTCTTTAAAGGTCTGGGTAAATTGCTCTAGAGTCTTTGCTCTGACTGGCTCTGCACCAGTAAAAGCCACTTCCCACTTACTCAAATCCAGATTAGCTCGTTGTTCTGGTGTAATCTTACGAACACAGAAATCGTAAGCAAAGTTAGGGCCACCACTAGTAGTTGCTTGAAAATGAGAAATGGCTTGTAGCCAACGCAGGGGTTTCTGCAAAAAATCTACTGGCGACATCAGCATACATGGTCTACCCAAATATAAAGGCTGTAAAACATTCCCAATTAAGCCCATATCGTGAAACAAAGGCAACCAGCCTACGACCACAGTATCTGAACTATGTCCAAAGGCTTTAGCAATCATGCGCTCATTATGCAGTAAATTACCGTGAGTAATCATTACTCCCTTTGGTGTTCCAGTAGAGCCAGAAGTATACTGCAAAAAAGCCAGAGTATCAAATGTAACTTGAGGTGCTAACCAAGCTGAATCTAGTTCGCCAACAATAGTATCAGTGGTCAACCAATGTATCTCTTGAAATTCTGATTCGCTAGCCAAACAGCTCTTAATATCTGTTAATAGAGATTCGGTGGTTAAAGCAATTTTGGCTTGAGCTTCGGTTATTAATGTTTGTAACCGCGACATATTCTGATTGCGCCTAGGTGGGTAAGCAGGAACAGCGATTATTCCTGCATATAAACAACCAAAAAAAGCCTTAATAAATTCTAGACCTGGAGGATATAGCAATAAAGCTCGTTCTCCTAAACTACTTGTAGTCTGAAGTAAAGCTGCGATCGCCCGCGCCTGTCGATCTAGTTCTTGATAGGTTATTCGATCTATCTCGCTTGTTCCTTGGCTAATAAATCGATAAGCCACTTGTTCTGACTGATTTTTCGCTCTATATTGCAGTAAATCTATCAGATTAGAGTACTGATATTCTATTTCAAAAGCATAATTGCAATAAGTAGTCATTGTCTTATATTTCTACTATTAATAACTTGACCAACGGTCAGAGCAAGTTTCGTTAAGTCTTGATAAAAAAGTGCGATTTTGAACAGCGACTATGACTTGAATCCTATTCAAGTTCTTGAAAGTCCTCTAAGTAGGTGGGTGTAATTAAATATGAAATAGTTTTGGTTAGCCCTATCGAATTCACATTCAGTCAGCACAGGGCCTCGTCGCTTTTACGGCAGAGCTATCTTTAATCAATAAAGACAGGTTTTCCTAGAAATACTATGCTTAAACAATGATCAAACCGAGCAAGATTATTTTGAATCACTTACATTTGTCTGACTGATTTGAGGGGAATAAATTAAAGATGTCTTATGATGTCTTTAATTTCTCAAGTTAAAATTTTTGCTTTTGTCTTTATCTGCAAAAATGAACAAGCAATACCTAAAAATGAATCTATGAAAAAAATTAAAACTTTTTGATGTTAAGTTGAAAATCACAAAGTGTGCCATAATACACATAACCTCGGATGTACTTGAGTATAAGGTTTACATTCGATGAGCTAAGTCTAAAGTCGGTGTTGCTGCACTGATTTTAGACTGATTAACTGAAATATACGTATATTCTTAAAACGAGAAACTAACCTCAAACACTAAAAAAAAGATTTCTTAAACATCGATCAAAAGCCTATTTGAGTGTTTATTTTGCAGGTTTGACTTCAATATAATACACATTTAAAAATAAAGATAGTTATCTAAGTTACAACCGAGGGAAATTCAGATATTTATACTGCAAAATACCTTTGTAGCTAAAAAGATAGAATATATATAGCTTAATAATTTCACAGCTTTAATTCTTAAAGTATCAATTAAATTATTAAAAAATTTTAACCTTTAATTAAGCTAAGAGCGAAAACGCTTAATACTAACGGTTAATAATAAAACTGCAAAGATGACAATAGCGATCGCATGCTGCCAAATTTCTCCTAAACCAACCCCCTTGAGAATCAGACCGCGATTAATTGCCACGTAGTGACGTAGAGGATCGAAAAAAGATAGAAAGCGAAATATATCAGGCATACTTTCAATTGGTGCGATCGCGCCTGAAAGCTGAATAATCGGTACATTAAAAAAGAACGAAGTTAAAATCACCTGTTGTTGGGTACGGGATAAGGTGGCAAGTAAAATACCAAGACCAATACAAACAAACAGATAAAGTCCTGATAATAGTAAAAATAAACCGAAGTTACCACGAAAGGGCAGATTAAAAACTAAACGAGCTAGACCAGAGGCCAACAGTACATCTCCCATTAATAAAATAAACAAAGGTGCAATTTTCGCCAGCAAAATTTCCCATTCGGCGGCTGGAGTCATCAGCAATTGTTCGAGAGTACCCACATCTTTTTCACGGATTAAAGTTACAGAAGCAACTAACGAGCCTGTTAAGGTTAAAACAATCCCAATTACTCCAGGCACAAAAAACCAACTACTAATCAAACCTGGATTATAGAGAAATCTTACTTGTGGTTGCACAAGCGGAGGAGGGCAATTAACTTTTTGACAACGAAGCTTTTGACTATGTTGTTGGACAATTTGATTAATATATCCTTGGGCGATCCCAGCCGTATTGGCATCGATCCCATCGATAATTACTTGAATTTCAGCCGTTGTCTCAGAAGCTAAGTCCTCGTTGAATTCCAGTGGAATTACCAAGCCAACATCAATTTCTCCCCTACGAACTTGTTGATTGAGTAGATCTTGACTATTTGGCGCAGATTTAACTTGAAAAAGACGATTTTCAGTAAAAGCAGTGACTAATTCTCGGCTTTCTTGACTATTAGCATAATCTAACAATCCTAAGTTTAAACGATCAACATCAGGACTAAGAGCCGAACCAAAAATTAATAACTGAATAGTAGGAGGAAAAATCAACAGAAAAATTAACTCTTTACTGCTAAAAATTTGGCGAATTTCTTTGAGCATTAAAGCCCAAAAACGACTTTCTAGTAAGCGAAGAAAAATTTTCATTTAAATTTAGTTAATCGGGAAGTTGCATTCGTTTGAGATTACGAGTTGCTGCCATAAAGATTAAGAATCCAATTAAGCCTACAATTAAAGGTACGTACCAAACTCCAGCCCAACCTGTACCACGCACAAAAGCATCGCGAGTAACGACGATATAGTAGCGGGCAGGAATAATGTTAGAAATCAGAGATAGAGGAAAAGGAATATTTTCTAGACGATAGATAAAACCAGAAAGCAAAAAGGCAGTTAAAAAACCTGCGATCGCAGTTCCTTGAACGGCAGCAGTTTGATTACTAGCACGAGTACCTACGAATAATCCAAACGAAACACTGGCAGCTAAAAAAGTAAGAGTGCCAATAATTAAGGGAATTGGTTCGACTTGTAAGCGCAGTTGGAATAAAACTACACTAACAACCATAACTACTAAAGTTTCTGCTAGGGCTACTAATACATATGCCAAGCCTTTACCTAACAACCATTCGCTGGCACTAAGATTGGAAGCATAAACTTGGATAATTGTACCTTGTTCCTTTTCTCGTACCATCGCGATCGCCGTTAGCATGGAAGGAAATACCCAAAAAATCACTCCATAAATTCCTGGCACAATATATAAAGATTCTTTTCTCCCTGGATTAAACCACAGACGAGTTCTGGTAGTTACTGATTGAGTGCTAGATTGAAGATTATCACTCTCTAAAAAAAAGTTTGTCGTGGCGCGAATGCTATTTTGAATTACTCTAGCGTTATTGACATCCGTTCCATCTACCAACACCTGTACGTCAACAGATTTGCTTGATTTAATCTGACGGGAAAAATTTGGAGGGATAACCAAGACGGCTTTGGCAACTCCGCGATCAATCGCTGCTGTCGGTGCAGAAATTATTGTCGGTGCAGGAACAAATTGATTATTGGCATAAAGTCTTTCTACATAACTGCGACTGAGGTAACTATTATCAAAATCTTGGATGCTTAAGGGAATATTTTTGGTCTCCAAACGAATCGCGTAGCCATAGATCAGCAACATTCCTAAAGGCAAAATTAAAGCCAAAGTTACTGTCAAGCGATCGCGTCTCAATTGATTTAGTTCTTTAAGACATTGAGCTAGAATCCTGTTCATGGTTCCGATCCGAAATTAAAACAATCAAACTTGCGATTAAATCTTCTTGGGATAAGGGAATAATTTCTTTACCCTGTAAAATCTCTTGAGTTAAGACATATCCCATTAGCGAACTCATGAAAATTCGCGCTGTTGCTTCAGGATTGGGTAATTTTAGTTCAGGATGAGAGCGAAAATATTCACCAAGAATTGACAAAACTTTTTTAGGTAAATGACTGATAAATAATTGAGCTAGTTTAGGAAAACGTTCTGATTCAGCAATTAAAAGCCTTAAAAAACATATATATTCGCGATCTGGCAAAATTACAGACAGCAGTTTCTCGGCAATTTGACGCAAAACCACCGCAGGTTCTCCTTTTAAGGGAACTGAACCAAATACGATTTGGAAACGATTAGTCGTAATCTGTTCGATTAGAGCCGTAAATAAACCTTCTTTATCTTGAAAATGATTGTAAATAGTATTTTTAGAAACTTTCGCCACCTCCGCTACTCGATCCATGCTCGCCCCTGCATAACCATGCTGGAGAAAAACTTTCATTGCTCCTTGTAAAATTTGTTCGCGCTTGGGATTGATTTCTAAAACGCTAGATTTGGAATTGGTTTTGGGCATCTCGACGATAAAGTTTTTTGAATAATTTGGTCTTCTTTCAACTATACCGTATAGTATAAAAAAATAACTAAAAAACTATACCGTACAGTCCAATAAGTATCTATGCAAAATTAATTAAACATTTGGGTTAAGTAGGAAGTAGGAAATAAATATAAAGCAATAGTCTTCATTCTGACTTTTGACTTTTGACTGCATGCGGGCAAGCCCTTTGCGACTTCTGACTTTTGACTCCTTTTGCGCTTATAGTGTCTCAGTTTAAATAGATAGTTATCATTTAAATCCCATGTCTCAAAAAACTTCTCAGTTTCAAGAAGAAAAGACAGTTCAAACCGATCAAAAAAAACGACGTTCAGGAAAACTGAGCCTTCTAATTCCTCTAGTTTTATTATTACTAGGCTTAGGTGGGGGTGTATATTACTATTTTTTAAATCAGTCTGAAGATAACGATCTAGAACTCAGTGGCAGAATTGAGGGTTATGAAACAGACGTAGGAGCTAAAGTAGGGGGAAAAATTGAATCAATCGTATTGAGGGAAGGCGATCGCGTTAAACAAGGTCAAGTTATTGCCCAACTTGACGATGCCGAATTAAAAGCTCAATTAGAAGGAGCGAAAGCCCGTTTCAATGCAGCCCAGCAACAGGTTAATCAAGCTCGTTTACAACTTGACGTGATTCAGAGTCAGATTCAAGAAGCTCAACTTAATTTACGTCAGTCTAGTGATAATGCTATAGGTAAGATTAATCAAGCACAAGCAAGCGTAGCTGCTGCTCAAGCTGAACTAGCTCGAACACAGGCGCAGGTGCAACAAGCAAAGGCAGAAAAACAATTAGCCCAAGTAGATCGCGATCGCTATCAATCCTTAGTGCAAAATGGCGTGATTCCCCAGCAGCAATTCGATCAAAGCAAAACTAAACTAGATACTGCCCAAGCCAACCTGCAAGCTAATCTGGCAGCAGTTGATGCGGCCCAAAAACAAGTAAATGTAGCTGAAGGAGAGTTAACTCAGGCACAAACCAGCAGTTTCAATCCTCAAATCAATACAGCTAAGATAGCAGGTTTAAACAAACAACTGGCACAAGCACAGGCACAATTAGAAGTAGCGATCGCCGAAGTAGCCAATACCAAAGCAGCCCAAGCAGAAATTGCTGCTAAGTTAAAAGATCTCAAGATTATCAGTCCCATTAATGGAGTTGTACTAACCCGTACTAGCGAACCTGGGGAAGTGATTTCTACGGGAACAACTTTAATGACTCTGGTTAATCTTAATAATGTCTATCTACGAGGTTATTTACCACAAGGAGAAATCGGGATGGTAAGAGTCGGACAAGCAGCGAAAGTCTTTTTAGATTCAGCCCCAGATCGCCCTTTGAATGCTACCGTAAGTCAAATTGATTCTCAAGCTTCTTTTACCCCAGAAAATATCTATTTCAAGAGCGATCGCGTCACCCAAGTATTTGGCTTGAAACTCAAGATTAACATCTTTCTCAACAGATATTGTTTATGCAGCTATTAAATAAAAATTCCACAACCCACAGGCTGTAAGCATTAATTTGTCATCAAAATCTGGCACGCGATTTCTGTAAATATGGGCTTTCGCATTGTATCGTTTAACTCCTGCGAAAGCATTCTCGCAAAGTACCCGCTCTTTACTGAGTTGTTTATTTTCTTGCTTTTGCTCTGTCTGTAGTTTAGACTAAGAAAAATCATCATAAAACAATTCAGCAAGTTAAAAATAGCTGAAATCAAAAATAATTCGCTAAAAATCAAGTTAAGCTATCTTGGTTTCTGATTTTTTAGAACGAGAATAGCTTTTTTTTGCTATAGGATAAGTCCTTTTTTTACCTCTTTTTCGACCAGTTTTCCACCCAGGAGACTTTCCACGGGTTTTGGGCGAACTAGCAGGTGTGCCAATCTCGATTAAAAGTGAAAATAAAGACTGTGCCACTCTTCCAGGAGTTAAACTTTTCATTCGAGATTGCCAAGGAAGATGATGCTCTTCAACTAAATCCTTGGCTAACCACAATTGCCAAGTCATCAAAGGCATTAAATCACTCCACCGTTCAGATTGTTGTGCTGTACTCAAACTGGGTAAAGTCCAATGCAATCTCTGTTTTGCCAAACGATACCAGTGGTCAACTCCAAAACGACGAGCATACTGAGACCAAATATCTTTTAATTCTAAAAATTGCTCTCCAACCCAACCCAATACTTCTTGTTTAAGGATTAAGCAGAGTTAAAAATCGAAAAAGTTAGTTGTTTTGGAGCAGAAGACATGGCTCGATGAATTGGCTTCTTGATTCAGTCGCTTTAAGTCGGGGAACCCGCCCAACGCGCTGAATCGC
>JBOFLX010000015.1:0-20101 GCA_051658085.1 Waterburya sp.
GGTCTAAAATGAAAAAATCTACATTAGGAATCTTAACTGCAATCATCGCTTTCTCTCCTTTAACTGCTTTCGCTCAAGACGCTCAAACTAGCATTCAATCCAACACTAACTCCGCAGCAGCAGTCGGCACTGGTAACTACATTGACCAAAACGCGACTCAAAATAGTGTTCAAAACCAACTAGACTTAGGTGCTTATGGAGTTCCTACTACTCCCGAAGTTCAAACCTCAGTCCAAGGTAACGCTAACGAAGCTACTGCAATTGGTGGCTACAACGTTATCGGTCAAGATGCTACTCAAAATAGTAGTCAAGGTCAAGTTGATGTTAATCAGTATCTTCCTTACGGTTACTAATTATTTGGTAAAAGTAACGAGTAACGAAATCTAGCTAAACCTTTTTACTCTCTACTTTCTATTTTTATTAATAGTCCTGGTTGATATCAGCCAGGCTTATTCTTTTTTGGTTCTAAATACATATTTACCATTCGTGACAAGTTAAGAGACTACGCTTAGGGTCAACTAGTTTTTAGCTTTTAGCTTTTAGCTATTAGCTATCAGCTTTTAAGACATTTTCAAGTTACTCCTCTTTTTTGGCGCGATCTCTTTAAAATTAAACTCAATTTGTATATAGTGTTATCAAATTAACAAGAAACTACCTGTGGTGCTTGATTTAGTTCTGCTTTTGTTAACTTGTTATCAATGCATATTTACCTACTACCTACTACCTCCTACCTACTACCTACTAACTTTTGTACTACTTGCTACTTAACCTAACCAAGAAAGAGCCTAAAGCTTATAGCTAAAGATATAATGTGACACAAAACTGAGAAAGGGAAAATAATAGTCTTGGGCTTACTAAAATCTTTGCGGATCTTGTTAACTAAATGCTTAATTTTTCTTTGGGTTGTGCTGTTATTAATTCCCATCACTGCTTGTAACCCCAATACCTTGTTAGCAAATTCCGATCAGCCACCAAAGTTAATTGAAGCAATCTTAACCGATCCTAAAACCTTCAATCCTGTTATAGCTACTGAACAGACTGGCTCGGCTTTTGGCAGTAGGATCTTTGAGGGATTAATTATTGAAAATCCGATTACAGGCAAAATCGAACCAGCCTTGGCTGAATCATGGACAATTTCGGATGATAATTTAGAGATTACTTATACTTTAAGACCAAATCTTAAGTGGTCTGATGGACATCCTTTAACTGCTGAAGATGTAGAGTTTACCTATAATCAACTCTATCTTAATCCAGAAATTCCGACTGGGATGAGAGATGTCTTAAGAATTGGTCAGAGCGGAGCTTTGCCCAAAATTACCAAGCTTAATGATCGACAGGTAAAGTTTACTGTGCCAGAGCCTTTTGCACCGTTTCTGGGAGTTACAGGCGCGTCCATTTTACCTGCTCACATTTTAAGACCAACTATCGAACAAAAAGATAAAGATGGTAACTTACTCTTTCTTTCAACTTGGACAGTGGACACTCCTCCAGACAAAATGATCGCTAGCGGTGCTTATAAGTTTAAAAGTTATAGTACAGCGGAAAGGGTAGTGTTTGAAGCTAATCCTTATTACTGGAAAAAATCAGTAAGAGGAGAAGATCTTCCCCAGATCAAAGAAGTAGTTTGGGAAATTGTCGAATCTACCGATACATCTTTAATACAATTTCGCTCTGGTAGTTTAGATTCAATGAATGTTTCGCCTGAATACTTTTCTTTGCTCAAAAAAGAAGAAGGCAAAGGTAATTTTACTATTTACAATGGCGGAGAGGTTTATAGCATGAACTTTATCATGTTTAACCTCAATCAAGGCAAAATTAACGGTAAACCTGTAGTTAATCCAATTAAATCTCGTTGGTTTAATAATCTTAATTTCCGACAAGCGGTATCTTATGGTATTGATCGCGATCGCATGATCAATAATATTTTTAGAGGCTTAGGTAAGCCACAAGTCTCTCATATTGCCCGACAATCTCCTTTTTATTACGATGGCTTAGAAGGATATCCTTACAACCCTGAAAAAGCCAAACAATTATTAGTTGAAGCAGGATTTAAATATAATCAACAAGGTCAATTATTTGATCAAGATGATAATCGCGTTAGCTTTGCTTTAATTACCAATTCTGGTAACAAAATTCGCGAAGCTATGGGGAATCAAATTGAAGAAGATTTAGCAAAAATTGGGATAAAAGTTAATTTTAAAACCATTAATTTTAATGTCTTAATTAGCAAAACCGATACAACTCTTGATTGGGACTGTATTTTATTAGGTTTTTCTGGCGGAAACGAACCGAATAGTGCTTTTAACCTTTGGTCGCCCGACGGTAATGTACATATGTTTAATCAACCTGCGCCTGGACTAAAAGGCAGAGTAATTGCTGATTGGGAAGAAGAAATTGGTAATCTTTATATAGAGGGAGCAAGGGAATTAGATTTAGAAAAACGTAAAGCAATTTATGCCGAAGTTCAACAATTAGTATCAGAACAATTACCAGCAATTTGTTTAGTCAATCCCTATTCTTTAGCAGCAGTACGTAACAAAATTAAAGGGGTTAAATATTCTGCATTGGGTGGTGCGTTTTGGAATTTGAGCGAGTTGAAAATTAGTGATTGAACATTTGATCTAATTCCACAGCCTTGTTCTTCTGGTGAATTAATAGAAATACCAATAGCTTCTTAGTTTAGTTTAAAATGCGATCGCAAGTTGAAAAAGCCAGTAAAAGCGATCGCTTTCGAGTAAAGCAATAAACTAGTAGTTACAATCTAGTACTAGTAAATAAAGTACTTCAAGACTTGATGCAATATTGTGGTTTTATCTTCCAATTTGAAAAGGTTTGTATCGCTTGTGCTCGTCCTTATAAGTTATCTTTTGATCGTGAAAATATGCTTCATGGTGAAAAAGAACCTGCTCTTAAATTTGCTGATGGCTATAGTGTTTATGCTTGCCACGGAAGACATACTTCTGAAATAGTATAATTTTGCAAAGAACCAGATCCTACATTGTGATTTGTTTCAAGTCTAATCCTTCCTCAAAAATCTCATCGATCGCTAACATTTCACCATTACTAGTCATAAACTTGTGGTCTTTAGTTGCCCGAATTTTCGCACCATTATCTAAAGTATATTCAAAAATTTCTTGTTTACCGCGATCGTGCCATTGAGCGATCGCTTGTGTATAAATAAAACCATTTTGATCTACACTATAAACACTACAATTAATCTTTTCAGTCACTATTTTACCAATAGGTAACGCGCCGTATTCTACAGTTTGAACTTCAGTATCGTAACTTAAACAATATTCAGCAAACTTAAGCATTGTCTCAAATAAATCTGTTGCCACATCTTGAGTAACGCCATTTTTAGCAGCACCATCGATAAATTTTTCCTGTTGTTTTTTCATTTCGTCAACTTTCTTTTTCCCCATCGCCCGACGGAGTAAGTCGGCTTCTCCCAAGGAATAACCAGCTAATTCTTGAGCAATTTTCATGATTTGCTCTTGATAGACCATGACACCATAGGTTTCTTTGAGGATTGATTCTAATAGGGGATGTTGATAGCTAACTTTTTCTCTGCCATGTTTGCGATCAATAAAAATGGGTATTAGTCCTGCATCTAATGGCCCTGGACGATAGAGAGCGGAAATCGAGGAAATATCTTCAATTCCAGAGGGTTTTAAGTCTCTAGTAATCTGTTTCATTCCGTCAGATTCTAGTTGAAAAATTCCTTCTAAGTTACCTGCACGGAATAGTTTATGGGTTTCTTGGATATCCGCAGGTAGTTTTTTCTGTTTACCTTTAGCAATAATTTCTAAAGCTTTGCGTTCATCTAAAGGAATTTGATCTAAATCTAGGACAACCCCCTGGGTTTTATTAACTAAATGTGCTGCTCGTTGAATAGTGGTCAAGTTTTTTAAGCCTAAAAAGTCCATTTTCAAAAGACCCATAGCCTCAATATCTTCCATATAATACTGAGTGATGACTGAGCCGTCATTATTCTTTTGGAGCGGTACAATTTCATCGAGAGGTTGAGAAGAGATTACTACACCAGCAGCATGAACCCCAAAGGTTTTATTAGTACCTTCAATCCGAATTGCCATGTCTACCCAGTTACGCACGGTTACTGAGCCTACTTCTTCTTTGCGATCATTATAAATTTTGACACTTTCGTGTTCGTAAGCCTGTTTAAAGGCTGGTTCGGGAGTGCCTTCGGAGATCATTACTTTAAGTTTAGTCGGCTTACCACGCACTACGGGAATCATTTTGGCAATGCGGTTTTGCTCTCCAAAGTCGATACCAAGTACTCGCCCAACATCCTTTAATACCGCCTTGGAAGTCATACGGTTAAAGGTAATAATTTGGGCAACGTTAGCCTCACCATACTTGTCTGTGACGTATTTTATCATGTCCCCACGGCGATCGGGACAGAAATCGGTATCGATATCAGGCATGGATTTCCGTTCGGGATTGAGGAAACGCTCAAATAATAAGCCGTGATGAATGGGATCAATATTGGTGATCTTTAGACAATATGCCACTAGAGAACCTGCGGCCGAACCGCGACCTGGCCCGACTGGGATATCATGATCTCTAGCGTATTTAATATAGTCCCAAACCACTAAAAAGTAGGTTGAAAAACCTTTGTCCTGCATTACCTTAAGTTCGGCTTCTAGCCTTTGCATATATACAGGATCAATTTCACTATGATTGCGACACTTGAGTCTTTCAAGTAAACCTTGACGGGTAACTTCTTCCAGATAACTATCGGCGGTATGCCCTGGAGGAACGGGATAATCAGGAATACGGGGTTCACCTAAAATATTGTAGGGCTGAACTTTATCGGCTACTTCGAGAGTATTAGCGATCGCTTCTTCAATTACATCATCTTCTAAGTGATCGCGAAACAGCAGTTTCATTTCAGCAGCCGACTTTAGATATTCTGTACCGCTATAGCGCAATCGTTTTTCGTCGGTAATCTGTTTGTTGGTTAAGATACACAACAGGGCATCATGTGCCTCAACGTCATAACAGGAGATAAAGTGGGAATCATTGGTAGCGACAATCTTAATCCCCAACTTACGGGCAATATTAACTATGGCAACATTGACCATCCGATCTTCTGGTGAACCGTGATCCTGAATTTCTAAGTAATAATCATCACCAAATAAATCTTGATACCACTTAGCAACCTTTTCCGCGTGTTCTAGATCCCCCTTTAAAATTGCTTGGGGTACTTCTCCACCTAAACAAGCACTGGTGACAATTAACCCCTCGTGATATTTTTCCAACAATTCTTTATTAATGCAGGGACGAGCAAAAATACCACTACCCTGATAGCCTTTAAGGTGGGAAACAGTAGTCAGTTTAACCAGATTTTTATAACCTTGAGTATTCTTGGCTAATACTACCTGATGATATTTTCTGTGGCGTTTTTTCTTCTCGGTAATATTGATTTCAATGTCCCCATTGATCACATACATCTCGTTACCGATGATCGGCTTAATACCCTTTTTGTGACAGACCTTAATCAGTTCAATTGCCCCATACATCACCCCATGATCCGTAAGAGCGATCGCAGGCATATCTAATTCTAAACAGCGATCGATTAACTGGGGTATCTGGGATGCACCATCGAGTAAACTATAGTCGCTATGGATATGTAAGCCAACAAAAGACATAAATCAGTGAGCAGTGAGCAGTGAACAGTTATCAATTATCAATGATTTTTTCCGCTCATGGGGATAAGAAGTGAAAATATTTAAGATTAAGAGTGTAGGGCGATCGCTTTTTAGTACTTTTAGCAAATAGTAGCAAATTCGAGATGCTAAAGCTAAAATATCTAAATTTCACAAATTAGCTAATATCTTAAATTTTTCTAGATTGTTAGCTATAGAGAATAATATACAGAACATATTCGATTTCTCATCAGGTGAATTACAGGGTTAAGCTTTTCATACTAGGTTAGTACACGCTAAATGAAGATTAAAAAAACTGATATCAAGAAGCTGATTGAACTTATTGGTTTTAAAACACAAGAAGGCGACAAAGATATTTATTTCAAAAACTACCCCGAGCATGATGACTATGTTTTAAAAGTTAATTTTGAACAAGAAAAAATTAATTACGGGACAAAAATAAGAATAGGAGATTCAACTACTAGCAACTTTGAAAACAGCGAAAATTTTGTTGTCTTGGAATGTGTCGATAGAGTTTTAGAACAAGGTTATGCACCTGACAAACTTTCATTAGAACATAAGTGGCTGATGGGAAGAAAAGAAAAGGGTAAATTAGATATTATTGTCATGGACAAGAAGGATAAAGCCTATTTAATGATTGAGTGCAAAACCTGGGGAGACGAATACGAAAAAGAGAAAAAGAAAATGCAGCGTGATGGTGGACAGCTTTTCTCATATTTTCAACAAGATAAAGCAACCCAATATCTCTGTCTTTATTCTTCTAGAATGTCAAATCAAGCAATTGAATATGCAAACGCAATAATAAAAATCGACGAGCAGTGGAGAGAACTTCATAATCAGAAAGAAGTCTTCGATCATTGGAGCAAAAACTTTAAAGACAATGGCATCTTTGAAGAATGGGCAAATGCTTATGATATTGAAATTAAAGCTCTCACCAGAGGTAGATTAAAAGAACTGACAGAAGAAGATAGTGGAATAATCTTTAACCAATTTGCTGAAATTTTACGTCATAATGTGGTCTCTGATAAACCAAATGCTTTTAATAAAATATTTAATTTATTCCTCTGTAAAATTGTTGATGAAGATCGTAAATTAAGTGAAGAATTAAAGTTTCAATGGTTAGAAAATGATACAGATGAAGAATTACAAAAACGACTTTCTGACCTTTATAAACAAGGGATGAAAGAATATTTAACTAAAGAAGTGACAGATTATAATGACGAGCAAATAAAAGAAAAACTCTATGCTCTTGAACCTGCGATAAGAGATGAAATAAGAGAAATGTTTACTCGTGTACGCTTGCATAAGAATAACGAGTTTGCTTTTAAAGAAGTTTTTGATGAAAAGTCTTTCTGTGAAAATGCTATGGTAGTTCGGGAAGTTGTAGAATTACTCCAACCCTATCAAATTTGCTATGGACACAAACAACAATTTTTGGGTGATTTCTTTGAATTGCTTTTAAGCACAGGAATCAAACAGGAAGCAGGACAATTTTTTACCCCTGTTCCTATTGCCAAATTTATTATTTCATCTTTACCAATTCGCGAACTTATTAACCGAAAAATTGAGAATGAAGAAACTTATTTTTTGCCTTACGTAAATGGACTTAACTACAGTGCAAAAAGTAAAGGAAAGCTAGTTACAATCGTAGGAGTTAAAGATTTTCTAGAAAAGTTCTCGCCAAATCTAGATGAATTAGAACAAATAAGAATTGATGGAGAATTAAATGAAGATTATAAATTACAAGCAGGTGATATTTTAGTAGTTAGGTCAAATGGTTCGGCTAATTTAGTTGGAAGATTTATTTATATTCATCGCTTGTTAACAGACACATCATACTCTGGGTTTACTATAAGAATTCGAGCAAATTCTGAAAAAATCAACTCAAAATATTTATGCTATTGTTTACGTACTGAAAAAGTGCGAAATGGAATAACTAGTAATCCTCAAGGGGCAAACATTAAAAGTATTAACCAAACTATATTGTCATCTATTAATGTACCTCTACCTTTTTTGAGCGAACAATTAAAAATTGTTGCTAAAGTCGAGAATATAGAAAAAGAAATTAATCAAATTAATAGTAAGCTAGCAAATATAGATAATGAAAAAGAATTGATTTTGAAGAAATATTTAGAATAAATACAGCATAAAAAATTTTGTTAGAAGTTATTAGCAAGCTTTTATTATCTTAATGTAATGATACGGTTTCATTATTAGACCGATCACTCTACACATAAATTCTTTGCTTTTTTAGTATAGCGATCGCAAATATTTGCTATTTCTATCAATATACCGGTAGAAAAACAACTTGTTACACATATCAGTAGAAAGCCTTTTTTTCTGAAAAATGACTGAACTATTAGAACAAGCGATCGCCAAAATTAAAAATCTACCTGACAACGAACAGGATACTATCGCTGCAATTATTCTGGAAGAACTAGAAGAAGAAACTAAATGGGAACAAACTTTTGCTAATTCTCAAGATCTCTTAGCCAGTCTTGCTGCTGAAGCTATGCAAGAATATCAAGCGGGAGAAACTAGTATTTAAATTTTATCTGTAAAGCGATCGCCTTTAAAATTCAACCAACAGAATTACAAGCTTCATAATAGTAACTGAAGAGATTGAGCAAGGAAAACAATGGAAGCGATTTCAGTCCCTAAAGGATTTAGAGTAACTCCAGAACAATTTGAGCAACTAGCATACGTCGAACAACTAGCACGAATGGAGCTAACTCAAGATGGAGAATTAATTATCATGAGTCCTACTGGTGGTGAAGCAGGTAGAAAAAATTTTAACCTATACTTAGATTTAGGAAATTGGAATCGTCAAATAAAACTCGGAGAGGCTTTTGATTCTTCTACAATTTTTGTTTTACCTAACGGTGCGAGAAGAAGTACTGATGTTAGTTGGATTAAATTAGAACGGTGGAATACTCTAACTTTAAAAGAAAAAGAAGGTTTTCCTGCTCTTGCTCCTGATTTTGTTATTGAATTAGTAAGTCCTAGTGATCTTAAAAATCAAAGATATGAAGATTTACAAGCAAAAATGCAGGAATATATTGATAATGGTGTTCAGCTTGGTTGGTTAATTGAGCCAGCAGCAAAAATAGTGGAAATATATCGATGTGGACAGGCAGTAGAAATTGTCAATAATCCGCAAACTCTATCAGGAGAAGATATTTTACCTGGATTTATTTTAGATTTAACTGGGATTTTTTGATTTTAGCTAAATGCATAAATTGTCAAATAGCGATCGCTTTTGAACTGAAAATATGCAAAAAAATTTAGATTAAACAATTTCTAAATTAAAATTTGATACCATTTTTCTCCCTTTAGTTTTTGGTCAAAAGTAACAGTTTGACTGCAATCATAATTACGATGAGTTGCACCAATCAGATAATCGGCAAAATTAGCTTTACCTGTCTGAGTTAGCTTGATTGCTTGATAAATAATAGTCCGATTGGCAAATTCAAATTTGGAACTTTGTAATATCAACTCTAAAACTTTGAGAATTTCTGATTTAGAGTATTGATAAGGTTTTCCACTTAAAACCCAGACTAGTTCGCATAAGACAATATCTGAAATAAAACAAGATTGTGCATCGTTAATTATTGCTACTGCTTTTTGCCACTGAGCTTCATCATCTTTGGTTAAATACCTAACTAAAACATTGGTATCAAGTCCAATCACTAGCACCCTCAATAATTGCTTGTTCCATATCTGTTAAAGAAGCCGATTTCATTCCTTGGCGATGTAATATGCCAGAAAGATTTTCTACCGAGACATTTAAGGGAATTATTTTGACATCTCCCTTTTCATCAATGACAAAATCTATTTTGCTACCATTATCTAGTTGCAAATAATCTCTAATTTTTTTGGGTATGGTGACTTGTCCTTTTACCGTCAGCCGAGCTTGTACCATTAATTTAGTTCCTTACTTTAGCTCCTTACCTTAATTGTAACAATATTTTTGTTTTGACTCTAGTGAAACAATTATGTAGTTTATGATCGAGTTGCCATTATTTCAGGAAATTCATGACTGTCATTCAAGAAGAAGTAACAGGTTGTGGGATAGCATCTGTAGCTAATATTGTTGAACTTCCCTATGCAGACGTGAAAGCCAAAGCTAACTCAATAGGCATATTTGCTAATGACGATGTACTTTATTCCAGTACCGAATATGTACGTAGATTGCTAAAAGAGTATGATGTTCAAGTATCAGATACAGAAATTTCTTTTAGTGATTGGAATTCTTTACCAGACTTAGCCTTGTTATCGATTAAGTATAGAGAAGAAAATGGTCGTCCATTCTGGCATTGGGTAGTATTTAAGAGAGTTCGAGGAAAGCCTATGGTTTTAGATTCTGCTGCTTATTTAGAGAAAAATGAGCGAACAGATTTTGATTCTATGCAACCAAAATGGTTCATCGAAGTTGTTAAAACATAATTGTTCCAAAGATACCTAGAACCTGGAAGATACTTGAGATGTGCTACTGTAGCTAATAAATCAAATAGTAAAAAACTTATGCAAATCACTTACACGGCAAAGTACAGAAAAATTAATTCTGGTTATATTGGGCAATTGGTTGAATGGGAAGAAGTTATCACCGAAGGAAAAACCATTGAAGAATGCCGAGAATTACTTCAAGATGCTTTGCATGAAATGATTTTGGCTTATCGTCAGCAAGGTAAAGAAGTTCCTATCGAAAATATTGTTTTGGAGCAAATACCTGTTGAAGTTTAAAAATGTCAGTCAAGCGAAAAGATCTCGTCAAATACTTGGAGAACAATGGGTTTTATTTGTTACGCGAAGGTGGTAAGCACTCGATTTATACTAATGGCTTAAAAACGATTCCTGTCAAAAGACATCGTATCTTTGATCGCATCACTGCCAATGCGCTTTGTAAACAGGCGGGATTAGAATCAAAATTTTAAAGTATATTCAATTTTCTGTCTTTTATAGCAATTGAAGTTCACAAAGTTTCCCCAGAGCTTGAAAAATGGTAGTATCAAATGCAGTTGTTACGCTACGAGAAATTACCAAAGAAAATCTCGACTATATCCTCAATTTACAAGTAACTAAAGAGCAAAAAAATTTTGTTGCTTCCAATGCCGTATCTATTGCCCAAGCTCATTTTTATCCAGAAGTAGCTTGGTTTCGAGCAATTTATGCTGACGATACACCAGTTGGTTTTGTTATGCTAGCAGACGAGTCGGCTAATTCATCCTATACATATTACATTTGGCGATTGATGATTGATTCACGTTTTCAAAAGCGCGGTTTTGGACGACGTGCGGTGGAATTGATATTAAAATACGTTAAAACTCGTCCTCAAGCCAAGTATTTATTAACAAGTTGCGCTCCTGGTGAAGGGAGTCCTAGAGGATTTTACGAAACAATTGGTTTTGTCTATACAGGTGAGGTGGACGAAGATGAAGAATTAATTATGAAGTATGAATTTTAAGATTACTTTTTAACAGCATATGTGTAATATATTTTGTCCCTTACCATGAAAATTAGACGCATTGGTAACTATCTAAATATTAATGAGCAGGGTTACTTAGTTAATCGTTCCAACGTTCAAAATAATCAAAGTCACTGGCTGTCAACTATTGAAGCCGTCAAAGACATCTATTTAAAAACTTGGGCAGATGATATTCATAGTATTTATGTTCGAGGTTCAATAGCTAAAGGTATAGCATTAGATAATGTTTCCGATATCGACAGCTTTGCTGTTCTCAAAGCAGATCATATAAAGCTCACAGATATTCTTGATAGCCCTAAATTTGAGATCTGGACAAAAGAGTCAGAAGAAAAGTTACAAGCTCAATTTCCTTTTATCACTGGCTTAGAGATCGTATTACAGTCGTTTGAAAGTATTAAGCTCAGAGATAACATCTATAGCTTTATTATCAAAGTCGAATCAACCTGTATTTATGGTGATAACTTAGCTACTCAAATTGCCCCTTATAAATTAAGCCATGAAATGGCGTTTCAGACTCAATACATTCATTTTCACCTAGAGCAATTCTGGTCTGAGTATCCAAATGAGATAGAGGAAGAAAAAAAGCTCTGGCTAAACTGGCTGATGCGTCGTTTTTTGCGACTAGGGATGGAATTTGTCATGCAAGATGAGCAACGTTACACTCGTGATTTATATCTTTGTTACGAAAGTTTTGCTAAACATTATCCTAACCAAGCAGAGCAAATGTATCATGCTTTAGAGTTGGCGATTAATCCTCAAACGAATGAACAAGCCATAACTTTTGTACAAGATTTTGGTAACTGGCTAGTCAACGAAGCAGACAAAAAACTTCGTCACTGGGGTTACAAGCAAAATGAAGAAAGACATTGGTTTATCGCTACTTAATTTTATCCAACTCAGTTAAGTCTTGTTAAATAGAGGAGTACTGACTTTGTTCCTTTTTCACTAAAACAGTTACAAAAACTGATAGAAACTGAAGTTGCGATCGCAACATTAGAATATCTTAAATTCGCTAAAAATAATAATGAACGTCCTGTTCTATTTAATTATGTGCCTCATATTTTTTATCAAGGCGCAATCGATATATCTGAGGTAGAAATTGTCAGCTACTAAATAATATTAAATAACTATATTATGACAAATACAATTATATATTTAATTGGTTTTGCAGGTGTAGGTAAGTATACAATCGCTAAGGCAATTAGTGAACATTTGTCTGTAAAAATTATCGATAATCACTATATTCTTAATCCCAAAATTAAACTTTAATTAGTTTGTTTGATTATCTATTTTGTCTTTTAATTGTTTTACTTCTTGCTCTACTTTATTTAATCTCTCCATAATATTCAGCCGTTCTCAATCTGCGGATATATGATAACCGTAAAACTGATTAAATTTCTCTCTTTGGTCTACAGTTAATTTAGCAACCTCTTCTATTAAAAGTTCCATATCGTGTCTTGTATCTCTAGCTAATTCTTGAATTAAGCGACTATTTTCTTGGAGCAAGCGACTATTTTCCTGAGTTTGAGTCTCTAATCTAGCAATATTGTCAGTGTTCCTAATTTGGCTTTCTTGAATCTGTCTTTGAACAGATAACATCTGTTCGATAGTGTTTTGGATTTCTTCTGGTGTCATTTGAATGATTATTTAGTATGTTAGTATTTCTTATTCTACTTGGTTGACAATAAATCTAAAATCTATAATTGCCAATCTACAATTGATAGAGTGTCTTGAATTGATTATGGGCAAATATATTATCTCTGAGTTAAATACTGCAATTTCCCTGAATACTAAAATTCAAATTATTACACCGAGTAAAGTAATTGCCTGTAGTCTTAAAATTCCTTATTACAGTCTAGAAAGTTTGGCACGTAATCTTGTCCGTCGTCAGGGATGGGGAATTGCCTCAGCTTTGTTAAGTCGTCGTTTACTGCAAAATGCTGTAAGAGAAGTAATTGCCACCCAGGATATAGCAGGGATAGCTCAGGCTTTTTTGGCAACTATCAAAGATTTATTACGATCAGGAATAAATTTAGCTAATTTAGCTCAAAATTCTGATCCCCGAATTCAACAGTTGGGTAATCTAGCTTTAGCTTATCAAGGGCAGTTAAGACAGAGGCGAGTAATTGATACAGCAGAATTATATTGGCAAGGGGTGACTAATGTTGCTTATCAAAAGGCGTATGGGTTTTATGGTTATTTTGCCCCCAGTAAAGATGAATTAGCGTTAATTAATGCGATCGCAGGTGAAGATAGTGTTTTAGTTTTATCTTTTAATGATCTTCTGCCTCAGAATCAACAAGCTTTAGAATGGTTGCAAACTCAAGGATGGTCAAATACAGGAGTCAGGAGTCAGGAGACAGGAGTCAGGAGTCAGGAGTCAGATGTAGGGGCGCAAGCCTTGCGCCCTAGAAAAAGTCAGAAGGTTAATTTTTCGTCATTAGAGACAAGTATTGGTAGTCAAACAACGGGTATTAATCAACAATTGCAACAGTGTTTTCAACAGCAAGCAGCTTTGCCAACGGGAGTTAGTTTAACTGTTTTTCCTAATTTGGAAGCGGAAGTACGAGGTGTATTAACTCAAGTCAAAGTGTTGTTAACTCAAGGTGTTGTCCCTCAAGATATAGTACTGGTAACTAACGAAGAACAATTATATGGCGAGATATTAATCGATATTGCATGGGAATATAATTTGCCTGTGCAGGTAGCCTACGAAATTCGTTTAGAGCAAACGCGCATGGGTGCATGGTTAAAATTGCTACTGGAAGTAGTTCGAGATAATTTTCCTTTTGAAGCGACGGCTAAGTTATTATCACATCCCGTAGCTAAATATATGTCGCCAGAAATTTGGGCAAATGCTAGACAAACTCATCCTCAAGGTTTATCCGCTTGGCAGCAATTAGGAGTGGATTTAAGCTTACTTAATTTTCCCAAAAGTACTCAGCGTCGTGGATTTTGGCTACAACGTTTACAAGATATTTTAGCTGCTTGGGATATTCTGGAGAAAGCTAAAGGTTGGGCGCGAGAAGTTGTGAGTTTTTATCGTCTTCAGGAGGCTTTGAAAGAATTGGCTAAACCCGAAGAACAATTACTTAGTAAACAGGCTTTTATTGCTGAAATAAACGAAATATTAGCTTTATTAACTGTTCCTGCCCAACCAGGTATAGGAGGAATTGAATTACACAATCCCACGTCTATACTGGGTACTAAATACCCTTATGTGTTTGTCCTGGGTAGTGCCGAGGGAATTTTACCAAAAGCGATCGCTGATGAGCCAATTTTGGATTTTTATAGTCGTAAACAGTTAATTAAACAAGGCTTTGAGATTACTACAGCCGTAGAACTTGCCCAGAAAGAAACTTTTTATTTTTACTGTCTATTGGGTATCCCCACTCAGACTATTATTTTTTCTTATCCTGAATTAATTGAACGTCAAGCGACTCTACCCAGTCCGTATTTAACTCGTTTGGGACTCAAGCCAACTCCTCTAGATACTTTACCCTTAGCTAGTATCGAACTCGCCCGACAAGTATATCTGCGTCAACCAAGTTTATTAAAATTAGAAACTAGTTCTTTGTTGTTAATACCTCAAATTACCAAAGCTTGGCAGGTAGAAACCCAACGAGAAAGTAACTCTGTATCAAATGAATATGGTGGCGTAATTGGCATTAAAATTGAGCCAGAAACTAAAATTTTTAGTGCTTCCCAGTTAACCCAATTGGGTCAATGTCCTTTCAAATGGTTTACAGCACGGTTACTGAAACTCAAAGAATTAAGCGAAGCGGAATCAGATCTGAGTGCTGCCTATCGAGGTAACCTTTATCATCGCTGTTTAGAATTATCTTTAGCCCAAATAAAAACCGCCAGTGATTTAGCAAAATTCAATCAAGAACAACTAGCCCAAGCTTTTGCGATCGCTGAACAAGAATTAAACCTCACCCAACTCCCAGGATGGGAGGCACAACGCCAAGAACATTTAGATTTACTCACCCTTAATTTAACTACTAACGAATTCTTACCTCCAGACAGAGAAGTAATTGCCAGAGAAACCAAATTTGCAACTCAATGGTATGGGTTACAGATACAAGGACAAGTAGACAGAATAGATCGCACCACCACAGGGTTAACAGTAATTGATTATAAAACTAGCAGTAGCACTCCAGCAGGGGTTAAAGATGCCACTGGTAAAGCGAATATCGATATTCAACTAGCAGTTTATCAAGATGCGATCGCTGAACAATATCCCGATGAAACCATAGATGCAGCAGCCTACTATTCCCTAACTCTACAAAAAACTATTAGTCGTCCTAAAAAAGATCCCACAGAATTAGCTGCCTTTGCTAAACAAGTAAAATCTCATTTAGAACAAGGATACTATCCTGTGTCCCCTGATAAAGATCGTAAAGCCTGTCGCTATTGCGCTTATGATCTAGTTTGTCGCCAGGGAGAACACTTATAGTCGTACAAAATTAGATTAGGAAATTAATAGTAATCGGCTCGTAAGTAGGAAATAGGAAATAGGAAGTAGTATTTCAACAATGTCCTAACGTTTTTACGTAGGGCTATAAATCGTCAAGATAATCAGTTAAAATAGACTTAGTTTACAAACTTAGTTTAAAAAAATATGAATGAACCGATCAACATTCATGAAGCTAAAACCCAGCTATCAAAGTTATTGTCCAGAGTTGCTTTGGGAGAAGAATTTACCATTGCTAATCGCGGTGTGCCTGTAGCCAAGCTAATTCCCTATAAAATTGATGACGATCAAAGCGATCGCATTCCTGGAAGACTAGCTGGTCAAATTAAAATTAGTGATGATTTTGACGAACTAGATGAGGAGATGATCAGACTTATTTATGGAGAAGAATAAGTGAAACTGTTATTAGATACTTGCTGCTGGCTATGGTGGTTAAGTGAACCCAACAAACTTAGTCAACAACAACTAAAAGCGATTCGCGATCGCCATAATCACTTATTTTTATCTGTGGCTAGCATTTGGGAGTTAAGTATCAAAATTAATAATGGTAAGCTTGTTTCTCTTCCTCAGTCTCTCAATAAATTAGTAGAAAATGAATGCCGTAAAGATGGTATAACCATTTTAGATATTAAACCTTGTTATGCCATTCCCGCAGGTTCACTGGTGCTACATCACAAGGATCCTTTTGATCGGATGATTATTACTCAAGCTATAATTGATAACCTGACTATTGCTACTGCCGACTCAATTTTTCAAAAATATAACGTTCCTATTTTGTTTTAAATATTGTGAGTTGTCAAAAATAAGACGTAGTATGTAATCTAGTTAAATTAGTTAATATTCTTAAATTTAAGATATTAGTTGGGTTTTTTCTGTAACAATGTGTCTTGAATCTGTATTAATCTCGATTTATCTTGATTTTTGAGGTCTAGAAATGTTTAAGACTATTTTATTTCCTATAGAATTAATTAGAGAAACTCGCAAAGCGATCGAACTTACAGCAGAGATGGTTAAAATCCACAACAGTAAGTTGACTATTGTGTCTGTAGTTGAGCCTAATACTGAAGGGACGATGAGTTCAGAACCTCAAGTAGCTAAACTATTAGAAGAATCTAAAGCATTTTTTGCTAATCAAGGAATTCAGGCTGAAACCATAGAAAAATCAGGACTACCTGCTTTTACGATCTGTGATGTTGCTGATGAAATTAATGCTGATCTCATTATTATGAGTTGTCGAGGTTTGGGCTTGATTGATGAAGAAGCTGCTGCCGAAAGTGTTACCAATCGTGTCATTAATTTAGCTAATTGTCCTGTGTTGGTTGTTAGTTGATTGTTGATTGAAGTATTTAGTAATCAGTAATTAGTAATCACAAATATCCTTCAACTAAAATATCCGAATCAATAGTCTTAGTTGTCACCTGTTGCAGTTGCAATGCAGATGTCATAGTAGTTAAGCCCAAATCTCCGACTGGGGATGGTGCAGATATACCACCAATAATTTTAGGTGCGATAAATGCCATAACTTTTTGGATTGTACCATCAGCGATCGCTCTAGCTGCCAATGTCCCCCCACATTCCCACAAAACTTTTGATAATCCCCGTAGATATAAGTGTTCCATGACGATTTTGGGAGTAAGTTCAGTCACTTCAATAATTTCGACTCCTTGACTAATTAGCTCTTTTTGTAGTGCTGGGTTGCTATTAATCTCAGTAAAAATTAAGGTGGATGCTATCTCTGTCTGCCATAGATTACAATCCTTGGGTAAATCTAAACTTCGACTCATAACAACTCGCAGAGGATTATGGGCAGTGACACCGTGAGTAGTTAAGTTGGGGTTATCTTGGCGTACTGTATTGCCACCAATAATTACCGCATCACAGATACTTCTCACCTGATGTACTAAATGACGTGAAGCCTTACTTGTTACCCAAGCACTATGTCCTGTGGTGGCAGCAATTTTGCCATCTAAGGTCATGGCATATTTCAGAATACCAAAAGGTTGCTGATGAGTCACGCGATGAATAAAAGCTTCGTTGAGTTGACGACAAGCAGTTTCTTCTACACCTACGACTACTTCAATTCCTGCATCTCGAAGTTTTTTGATTCCACCTCCCGCAACCCGATGATCAGGATCAACCATTCCCGTAACTACTTTGGCAACTTGTGCCTTAATTAAAGCTTCTGAACAGGGAGGAGTTCGTCCATAATGATTACAAGGTTCAAGATTTACATATATTGTCGCCCCTTTGGCAGCTTCTCCAGCCTGTTGTAAAGCAAATATCTCTGCATGAGGTTGACCAACTCCAGGATGAAAACCTTCACCAATAATTGTGCCATTTTTGACTATGACTGAACCCACTAAAGGATTAGGAGAAGTTTTTCCTGCTGCTTGCTGCGCTAGTTGCAGACATTTTTGCATTATTGCAATATCAAAATCCGATACTTGCTGTGTATGCTTCATAAATTTTTAGACTAAAGTAAGCGAATCAGATCACCATATTCCAAGAGTAATTGCTCGTTACTAATATATTCGTCTTCTTCCTGGGGATTCCAAAGTAATTCAAACTTAATTAAATTATCTTTTTCTAGTTTACTTAGTTTGATTAATGACTGCGTTAATTGTTCTTTAGTATAAATTTCTTCCAATAAAGGTAGAGGGGTAGATGTACATATAACCAGAGTCAATACTAAATAACTATTATTTATTTTAGTTGAAAAATTTTTATTAGTTGATGTTGATTTTCCATGATTAATTAAACTTAGCTCTTGATTTAAAAATTTGTTCTTTTCCGCACAAGAAATTACATCAAATTCTATTGCAATTTCTTCCAAAGCTAGACTTAAAGTATTGTAGTTAAAATGAGTCCAATGCTCTTGTTCAATAAGCACTGCCAGATTTTCACTCATCAATTCTGCGAATATCGCTTGTTCAGATTGCAGATCATTATTAGAATTAATTTGAGTTAACTTTTGTCTAAGATTATCAGCAGCAGAGCAAGCAATTTGTAGTTTGGAGATTACTACTTGAGAATTAGCTTTTTGTTTTTTAAAGTTATAGTTTTCTGTTGTTAAAGGTTTATAAAATGGTGAATTGTCATTTTCTAATAACTGAATCTGCTCTTCCCACTCAACATTTAAAAGTTTTTGGTAGAGTAACAAGAAAGGATAAAAAACACCAAAAGGAATAAAGAGTAAGAGAAAAAAAGTTAAAGAAATAATTTGCAGTATTGTCAGACTTTGATTATTGTTCGGCTGCTCTGTTTCTGTAGTCTCCGAATCATTATTTGTTTTATCTACAACTAGATCAAGAGTCGTAACATTATCTGACTGGCTTGGTTGGGTAACCATTTTAATGCCGAATGTATTATTTTTAATAGCTATTTCTTTATTCTGACTGGCAGAAGCGGAATTCAAATTGTGGAAGCTAATTGTAGTAAATAACGCTAGTAAAAAAAAATTTGTATTAGTATTTATGTACTTAAGCACTTGATATTGTGTATATTTTATGTATTTTAAGTAAAATTTTTATTATGTAATTTTACTCTATCTTTGAAAATTTATATAACAATTCCAAATTTAACTACAAAAATAAGGTGTATTCCAGACTAGAACTACACCCGATTTATTACTAATGCTCATTACTGAGAATCAATTTTATGTTGTTTTAAGACTATTAAAGTATTTTAGTTATCTATATTGACTCTGAGCTACATAGCTCCATTATGAAAACCATTACCAATATCGTTGATAGTTTTACCTTGGATATGGTTATGGAACTTAGGATCGACATCTACACCGATTTCATTAGCAGCGCGTGTCAACATCGATCTTTTACGATTAGCAACAATTTTTTGATGTTGTGTTAATAAAGAGCGGGCTTGGTTTTCAATAGACATTGTATTTTTCCTCAGTTTTTTTTCTATACACCCAACTATATCATAAATTCTGTATCAAAAGCTACTATTTGCCTGTTTTATATTTTTGATTCAAATCTTCATGACTCCTTTAAAAAAAATGGAGCAGTTAAGATAACTAACTCGGCATAGTCGAAAATAGCGTATGTGTTATCTGTAATCTAGAGTAAGCATAATTGCTTCAGTAACGGTCAGGCTCTCGTGAACAAAAAAATAATATTCCAAACATTTAACGAAGAATTCTATCTAGAGAAAAATCCTGATGTCTTAGCAGCAGTCAAGATGGGTGACTTTGAATCTGGCTGGCATCATTATCTAGAATTTGGGTGGCGAGAAAAACGTCGAGGAATTATTAAAATCAAGGATTTTCTCTTGCCAATTACCAAAGACGATAAATTCAGTAGATCGAAAAATCATTTTCCAGCAGGCGATCGCTAATAGCCGACGGAGTAAAATCATAATTTACGATTATAGTACAAAAGAAAAATTATCAAGATTTTATTCTAAAGGAATATAAATAACTTCTTTTGATTT
>JBOFLX010000016.1:0-5055 GCA_051658085.1 Waterburya sp.
GAGTAGAAATAAATCGAGATGAAAACTCAGCTAAATTGCAAAAATCCGTAGGTCTGGGACTTGACTTACGTAAAATTGCCCCATCGAGGGAAAGAGGCTCGCTCTCTATCGCGATAGCGATGAGAGTCGAGTAGTTCACCAACTTCATCAAATTTCTCTTTTGCCTTTTTCAAATGATTGACGAGAGTTTTAAGAGAGCTAATATGCTGATTTTCATTAAGTTTGTGAAAATTAGTATCAAGCTCTATACCCAAGCATTCAGCAGCCAAACTGCAAACACGTAGAATTTCTTGATCTTTAGTGTGTTTAACAATTGTGCTTAACTCACGATGAATAGTTCCGTCATGCAGATGTTTTTGAATTTCTGCAAATAAATATAAAGCCTTTGCAGGATTTGAATGCTTGGACATTATCTTAGCTCGCCTTCTAGTTAAAAGAACCTGTCTTATTACCTTTCTCGGCTTTTTTTGTCTTATATTTTTCCCTCTGTTCAAGTTCCATATCCTCAATAAGAACTTCTGAAATAACAGGAGCTATATACTGGATCAGCTTAGAAGATGCACTTCCAGTTTCAACAGCAGGTTTAACAATTTTTGGATCAGCAAAAGAAGACATAATTTTTCTCCCAAATAAATAATTTATATCAAAATAATATTTAATAAATACTGCCAAATGGGTATTTCATAGCTCAGTGGCATCTGCATCCCTATTCGGTCAGTACATACTTTAATATTATTCCTCCAAGATTTAAGATGGGTAGAGTAAATATACAGAAAGTTTCTGTTTTTTATTCCATACATACAGTCTTTTAAGTAAAATTTATTATCAATTGTCAATTATTTATCGATAAAAAATCTTGCACAACTTTCACAATTCTCACTGAAGCTTGACCATCACCAAAGGGATTGATAGCTGTTGCCATTTGTTGATAAAGAGTTGGATTTTCTAATAATTCGCTGGTAGCCTCAACAATTGATTCAGAGCTTGTACCAATGAGCTTGGCTGTACCTGCTTCTACTGCTTCGGGTCTTTCAGTTGTTTCTCGTAACACTAAAACAGGTTTACCCAAACTGGGTGCTTCTTCTTGTAGTCCACCTGAATCAGTAAGTAATAAATGACAACGAGCGATCGCGCCTACTAATTCTGGATAATCTAACGGCTCAGTTAAAAATACTCTGGGGTGATTGCCTAATGCTGCTTGAATTGGTTCGCGGACGGTAGGATTACGATGTAGTGGCAAAAGTAAGGCGGTATCAGGAAAACGTTCCAATATAGTTTTAAAGCCTGTCAAAATATCTGTTAGTGGTTTACCCCAATTTTCGCGACGGTGAACTGTAGCCAGCAAAACTCGATATTGATGCCAATCTAAGTTAGCTATCTCACATTCAGGTTGACTATCTGCGACTGTTAACAGAGCATCAATTACTGTGTTTCCCGTATGGTGAATTTCTCCTGTTACTCCTGATTTTTGTAAATTTTCTACTGCTAATGTCGTGGGTGCAAAGTGAAATTGAGCAATTTGTGAAATTAAGCGACGATTTGCTTCTTCGGGATAAGGATTGTATAAATTATCCGTACGTAACCCTGCTTCTACATGACCTACGGGAATCTGGTGATAAAATGCTGCTAAGGCAGCCGAAAAAGCGGTAGTTGTATCTCCTTGAACCAAGATTAACTGTGGTTGAATAGTTGCAAAAATTTTTTCTAATCCTTGCAAACTATCACAAGTAATATTAGTAAGGGTTTGTTGGGGTTTCATAATTGCTAAATCGTAGTCTGCACTCAAATTAAATAATTGCATGACTCGATCTACCATTTCTCTGTGTTGTCCTGTCAAAATCAGATGGGTTTTGATTTGACTAAGATGACTAAATTGTTTAATAACTGGAGCTAACTTAATTGCTTCAGGACGAGTTCCTAAAATTACGCCGACAGAAATCGTTGGTTTAGTCATAATCATTTACTACTATTTACTGCAACCATGCAACCATAACAGTAACAGTTAAACACAGAAAAACCCAGTATACACTGGGCTGTAGTCTTAAGCATTGACTATTGATAACTAAAACTAATATTTACGGCATTGGTAAATAGAGGTATGATTTTTAATTTGGCTGCAAGCTAGTTAAATCAAAAGAGCTTTTGCGTAACTGCCGTAAGGCTAAGAGCTAAAAGCTATATGCGTAGCGGCTTACCCTCGAATGGGGGTATCCTTTAGGACGAACCGAAACACTTTGTAAGTCATACATTCAATTACCAACGCCATATTTACTTGGGTAATTATTACCACCCTTTCAGTCAAGAACAAATTGGAAAAAATCTTTTATTTTTAACGTCCAATGTGAATTAAAAGTTGCTTTTGAAATAGCTTTTACTAAATAACTCTCAGTCTTTTTCCGTTGTTATTAATAATCGCATGATTAAATAATTTTGATTTGCTATTCTAAAAGCTTTTGCGTAGCTGCCGTAAGGCATAGAGTTAAAACCTCAAAACCACTAAGTCTGAACGAAACTAATTCACATCAAGCGTTTTTAGTTATTGATGTCCAACTGACAAGTTAACGGACAAGAAGCATAAACAGCAGTATTAGCTAAATCACTTTTTTCGTGTAACCAATTTAACCAACTTACTTCTTCGGGATGAATTCCTTTAAAAGCAAGTACAGCAGCACCAAACAATACGATCGCAATATTGAGTGTAAAAATGCTACCTGTGACGACCAAAACTGCACTGGCAGGAATTACTGTTTGTAAAATAATTGTCGCCAAAATACCAACTGTAACCACTAAAGCTCCAACGGGAAAACCAACTACTAACAAGCATACTGTCAGAGTAAAACTCCAAACTAAAAAGCTTTTTATCAACGCAAAATAGCTATTCTTTTGTACTAATTCCATTTTCTTAGACTCTTCAACAACAACAATATATACGGACATGTTTAAGCTAAAATTTAGCTTTTCGTATCGTTATCATTCAGTATAAGAAGACGTGATCAGTAAAATACATTTTTTAAATATAATTTTACATTTACTCCAGGGAAAGTTGTAGTTTAAGTATCACTATTGAGTCATAATACTTGTCGATCCCCATATGTTTATTACAGTTTTTAGCTTATTTTGGGTAGCTGAAGGGTCTTGAGGACAAGTAAATAGATAATTACCAAGTCAGCTAAATTTTGCTACATTGAATACCATTTGGGTATAAATACTTAATTATTTTATTAATTAATGTTAATGTCAAAATGCAGTAATTTTTATTTAAAGCAGGTATAGTTTAATACTTGAGTTTTTGTTGATAATTGATAGTTGATAACCAATTGTTGAGCTAATAGCTAATAACTGATAGCTAACAGCTACGAGCATTCATATTTTGTGGATTATGATTTAAATTAGCAACGTCAAGTGAGATTGTTAGAAATTGAATAGGGGTGGGAATACTAAATCTAGTAAAAAAGATTACAGTTCAAAATAACAATAAAAAAATGAATCAAAAAATAGGTTCAAAACCTTTACCACCTCCGCCACCAGCCACTTTGGGGAGAACCAATAGTACTAGTAATTTAACTGCCCCAAAAACAACAGAAATACAAAACTCAAGTATTCCTAACCCAGTAGATAATAAGAATGCCAAACCTGTAAATACTTCTAATGCTGAGGTGAAATCTAACCGTCCCCAGCGTGCTGCGGGTCAACCTTCTTTGGAATACATGATAAAAAAAGCTTATGATCAAGGATATTCTGACATACATTTAGGAGTGGAAGAAGTTCCACGAATGCGCGATCGCGGAGAAATGGCTCTGACAGAATACCCTAAAACCGACCTTAATACCTTTATGAGTTGGTTATATGAAGTATTAACTGATGAAGAAGTCGAAAGGTTTAAACGGGAATTAGAGTTTGATGGTGCGACTCAATACGATTTTGCCAGGGTGAGGATTAATATTTTTGATACCCTGCGAGGGCCGGCTTTGGTAATGCGTTTGATTCCTCTCAAAATTTTGACTATGGAACAACTTGGTTTACCTCCTGTTTTCCAAGATATTTCCGATGCCCATAAAGGTTTGATTTTAGTTACTGGGCCGACTGGTTCGGGTAAATCAACAACGATGGCAGCGATGGTAGACTATATTAATAAAGAACACGCCAAGCACATCATTACCATTGAAGATCCGATTGAATTTGTCCATCAAAGCAAACGTTCTTTAATCAAACAAAGAGAAGTTGGTATTAACACCCTGAAATTTGATAATGCCCTCAAGGCTGCTTTACGGGAAGATCCTGATATCATTCTGGTAGGGGAGATGCGCGATCGCGAAACGGTTAATACAGCCCTCAAAGCTGCTCAAACAGGTCACTTGGTAATGGGAACATTACACACCAACAGTGCCGTTAAAACTATTGAAAGGATTTTGACTCTTTATCCTGCCGAAGAACAAGATGCGATGCGTGTTGCTATTTCTGAGTCTTTAGTAGCAGTCATTTCTCAAGGATTATGTCGGACTACTGACGGTAAGAGAGCAGCTTACCATGACATTATGGTCAATACTGAAACTGTCAAAGACTATATTAAACAAGGTAAATATGAAGAAATTCATGAACTGATGCAGAATGGTGAGTACGATGGCATGATTACTACCAACCAGGCTTTGTTTAGTCTTTATGAAGAAGGTCGTATTACGGAAGAGACGGCTTTAGAAATGTCTCCTACCGCTAATGAAATGGCAATGATGCTAAGAGGTAGAATTTAGCATTAAACATTGAACATTGAACATTGAACATTGAACATTGAACATTGAACATCTAAAATTTAACATAAAGGCTGAGAATTCCTGCCCTGTAAGCTCTGCTTCAGGGTCAGGATGAAAAGCCTGTGAGTCAAGAGGCTCGATGCCTCGCAGACGAACAATTAGTCTTGCCCTTGGTTTTGCACGTATTTCTTTAGAACCTCTAAAGGAGCGTCCGTCATAAATGCCTGGGGAGACCCCAGGCAACGCGGACTTGCAAATCCTACAGAATCAATTGAGTATCCATCACTCCAAAATCCTTTACTCCAAT
>JBOFLX010000017.1:0-48712 GCA_051658085.1 Waterburya sp.
GATCCTGAAGAGCCTCAATTAAAGCCGCCACTGCCTGGTCATTGCCGATCTTTCCTAATACTTCTGCTGCCTTCCATCTAACGTAACTCTTCTCATGTTGAAGAGACCCAATTAAAGCCGCCACTGCCTGGTCATTGCCAATGTCTCCTAATGCTTGTGCTGCCGTCGCTCTAACGCCACTATCCTGATGTTGAAGAGACCCAATTAAAGCCGTCACTGCCTGGTCATTGCCGATCTTTCCTAATGCTGATGCTGCCCTCGATCTAATGTAATGAACCTGATCTTGAAGAGCTCCAATTAAAGCCGCCACTGCCTGGTCATTGCCGATCTTTTCTAATGCTTCTGCTGCCCTCGATCTAACGTTACTATCCTGATGTTGAAGAGCCCCAATTAAAGCCGCCACTGCCTGGTCATTGCCGATCTCTCCTAATGCTTTTGCTGCCCTCGATCTAACGTCACGATCCTGATCTTGAAGAGCCCCAATTAAAGTCGCCACTGCCTGGTCATTGCCGATGTTTCCTAATGCTGCTGCTGCCGTCGATCTAACGTTACTATCCTCATGTTGAAGAGCCCCAATTAAAGCTGCCACTGCCTGGTCATAAGTTCGCCCTATTTCTACCAGCACTGACTGAACGAATTCAATAATTATATACCTTTGCCAAAAGTTAACAATGCTATTAATAATTTCCCTAACTAAAGGATCGGATTGTCTTTCACATTCCCCTAAACAACGCCCTGCTAAAAGTAATTGGGTATTAAAAATATCATCCTTTTCCTGCCTAATTGCCTTGATTAAAACCAGCGGTTGATTAGATAAACCTGCCAATAAGGTTATGGTTTCGTGCCAGTCATAATTCCAGAAATATTGCGTTACCAACTTAATTCCAGACTCTTGATCATCTTCAATTTTATGTTTCAGATATAACGCCGTAAAATATTCTTGAAAAGTACGATGTAAAAAGAGATATTCGCTTTTATCAGGATTTAATTTTTGTAAAATACCATCTTTATCGGCAAGTTCTGTAACTAATCGATCTGTTTCTGTCCCTAAATTGGCAGCATTATCTCGCTTTAAATAATCTTTGATTTTACTCTTGAGTATCCGCAAAGAAAAAACTTCTGTTCCCGTTTTACTAAACTCATAAGCCAATTCGGTTAAAAGTTCTTTTTTGCTCTCTATCTCTGCTTCATCTGCTCCTTGTCTATTATTATCTATAGACCAACCTTTCAACATATAATTCACTGCTTGCTCATAAATTTCTCCCCGTCGTGCAGGTAGAGTCAATTTATCCTGTTGATATAAACTGCAAATTAAGGACAATAACAGAGGATTTTGAGCTAAACCGCTTAACTGAGGACGCTCTTTTAATGCTTGAATTAATCCTTGGGAAGTGACTGAGTTATCCTGAAGATGTTTTTCGGCGTTGGCAAACCAAGTTTCAATATACTGCTCAGTTTGTTGTTGATCAAAGGGAACAATCTCCATTTCTTTCCCTGAATCGATCAATTTACCTCCATAACCAACAATTCTAGAGGTAGCAAAGATTCGACAATTGGGATAATTTATGACAAAATTAGTGAGCTTTTCTAACAGTTTTGAGCGTTTATCTTGGGAGACTTCATCTAGAGCATCTAATAATAACAAGCATTTACCATTTTCTAACTGTTTATCTAAAAAATCATTGAGAAATGTCGTTACTTTTTCAGTCTCTTTTGATATTTTTAGAAGTTTTTCATGCCTATCTTGAATAATTTTAAGAACAGCTTTACTGATGGTTAGGTTATCGTTTTCGTTATCATTAGCACATAAATCCGCTAAAGTGGAAAGCCTGACGAATAGGGGAATAATTAGAGAGTCGATCGCTTTGACTGCCTCTAAATCCTGCTTTGATTGCTCGACAGCTTGATGAACTTCCATCCGCAATAAAGTTGATTTACCCATTCCCGGATCTGCTAAAACAATGATACGAGATTCTTTTTGCTTTGCTGTTGCCCAGTCTTCTTGCTCACCCATTCCTTTTATGGCATAAACTTTTTTCAATTCCTCTTCTGATTCGGTGTAACTCCCAATAGTTTCTAATTTATCCTTATACCGTCGCTCTAAAGTTACTTGGATCGGAATATATTGGTCTTGGAGGATAATTGGCTCGGAAGAATGAAAGAGTTTAATCTTATTAAAAGCATCATCAATTGCCATTAATAATTGACTAATTGCTTCTTTTTTCTCATCTGGACTTAACCAAATAGATTTGATAGTTGTGGGATTGAGATTAATTTTGAGAACAGGAATTAAATGCTCTCGATTCTGGTTATTGGCAGGGCTTTTATCTTGATCGACGCAGGTAAGTTTACGGTCTTGTGAATCAGAAGAGAGATTGCTTTCGCTTTGATGTGTAGAAGGAGAAGTAATTCGGAAAACCTCATTTCTTGCTAGATAAAAAGCTGTTTCGATGGGATTTCCAATTCCAAGCTGATTATAAAAATATTTAGCAAAATCGATCGCTGATCGATCTTTGACAGGCAGATTCATGCCGATGGCATAATTGATATGTTTAGCAAGAGCTTTGGCTAGTGGTTCGGTGTCGCAGGCGTTGAGCAGGACACATTCTACGCGATCAGCAAATTCTTTAAGTAAATTCGCTAAATATTCATTACCAAGAACCTGATGATTTTCATCACCTATGATTAATCCTGCTCTCGTCCCATGTCCACAAAAATGAATAATTTGCGGCTTAACACGAGAAATGTGATTTAACCAGTCTTCTTGTTTGACATTAGGCTCCCATTCAACATGAAACTTATTTTCCCCTAACGATATTAATGCGTCCTTCAACTCACGAATTTCATCCAACAGAGCTAGTTGAGCAGTGCCTTTAGGATTAGATAGGAGAATTAAAATGGTTTTCTTGTTCATAAAAATGCTTTGCCGCGATCGCTAGTTGAAGTATAAATTGCGTTTCCTAAACTTGCCAAAGTTTGATTTCTAAATCGTCGCCTCCACTGGCAAGTAAATTACCATCTGGGCTAAAGGCAACTGTACGCACCTCTCCTAAATGCCCTGTAAAGGTTTGCAGCAGATCCCCTGTCTGAACATCCCACAGCTTCACGGTAAAATCTGCACTGGCACTGGCAATCTTAGAACCATCAGGACTAACCGCTACACACCAGACTTGACCAGAATGACCTTCAAGAATATGTATGGGCGATCGCTTCTCCCCCGTTGCCAAATCCCAAAGTTTAATCGCGCGACCTGCCCCACCGCTCACCAGAATTTGTTGCTGACTGTTAATCGCTAGGGATAAAATCTGACTTTGATGAGCATTGCTAATGACATACAGAGGCTGTTCTTCTGCCTTATTCACATCCCAGAGTTTAATGGTTTTATTTTGACTCCCACTAGCGAGCCACTGACCCTCCGAGTTAAAGGCCAGCGATAAAATAGGGCTACTGTGGGCTGAAATGGTTCGCTGCCACTGTCCGGTTTCCAGATTCCAAATAGAAACTTTGCCATGTTCTGCTCCCGTTGCAAAAATAGGGCGTTGAGGATTGGGACTAACGGGTAAAGTATTGACCAGAGTAATCGTTTTAGAAGAGGATTTAACCACATAACGACAATTTCCCGTTTTTCGATGGGTTAGTAAATTCCTGTCCCATAATCTGACCTGACTATCGGCACTACAACTGAGCAGCAACCCATCAGGACTTATTCCCACGCATTTTACTCGCTCTCGATGTCCCGTTAATAAATAGAGTAATCGTCCAGTTTCCAGATCCCATAACCTGACTGTCTTATCGTTACTGCTACTGAGCAGCGTTTTGCTATCAGGGCTAAAAGCTAGAGAACGAATCCAGTCTGAATGACCGATGAAGGGTTCAATATCCGATTTTTTGATAGAAACGAAAGGACTGGCTGGAACAATCTCATTGGGGTTTTGTTTTTTCTTCAGCACAGGAATCAGATAGTCCGGTAAAACCTTTGGTTGTAGTGTTTCAGGCGATTGGATCGGGATCAACTTGCGACTGGAGGTTGGGGTGTCGGGAAGATCGGTCTCGATCGCGCTGCAACCCAATTTATAGGCATCTTCAACAGTTTTTCCTGCTCCAATACCATCATAGAAACCAATCGAGAATGCTATGGCTGCCTCGTCTGGAATCTCACGGTTCATGCCAATGACATAGTTGATATGTTGAATCAAAGCATCGGCTTGGACTTCCGAGTAACAGGCATTCAGCAGAATGCACTCAACCCGCTCCGCAAAAACCTCAAAAAGACGTGACAGTTCATCACTTGCGACGACTTGCTCGCTTCCATTATCGTCTTCTAATACCAATCCACCTTCGCCACTCCCATGACCGCAAAAATGAACGATCTGGGGTTTGATTTCCAACAGTGATCGCCTCAAATCTTTCGGACGTACGGCTCCGCGTGCTTCTATATTAATTTGTTCTTGGTTTGGCGATCGCAGCAACCCTTCTCGAATTTCTCGAATCTCTCGCGCTAAATCGAGAACGGGTGTTCCTTTGGGATTAGATGACAAAATTAAAATTTGTTTCATGTAACTTAGTTTCCATCTCCACCAAATACTTCAAATAGATCGTGAACGGGAGTAGGACCTTGCTCGCTTGCGTTCTCCGTTTGCACCTTCAAACGATAAAGACCCGGATTTAAGTTATCGATCGCCAATACCCAATCCCGCTCTTGTTGCTCAAAGTCAAGATTGAAGGTGGGGCGATCGCCAGAAACCGAACTAATTTTGGCTTGCAGTTTTCCAAAGGAGATGGCACCCGTTACTCTTGCCCGAATGCTGACAAGTTCATCAGGTAAGTAAAGATCGTCTAAACTGAGACTAATAGCTGTTTGGGGAGCTTTAACCGCTGCCAAGTCAAATTGACTCAACTCCAGACAATTTTGCAGGTTATCCAGGACTTGCTTTTGATTTTGTAATGCACCGTGTTGCTCGGCAATAAAAATGTTATCAAAGTTTTTTGATCGCTCGATTGGAATCGCTGAGACTTGAGGAACTGTACCATCACCATCACTCAAGTCTGGTCGATTACCTAAAATAGCAGGCAGAGCTTCACTAGTAGTTAGTTTGCCATTTTGGAAAATGGCAGATTGTAAAGTGGGCTGCTGTATACCAGCGATCGGCACAACAGCCAATGACTGGCGATACTCGTCAAGTTTGAGGTGTTTTTCTACGGCAGCATCAATTTCTCGATGAAATGCCAGGGCATCCTGCGCCCTTAGTTTATCGATGTTAGGCAATCCATCAGCTTCAGCAATACGCTGATAACTTTCGCCAATTTTGACTACTTCGTAAATAGGTAGCAATTGATAGATGGAAGTGAGCGATCGCATGACTTCGGTTAAATCTAAAAAAAGTTGCTTGTAACCATTTGCTAGAAAGTTGACAGCCTTAAGCGACCCACGATAGGGCGTACCAAAGGTGAACAAGGCTCGACTATCGTGCCATCCTTCTAGCACTTCTAGGTAATAGCGAGATATCAATCCACCCATACTGTGTGCCAGCAGAATTACTTTGGCATCAGCAGCACCGCTGTTTTCGCGCCAGCATTTGAGCCTTTTATCAATCAGCTTTTTTAGGATTCGGGCATTGGCTCGGTTGTCCCGCCGCCAGTCGTAGGGAAACTGATAGAAGTTCGCTGCTCTGTCGTCTGGATCGTTGTAAATATCGCCAGGGGTAACAGCGAAGTTGTCGGTAATCAGGCGTGCGGTTTTGGTGTAGCCATCGATTTTCCAAAATCCTGGAATCAGGTGAGCATCTTGAATCAGGGATGTGGCGCGAATCCCATCACCCAAGTTTTCAGTTTCGGGATCGTCTTGAGATAATTTCAGGTCGTGAATAGTTTCACCAATCTTGGTAAGTACCTGCCAAATTGCCTGTCCAGAAACAGCCCAGAGGTCTTTGCCATCTTTTTGTAAAACACTTCCCAGAATACCAGGAAGGATGACGATTATATCTTTCATTGGGGCTTTGGCTGTCATTTGTGAATCTCTAATACTAAATCCGATTTGGAAAAATTACTTTTCGGGAAGAAACTTTAATTGGACTAAAACTAAGCGTGTCTAGTGCCTAGTGTAAGCGTGCCTAACCTCAACTTTTAAATACTCTATTTCAACAGGATTTAGTGTAATATGCTTTTAAAATTAGTTAATAAGAAAGTCAGTAAGATATCAGAATCCTTGCTGGAATAGATTTAGGCGTTAAGGAACTGCTCAATTATTCCACAACCGTCAAATCGATCTGTTTAGTTGTCCACTCACGACTGGGAGATGCAGCCACGGATAACTTGCGAGTTTGTGGGTTCTCCCCATCGATCGCAGACAGCAGTGCTTCTAAAGCATTCGTCGGAGATTTAAGCGAACGTGTGGTTATTTGTTTATCTAAAGATGGCAGTTCTAACCACCGAAAATTTGCAGCCCCAACACTAGCAAAGACCTTGACAGTATCTTGACCCGCAGAACTGGTAGGTAGTGGCACCACTTCTTTCTTGCCAGCTTCGATTGTTACAAAGTCCGCACTCTGTCCTGGAAAAATTTTCTCAATCGACCAATCAGAGGCAAGATCTAAAGCAGCAACATTGAGAGCTTGCAACGAATTATTCTGAATCGACAAGAAAATATACCCCCCTAGTTTGACAATTGGTTGACTAGAATCGGCAAATGGCTTCATCTGAGATTTAGTGGGAATCTTGTCCCCTTGCTCGTAAATATCCGATGTCCCTAGCCATTCCACCGCTAGTTTGCCAGCTAGAGGAGAATCTGAGTCCATATTATCGATCTCTGCGGCGGCGTGAAATTTTGCCAGATGAACAAGACGCTTGACAACTTTCGTAGCTGCATCAGGCTCGCCCAATTTGATCGGAGTCATATTGCCGTAGCGATGTCCAGTGCGATCGCAGATCTCATACTCTCCATTGTTATTGAGTGCAACTTGATAAGCAATACCTTCATCATCAACAGTATCTATAACATCTTCTGCTAGCTCTACCCAGCCATTACCAGCGAGAGCATTTTTGATCGCTTCTAGAGATGCCTTTTGCTGCTTAAAAATTTCAGGTAAAAGCGTATCGTCAGGCAATGGAGTTTGAGCGATTTCTGCTGAAGTAGCTTCTTTCTGCTCAAACAGTAGAACTTTCCGCACCAGATTGATCGATGGAGAGACTAAAACTGCTCGATCGCCCTGTTCGACTTTAAATTCCTTACCTTCAATTGGTTCGAGCCTACATAGCGATTCAGTACCTCCCCTCTGAATAATTCTCGCGATCGCCACCCGATTCTCTTTTTGCTTTAGATCGCGATCGCGAGGATAGATAGCAAACTCTGCACCCTTGCTTATCCCATTAACTTGCCCAACATCTAACTTAGCCTGTAATTCCTTGGTTTCGGCGTTTGTCTCAACGTTTAAAACACTTGCTGCATTGATTTCTTCTGCAAATTGACTGCCAAATATGTGGCGATTTCCTGGCCCCATCAGCATGGGAGTTTGTTGAGAAAATTGGGTACGAATTTTGGCATTAATACGATCAAACAAATCCTGATACGTCTGTCCAGCATTTTTTTGTCTTAAGGTATCAAGCAGCCAGTAAGTCAATGCGCCATTTCTTTCTCCAGTTTCCCGATTGAAAGCATACTCATAGGCATACTCATTCTGCCGACAGGCTGCTACAACTACATAGTCTTCAGATGCTGGCAGTCCTTCTGCCTTCAAGCCACGAGTTCCTGATTCAAGCCACGATTTTTGTATTTCTAGGGGTACGATAATTTCCTGACCAGGGAGTAACGGTTTATCATCCACAACATCCATACCGCGAATTTCGACATCGCCTCGTGTTGCCCCACCAGAATGACAGCAATCGAACATGACTGTTACTGTTAAATCTTTGGCGACTAACTCTTTAAGTAATTGCGCCAAGTCGAGATCCCGTAAGTACTGTCCTTCAGTAGTACCTATATCAGTTGGTACTAATCCTTCATCGATCCCATCTTTTTCCTTAATCTCTGGGAAAACTGTCTTGGCGCGTCCTCCATGCCCAGAATAGTGAATGTAAACCTGTGATCCTGCGGGTGCTATCTCCCCTAGTTTCCTAAACGCAGCAATCATATTGTTACGAGTTGGCAATCGCTCAAGGGTTTCCACAGGTTTTTGTTCATCTTCGGCACTGGGAGAAGCTGTCAATTTCAAAATCTGGTTTTCTGGAACTTTTTGAACATCTTTGAGAAATGCTTCTACATGACCAATGTCACGTACGCACCCACCCAAATTTTTGTAATAACTCCCATCAGGAAGTCTATTAGGCATATAGCAATCAACGCCTATTAACAATGCATATAAATTCGGTATTTGATTAGCTTCCTCAGTCATTAGGACTCCATAACTCTTGTAGTTTTATGTATCTTCGTAACAATTCAAGCTATTTGCTCAAAGGTTTTAGAACCAACGATGCCATCTGCAACCAAACCCTTCTGCTTCTGAAATTCCTTAACAGCTTTATCCGTGCCACTGCCAAAAACACCATCTGCTACTGAGATGGCAAAACCTGCTGCCTTCAATTTTTCTTGAAGTTTACGCACGTCCGAACCTTCCATTAAAGGACGACTCAGACGCAGAATTCTAGGTTTATTATCCCAAGGTGCTTTGTCAAAACCCATTGAAGGCGATCGATTCAACGCATTCTCAGTTTTAGAACCCCAGTCACCATCTTCACCAATTTTCTCATTGGGATGATTCTTGTTCCACAGTTGCTGGAAAGCTAATATCGTTGCCTTACGCAGATCTTTAGTTCCTCCTCCCTTAAAATCAATGTGAGGCGGATCGTTGGCTAGAGGCTGCCAACCATGACGCTTTAGAAAAGGTATCCAACCAGCGCGATCATTGATATCGAGTGCTAAACCACTTTGATGATTACTTTTACCTGGTGCTGCCACGGGATTGCTATTACTACCTCTCCAATTAAACAGCAACATTTGTTGAGCGATGGTGCGATAACCTGAATTAATCTGCATTTGAACTCCACGCTCTTGAATAGCTTTTTGTAATCCCTGTTTAGCAGCAGGCTGCAAAAATGGAAAAGCTGCTTCTCCTAAATTGATATTTAGCTCATCACAACTCACTAAAGCGTCTGGAACGATTAAATTTATTTGATAAATTAGTTGTTGAGATAAAGCATTAACAATTGAAGTAGATACATTACGTGGAGCATCCTTAATCAATCCATTAAAACCTAATCTTGCTCCAGCTTCTTCAACTTCATTAATTTCCCAACAAGGTTCGATAACCAAGTCATCTATTGGATTAAAAACATCATCACTTAAATCTCTCATTTTCACCTCGTTAATTAATAAATTTGCGGTTGAGAAAAACTGTTTACAAGCTTAAAGCTTTGTGATTTACAGGGCGATCGCTTTCTATTTCATCAACTTAATAGTAAAAATTATTTGGATAAAATTCATCCTGTTTTAATAATCTTTAAAGTTATCGATTGAGCAAAATATCCGAGCAACAAATCAAATTTGCTAGCAACAATATTTACTCACAAACTTAGCAATTTTATTTAAAAAAATATTAATTAAATTATTTAATTGTTCATGATTTGTTACCTTTTACGATAAAATAATTTGAAATAAAAACTAGACGTTTGCTATTTAAATAATTGGGTAACTTAGTTGAATACTTACAATTATTACTCTGGTTCTTCGAGAAGTATTTATGCAAAATCTCATTTTTTGTAATATTTATTTACAAAACCAAATTATTATTTGATGAAAATCCTAATTTTAGAAGCTAATCCCCATCAAGATCTTTCCTTAGACAAAGAAATTCGAGAGCTTAGAAGAGTTATAGATGATGCAAGCGATCACAACAAGTTTCAAATTAGAGACAGCGCAGCAATTAGTAAGGATCGACTTCACGAGTCGGTCTTGAAGTTGGAAAATGAAGAACCGAAAGATGACCCAATTATTGTTCATTTTTGTGGACATGGTAGTGGAGAAAAAGGATTAGTTTTTGCAAATAAAAATGGAGAAAGCGATTTAGTTGATACTAAAGTTCTCGCTGATTTTTTTGCACTGTTTGAAAACCGAGTTGTTTGTGTGGTGATGAATGCTTGTTATACAGAAGTACAAGCTAATGAGATTGTCAAACATATTAAATATGTCATTGGCATGAATCAGGTGATCCAAGATGATGCGGCAATCGCGTTTTCGATTGGTTTTTATCGTGCTTTAGGTTACGGGCGATCTTTTGAAGATGCTTTTAAGTTTGGTACGAATGCGATTCAGTTAGCAATTAATGATGGTTCAAAAAGTAGAGATGCGATCAAACAAGAAATGCGAAAGCTTTTACCAATCGCACTTTGAATATAGCCACTTATCATCGCTTAGGTGGAGTTAGTGGCGCACTACAAAAGCACGTCGATGAAATTTATCACCAATTATCAAAGGAAACTTCCACCAAAGTAGGAAAAAAAGCGATGCAGCGCGTTGGGCGGGTTCCCCGACTTGAAGCGACTGCATCAAGAAGCTAAACGCTTAAAAGCTGGATGGGACAACAGTTATTTAGCTAAAATTTTGACTGGTTGAGTATGCGTTTGCCCTGGTTATCGCCTCAAGGTACATGGCAGATCATTGCTGGGCATTCAAGTATAGTAGATTAAGCTATTTCATCCTTCATCTCTCATTTTTCTATCAATCTCTTTCTACTTCTGAGGAGAGAGGTTAAAATTGTTACATCTAAGATATTATTTTTGTTTAATTTATTTTTAATTTATTTTCAATTTAATTTATTTTCAATTACGGTGAGATAAATTGGCTACTGAATACAATTAAACAATGACTACAATCAATCAACCCCCTAATCCTGAACCAGAGAGGCAAAACTTTTTAAAGAGGTTAGTTAATAAACTCAAGTCTTCACCTAAAACAGTAGCCACAGGGGTAATTGCGATCGCAGCTTTAGGTAGTTTAGGCTATTGGGGAACTGGAGTATTAGTTAAAAAGAAGTTACCGCCGTTTCTGGAAACTCAAATTGGTAATTTTATTCAACGTCCAATTGATCTGGGAGAGGTAAAAAGTTTTTCTCTGGGGGGGATTGAATTCGGTAAGACGGTAATTCCTGCTACTGCTAAAGATCCAGATAAAGTTACTGTGGAGGGGGTTGAGGTTGGATTTAATCTGATTCCTGTTTTATTTCGACGTACTTTACCTCTAGATGTCAGTTTGATTCAACCAGATATTTATTTGGAACAAGAACAAAATGGGGAGTGGATTAATCTAGATTTTTTACCTCCTAAGAAAGAAGATAAAAAGCCTTTAATTTACTACGACGTAGATCTAGATGTTGAAATAGCTGATCTTACTGCTGTCCCTTATCAACAAAATCCCATACAAGGTCAAGTAGACGGCAGTGGTAGATTAAATCAGGCAAAAGAATTGATTGCTTATGATTTAGATGCAGTTATTGAACAGGCACAAGCAAGTGTTCAGGGGGAAACTCGTCTCAAAACTGGCTCAACCAATACTAAATTGTTGATAAATAATTTAGCTTTGTCGAGGATATCTACTTTTTTCCCCAATTTACCTGTAAAGTTCGCAAGCGGAGAATTGAATGCTGATTTAGATGTTAATATTCCGTCGTTGGAAGAAATTACGGCTGCTAATCTCAAAGGTATAGTTAATCTGCAAAATCTTACAGGAGAAGCAACAGATTTAGAGACTCCTGTCACAGCTAAATCCAACTTAAACTTAAGTGGTCGCAACGCTCAAATTACACAAACTCAGGCGACTTTAGGCAATATTACGGCTCAAGTAGCGGGTCAAGTAAGCTTAGACAGTGGTTATGATTTAAATTTAAATATTCTGCCTTTTTCCTTGGCTGATTTGCCTAGTAAATTAACTCAACAGTTACCTGTAGATCTTGCAGGAGAGGTAGCAGCAAAATTAAAACTAGGAGGAGCAATTAAAGAACCAGAATTAACAGGTAATCTTAAGAATACTGAACTAATAACCGTAGATAAAACGCAATTTAAGCAAATAACTGCTAGTTTTAATGCTGATTTAGCCAAAGTTGTTTTAGAGAATTTAAAACTTACTCCCGTGGCTGGAGGTAATGTAATTGCCGAAGGGACAATTGAAACTAATATCCAGCAAGCTTTAGAGGAAAATCGAGATCTTAAGAAGATTGCAATGCCTTTATTGTTCAGTTTTCAAGCAGATTTACCGACTCAAGATCTAATTTCCCCTTATTATCAATTACCTCCTAAGGTGACAGTAGGAAAACTACAAGCACGAGGACTGGTTGAAGGTACAGTAGATAATCCTCAAGCCTTAGTAAAATGGAATATACCCCAAGCCAGTGCTAATAATCTCGAAGATATTGCTGGTACAGGGGAGATTACTTTTGCCGATAAAAAATTAGCTTTACGGGGTACTGAAATTACTTATGGTGATGGTCAAGCGGAGGTTACAGGCGAGGCTAATTTAAATAATCAACAGTGGCAAGCACAGGTAGATGCTCAAGATTTTAACTTAACTCCTTTTCTGACACCATTTACCAAACCCAATTTAAACCTTAATCGTCCTGTGGGGGTGGAGACTGCCCAAGCTCAATTTAATGGTAGATTGGATCAACTAGATGTGGATCGGATACAAGGAACTGTCGATCTAGATTTAAATGTCGATGGTGGAGATGTTGCTGTTAACAGTAAGCTAAATTCAGGGCAAGTTAACACCAATGCATTTACAAGTAATATTCAGCTAAATCCTTTTTTAACAAGTTTACCTGTTGCAGCCTCTTTACAAGCTGGCGAAATTAATTCCTCGGTCAAATTAAAACAATTACTAGCCTTAGCCAAAAATCCCGATTTAAATAGCTTAACAGCCCAGGCGGATTTAGACTTACAGGTAGATGGGGAAGCAGTAGCAGTTAACAGTCAGATTGCTTCAGGTAAGATTCAGGCAAATGCTAATACTAGCGAGATAAACTTAAATCGTTTTGCACCCAAGTTACCACTTCCAGCCAGTGTTAGATCTAGTCAGGTAACAACTACGGGAGAACTAAACCAACTATTAACCTTTGCCGAAAACCGAGATTTGAGTAGCTTTGATGCAAGTGTAGATGCTGCTTTAGATGTTGCTGACGGGGTAGTAAATGCGATCGCGAATCTGGATAATAATCAATGGCAGGCTAATCTAGATGCGGATAATATTAGTTCGCAATTACTGTTAGATAAATTTGCTCCTCAGAACTTAGCTTCAGTTAAGGTAGATAATATTGATGCTCAAGCAGTTTTAACAGGAAATATTCAGCCTATAATTGAGCAAGCAAAGAATGTACCGATCGCCGTTAACCAATTAGCAGTCAATTCTGGTGTCCAAAAACTCAATGCTCAAGGTAATTTGATTCTGGCTGATATTACTAGAAACTTAGATGTTGCTAACACTAATCTCAATGTGGCAGCTAACCTAGATTTTAATCGCCTACCCATCGATCAAGTTTTAAACGCCACAACTCAAAATAATAAATTAGTAGCTGAAAACGTTAATTTTAGAGGCAAAGCCGATTTTAACGGTCAATTTATCGGCAGACAGTTAATATCCGCTCCTAATAAACCTGGTAACATCGATTTAACTGGTAACTTGCGTTTGCTAGATTTTGGCTTTAACGATATAGCTTTTGAGCCTGTAATAGCAGGAAAGCTGGGTGTAAAACCAGGAGAAGCCATTGCCCTAAATCTACAAGGAAGAGAAGATGTGATTGCTGCTGGTGCTGTCCCTTGTAAAGGAAAGAACTGTCGCTTGCCTTACTTACCTACTAATTTAGAAATACGTCAAGATGATCAGGAAAAACCAGTTATTGCTTTAGGCGATCGCGATAATCAGCAATTTTCCCTAGATATTAATAATTTTCCCCTAGAATTACTTAACCTTACTCCAGCTAAAGCATTAGGTGTTGAAGGTGCTATCACAGGCACAACCACAGGCGAAATCGACCTCAATCTTTATACTCTAGCAGCTAGAGGTGATCTTCAGATTGCTAATCCAGGCTTGGGTTATGTTCAGGCTAATCAACTTCAGGCAAATTTTAACTATCAGCCAAAGAAAAATATAGCGGAAATAACCACAGCTTCCTTAGAACTAGGTGATAGTAAATATAATTTTAATGCAGCTTTAGATCTGGCTTCAGGCGCAATTGACGGTCAATTAGATATCCCCCAAGCTTATATCCAAGACGCTTTAACTACCTTACGCTGGTTTACCATTGAAGATGTAGTCAGGTTGATTAATATTCCCGATTATGCCTCCCCTGCTGCGGTCAAACCAGCACCCGAAAAAGAAACTGTAGATCAGTCAATTGCTCGCAAACTCAACCAATTACGCCGAGTTAATAACCAAATTCAGGCAAATGCTGAAGCAAGGGAAACAGGTACTATACCTACAGAACTAAACATAGATGGTCGCTATGCGGGAAAAATTATCTTAGGTGGTACAATTCAAACCCCTCAAGCCGATTTTCGAGTTTCAGGTACTAACTGGCAGTGGCAACCAAAACAAGACTATCCTAATATTGTTCCTCCCCTGGGTTTAGTTACCGAAGAAGCACAATTTATTCCCATTCCTAAATTAGCAATTGCTGGCAAGCTGGAAGGCACAACAGTGAATCTGGAACAAGCCATGATTCAATTCCAAGAAGCAGCTTTTTCCCTTGAAGGTAGATTATCTCCCGAACAAACAGACGCGAAATTTGCGATCGCAAATTTAACTATTGATAACATTAGTAATTTTGTGGCAATTCCTGTAGATCTAGCAGGGGAAATTAATGCTACTGGTACGCTTCAAGGAACACCCAGTCAACCAGAAGTAGCAGGTAAAGTAGCCTTTACAGAAGGTGCGTATAACGGTAACATTTTACCTGCCAAAATCGCAGGTGATTTTAATTATGATGGCAGTAGCCTCGCTTTTAATACCACTGCTCCTGATGCCATTCAAGTCAAAGCTGCCGTACCCTATCCGATTATCCCAGGTAAAAGCGATCGCCTCACAGCTAATGTCAATCTAACTAAAGAAGCCTTTACTTTCTTAGATGCCTTTAGTCAAAACTATCTTAACTGGATTGGGGGAGAAGGTAATGCTCAATTACAAGCTAATGCTCGCTTAGACCCAAATAGAAAAGGTATAATTTATGATTTAGACGCTCAAGGGGTGGTTAACCTTGACAATGCTAATATAGTTCTCAAAACGCCTTTTTTCACTGAACCTTTTAGCGGTACAGGTAAAATTACCCTCGACAATCAAATAGTAAACGTTGAAACTCTCAATGGAACTTTTGCAGACAAACAGCTTTCAGCTACAGGTAAATTACCGATTTTGAGAGCGGTAAATAATTTAGATAATCCTCTCACCGTGAAAATTCCCAAAGGTGATATTGATATTGAGCAACTTTATCAAGGTGGAATTCAAGGTGATGTTTCCGTTACAGGCGCATCTTTAGAACCAATAATTAGCGGTAAAGTTAATCTCGAAGACGGTGAAGTATCTATTCCTAAAACTGCAACTCCTAGAACAAAAAATGTTACCTCAATAGCTTCTAGCAGAATAAATAATCTCACTGATGGGACAAAAACACTAACCAACGCTATAACTCAGAAGTCCACATCCTCTGCTCAATCTAGGATAATTACCACACTACAAAATTTGCAAGTTAACATCTTTGATGTTAGATTCCAGCAAGCTCCCTTGTATGAATTCCAAGTAGAAGGCGGTTTGACTCTCAACGGCACGGCAGATCAACCTACTAATATTAGACCCAAAGGAAAACTAGCCCTGACTAAAGCAGATGTAGATTTACTAAGTAGTACCTTTAATATAGCTCGCGATCGCGACAATACAATTATCTTTACTCCCCAAGCAGGAGTTTTTAATCCTAGTCTCGATATTGTCTTGCAAACAGAAATTACAGAAGTAGATGAAGAAGATGTTGCTTTAGTAGATTCCGAGTCGAATGAAATTCCCGCTCCTCTCTCCAGAGCCAATAATGCGGAGACAATCAATGTTTTTCTCAATATCTTAGGGGAAACAACCGAAATACTACCCAACCTCAGACAACAAAATACTGATTGTGATATTCGTCCCAGTGACACACCTTTAGTAGAAAACAATCAATACTACAATGACAAGGAACTTAACCGTTTAACTCAATGTTTTAACAAAACTGCTTTAATTGACAATAATAATGATCAAAATCAAATTATTAATTCCCCTGCGGTAGAGCTAACCAGTGTACCTTCTCGTAGCCAAGGTGAATTGATTGGCTTATTTGGTAGAAAGTTTTTAGCTTTTGCCGAACAGGTCAGAAATAGTAGTCAGTCAGAATTATTTGATTTAGGGGTAAATCAATTTGTACTAGCCCCTGTTCGTCGTAATGTTCTTTATAGGGTAGATGATACGATAGTAGGAATTGGTCAACAAGTTGGTCTAGATTATCTGCGAGTTTTTCCCAATTTTGAAGGCATTGTTGAGTTAGATCAAAATTCCTCTGTACGCTCAACCTATAATTACACTCTAGAAGAAGTTAGAGTGCAATACGAAAGGAGATTTTAAACATTGCTTTCGTGGGGGTGCAAAATGATTTAGTATAATGCTGTAGGATTTTGAGCTTCTTGTTAAGGATTTGTTGTCGTTATAATTTGGGTAGGCTTTTTTTGAGATGGAATTGACAAAAATAATAGCCGAACTAGAAAACTATACAGGAAAACTTCCTCGCCAAGCTTTAGAAGAAGCAATCGAAAATCGAGAAGCCATTACCCCTTTACTATTAGAGACTTTAGAAAAATGGAAAGATAACCTAGAGAGGTTATTAGATCGTCCTGACTATTGGTTACATATCCATGCCCTATTTTTACTGGCGCAATTTAGGGAAACGAAAGCTTATCCTTTGATCATTAAGTTTTTCTCAACTCCTGGAGATACACCATTAGATGTCACTGGAGATGTTGTTACTGAGTATTTAGGCAGAATCCTTGCTAATGTTAGTGACGGCAATATTGAACCCCTTAAGCAACTGATAGCAAATCTACAAGCTAATGAATTTGTTAGGGGTGCAGGTTTACACGCTTTAATGGCTTTGGTTGCTCAAGGAGTTATTTCTAGAGAGTTGGTCATTGAGTATTTTGAAGAATTGTTTAGGACGCGACTAGAAAAAGACCCCAATTCTGAAACAGAACCTGATTATTTCTGGACTGATTTAATTATTAATAGTGCTAAACTTTATCCTCTGGAAATTAAGCAATATATTGACCAAGCTTTTGAGTCAGATTTGGTTGAACCATTTTTTGTCAGTTATGAAGATATCGAATATTACCTTGAACTAGGGTTAGATGGTACTTTAAAGGAACTTCGCGATAATTCCTACTATTCCCCAATTGAAAATACGATAGAAGAATTGGAAAATTGGGCTTGTTTTCGTGAGCCAAGAATTAGGCAAATCGAAATAAAACCTCTAGGAATAGGAAATTTTGAGCTATCTCCTCAAACTCCTCGAAAAAAATCCAATCAATCCAATAAGAAAGCCAAGAAAAAGATGCAGAAGCAAGCGCGTCGAAAAAATCGCTCCAATAAAAAATAATTGCTAACTGTTTATTATTTAGCGATCGCTTATTTTGGTAAGTAGTATGGGACAAGCTGCGAATGACAAATTAACAGAAACTCCTGATTTTGGGAAACCCCAAACGAGAGCGAAGCAGATTGGGGTACTTCATCAAATTAAACTACTTGAGCAATGATTGTTCGATGCCTGGGACTATTAATCGTTATAATCGGAGTGGTAAAACCAGCCTTAATAAATGTTTGTTCCATATCTAAAGCAAAATATTGATCTAGATAGGGTTCAGTACTTTTAAGTAAGGTCAAAACGTAGGGTGGCATCTTCAAAAATACTGGCGACTGAGGATTCATATCCATAATGGTTAAATAGCCTTCAGGACGCAATAAACGACGAGCTTCAGTAATAATTGCTTGAGCAGCAGTCGTAGGTAATTCGTGAAACATCAAGCAGGCAGAAACGAGATCAAAGCTGGCATCAGGTAAACCCGTTGATTCCGCAGCAGCATGAACCCAGGTAATATTTTGCTGGCTTTCTTGTCCTCGATGTTGAGCTACCGCTAAAAAGTAAGGAGAAAGATCAATTCCTGTAACTTGGGCTTGGGGATAGATTGCTTGTAAAGCGAAAGTACTCATTCCTGCGCCACAACCAACGTCAAGAATAGCAGTTGGTTCAATCTTTAATTGTTTTTGAATGACTTGATGATAACTATCACGTAACATTGGATCGCCATTAACATCCCCTTTAGACCAAATTTGGGCATGAACAGCACGCGCAGCAGATTCTACTTCCCAAGCAGCCTGCCAACAAAGATTACCTTCTTCATAGGCATGAAATGAGGTGGTGTAATAATCGGGATATTGTAAATCGGGATTTTGGACTGTGGCCAATTCTTCTTCCCAATTACGATCGCTCAATTGTTTGGCATTATCTCGCCAAGGTACACCAATTGATTCCGCACGTTTAATCATCTTCTCACGGGCGCGGGTTTTGGCAAAATCGGCTAAGGGTTTGATTGCTAAGACTCCATTGACTAAACGGGATGCTAGTCCAATTTTGGGTTGAGGTTTAGTAACAGTCATTTCATTGAACATTTATCATTTAACAATAAAATTTTATCTTGCTGTAGCGCGATTACCCTTCGGGTACGCTATGCCTAGGGCAGCTAAGTCTACGACTGCTATGCCTTCGGCAGCTTCGCAAGCGCAAGCGCGATCAAGCGATCGCGTTTTTATAATCATTCCTCATAAGGTTCAAACTCTGATTTCTCTGCACCGCACTGAGGACAAACCCAATCATCTGGAATTTCTTCAAAAGGAGTATTCGGTTCAATTCCTGAATCAGGATCACCTAGTTCTGGATCGTAAATATAATTACAAACTTCACATATATACTTTTGCATAATCCTTAAAACGATAAAGTATGAATGATAAGGGATGAAAAGTAGTACTAATCAACCTGTGTTTTCTATTTGAAATGACTATAGATTTTAAGATTAAGAAACTAAATCATTCTAATTCTAAAGATGACTTCATGTTAGTAAATTAACACAATCCTTTATATTTCGTCGTAATTAATTACGCTACAATAAAAAAAAATATCAAGGTTTGATAACCAGGGAGGCATTATGTTTCTCAAACAAAAATCTAATGGTGATTTGGTAGAACTATTAGAGGTACACAACCTTTTTGATCCTTTTAAAAAAGAAGTCTTGGGAAGATTTCATGCTGGGGAAGAAATGCAAGACCCAGAAATGTTTTTGAAGTCAAAGCTTATTTTTCCTTCTGGTGAAGCTTTACCACAGTGTTGGCTTGATCCAGACTATCAACACATTATCCATAAACAATCTCAATCCGCAGTAGCATAAACTTTAACCAAAGTATTAGCTATTAACGTAAATTACTAGTACTGCTTTGTAGAAGTAATAGCTAGTTTATGGCTATTGGCTATTAAGTAAGTCAACCTAATTTATCTTAAAATAAATAAGAGAAGCTCTACAAACTAAAGCTAGTTTTATATATTTGCTAGTTATTTTTTGCTCGAAATCAAATAAATAATAATTAACATCAACCTGCTATAGATAATTATCATGCAGGTTAATTTGAGCATTTTTCTTGCCTAAATAAATCAGGAGAAGTGACATGAGTAATATGTTGCAGATATCCAATGAAGAAAACCACTCCCATGACTCTGGTGAAAACCATGAAGAACCCCATGACTCAGTAATCCCAATCTTGAGCGTCGCTGACTTTAATGGCGATCGCAGTGTCAATAATCTCGATATTGAGGATCTTACTGCTCGTTATGGTTCAGTTGAGGGAGAAGATTTATACCATCCCTTATATGACCTAAATGCTAATGGCACAATTGATGAGCAAGATTTAACAGAGGCAAATAATGATTTAGGTGTAGATGTACCGTTGCTGGATCAACAAATTGCCCAGGCAACTCAAGCAACCATAAAATATTATGGTTCAGAGGGACTAGAACAGGCGATCGCTGATGGCTATATTCCTCTAACTCAAGAGCTTGAGGGACATGGAATTCATTACTATAATCCGACTTTGGCTGATGAAGTTGGAAATTTAGAACAATTAGATATCGAACATCCTGTAGGTTTGAATTTCGATAACGAAGGCAATTTAACAGCCGTTTTTTATCTTCGCTTTCCAGAAACCCAGTCAGCAACAGCAGACAATCCTTTGGCAGGGTTGCTAGTCAATCCAGCAGATGATTTTCCGCCCTCTTCTTTTGATACCTTAACGGCTGATGATTGGCATCATCATCATCATACTTGGTTTACAGGGGTTAGTAATTTAAATCCTGAGTTAGTTTACTTTGAAGAAGATGTACCTTTAGAAACTCTGGGTGCGCGTCTAGAACAGCTTGATTACAAAGTATTTCCCGAATCCGATCAAGGCTTTAGCCCTATGTTTTGGATGCTGCACGGATGGTTTCACTCTTTTAATCCCGATGGTACTTTTGCGATTACCAATCACGATGAAGGTGTATATGCTCCTCAAGAATTAGGCGCACACGGTGGGCATTTTGAAGATAATATTGATCCGCTAATTGCAGGAACAGATCTAGGAGAAGAATTATTTGGTACAGAAAAAGCTGATCGCCTTAATGGTTTTGACGGCAATGATTGGCTAGTTGGTGGAATGGGGGATGATTCTATTTGGGGTAGTCGAGGTAACGACTGGATCGGCGGAGATAACGATTACGCCTGTAAAGATAAAGGTGGCGATGATATGCTCTACGGAGGGCCAGGAAACGATTTGATTTATGGTCATGGTGGTAGCGATCGCTTATTTGGTGGTACAGAAGCTGATTACTTGGTAGCTGGCACTGGCGAAGATTTATTGCGAGGCGGCTGGGGCTATGACATTCTGACAGGCGATGGAGGTCATGATAGTTTTGTAATTGCTGTTGGTGAAGGCACAGATCTGATTACTGATTTTGAACTTGAGTTCGATACTTTAGTGCTTTACACTGGTGTTGCTTCTGAAAGCATAGCAGTTAGTCAGCTTGATCATAATACTGTACTTTCTTTTGCTGATGAAACTTTAGCAGTACTTAAGGGAGTAAATGCTGAGGATTTACTAGCAGTCAAAGATCAGGTTTTTCTGGATGCTTAAGGAATCGTCAATTGTTTCTCTACTTCATCCCAATGTTTATTTAGGATGGTGATCAATTAATTTTTTAAGATTGGGTTTAAAAAAGCTATGGGTTTCCAATTGCTCTCAGAATATCAACTTTCATCGGAAGCTCGACAAAAACTAGATTTGTTATATCGAGATGTTCAGACGGAAGCAGAAAGATTTCTAGGCTACCCGTGCAATAGACTATTTGACTATTCACCCTTGTTTAGATTTCTAAGATATCCGCTTAATAATGTTGGCGATCCATATCTTCCCAGCAATTATCACCTCAATACCCATGAATTCGAGTGCGAAGTGTTAGAGATTTTCCGTCAACTTACCGATGCAACCAAAGAAACGACTTGGGGATATGTAACTAACGGAGGTACAGAAGGGAATCATTACGGATTGTTCTTAGGGCGAGAACTACTTCCCGAAGGACTGGTTTACTATTCTCAGGATGCCCACTATTCCATAGATAAAATTCTCCGATGCCTGAATCTTCGCAGCATTATGATTCGTAGCCATGACGACGGACGCATGGATTTAGAGGATCTGCGCGAAACCCTTCGCATCCATCGGGATTTACCGCCCATTGTTTGCGCTACGATTGGTACGACGATGAAAGGGGCTGTAGACGATATCGCTGGAATTAAGAATATTTTCAAAGATTTGGCTATTCACCGACACTATATCCATGCTGATGCAGCATTAGGAGGTATGATTCTGCCTTTTGTCGATAATCCTCCTCCCTGGAACTTTAAAGCTGGCATCGACAGTATTGCTATCAGTGGACACAAAATGGTGGGTTCGCCTATTCCCTGCGGTGTTGTTTTAGCTAAAAAAACTAATGTTGATCGCATTGCCCAGAGTGTTGAATACATAGGTACATTAGATACTACTTTAAGCGGTTCACGTAATGCTTTAACACCTCTGTTTCTCTGGTATGCATTTCAGACGGTTGGTATTGCAGGATTTAAGCGGATTGTACCTGCTTGTCTGGAAGTAGCGGATTATGCGATCGCGCAACTAAACAAAATTAATCGTCATGCTTGGCGTTACCCTTACTCCAATACCGTTGTCTTTGATCGCCCTTCTCCAGAAGTAACTCGATATTGGCAACTTGCTTGTCAGGGTAATCTTTCCCATCTGATTACTATGCCTCATGTAACCTCGACTCAGATCGATCTATTAGTGGCTGACATACTTGTTTCCGAACCAATTACTCCTTTACCTACTTTATCTGTCACTCCTGCGTGTGAGCTTGTTACTTCAACACCAGAACAAGACATAACTTTAATCGGAACAGCCAACCATAACTTACTCGCAGAAGTGTCCGCAGCCCTGGCTGCTGAAGGACTTTCTATTGAAAATTTGACAGCAGTGGCAGTAGAATCGGAAGATGTGGAAGTGGTACGAATGCGGGTTGATAATCGAGAACGCGCCTTACAAATCCTCAATCAAAATCTTGATATTGGTCGTTGCTACGGACAAGCCCGTCCTTTTGGAAACCAGGAAGCAACTCAGTTTTTGAGTCAACTTGACTATCAATCTGTTAGCGAAGATGCCTTGCTTGTACAACTGGAAGATCGTCCAGGTGCGTTGGCAGAACTTCTAAAATTTTGTCGCAGCGAGGCAGTGACGATCCGCAATCTTCGAGTTTTATGGCGAGGACAGGGAAAAGGCGTAGTTGCGATCGCGACTACAACACCTGATGCTTTAAAAGCTTTACTCAAAGAGCAAATTCTTATTTCTTAAGGACACTTTGACTTCATTTAGGGACTTTCTAGTTTACTACTTTAAACCCTTTCTCTGGAAGCATTTATTTTTTGGAAGTCCCATTAGCCAAATCGGCAACTATTGCACCCAGTTGAACAAGATCAAAGGGTTTAGCCAGGTGCATTTGAAACCCAGCCTCGATCACCCGTTGTCGTTCTGCTTCACTTGTATAGCCCGTCAGCGCGATCGCCGAAATTTGTCCTCCTGCTTCCGCACTGAGCGATCGCACCTGTTGAATCAGGAAGTAACCGTCTTTCTCAGGCAAACCGATATCAGAAATCAGCAGATCAAAACGGCTAGGGCTTTCGCTGAGAGCTGCGATCGCGTCTCTGGCAGTTGTTACGGTCAGCACCTCTGCCCCGTAACTCTCTAGCGTTAACTGTAAGGTTAAAAGCACATCGACCTGATCATCAACCACCAGGATCTGCAAGCCCTCTAGAGCGGGGAGATTCTGCGAAGCGTCCAAAGATGTTTCTACTGTCGGTTCGACAATCGGCGATGAGGTTGGGGGCGGGACATATAAGGGTAACCGCACGGTCAGTGTGGTGCCTTGTCCTTCGCCCAGACTTTCTGCGTGCACGGTGCCACCATGCAGATCGATGAGGTGCCGCACAATCGCCAACCCCAATCCCAGGCCTTGATCGGTTTTGGTGGTACTGGAATTGCTCTGATAGAACCGCTCGAAGATATGCGGCAATAAATCTGCTGAAATGCCTTTCCCAGTATCACTGACTTGAATTTGCGCTTGGTTGTCAACCTGCGACAGCGTGATCTCCACTCGTCCACCCGCGGGCGTAAACTTAATCGCGTTCGAGAGCAGGTTCCCCAGCACTTGCTGCAAGCGATCGCTATCCCCCTGCACGGTAATCGAACTCAAGGATGACACGAATTGAATATTTTTTTCTACCGCCGTGAATTGAATGCTGTCAAGTGCCGCTTGAACCACTACCCCCAAGTCAATAGGGCTGAGATCCAGCCGCAGCTTGCCGCTCGTAATCCGAGAGACATCCAAAATATCTTCAATCAGGTGATTTTGTGTCCTGGCACTCTGCTCAATGACTTGTAAGGCGCATTCCGTTTCTGCATCGTCGAGGCTGCGGTTGCGGAGCAGTTGCACCCATCCCAGTAGTGAGGTAAGGGGATTGCGAAGCTCATGGGACAAATTTGAGAGAAATTCATCTTTGATGCGATTGGCCTCTTCTGCCTGCTGGCGAGCCGCTTTTTCTTGCGCGATTAGCTCCGTTTCAAACTGCTTGCGATCGGTAATGTCTTCGATCGACAGCAAAATCATGTTTGTGTTGCCTTCTCGTTGCAATTTGCAAGCATTGATCAGCATCGTTGTTTGTCCAATTTGCTCGAAATCACGATTGACCTCAAAATCCTGTATCGGCTGATCATTAGCCAGAAGGGTTTCTAACATCGATCGCAGTTGAGGAATATCCCACTGCCCATTGCCTAACTCAAACAGAAATGTATGGATAGTTTCAGCCTCAGACACCTGAAATGTCTCGCAAAATGATTGATTTGCGGTATTTACCCGCAGATCGGCATCCAGCACAACCAGCGGAATTTGCACCGTCTCAATGATCGTTTCTGCATTGTTGCGAGCAGCCTCTAGGATAGCAGCCTGGTGTTTGAGGGGATCAATATCCAGAAACACCAGCGTCACCCCGTCAATTTGGTTTTCGGTGGTGCGATAGGGGCGAATGCGGAGGCTATACCAGCACCCCGATGTAGTCTGGATCTCGTGTTCTTTGGTGTTGAGGGTATCCAGCACCTCCAAAATCATCGGTTCTAGTTGGGAAATGTCAAAATTGCCATGCAGGTCTGTGAACGGTCGTCCGATATCTGTGGGAATGAAATTGAACAGTCGCTGGGCGGTGGGCGTAAAGCGGCGAATTCTTAAGTCATTGGTCAGCATGACGATGGGGATACTGATGCTGGAAATAAAATTGTTCAGATCGCTATTGTCTCGGTTTTGTTGGAGATTGCGGCTGCGCAGTTCCTCGTTGGTGGTCGAAAGTTCCTCATTGGTGGCTTGAATCTCTTCCTTCGCCGTTTGGAGTTCTTCATTCGTGCTTTGTAACTCCTCATTGCTCGATAAGATCTCTTCGTTGGCCACACGCAGGTTTTGGTTGAGCTGGGTTTGCTCCTGAATCGCGGCTTGTAGATGCGCTTGTGCCGAAAGTTCGCGTTGGGTGGCGGCGGCTAGTGCCTGACGAAGATGCACAATCTGACTCGCTAAGTCTGTTGGCTCTTGGCTTTCCACCATGCCTGGGCTGAGGGCAGTGGCGGACGGTGAAATGGCAGTAAAAAACACCAAAAAATAGATCGCGTTCGTCAGCGCTGAACGGAATGGCAGCACTTCCAGATTCAGCCACAGCGTTCGTGAAACGTCTCCGTCGGAGAATCGCTCACCCGCTTCCAGTTCAATTTGTTCCTGTCGCACCGGCACGTTTTGAGTCTGGGCTTGATAGAGTGAGGTACGCAGCGGAATCTCTAGCCCTTCTCGAGCCATCGCCAGCAGGTTTAGCTCCGTGGTACCAGGAGTCAGCTTCAGGTAAGGATCGAGGTCTCCTCGTATCTGTAAGATCTGCATCTGCTCATCGACCACAATCGATATCGGCGCGTAGCGGTTTGCGATCAGTTGATCAACTTCTCGCGCTAAATCAAAGGTAATGGGTAAGTTTTCCGGGATTCGCTGCGGACTATGGAGACTGGGGACTGATGGAGAACTCGTCGTAAACGCAAACAAGGGACGAGACAGGCTCAATTTGCGGGTATAGATTTTGCAGGCATCATCCACGGTCGTAAACAAATTTGAGGCAGTTTTGACAGTTTCTGACGTACCCAGCAACAGAAAGCCCGTTAAGTTGAGACTGTAATGAAACAGAGCCATAATCCTCTCTTGCAGGGGATCGGATAAATAAATCAGCACGTTGCGACAGCTAATCAGATCCAGATTCGAGAATGGAGGGTCACCGCCTAAGTTATGGCGGGCAAACACACACAATTCGCGAATGGCACTGCTAATTTGATAGCCACCCCCTTCCTGAGGCACAAAGAAACGGCTTTTGCGCTCTGGTGAGACCCCTTTCATCAGGCTTTCTATGTAAAAGCCTGAGCGGGCTTTGCTAATGGCGGAATCGCTGATGTCGGTGGCAAAAATCTGAATCGGTGGGACGGTGGCGCGATCGCTGAAAAACTCTAATAAGCAGATGGCGATCGAATAAACTTCTTCACCCGTTGAACAGCCAGCGACCCAAATCCGAATCGGCACATCGCTCGATTTATTTTGGCTGATCGTGGGAAAAACCTGCGTCTTCAATTGCTCAAAGACTTGGGGGTCGCGAAAGAAACTGGTTACATGGATCAGAATTTCTTCATACAGCGCTTGAATTTCATCCCGATGCGCTTGCAAATATTGCGCGTACTCTTCCAGTCGCTCCAGCTTATACAACACCATCCGCCTCTGGATACGGCGATCCAGCGTAGTCGGTTTGTATTGGGTAAAGTCAACGCCCGTCCTGGTTCGCAGGAGAGAAAAAATTCGGGCCAACGGATCGCCCGGTTCGGGGGGCAACTCCTGTATGATCTGAATCGGCTCTGATTGAACCAGAAAGGGGCTGCGACTGAGATTCGTCAGTTCTGCGGCAATGGTTTGAGGTGGCAACACAAAATCGACATTGCCAGTGGCAACAGCAGTATTGGGCATACTGCTAAATTGTGCCGTAGTATCAGATTGGGCAAAGGTGACACCACCTGCCATCTTGACCGCTTTCACCCCCTGGGCACCGTCTCCATCCATCCCCGACAGCACAACGGCGATCGCTTTTTTGCCGCGATCGGCGGCTAACGACTCCAAAAAAACATCGGCGGGTAAATAATTGCCGTTGCTTTTCTGCCGGAGCGCGAGCCGAAGGGTACCATCGACCAGCGTCATTTGAGTATTGGGCGGAATCACATAGACCGTATTGGACACCACTCGCGTCTGGTCTTGCACCTGACGCACCGACATGGCAGTCACCCTGCCCAAAATTTCAGGCAGTAAGCTTTCGTGGTCGGGGGATAAATGCTGAATTAGCACAAATGCCATGCCGGTATCCGTTGGCAAATGGCGAATCAGCTCTGTAAATGCTTCTAACCCTCCAGCGGAAGCAGCAATCCCCACTACCGGAAAAGAGGCATCAGTTTGGGCTTGCTGACTTGGCTCCGCATCTGGGTTGGCGGGGCGTGATTCAGATGGATCGTTGGGGATGGGTGACTGAGCAGACATAAATGTTATGGGAACTGAATGCCTCTTTAAAAAATACTGAATCAAGAAGGTGTTGACTGTCAACAATACTTTTCAAATCTTATTTGAACCATCTCTCTGGAAGCATTTATTTTTTGGAAGTCTTTTAAATAGCGTTAAGTTAATTCTGCTGGTATGGCAGGCATTAAAATTTTAAAAGTTGTTCCTTTGCCCACCTTACTACTAACAGAAATTGAGCCTCCGCAGCGTTGAATTAGCTGTCTTACTAAAGTTAAACCCAAACCTGCACCTGTTAACTTTTCTTGGGTAATTGGCTTTGTTCGATAGAAACCGTCAAAAATTTTGTTGATTTCTGTCTGAGGTATACCTATGCCTGTATCACTAACAACAATTTCCACATATTCATTTTCGTTCTTGAGGGCTGCTTGCACAAATACTTTACCCTTGGGCGGAGTAAATTGTAGACTATTATTGAGTAAATTAATCATAATCTGCCGAAACCAAGGATAAGGACAAGAAATAGGAAGTAGGTTGGCAGGAATTGTATATCCTAACTGAATTTCTCTTTCTTCTGCTAAAGGTTGATACGTGCTGACTATACCTGGCACAATATCGTCTAAGTTTAAAGCTTCGGCTTCGATGGGAGTATCTAGCTGCAATAAGTCTAATAAACCACCTACTAGAGAGTTCTGGCGATCGCACTGATCGCTGACCATTTGTAAATAACGTTGACGTTGTTCTCCCTTAATTTGTTTTGATTCTAATAAACTTAAAGCCGTTTTCATGTGGGTAATCGGCGATCGCAATTCTTGCACGAGATTATTGAAAAAATCTTCTTGTAAACTTAAGACAGTCGGACTTTTTTCTTGCAGATGATTGGGTTTGGCTAAAGACTCCCAAGCTTTCTGTACTGCTTCGGTATGTTCAATCTGCTTTAGAAGTAGCTCGTTTAATAGATAAGGCTGAGTCATTATCTGAGAGTTATCAACACTAAAACTCAAATTATTATTAATCGAACAAGTATCAATTAATAGGTTTTGTTGAATTCCCAAAAGAATTTGCTCAATTGTTTGAGGATCGAAGCTAGAAACCATTTCTAAGTAAGGTTGCTGTAATCTTTTCCCTGAAGCTTCAATATGAATTTTCCCTTTTTGCCATTGAGCTAAAAGTAAACAGTAAAAATTGGGTGCTAAAACGATTAAAAAAGATTCTCGTTGTAATAGAGAATTTTTAGGAAAATTTAGCGGACTAATCAGAGTTTTTGGGTTTTTTGATTCTAAAAAAGCTAAAGATAATTGATTTTTGCTACTATTACCAACATAAATGCGCTCCGCGTTTCCCTCCTGCTGTAATTTTTGTATTTGATGAAGCCAGCTTTTTGTTTGAGGTAGTTTGACCCAAACTGTTGCTCGTAGCTGTTTTTCTACTACTAAATCAACAACAGAACTAACATAAGATTTTAAAGTTTCTGCACCAATAGATATAGAAACCAAAGGTTGATCTAAATCTTGAGTTAATTGGTACAAAGAAGACTCAGAAGTAGCAATGTTCATATTAATAAGAGCTATGTCACTCTCTATAGCGAAATGGCAGATAAAGATAAAAATCTAAATTTACTGTTGGTAGAATATCGATGAAATAGTCTTACAGCAGGATTATCGAGAAATAATTAACAACTATTACAGACAACTGCTCAAAGTGGCAACTACAGATTGAGCTAAAGCTTCTAAATGATAACCACCTTCTAAACCAAATAAAGGACAATTTGTAATTTGTAATATATATTTAGTTAATAATTTGTAATCATTAGGTTCTAAAAAAATACCTGCTAAAGGATCATCACGATTAGCATCATAACCAGCACTAATTATTAAAATATCTGGCTGCCAATTTTGCCAAAAAGGTATTACTTCTTGCTCAAAAACTTGTTGATAATCAGCAATTTTACTCCCTGCTGCCATAGGTAAATTAAGAATATTTTGATATTGACCATGCTCATTTTTATCGTCGCCTGTCCCTGGATAACAAGGGTGTTGATGGAGAGAACAATAGGCAATCTGAGGATTATCACGGACAATAGCTTCTGTCCCGTTACCATGATGCACATCCCAGTCTAAGATACCGACACGCTTGACTCCTGGCTTAGTTAAAGCATATTCGGCTGCGATCGCAGCATTGGAAAATAAACAAAACCCCATCGCTGTATCTCTTGTTGCATGGTGTCCTGGAGGACGAGCCAACACAAACGTAGGTCGTTGATTATTTAATACTTGATCTACTCCATCTAGCCAAGCACTAACTGCCAAAAGAGCTACTTCATAACTACGTTCAGAAATGGGTGTATCTCCATCTAAATACCCACCACCCTTGGCTGCAACTCTTTGAATACGTTCGATATGTTCTAAAGTATGAATTTTTTTGATCTGGGTTAATACGTCTGTTTGAGCAACGGGAGTCGGTAATTGCCACTCAAGCTGATTATGCCATTTTACCTGCTTTAGAGCTTCTGCGATCGCTGTCAATCTTTTGGCTTTTTCGGGATGTCCATAGCCTGTATTGTGTTCTAAAAATTCTGGTGAGTAGATAACTGAAATCATATAGCGTTTCTCAGATTAATGAAATACAGTTATATTTTCTCTTAGTTTATTAATCAATAGATAAAAGTAAAGAGATAAACAGATTAGGTAATTGCTTAGTGTTTGCAACCTACACCTGATCTATTTATCCCTTGTTTACTTAATAATTCATCAAGCAATTGTATGCTCATAGACTTTAGATTTATTCCTTCAATCTATAATCTACAATCTACAATCACTCTATCAAGGTCTAGACTATTTCTTCTTTGGTTCTGGATAAGTTAAGTGAGCTTTTTGGTTTTCTGACCAACTAATCGAATTTAAAGGTTGGTGCATTAAAGGCTGACGTGTAAATTTCTCACTTTGAGAAACTCGCCAGAAAGCATGAGCAAAACTAGCGACAAATAACAGCCAAATACCCACTGCCCCCCACACATATATATCTAGGTTTCTAGATTTTTGATATTGAACATGAGCATGATCAAGAGCCAGTTCAACTTGAGGTGAAATTTCTGGAGAGGAAGAAGTATTTTGAGCCGAAGCTTGCTGTTTCGCTTTCTGCTGCTTTTTGTTGGTTAACATAATATTCTGTTGATAATAATGAAGAAAACAGTAAAAGAGTACTACTAGAACGTCAAGATTGATTTGAGGAATAGTGAGTATCGAGTATCGAGTCAGAAAAGTAAGGAGATTTGAGTAACGGGTAATGATTAATGCACAGACATCGACTTCAAGCCAATTAACTACTACCTACTACCTACTACCTACTACCTACTACTTACTACCTAAACTCAACCCATCAATTCAAAATTGACAGATCACTAATTTCCTTATTTGGGCATCAAAGGCATATAAGGGAAAAGTGGATGCCAGTTCATGATTGTGGCTGCAACCAAGAGAACCAACAAACAAGAAAAGATAGTACGGTGGCTGATTTCGCGATCGCGCCATAGCCAACCCCAAAGCAGCCAACTGCCTAACCAGCTCATAAGTAACACGGTTTCTTTGCCTGAATAGCTACCAATTTCTCCGTAGAGTGGATCGGGGTTATGACTGCCTGGTATCCATGAACCCAGTGTCCAAATAATATTTTCCCAAGGTTTCGAGATCGTTGTGAAATGCTGATTGAGCATCATAAAAAAGCAACTAAAGGCAGCACTGATTAAAGCAGCAGCAGCAACACCTGATGAAGACGGAGGTGTCTTTGCGCCTCTGGCTAATACTTGCGGAAAACTTCTGAGTTGCTTCCCTAGTTTGATGTACCAGGGTAAAGATTGTCCATAAGTCGATTCTGATCTAGTCATAATTAGTAACCAATTTGCCAAGTAACTAAGTAACAGTAAAACTTTATAAAACCTGAATTCGGGATAAGCTGACAGATCTACAGTACTGTTGATTCAAAAACCATTATTTTTGATAAATAATTTTGTTTTCTACCAAGAGCCAGTATCGTAAAAAGCTTATAGCTTATAGCTTATAGCTCCCCTAACCTTTAAATTGTCATACCCGAACCAAGATTTATAGAGAGTGAATTCTCGCGACGTTCAAACCACTAACTAAGCCACCAATGGCAAAAAACATCATTGCCATCAATGCTAAACATGTAGCAGTGAGTACATGACGGTTTTGTTTATCGAGAATTGAATCTCCATACTTCCAGAGTATCCAAGTACAGCCGACACCCAATGGGAGAGTAAACAGCACGGTAAATTCGTGATACTCCATAAAAAGATAATGCACCAAAGGAGTATTTTCAGTTATCCAGGCTCTTGCACCATTAACAGGAGCGCGATAACGCATATATACCCAATTCCCTGACGCGATCGCCAGAAAAGCCAGAAAACTTGCCCAAAAAGTTAAAGTACGCATCTGAGGCAAAATTTTGGCATTACCTCTGAGTAAAGGAAAAGCTAGATGTCCAGCGTAAGCAATTACTACCACGGCAAATAAAGAGGCACAACCATGAATTGCCCCCATATACCGTTGCCAAGGACTAGGACTTAGTAGATTTACTAAAGGTAAAAAGAGAAATAATCCAGCCGAAAGTAAACTCAAGCCATAGATACAGATAGTAGCTATATCTTTTTGTTGGGTTGGTCTTAAGACAGGTGGATCATAAGAGTGAACTGATACAGGATTTCTATTCATAGAAATTTCAACGCCAAGTAACAAAATTATAAAGATTGAATAGAAGTCAAATATTTGAATCTATTTTTTCGGACACGTCAAACTAAGCCAAATCAAACCGTTGAGCTACTCCATTGCAATATATTAGATTGTATTTTTGGGACGCAAAGAAACTGTCACTATTTTTGATTTGTGCTATTTGTTACAGCAAAAATCATTTACTTGTTTTAGTCTGTCACTATACTAAAAGATCAAATCGAGAACAAAAAGATCTTTCGTAAGCTGTTCTACAACATATATTGTTGAATAAACAATCAAGATATTGATTAGAAGCTTTGTCTAAACTACTTTACATAGACTAATGGCTTATAAGAGCAATAAGGATATATTTTGCTTTTTTTGATAATTTGTAACACATTTTAAAACAAACACATAAAACTTGAACTTCTTTTCTGCTCCTACTCAACCAAAATTAAACCGAGCAAAACAGCTACCAAAGGAAAGTTTTCAGATGAATCGATAAAGTGATAATCTTGAAGATGGCAAAATTTTACACTTAATTAAGATTTTACCTGCCATATAAAACAGCTAACCACCAAGTAGATTATTAAAAAATGGTAGCCACCACAGATAAAACAAACATTGGTAAAATAACTCAAATTATCGGCCCTGTACTCGATGCCGAATTTCCCAGCGGTAAAATGCCGCGTATTTATAATGCTTTAAAAGTAGAAGGTAAAAACCCTGCTGGACAAGACGTTTCCGTTACCTGCGAAGTGCAACAACTACTTGGTGACAACCAGGTTCGTGCTGTTGCCATGAGTGGTACTGATGGATTAGTCAGAGGTATGGATATTGTTGATAGTGGCGTACCTATTAGTGTTCCCGTCGGCAAAGCAACTTTAGGTAGAATTTTTAACGTTCTGGGTGAACCTGTAGATGAAAAAGGGCCTGTAAACGCAGATGAAACCTTTCCTATTCATCGACCTGCTCCTAAATTTACTGATTTAGAAACTGCACCCAAAGTCTTTGAAACTGGTATTAAAGTTGTAGACTTACTTACTCCTTATCGTCAGGGAGGAAAAATTGGTCTATTCGGCGGTGCTGGCGTTGGTAAGACCGTGATCATGATGGAATTAATCAACAACATCGCTATTCAGCACGGCGGTGTATCCGTATTCGGTGGTGTAGGTGAGCGTACTCGTGAAGGTAACGACCTTTATAACGAGATGATTGAATCTAAAGTGATCAATGCTGACAACCCTGAAGAATCCAAAATTGCTCTGGTTTACGGTCAGATGAACGAACCACCTGGAGCGAGAATGCGCGTTGGTCTATCAGCATTAACTATGGCGGAATATTTCCGTGACGTTAATAAACAAGACGTATTGCTATTTATTGATAATATTTTCCGTTTCGTCCAAGCTGGTTCAGAAGTATCTGCACTCTTAGGTCGTATGCCTTCAGCAGTAGGATATCAACCTACTCTTGGTACTGATGTGGGCGACTTACAAGAACGTATTACTTCTACTAAAGAAGGTTCAATTACTTCTATCCAAGCAGTATATGTACCTGCCGATGACTTAACTGACCCTGCTCCTGCAACTACTTTTGCTCACCTTGACGGAACTACAGTACTATCCCGTGGATTAGCTTCTAAAGGTATTTATCCTGCGGTAGATCCTCTAGATTCGACTAGTACAATGCTTCAGCCTAGTATTGTGGGTGAAGAGCATTACAATACTGCTCGTGCAGTTCAGTCTACTTTACAACGCTATAAAGAATTGCAAGATATTATTGCAATTCTTGGTTTAGACGAACTTTCGGAAGAAGACAGATTAATAGTAGACCGCGCTCGTAAAATTGAACGCTTTTTGTCTCAGCCTTTCTTTGTAGCTGAAGTATTCACAGGCTCACCTGGTAAATATGTGTCTTTAGAAAATACAATCAAAGGTTTCCAAGCAATTCTCAATGGTGAATTGGATGAGCTACCAGAGCAAGCATTTTATCTGGTAGGTGACATCGAAGAAGCTAAAGCTAAAGCTGAAAAACTTAAAGCTGCTGCTTAGTCAGTTATCAGTAAGCAGTTATCAGCGACCAGTTAGTGTTGACTGATTGTTGGTAACTGTTTACTTCAGGGTGGTAACTAATTAACAATTAATAAATAATCTTTTAAAGAAATGGCGTTAACCGTAAAAGTAATTACTCCAGACAAAACCGTCTGGGACGATCAAGTAGAAGAAATTATTCTACCTAGCACTACTGGACAATTAGGAATTCTTTCTGGTCACGCGCCTTTGCTAACTGCTTTAGAAGTGGGTGTTATGCGTGTTCGTCCCAGTAAAGATTGGAAATCAATTGCCTTAATGGGTGGATTTGCTGAAGTCGAGAACAATGAGATTAAAATTCTCGTCAACGGTGCAGAATTGGGAGATAACATCGATCGCGATACTGCACGTACAGAATATGACAAAGCTCAAGCTCGTTGGCAACAAGTAGAAAATAGCGAAAACCGCCAAGAGAAAATCCAAGCGGAAAACTCATTGAAAAAAGCGAGAGCGCGTTTGCAAGCTTCGGGTGGTATGGTTTAGAAGCTCTAAGCTTTTAACTAGATGATTACTAACAAAAAAAGGGCAGAATTTAATATGTTTCTGCCCTACTTTATTGGTTGAAATTAAGAAAAAGGAGGCAAATTCAAATTCTGAAGCTAAAATCCGAACTGCCATTCTATTTGTTTAACAAAAACAATTTAAGCTTATAGCTATTAGAATTAGTTAGTTCCAGTAAACACAATATGGGGGAACTTTGTTTGCGCCTGGGTCATAGGAGTAGTTTTGCCCCTTTCTGTCCAAAAATTGATAATTTCTGTAGCTTGGTTGAGAATATCAATACTTTCTGCTTCTTCAATCCAGTGCTTGGCTTCAAGTTCGTCTTTTAGCTGTTGCCAGGCATCGTTACGGGGCCAAAAGTAATAAGCGGTTAAAGGACTTGTACCTTTGCCTACTACTTGATCTACAGCGATCGCGACATTTTTATCTAACCACAAAACTTTTAATTTAAATCTTGACTCTGACTCCAATTAAGCCTCCAATAAATTTATTCAATGAAATATAGTTTACAAATTTTAGATAGTGAACCACAATAATTATACAAGAAGTTGACCATGAACTAAAAGTACCCTCTGATAATTATCATTTTTAAGCTAAAAATTAGAAGAAAGAGATAGTGACTGAATTTACGATTACTGAACTTACTAGCAGTGGTAATAAAGTGCCAATCTTTCCGCAAATATCTGGACAGAAAGTTACATGGCAGAGCAATAATGGTAAAAATTTTGAGATAAATCTCTACAATGGAAATAAAACCATTACCCTTCAAACTATTCCACCTGATAATACGCTAGAGTTTTTATCGTTTCCTGAAATATCGGGGGATAATGTTGTTTGGAGTAATGATGGGGAAATATTTCTTTACAACGAAACTGGAACTAAGCAATTTACTAATAATGATACAGATGATAAATCTCCTCAAATATCAGGCAACAACATAGTTTGGACAAGTGGTTATAATGACGATTGTGAAATAATTCTCCATAACGGAAGTGAAATTATTCAGCTTACAGATAATGATTCACGTGATTCAAACCCTCAAATATCAGGTAACAATGTAGTTTGGCAAGGTAATCTTGATAAACATGATGTTGAGATTTTTCTCTATAATGGCAATCAAACTATTCAACTTACTAATAATGAAGTACTTGATTCATCTCCTCAAATATCAGGTAACAATGTAGTTTGGCAAGGTTCTGATACTAGAGGTAGTAAAATATTTTTCTACAATGGAAGTGAAACTATCCAGCTTGCAATTGGTATTGAACCTCAAATATCAGGTAACAATGTAGTCTGGATAGGTTCTGATGGTAATGATCGTGAAATATTTTTCTATAACGGAAGTAAAACTATTCAAATTAGCAATAATGATGCAGATGATTCATCTCCTCAAATATCAGGCAATAATGTAGTTTGGGTGAGTAACGATACCATATATAAAGAGAAATCTTATTATGATGAAGATAACTCTTATTATAGGGATGAGATCTTCTTTTATGATGGAAGTAAAACCGTTCAAGTTACTGATAATAATGTTTCTGATTCATACCCTCAAATATCAGGAAACAACCTAGTTTGGAAAAAGTTTGGACTTTCTAAAGACGGAACAAGCGAACTACCCACTATCTTATTGGCTACACCTAATAAATCCGACTTATCGTCGATACCAATTCTAAATAAAACCGTCTCCTCATCAAAACAAACCTCAAATAAAATTGACTCTTTATCAAAGCCAATACCTATTAAATCAAATAACACCAATACTTCATCAAAAGAGATTGCTCATCAAAGCCAACACTTGATTAACACTAATATCTCGTCAAAACCGACTGTTAATCTCCATCAGAAGTCTATCTCTTTAACGATATTAATAATCGGATTAATTTCTATATGGCTAATATACAAAGTTTGTTTTAAGTAAACGAATCAACTGTAATTGTAGTTCAATTTATCTAAAACTTCTCATCAATTCACTAACTATTTAAAATGATCCAACAATCTACAGCAATTATTATTTTTGATATAGACGGTGTAATTAGGGATGTAGGTAATTCTTATCGTAAAGCGATCGCTGATACTGTCGAAGAGTTTACTGCTGGTGCTTGGCGACCTAGTATGGAAGATTTGGATAATCTCAAGTCGGAAGGGATTTGGAATAATGATTGGGAAGCGTCTCAGGAATTAATTTATCGTTATTTTGAATCTCTTGACCAACCCCGTGAAGCAATAGCGTTAGATTATGACCGTATTGTTGAGTTTTTTCAGTTACGTTATCGCGGTAAACATCCCGAACTTTTTGATGGTTATATTGCCCAAGAACCTTTATTGGTATCTCCTGAATATTTTCAGCAATTAAGTGACAATCACCTTGGCTGGGGCTTTTTTAGCGGTGCAACTAGAGGTTCGGCAGAATTTATCCTAAAGCAGCGATTGCAGCTTAATAAACCCATTTTAGTGGCGATGGAAGATGCTCCTAGTAAGCCCGATCCCACAGGAATGTTTAATACTGTATCGCAAATAGAAACACCCCAAGCAAACCTACCTGTATTTTACTTGGGAGATACTGTCGCTGATATGTATACGGTAACTAAAGCCAGAGAAATTAAACCAGAACGTAATTGGCTTGGTATTGGAATTCTTCCTCCCCATGTGCAAACCTCAGAGGGAAGGACAGCCGATTATGCTCAAAAACTTCTGGAAGCAGGGGCAGAAATTGTCTTAAGTAACGTTGAAAAGTTTGATCTGGCAATGATTAAGGAACTTATATGAAGTCAGTTAGGGCAGCTAGGGCAGTTAGGGCAGTTAGGGCAGTTAGAGCAGTTCGCGGAGCGTGACGTAGGCATAGCCCGTTAAAATAATAAAAGCTGATTTAAGGGGATTTCCTTGTTAGGGAAGGCTTGAGGGGCAACTGTTCCTGTGGCGAATTCCTGAACTTGAGTGTAGCTGTCACCTTGAGGTTGAGTATAAACAATTAATTTTTTATTAATTAAATCGATTATCCAATATTCAGGAATGCCGTTACGAGCATAAGTTTTAGATTTTTTTGTTTTATCTATCTTCAATGTCTTATTAGAGATCTCAATTAACCAATAAATATCTTCTGGATAGGGATGATGTTGTTTGTAAATAGTTTCTGGTAATCGCGCTATAGTAACATCTGGTTGGGGTTCGGAATTATCTAGAGTAATTGGCTGTGCTTGGATTACCTCTGCTAAACCCTCTAGTAAGTTTCTTAAGTATTTAACGACATTTCTATTGGTATAGCTGTGAGGTATTCCCTCTGGACTCATTTCAATAATTTCTCCCTCTAATAATTGAACTGGTTTATCTTCCAACACCCCAGACTCTACCAATTCATGCCAATCTTCAATCGACCATTTAAAACTAGCAACCATATTAATTTCCTTTTCAAGTAACTAATTTTAATTTTATAACTACAATTTCTTTAGCGAATCGTTGTGTTTTTCTAATTCCTTACGTCTTAACCGCAACTGAATATCTTCTAGTAGTTGACGATTTACGCTCATTAAATCAGCAACTAAGCCAAAGAGCCATAGTTGCACCCCAATTAAAATCAAGATAGCAGCTAAAATTAGACTAGGAACACGGGGTTTAGTCGGATTATCTCCAATAATGCCCCAAAATAATAATAACCAACGACAACATAGTAAAAATCCCAAACTACAGGGGACACTACCCAGCATCATAAAAAATTGCAGGGGACGATAGGTCATAAAAATTCTGATAATCGTCACTAGAGAATGCTGAATATAGCCAGTAATGTTTTTGACTAGTCTCGATGGTCGTAAATAATCATTAGTCCGAATAGGGACAGAAGTAATAGCTAAACCTCTTTGTCCAGCCTGAATAATTGTTTCTAGGGTATAAGTGTATTCATTAAACACATTCAGTCTTAAAGCAGCCTCGCGACTAAATGCCCTAAAACCGCTAGGAGCGTCAGGGATATCAGTTTGGCTAGCAAGACGCACCACAAAACTACCCAGCTTTTGGAAAAATTTTTTAATCGGTGAGAAATGTTTAATCTCCTGAATTGGTCTAGCACCAACTACTATTTCGGCTCTACCTTCTAAAATAGGTGCAATTAGTTTCGGAATATCCTCAGCACAATATTGATTATCAGCATCAGTATTAACAATAATATCAGCCCCTGCCCATAGTGCAGCCTCAATTCCTGCCATAAAGCCTTTTGCCAAGCCTTGATGCGACTGAAAATTGACAATATGATCCACCCCACAAGCCTGAGCAACTTCTAAAGTGCGATCGCGACTACCATCATTAATAATTAACCACTCTATTTTCTCAATTCCAGGTAACTGACGGGGAAGTTCCGATAAAGTTAACCCTAAAGTTGCCTCCTCGTTATAGCAAGGAATTTGAATAATCAGTTTCATACTAACTGTCTATTGTTCCTGGTTAATTCTTTTGATCGTCCAGAAAGGGAAATTTTGACTGGGGTTGATTGCTACACCACTAATATTAGTTTGAGCAAAGGCATAATCTTTGGTTTGCCAGAGGGGAACATAGGGTACATCTTGTGCTAAAAGTTTTTGTAGTTCCACAAACACAGCTTGGCGTTTAGTAAGATCTTGTTCTTGTCGAGATTGTTCGATTAATTGATTAGCGCGATCGCTATAATAAAAAGAACCTCGGCTTTGAGATGCACCTTCTTCACAACCGACATTGGGTGAACCTTTTCCACAGCTTAAAAATGGTTGAAGATAATTATCGGGATCAAGAAAATCAGGATACCAATCAACCAAAGCAGCAGGATATACTCCTTGACTCAGATTACCGAAAAAAGAAGCCGACTCCACACTATTGGGAATAAATTGAATCATTCCTCCCAGTGCTTGTTCCGCATAAGCTTTCATCGTATCAGCAACAATACCACGAGTAATTGAGCCAGAAGGATGCCAAATTTCGATAATTACAGGTTTTTCCGCCGAATAACCAGCTTTAGTCAGTAATTCTTTCGCTTTAGCTGTATTATCATCACCATAAAGCGTTTCAAAAGTAGGTTGATAAGTATCAAACGCGGTAGGAATTAAACTATAAAGTGGTTCTGCTTGTCCTTTTAACACCCTGTCATTAATTAAAGCACGATTAACAATTGAAGCGATCGCCTGACGCACTTCTGGCTGATTGAGAGGCTCTTGCTCTAGATTTAGAACTAGATAATTAACTACTGTTCCCGAACCTTCAATTACTTGCCATTCATCCCCCGCACCATCAATTAAAGTCTCAATTTGCTGTGGATCGAGAGATTGATAAGCTACGTCTATTTCACCTGTCTTAAAACTATTAAATAAATTGGCTGAGTTACCTGCATAAACCTGAATGTTAATACCTTGATTAGCTGGTTTATCACCCCAGTATTTCTCGTTGATACTTAAATTAATTGAATCACTTTTAAACTGAGCCAGCTTATATTTACCAGTACCTACCAAAATATTAGGATTAAACGCTCCCGCTCCAATTTTGTAAGCTTGAGGGGATACAGCACAAGCACCAGGAAAAGCTAATAAAGCAGGAAAAGCTGCAAAGGGTTGTTTAAGAGTAATTTTGAGTTCGTATTCTCCTGTTGCTTCAACCTTGTCAATTACATCTGCCAATAAAAAAGCAGGTTTACCACCATTTTGGATAAAGCGTTGTAGAGAGAATACCATAGCCTCGGCATTAAAAGCAGCACCATCATGAAACACAACTCCCTGCCTTACAGGAATATTATAAATTAAACCGTCGGCACTGATTTTTGGCATTGCTGTTGCCAATAATGGTTTAATCTCAGTTGTCCCTACTTCGTAGGTATAAAGACTTTCACCAACATTATAGATAATGTTTAATCCTGCTAATTCATAGTTATCTGCTGGATCAAGAGTGCGAGGTTTGAGGGTAGTTCCCACAGAGAGTTGATTATTAGCAGCGTTATTAGTATTTTGCTGGGTTTGATTACCATTACAGCCTACAGCCAAGGTAAAACAAATTAAAAATAAAATTAAATATTTACTGATTTGGCGTAATTGTTGCCACAAGTAGAAAAATCGCTTACTGCTCATTACCAAATACAATGCTTCAAAAGTCTATCTCGCATCATAAAGAGTAATTCATCACATCGCTTTTGTGGTGATAAAAACTGTAAAACTTAACTTAACCCCCCGAATTTTATTTTGATGCTTAAAAACATGGCAGACGATTCACTACCAGAAACTAATTATTGGGAATTATTACTGTGGGTATTAAGACGCAGAAAACGGTTAAAAATTACTGGTAACTCAATGATCCCCTTACTAAAGCCTGGAGACGAAATACTACTTAACCCTTATGCTTATCGTCAATACTTACCTGAGATTAATGATATTGTGGTTACAACCCATCCTCATCAGTCGAATTTAATCGTAGTCAAAAGAATTACTGCGATCGCGCCAGATGGTAACTTGTTTTTGATGGGAGATAACCTCAGAGAAAGTACTGATAGTCGTCATTGGGGAACTGTAAACCCTCAAAAAACCATTGCTAAGGTGACTAGTCGCTTTTCTTAAATGATTGATTTAGAGGATGGAAATGTGGTAACTATTGTTTGATCGCTGTTTTAAAAGCATCCTGATTTTCAAAAATCTCAAAAGCTTTATCTAACTGAGTTAGCTCAAACATAATACGCACAGAAGGAGCTAAAGAACAAATTCCAAATCTACGTCCTAAACTTTCTGCTAAACGAAAAGCTTTAATCAAAGCTACTAAACCCGCACTATCCATAAATTCTACTGCTTCCATGTTTAATAATAAAGCAGAATCTACAGATGACTTTATTTCTACTGTCAACCTTTCTAAAAAGTCCGAGGCGTTGGCTGCACTTACAAAACCTTCTGGTCGGAAAGTTGTAAACTGTGTACGTAGTTTGGTGCTACTCATTTTTGTTGTTTCTCACTCTAGATATTACTTAAAAAAATTAGTTTATATGTCCCAAGAATAATCCGTAAATCCACGATCATCCACTTTTCCCAACCTACTTTACAAAATCTTGATAAGAAGATGAAGTATTGCTAAATTTTGAGTATAAAAGTGTTTCAATCCAGCCAAGCGTGTCGAAAAAATACGTTTTCTTCAATTCGTGTTTTCTACTTACAATCCTTAATTTGATTTTAGTGATGAGCAACACTCTACCGTTATAATCAACTTTCAGCCCTTCTATATCCGAAGAATTACTGAATTTTCAGCAAAACCTTGAATTAATTTGGTTGGTACTAGTTATTAACATGGATTTATTATGATTTAACTTGGCTTTATAGTTGGTATTAGAATTTACTAAATTTTAAATTTAGTTGTGTATTTATCTTTTATTGATAACCAATAAGGCTAAAACATAAAAGTAAAGAACTAGAACAAAATTTGAGTTGAAGAATTTATGCAAAAAGCAATTATAAATTATGATATAAATACAAGTAATTCATATTTAAAACTTATCTTGATTGGCTTGCCAGACTTGCTGGATAAATTTATTTAAATGTTGACGAATAAGTATTTTGTGGGTTAAAGATTCATTAACATTTTTCAGTTCAGTCATAAACGAAATTGCTTCCGTATCTAAAGCAGATCTAAATAAAATCGTCGGCCACAACAAATCTGAACCTGAACTAGCGTTGAACACCTGTCTGGAGTCTAAAGCTTGATTGTTGTCAAAGTTTGTTGTGACTAGGCATATTGGTCTAAACCAGCACCTTCGACGCTGAGGAAGTAATTCAATTACTTCCCCATAAAGACAGGTATGTTGATGTTCTAAGCAAATAATTTGATTTACCTTAAAAGATAAGTCTGGTGTTTTAGAGACAATATCATTCATAGCTAGCGATTTTTGTTTAGGGAAAGGGATGAAAGCGAGAGATAGGCTTGCGTTACCAACAAAACTAGTTTATGGTAACATAGAACAATGATACTAAATTACGTCTACAGGATATATCCAGATAGCAATCAGATGGAACTGCTCAATGAGTGGTTAGAAACTTGTCGCGTTAGCTATAACTATGCGCTACGAGAACTAAAAGATTGGATTGCTTCTAGAAAATGCCAAGTAGATAGATGTAGTTTGGAATCAGAATACATTATGGTTGCGGATTATCCGTTTCCTAGCTACCATCAGCAACAAAACAACTTACCAAAAGCAAAAAAAGAATTTTCTAGACTTGCTTCTGTTCCTTCTCAAGTGCTTCAGACCAATATTAGAAGATTACATGACGCTTGGGACTTCTTTCAAAAACGAGGATATGGCTTCCCCCGATTCAAGAAATTTGGACAGATGAAGTCTTTGCTTTTCCCTCAGTTCAAACAACCCCCCTTAGTCCCCCCTAATAGGGGGGATGCCTCCAGCAGGGGGGTGTGGCAAATTCAATTACCTAAGCTTGGGAAAGTACAAATAAACCTGCACAGACCAATACCAGAAGGTTTTGTAATCAAGCAGGTTAGGGTAATCAAAAAAGCTATAGGTTGGTTTGTAGTGGTGGCAATAGAATCGGATATTGAAATTCCTAGTCCAACACCTCATGGTCATAGCATCGGTATAGATGTTGGGTTGCTATCATACATAGCAACATCGGACTCATATATTGAGTCAAGACCTAAGTTTTTCAAAACAGCACATCGTCGGCTGAAAGTGCTGCAAAAGCGTTTGTCTAGAAAACAAAAACGAGGTAAGAACTACGAAAAAGCGAGAATTAAAGCAGCCAAACAACATAATCATATTGCATTCAAACGCACAGATTATCAGTTCAAACTAGCTCATAAACTATGTGATATGGCTGATACAATCTTTATTGAAGATTGCGACTTCCGCATCATGGCTAAAGGAATGTTGGGGAAACATACTATAGATGCTAATTTTGGACAATTCAGAACAATACTAGAATATATAGGCAAAAAACGAGATGTATTTATTGGTCGAGTAGACCACAAGGGAACAAGTCAAACTTGCCCTAATTGTCGTTGTGAAGTCAGAAAAGAACTATCTGACAGGTATCACGTTTGCTATGAATGCGGTTATGGTGTTGAAATATCAGTAAATAGAGATATAGCCTCGGCTCAAGAGATATGTAACCGAGGACAAGAAACGTATCCAGGGACTCTGGAAAAGCAAGAAATTGCCTCTCAAGTCGTACTGTCGGGGGCTATGTGCCTAGATAAGTGGCGTTTTAGGGGAGGAATATCTAATCGTGAGGTTAGAAGCCCGTCTCACTTTTAGGGGACGGGAGATGTCACTGATGTGAGATATGCTATGAGATATAGCCTAATTCTTTTAACTTGTTAAATATTTTAGCTACGCTTTCATCTAATTCTTCAAGATCAGTACGACATTCAACTTCAGGGTTGTTGGGTGGCTCATAGGGATCATCGATACCAGTAAATTGTTTAATTTCACCCGCTCTGACCTTTTTATACAGTCCTTTGACGTCTCTTTCTTCACACACAGACAAGGGAGCATTAACAAAAACCTCAACAAAGTCTTTAATATTTGCCCGCATTTCTTCGCGAATAGAGCGATAAGGACTAATTACAGGAACTAAAACAATTACCCCATTGCGAACTAGCAATTTAGCGACAAAGCCAATGCGACGGATATTTGTATCTCGATCTTCTTTAGAAAATCCCAAGTCTTTGGTCAAGTGTTCTCTAACTTCATCGCCATCCAAAACTTCTAACTGACATCCATAAGATTTCAACTTATCGGTAAGTGCTTCAGCAATAGTACTTTTGCCCGCGCCACTAAATCCTGTAAACCAGACAGCTACTCCACGCTGATCCATAGTTGTTAATATTCCTTAATATGTTTAATAACTCTTCAGTATTTTACTTGTTTAGATCACTTTTTTAGTTTTCGCCACAGAATATATATAAATACATATAGATATAATGAAATTATTGTCATGGTATTGAAATGATGAGCCACTCAGCTATTTTCCATTTAGCTATCCCCATTAACGATATTGCTCAAGCAAAAGAATTTTACGCTACTGGTTTGGGTTGTCAAGTAGGTCGAGAAAATAAGGCAGCAGTAATATTTAATTTTCATGGTACTCAACTAGTAGGTCATCTTACTCACCAGCCATTAACGAAACAATTAGGAATTTATCCCAGGCATTTAGGATTAATTCTGCCTAGTCAATCAGCTTGGCAGGCAATATGCGATCGCGCTCGTGAACACAAACTGACTTTTTTTGAGCAACCTAAACTGCGTTTTCCCCAACAACCATTGGAGCATTATAGTTTTTTTCTTGCAGATCCTTTTGGTAATTTGTTGGAATTTAAATATTATAGTAATCCAGAAGTAATCTTTGGTGGCAAAGAATTCAATTTAATTGGTGAGACTGCTACATCAACTTAAGTTAAATACAAGTTGTCAGTAGTAATTAAGTATTTACGATGCTGCTCCTAAGAGCATAATTAAAAAGAGTAGGAATAATACTGTAAATGCCCCCAAGAAAAAGCTAATAATAAATAAAAAGTTTTGTCGCTTTTGACCAAATCGACTATTGGAAGATTTAGCACCATAATAATTAAATGCTCTAGCACTACTAAAAACACGTTGATCTTTTTTGAGTTTAGTTCTTATTTCTTGTTGAACTTGAGAATACTGATTAGTTAAGTTAATAATTGTATCTTCTTGGGACTTGATAGTTTCTTGTAGTTGAAAGATTCCCGATGTTAAATTGGATAAAACATGACTCATTGCTGATATATCAGGAGTTTCATAAGTATAGTTACTATTCTGCTGCACGATAGCACCAACTTTAGTTGAACTTGAAGTTGTCCCGATTAAACGAGTTTCGGACTGTAAACTTTCGTGTTGAGAACCATCCCAATTACCCAAAATAGGGCCTATTTGGAAAAAGCCTTTTTCGGTTAGACGAATAATATTAGCGATATCTTTAACACCAGTATTTTTAAGAATATAACCTCTAGCTCCTGCTTTGAGAGCAAGATTTAATTGTTGGCGATCATCTTGACTGGTTAACAGCAATACATTAGTGTTAGAAAAATTTTTAAAGATTATTTCTGTTGCTTGAATTCCGTCTATGTTTCCAGGCATTTCAATGTCCATCAAGACAAGATCTGGTTGATGTTCCCTAACTTTGGCGATCGCAGCTTGAGCATTATCAGCCGTACCAACTATTTGTATGTCTGTTTCGCTCGCTAAATTGATTTTGAGAAACTCTCTAATACTACTTGAATCGTCAACTATAAGAATTTTAGCCATACTGGTAAAAATATTAAATAAATAAAATGAATCGAATAAAAATGGTGATTTTTAACTGCAAAAATGACTTAAATTAATAAAAATCTGAAGTCATCTATATTCTTAGTTATATTAAGTTTTTATATCTCTAATTTTGCAGTTTATTTCACAACATTCAGGTACAATAAACTGCTTTTATTTAATTAGCCCATCTGCATTAATCTATTTTTGGGGATTAATTAGTTTACCAAAAGTTTCCAGAAAACACCATACGTTAGATAAAGACTGTCAATTTGTAAATGTTTTATTTATAAAAGTAAAATAATAGGTTTTAAGAGTAAAAAATTTGAAAAATTCTTACTTGTATTCTAATTCATCAATCTTATAATAGAAGGTGAATAAAAAATGTAACAAAAATAAACAAAAGACAACATTGCCCTAGCGCATTGCCCAACTACAGGAGAAGCTATATGTTACGACTCGAAAATATCAGTAAAATTTATACTACAGGAGAAGTACTCAAAAATGTTACCTGGGAAGTTAAACCAGGAGAAAAAGTCGGTTTAGTGGGAGTCAATGGCGCGGGAAAATCTACACAGCTAAAAATCATTAGTGGTGAAATTGAAGCTACCTCTGGAGAACTTATTCGCCCTGCTAGTATGAAGATTGCCTATTTGACTCAAGAGTTTGAAGTTGAACCAACCCGAACAGTTTATGAAGAATTTTGGACAGTTTTCCATGAAGCTAATGCCATTCAGCAGCAAATGGGGCAAGTACAGCAGAAGATGGAAACAAGTAATCCTCAAGAGTTAGATAAGTTAATTAATCAACTAGATAAGCTACAGCGAAAATTTGAAGCCATAGACGGTTACAGTTTAGATGCTCAAATTGAAAAAATATTACCAGAAATGGGTTTCACGAGCGAAGATGGCGATCGCTTGGTTAGTTCTTTTAGTGGTGGTTGGCAGATGCGGATGAGTTTAGGGAAAATTTTGTTGCAAGAACCTGACTTATTATTATTAGACGAGCCGACTAACCATTTAGATTTAGCAACTATTGAATGGCTAGAAAATTATTTACGGGGTGTTAATACGCCGATGGTAATTGTTTCTCACGATCGCGAATTTTTAGATCGTCTTTGTACCAAAATTGTGGAAACTGAACGGGGTGTAGCAACTACTTATTTAGGTAATTATTCTGCTTATCTTCAGCAAAAAGCCGAAATGCGGTTAGCTCAAGGAGCAACTTTTGAAAGACAGCAAAAAGAAATAGCCAAGCAACAAGAATTTATTGAAAAATTTAGAGCCAGTGCAACTCGCAGTACTCAAGCAAAAAGTAGAGAAAAACAACTAGACAAAGTGGAATTGGTAGAAGCACCAATTGCCAATTTAAAAACCTTAAAATTTCGATTTCCGCCATCTCCTAGAAGCGGTAGAGAAGTAGTGATGATTGAAGACTTAGTTCATACCTTCAACAATGATATCTTGTTTTTAGGGGCAAAATTAACTATTGAAAGAGGCGATCGCATCTCAATTTTAGGGCCAAATGGCGCAGGAAAATCCACTCTGTTGCGGATGATTATGGGGATGGAAAAATTTGAAGATGGCAAAGTTGAACTAGGCAAACACAATGTTATTCCTGGCTATTTTGAGCAAAATCAAGCAGAAGCTTTAGACTTAAATAAAACTGTGATCGATACAGTTCATGATGAAGTTCCCGACTGGAAAAATGAAGAAGTTCGGACTTTATTGGGACAGTTTTTATTTAGTGGGGAGACAGTATTTAAAAAAGTTGAGGCTCTTAGTGGTGGAGAAAAAGCGCGTTTAGCCTTAGCCAAAATGTTATTGACTCCTGCTAACTTATTAATCTTAGATGAGCCTACTAATCATTTAGATATTCCTGCTAAAGAAATGCTGGAAGAAGCGTTACAACATTATGATGGTACGGTAGTTATTGTTTCTCACGATCGCTATTTTATTTCCCAAGTCGCTAACAAAATTGTCGAAATTCGCGATGGAGAATTAATTGCTTATCACGGAGATTATCACTACTATTTAGATAAGATCGCCGAAGCCAAAGAAAAAGCTAGACAAAAAGCTGAAGCAGAGTTAAAAGAAGCTAAACAAGCGGAAAAAAGAGCCAAGCAAGCTGAGAAAAAGAAAAATAAATCTAAAAAAGCTAAAGCTTAATTTAATTATGGAATTGGAGCAACAATTAACAGTATTGATTAAGGAAGCAGCAGATTACAATGTAGCACCTGTAGTAATTGAAAAAGCGATCGCGCCAGTGATTAAATTATTTGCTGAACAATTACAATATTTGGAATATTATGTCCTGCAAAATCTAGATTTAGATTGGGTATTAACTACTATTAGTAATCCCCAGATTCAACAGGAAAAGCAAGTTATCTATGCCTTTGTATCAGTACAGGATGCTGCTACCTTTCAACGAAAAATAAATCCAGATTTAATTGCTAGCCCAATTCCTATCGCCCAGCTTTTGTTTCAATTATTTTCTTTGCAGCAAGTAGATAGCATTATTTTTCTAGAAAATTCTCAAAATCTGAATCAGGGAATTGAAGTAAAGCGTAGTCATTTAACAGACTTAATCAAACAACAACTTCAACAACTAAGCTCACCCCCTCCCGATATTGCGTGACCAAGCCCTTCGGGCGAGGCAGGAGGTAGAGGGCAGGAGGCAGGAGATTGAGTAATTGGCGATTTGCCAATATTTATGCCGTCTGCGCTGCCTTGTCCAACTGGGTACAAGCCCCCACCAAATCTTTGATTTGGTGGTCTACAATCAGTGGTGGATACAAGCTCCCACTGATTGCCTCCTGCCTCCTGCCTTTTAACTCCTGCC